>JALDRJ010000002.1:2432370-3103555 GCA_031315865.1 Nitrospirales bacterium
ACCGGCCATTTCCAGCACGCCTGGTGAAGGATCGCGTGGTCATGTGGCAGCATCGGTACTATGTTCCCATTGTCTTATCCGGTCTACTCTTACCGTTTCTCGTGGGATTGGCGGTCAATGGGTGGATGGGAGGCGTAAGCTGTTTTCTGTTGGCTGGCGTCGGGCGAATGTTTTTCGTGCTGAACTCGACATTTTGTATTAATTCCGTCTGTCATCTATGGGGAAATCAACCCCACGGCAAATCCGATTCTAGTCGAGATAGTTGGCTGATTTCACTCGTGACGTTTGGAGAGGGCTACCATAACTACCATCACATGTATCCGAGTGATTATCGCAATGGTCTGAAGTGGTATAATTTCGATCCTTCCAAATGGCTGATCTATGGCTTATCGATGGTAGGGCTTGCCTCGTCCTTGTACCGATCTTCCCCAAAAACCGACTAGTCATTCCTTTTTCCTCTAAGTCGCACGAGACTTCTGCATCCTCAAGGCTACTTGATTCTTGAAAAATCTGTAACACGATTCATGCTGAAAATATGGGCTGATGGGTGTGTTGGCCTCTTGAAGCAATCGTTTGAGGGTCGCTCCAGGTTTTTGCTCGTCTAATTCCGCGAACAACGATAGGCCAACGCTGCATGGCTTAGAGCTTTCAGAATGGATTGGAAGGGGATCACTGCCGGGAAGGATGCGAATGCCCTGTTCGCAGGCAAGCGTAAATTGAGGTGGATACGGGAGAAAGCCGGGACGGCTGCCATTGTCACCCACATACACATTGGTCATTGCCGAAGATTGCATGAATTCATTCAAAAGCTTACCTCGTGCACCCCACCATTTTCCGAAAGCCCAAGGAATGACGGGAATCCCTCCGCTCTTTTTCACGCGGTCGATGGACTCGTGAAGACTCATGCCATCCTGGAACGATTCCTTCGTTATAAGCGCCAAGACTTCAAACTTTTCTCGTGTCGCCATTTGTCGGCCAGCCACGAATAAGATTCGTTCTCCTTGGGATGAGTTCGCCAGAATGGTGACTTCTTCTTCTGTTCGATGAAAACTCCACGTCTTTCCTGAGTGGTGAGTGAGCGTCCGGTTTTCTTCGGCGAATGCCCGCAATCGTTGAAACCAATGATCGCAGGATATTTCAGTGAGGAGAAGAATTCCGAGTATTGGACCATTGTGGCGTAAAGTATCAGTTTGCGCACGACAATTCTTCAAGGCCGACTCAAGGAAAATCGGAAGGTCATAGCAGTCATAAAGATGTACATGAGCGTCAATGAGGAGGAGAAGCCGATCTGTTGTCATGAGGGAAATGTCAGTGACAGGGCGTTCGTTCTGATTGATGATTGTACCCTGGCTCGAATCAAGAATCTATGCCGACCATTAATGAAGGTTCGGCTTTACACGTTGTTGAGCATACTGATCGCGGCTTGGGGCTGCTCAGAGCGTTCAGGACGGCACGAGGCAAGAATGGCAGGGCTTGATGAGCAAGGGGCTTCCCTTCTGCCATTGGCCGTTATGGTCATGGGGAAAATTGGTGTTAATTGTGAGAGATCTGGCGAGCGTCAAATTTTCCTTCAAGTGTTTCGGCGATGTCCTGAGCCTTCTTAATGCTCATGACCATGCTCTTCTTCTCTTTATGAGAGGCCCGCTTAACGTCTTTAAGGAATTCACGAACGGCTTTGGGGATTAACGGACTCATGGTGAGGGGTCTCCTGAGAATGAATAGTTTATTGTTTGGACTTCTCTACATATGTCTTTCGGAACGTAGACTTCCAAAATTAAATAGGAGATTTGGCGCAGGTCTCTTTTGTTCGCGTACCTTGATTGACGGATGTCAATCAGCCAGGCACAATCCATCACCTCCGTAGCCTTCATTTGCATCTTTTTCTGTAGAAGCCACGTTTTCCCTATGCCCGATATTAATTGGGAGATATTCAGATTTTCGGAGCTGATGAAGGAGGCCGTGTTTGATATTTTTCGCTTGCGCGTGGATGTGTTCGTAGTGGAACAGCAATGTGCCTATCCGGAAGTCGAACCGTCCGATTGTGATGTTGAGACCCGGCATTTGACTGGATATGATGATGCTGGCTCTTTGATCGCGTACGCTCGGCTCTTGCCTCCTCGGCCCGACAGTTCGAATGCGAGGCTCGGGAGAGTCGTGGTGCGGCAAGAGGTGCGGAGACGAGGAATCGGTCATCAACTCGTGCGTCGGGCTTTGAACGAAATACAGCACTGTTGGGGAAATGTCCCGATTGAGATTTCTGCGCAAGAATACCTTGGGAAATTCTACCAGGGTTATGGATTTGTGCGAGTATCAGATGTCTATCTTGATCATGGTGTTCCACATGTTGACATGCTGAAGAACGTCTAATGCCTTCGTTGCCCCTAGGTGAAATCTCTCTTGAAACGTTCCTGAAGGAGTATTGGCAGAAGAAACCGTTGTTGATTCGCAATGCCTTGCCAAACCTGGAATTGCCTGTCTCTGCCGATGAACTGGCGGGATTGGCCTGTGAAGAGTTCGTGGAGTCTCGGCTGGTGATTCAAGATGGCGTGAGTGAGCGATGGGAACTGGCCCATGGACCGTTCACCGAGGAGACTTTCCGGGAATTGCCGGAAGCTCATTGGACCTTGTTGGTGCAAGCCGTGGATCATTGGGTACCTGCTGCTGCCCAATTTCTCGCACGATTTCATTTTATTCCCAGTTGGCGTATCGATGACCTGATGATCAGTTATGCCAGTGATGGGGGAGGGGTAGGGCCGCACTACGACAACTACGATGTGTTTTTAGTGCAAGCAAGCGGGCGAAGGCGATGGGAGATTGGTGGCCGATTTGACGCGAATTCACCTCGTCGTCCTGATACGCCGGTGTTGATCCTGACCGATTGGGAGCCGGAGTGCAGTTGGATTGTAGGACCTGGCGACATGCTGTATGTCCCTCCCTGTATCGGTCATCATGGCGTTGCCGTGGGGAATGACTGTATGACCTGCTCGGTCGGTTTTCGCGCTCCATCCCACGGCGAAATTCTCCGGGGGTTTGCCGACTATGTGGCTGATGCACTCAGCGAGGAGAAGCGATATTCAGACCCGGGTCTCGTTCCTCAGGCTTGCCCCGGAAGCTTGACGCCGGAAGCTTTGGAGGCTGTCCATCGAATCGTGACAGACTATGCCAAAGACAAGACATTGCTCGCCGAGTGGTTTGGCCGGTTTATCACGGCTCCCAAATATCCAGAAGAAGAACCCACGACGCCGATTTATCGGATTGAAGGGTTACAAGCGCATATCTCTACGGGTGGTCGCTTGGTTCGCAATGAAGGATCGCGGTTTGCTTTTCAAGAGCAGGGGGGGGAATTAAGGTTGTTCGTCGATGGTCATTGTTACCCTTGTCCGAAAAGCCAGTCCGAGCTCGTTCAGGCCTTGTGCGCCGAGCTCATGATTAATCCTCGCAAATACCTGCATTCTGTCCCCCACCTGCAATTATTGGTCGATCTTCTCAATCAGGGAAGTCTCTATCTGTCTGATTGACCACTGCGCTTATGAATTACACGAGGGACGAATGGACGAGAGGGCATGAATTTGTAGTGCAAAGTCTGGTTTTGCTTGGACCACCGGCGGTAGTACGCGAGGGGGAAGCTCGGACGTATATCCCAGGCTCACGTTATGGGGAGCATGGCGAAATCGCCTGGTCAATCAGAGTCTTGGCTGCACGTTTGGCAATCTGAGCGGCTTTAGGGTTTTGTGAGACTTGAGCCGTCACGGTCGCGCCTTCGAGGAGTATGGCGAGTTCCTCAGCTAAGGCTTGTGGATTGCTGGCTCCTGCCTTTTGACAGAGCTCTTGGATGTACCCTTTGACCAGTTTCTTGTATTCCTGGCAGATGTGGCGGATGGGAGTGTCGTTTTCTGAATACTCTCCAATCGTATTGATGAAGAGACATCCGTAAAAGTGCTTTTGCTGAAACCAGAGTTGCGCCGCATCAAAGATAGCCAGTAGCTTCGTTCGCGGTGACTTTCCTCCACTCTCGACTGCTCGCATAAAATCATTTCGAGCCTTTCCGTCATAATGACGCAGTACGGCGAGGATGAGTTCTTCCTTCGATCGAAAATGCGCATACAGGGTTTTCTTCGTGACTCCGGCCTTTTCCACGATCGTATCGATTCCTGTGGCATGAATCCCGTATTTCGTGAATAGATTCAGTGCGGTTTGGATGAGTTGCTCTCGTTTTGAATGTCGTGGCATGGCAGTGCCCTGTCTAAACAGATGTGTCTCCAAGAGATCGTTTACGATCCAGTCAGAAGAATTTTTTTGAATGTACTAAACAGATCGTAGAATGGCAACATCGTCAAGAATTTTTCCTGCATGAATGCGATGTGTAACGAAATGAATGCTGGGATGACTAATGAACTCATGCTAGACTGATCTGTTTACATTCGATTGGTGTTTTTAATGAACAAGGAGTGTGTCATGGCTATGTCAAAAGCGTTCACAACCCCAAAAGGGTCCCTGATTAGTCGAACTGATGTGAATCGAAAAGGACGTCCCCGCAATGTGTTTTTGCCCCGTGTCACGCGCCCCAGTTGGGCCACTCAATTCGAAGATTTGACCAGGCGGGGGTTGGAGCAATACCTTGCCGGAGAACGAAAGGCCGATTCTTTTTTGAATCAGGAGGATGTTTCGTTCTTAGTCTCTATCGGGACATCAACGCAAGAAATCTATGACTTCTTGGAAGATTGGTATGTCTATGGGGAGCCGTCCTTTGAAACCGCACTTCGCATCACCGAAGTGCGAGCCGAGTATTTCCTCTACGAACAGCAAGGTTGCCGGTCGACTCGTGTCATCACACCGGAGGAGTTGCCAGTGCCAACTGCGGAAATCGGTGGATTCCCCTGGCTTCCTCGGATTATGGCGAAAGCGCATGCTAAATTACGGGGCGAAATGTCTCCGGAAATTATGTATTCATGTAAAGAAGATCGGGCTTTTTTGAGAAAAGTGGGAACCGAGCCTGCTCAATTTTTACGAGTTGTATGGAGTGCGGACGATGATCTGGACTCCATCGTGGAATATGTTAAGATCTCTGCTCAATTCCAGGCCGGTTCTGATCATCACATAAACTGTTAAAAGGGTAGGAGAATCATGATGAATCGTGCAACGATTGTCTGTGCTGTTTTGGCTCTGGTGGGTCTGAGCGTCGTAGGAGTGGCTGTGGCAGAAAAGAAAACAGGGTTCGCCCCCAATGTGGATGGACAAACCGGAAACATTCGCGTCCCCGACGATTACACCTTGTGGCCGGCCCTCGGCACCTGGTCTCATGCCAAGGTGGAGGGGAAGCCGGGAATCCAGGAACATCATGTGGTGTACACGCAGCCCGAAACGATTCAGTATTATCAAAAGAAGGGCAGGTTTCCAGATGGAGCGGTCCTCGTCAAAGAGCTATTACACGCGGAAACGATGTCGATGACCACGGGGCCGGCTGTGGGTCACGCAACGACGATCAAAGGCTGGTTTGTGCTGGTGAGAGATACCGAAGGACGCTTTCAGTCATCCAGCTTATGGGGAGATGGATGGGGCTGGTCGTTCTTTAATGCGGACGATCCTGAAAAGACGGCCTCAACCAATTATAAAATCGATTGCGTGCCGTGCCATACCCCTGCCAAAGAGTTAGCTCCGAAGAATGCCCAAAAAGATGACAAATGGATTTATACGCTTGGGTATCCGGTGCTGCAGAAATGAGAAATCATTGAGCGATTCAGACCGAATGATATGGAGTGGGTAGGGGAGGACGAAATCCTGCGATATCCTGGATTTATTGAATAGTTGTCCGATTATACATTCCTAATCAATGACCTTGCTCTTCCGATGAAATCGTAACACGATGCTGGGGTCGGGGTGGAGGTTCATCTTCGTCTCACTTTTCCCCTTGTAAGGGAGGGTATTCAAGACGTGGCGAATCGCTTCCAGCCTTGCTTTCAATTTGTTGTTGGCTTTTACGATGATCCAAGGGGAATACGAGGTGTGGGTCTTGCTGAACATTTCTTTCTTGTACATGGTATAGAGATCCCAATGCCCTTGGGCCTTATCGTCAACAGGGCTGATTTTCCATTGTTTTAAGGGGTTGGTGACACGCCGCTTGAACCGCCGTTCCTGTTCGTCTTTCGATATGGAGAACCAAAATTTGATGAGCTCGATGTTGTCCTCATAGAGCATATGTTCGAATTCCGGAACCTGCTGCATGAAGATCTCATACTGACTTTGCGTGCAAAATTGCATGACGGGTTCGACAACAGCCCGGTTATACCAGCTTCGGTCGAAGAAAGCGATTTCACCTGGATTTGGAAGATTGTTCGCGTAGCGCTGGAAGTACCATTGGCCTTTTTCCACTTCGGTGGGTTTCGGCAGGGCCACCACTTTCATGGAGCGCGGGTTCAGGTGTTCGGTAAATCGTCGAATAGCCCCACCTTTTCCGGCCGCATCACGGCCTTCAAAAATAATCGCAACCCGGCGTCCGCTCAGTTGGACATCGCGCTGTAACTTGACCAATTCGATTTGCAATTGTCGTAATTGTGATTCATAACGAAGGATTCGTAACGCACGCTTGATATCGATGTTTTTGGATTTGAGGAGTTGGATCAGCCCCTGTCGTGAAGACAGGCTGGTGAGATCGGTCTCTGATAACGATTGCGTCGCTGTTCTGATGGGTATGGCTTTGAGCTTCTTTGGACTAGGCATCGGATGTCAACCTTCCTCAATAACTGGCTGCTGAATATGGCTTGTCAGAAAATACGGAATCTTTGGAGTATGTTCCGCATTCTAGGATGATACAAGACCATGCTGCAAAGACAAGAATCCACTCAAGTTGACAGCCTTTGCGAATCGGTGATTTTTTTTGTTCATCTCAGACTTTCAAGAATTGAAGTTCTTGCTTATGCGAGCAAGCAATGACGGCTGATCAACCTTTTTAGCACCTGAGATACCGATTCGTACGAAAGGGGGCGGGTATTTGTCTTAGTCCGCCCCCTTTGGCGTACCTACCTCATGTCTTCTACGCGGGTGCGCACCGAGGCCCCATGAATATCACTGTGTTCGGCGCCTGCATAAGGGTAACCGCCTGGTGCGCTGACAGGTGTGTCGTCAACCGTATTGGTCGTACGCAGTACGGTGGCGAGTTTTCCACTTTTTCCACCCGCTAGAAGTCGAATGATGCCAACACCGGGACAACTTCCCTGCGCAGCATGGGTGACGGAAACAGGTATGGGCCCACGCAGGGCCACCGCGAGGTATTTGCCATCGGGCGTGGTTTCCATCAGGTCAGGCGCGGCATCGTTAGAAGGCAGGGAAGGGTCGCCCGTCGAACCATTTTCGTAGGTGACAGATGCGGCATCGCACGGTCCTACGCCATTGCCCAGGCCGTTGGTCGAGGTCAAGTCATAGGTGGTTCTGGCCAGGGTTTGGGTATCGATCGCCTCAACGAGGTTCTGGATGCGATCTACGGTATGCACGTGGTTACTGGACAACGTCCGTGTCATACCGTGGCTATCGCGACGGGTGCTTGTCCCAGGAAGCTGTCCGGTCAGGTTTGGAGACGGGTCGCCATCCAGGTTGCCAATGGTAGCAGTGTTGGCCGCATGGCCATCGTTGGCATCAGAGTCTTTGTAGACTGTTACCGGCAAGGGAGTGTTTTCTGCCTGAACGGTATGGAATGCGTCATCGTTAAGCGTATAGATGGTGAAGGTTGAATGCACGTTACCGGCGTCTGAGGCAGATACGCCGGCATTGAGCCACATGTGATTGCCTACTTGAACGCCGCCACAACCGGCACCGTTAATCACTTGCTGTCCGTATTCGCCAACAATGGTCATCGGTGTGGTCGTCGTGTCGGCAACCAAGAGCCCGCCGCCTCCCATCGTGATATAGGCGCGATCGTTGGAAGAAGAGATGGGACAAATAATCACGTTGTTGACGCGACCTCCCATATTGCCGTCGGAGCCGCCGCTGCAGCCGTTCTCTCGACATTTACCGGCAGGGGTGAGATCGCCGAAGTCGGCATTGCTATAGTCGCCAGTAATCGTGCCGAGCATGGCGTTGCCGTGCGCATTCTGTCCCAGGTACATCTTGACCTCCGCTGTCACGGCTAGATTTTTGCCAACGCCAAGACTGGCCGAGCGATTGAAACTAGCCTGGGTGATGGCGCCATCAGCATTGCGGCTGATGTCGATGCGTTCGAGCACTTTGCCGTCTAAATTAGCGATCAGCAAGGCGCTACCATCGCTATTCCAGAACGACATGTGTACCCGTTGACCGGAGTTGGTGCCGGTCACGCGAAACAACGCGACGGCTTCTTTGGTCATGCCGTTGAGAATGCCAACAAAACCATTACCGGGGCCGAAGAGACTGATATTCATGTAACGATTCTGCGGGTCGGATAGTGCACCGTGTAGGCGCCCATAGTTGTAATCGCCGAGGAACGCACCGGTCACGCCATTGCTGTCATGTTCGGCTAACGTGCCGGGAAAGACATCGAGGAGATCGCAGGGGCCGTCCCCCGGGGTATTATTTCCATCACAGCCCAGCGGCTGAGCTGGAGTGCCATTGGTGACCTGGGCATGGATGTCTTCACTGTTCCACACCCAGATCAAACTGCCTATTGTTCCGCGGGCTGGAGCGCTACTCACCGAGTTGGACTGATCGACACCCCAGACTTCATAGGGAATATTTTGGCCATTTTTTGCGCTCACGGGTGTTGATACGATGAAAAGCAGAGCGACCGTGATGCCAAGGTATGGCTTGAGTGTGATGCGTTTCATTTGGCTCCTCCTTGGTGATGATCCATCACAACGGGGCAATGGGATAGTGTGCTGTCGTGACGGGTAAGGAATTTCCTGTTCCATAGTCCTCGTAAGCTTCGTCGATATCAACCTTCCTCAATTCTCTGCAGACTGGTATAGCGGCGTGGATAGGCACTCTGCCTGAGTTCACGGCGAATGGTGGAGATTATTCCAGCATCGTGACTGAAAAAGTGCATGTATTGTATGAATCCGCATGAGGAAATACGTAAAAAACAATCCTTAAATCTGGTTTTTAAGGGTATTTAAGGGTAAGAGTATAGCGCAAATTAAATTGGTGCAGAATAGGGGATAGGCTTCTTATACGATTTTAGGCACGGCACTTCTCTGACACTACTCAAGTCATAGGCACAGTGGGTTTGGGGGAAAGTGGGTTGGGGGACGACTTTAGAGCACTCGGACAGCCTAGCTGTTCTGTCTTTATTACTTCTGCTCTAGTTCAACTCAACAAACATCGAAATCTGTTGTAACAAATGAAGAGTGAAATTGACTGTTGATCTATACTGAACGTTCGGTATATAACAAGGAAAGCGGAAGAGACTATGCCGATCACCAAGGTCAACGAAGACGAATTGCTGGACCGCCTTACCTGCGTGTTCCGAACTCATGGGTTTGAAGGAGCGAGTTTGAGCATTATTTCCAAAGCCACCGGCCTTCAGCGTGCCAGTCTGTATCATCGATTTCCCGGAGGAAAAGAAGAAATGGCCAAGGCCGTGTTGGACCGGGCGTGGACGTGGTTGAAGGAGCGAGCGCTGACTCCGTTGTTAGGTCCGGGGAAGCCGGAAGCACGTATCCGCACGATGGCTGATAGAATTCGAGAATTTTTTCACGGTGGGCAGCAGAGTTGCCTATTGGATTCCCTCTCATTTGGCTCTGATGAAACCCCTATTCGCCAGCATGTGCAGCAGGGAATGGGGGCATGGGTAGAAGCTATTGCCAAGGTGGCGCGTGAAGCTGGCGTTCCCCAGAAGAAAGCTCACCAGCAAGCACAAGATGCCATCATTCGTATTCAAGGTTCGTTAGTGATGGCCCGGGTGTTGAAGGATTTCGGTCCGTTCGAACGGACTTTGTCGGAACTTCCCGGTATCGTCTTGGGCGGAAAGTATGCGAAAGGCGGCTCGCGATAAGTGTCATTGACGGGAGATAATCGTGGGGTGTTTTTTTTGTGAAGTATTTTACAGAACGTTCGGTGTAAACAGAAATGCCGAATACCAAAGATTCTATACGATGTTGAGGGACAAGCAGGAGAAAGATGAGTCTCCATTAAAGCCATCACGAACTCCATGGATTATTCACTCACATGTCAAGTGAAGAGGCCGCTCATGATGACTGCTGTACATCCACCACTCATGCATTCCACGGCTCTCAGGGGCGACAAACTCGAGCGCTCATCCCAGGAAGGTTTAGCTGAGTTCTGTGTCTCGGAGCAGGTTCATGAACGATCACCAGTTTTTGATTCTGAGAAGAAAGATAGTGAACTGGTTCAGGCTCTTCGCCAAGGTAATGACGTGGCCTTCAAGCTCTTGGTAGATCGTTATCATGCTCGGCTTCATCGGCTGGCTCAAACCTATGTACGATCTGAAGCTGTGGCGGAGGAGGTTGTGCAAGATACATGGTTGGCTGTCCTGGAAGGAATTCATCGTTTTGAAGGGCGGTCGTCTCTCAAGACATGGATTTTTCAGATTCTCACGAATCAAGCCAAAACCAGAGGTGTAAGAGAAAGCCGCTACGTATCATTTTCGTCTGCTTCCACCACTGTTCACCATGAAGAGGATCACGCCATAGAGCCTGAATTATTCCATGCTGCTGGTGCCCTTTCCGGAACATGGACCGTGACTCCAGGAATTTGGGAAGAACATACGCCTGAGCGGGTCTTGTTATCGCGAGAAGGGTTGGATCACATCCACAAAGCCATTCATGCTCTTCCAGCGAATCTTCGCCAGGTCATCATCCTTCGTGATATCGAAGGCATTGACCCTGAAGGAATTTGTGAACTATTGGAAATTACCGCGACCAATCAACGAGTGCTTTTACATCGGGCCCGGACGAAGGTCCGGAAGGCCCTGGAGCATTACCTGAACGACTCTTCCACACAGCAATAAACGCCTTTCTCTTTTTTTAGCGACAAACTCACAATACTGTACGTAGCTGTTTCGCTGCGCGTGTAAAAAAGACCCCCCTGAATTCGACAGATGACATTGTCGGTAAAGGGGCGTCATTGCGTCATTGGATGAGAAGATTTCAAGCAGAGTGTGAACATATTTAGGAAGTCATGCGTAAGCTGTAACAAAAACGCTCTGTCTTATACTAAGGGTTGAAAGTATACAGATCTGTGTATATATAATAACACCCTATCACCAAAGGAGAGACGAGATGACTATCTCAAAGACATTGTTGTCAGCGGTGGTCTTGGCAATTGCGGTCGTTGTGACGCCGGTTTTTGGTCAAGATTTCAGTAAAAGTACCCCAGGCATTAGTGGCTATGACCCGGTCGCCTATTTCACTGAAAGTAAGCCGGTTAAAGGCAATGGATACCACGTGGCCGATTACCAAGGTGTCACCTATGCCTTTGCGAATGAGGCTAACAAAGAATTGTTTGAAGCTAACCCTGAAAAATACGTTCCGGCATATGGAGGATGGTGCGCGTACGGAGTGGCGGTCGGTAAGAAATTTGTGGCCGATCCTCAGGTGTGGAAGATCGTCAAGGGGAGACTGTACTTGAATTTGGATCGAAACATTCAAGCCAAATGGAATCAGGATGTTCCCGGTTACATTAAGACGGCGGATGACAATTGGAAAGAGATCCACGACAAAGCCCCATCCGAATTATGAACACAACCGAAAAGGCCGTAGGCGATGGTCCTACGGCCTTTTCTCATTCACCTGACGATAACACAGGGAGCTAGGTACCATGTTGAACAGCAAACATATCACAATTGGATTCGGTGTGACGTTTGTTCTTGTTGGTCTGCTTGGGTTTCTGCCCAATCCCCTAATCTCCGAGGGCGGGATATTTGAAGTCAATGGTATGCATAATGTCGTGCACATTCTGACAGGCACAGCATTTTTGGTTGGTGGTTTGGTGCTGAAAGGGAAGGCGGTTGCGACCTTGAAATCCGTGACCGCCGTCTACTTTGGCGTGGCGGTACTGGGATTTCTGACGGATGGCGACATGCTGCTCGGATTGGTCCTTATTAACGAGGCTGATCGGTGGTTACACTTGGGGTTATCCATGACGATGTTGGCGGCAACAGCGATGGTATCGGGGGAAAAGCCTCGATGGGTGCCGGTTCATTAAGTCTAGGAGATTCACGATCTGCGCGTTGGTTCGAACATCGTAAAATGGGAAGAAGGAGATTCGGATATGAGTATGAACATGTTGGATGAGGAACAATCAGATGGTTTGAGAACAATCCTGACGACGCCATTTCGCCTTGGACCCTATGAGGTAAAAAATCGGATTGTCATGGCTCCCTTGACGCGAAACCGGGCAGGGGAGAGGAATATTCCTCGATCCATGAATGTCGATTACTACGCGCAACGTGCCTCGGCGGGCCTCATCGTCACGGAGGGCACTCAAATTTCTCCGCAGGGTGTTGGTTATCCCAATACGCCGGGTATTCATACGAAAGAACAGGTGGAAGGATGGAAAAACGTGACTCAGGCGGTCCATCGACGCGGTGGACTTATTTTTCTGCAACTGTGGCATGTGGGTCGAATTTCTCATCCGTCGTTGCAAGTCGATGGGGCGCTTCCAGTCGCCCCATCGGCGATCAAGCCCGAAGGAGATGCCTATACGTATGACGGGCTTCAGCCGTTTGTGACGCCACGTGCATTGCAGACGTATGAAATTCCCGGAATCATCGAGCAATACCGGTATGCCGCTCGACAGGCGATCGAAGCCGGATTCGATGGTGTCGAGATTCATGCGGCCAATGGCTATCTTCTTGATCAGTTTTTACGCGATGGAACGAATCATCGCAGTGATGACTATGGAGGCTCGGTGGCGAACCGAGCTCGATTGCTGTTGGAAGTTACAAAAGCCGTAACCGGGGTTTGGGGCCATGAACGGGTCGGCGTGCGAATCTCACCGGTGCATATGTTTAATAGTATGTATGATGCTGATCCAGAAAAGACCTTTGGTTATGTCGTCGAGCAGTTGAATCAATTTGGGTTGGCCTATCTCCATGTCGTTGGAGGCCGGTATGGTGATGGAGCATACCCTGTGCGCTCTTCACAATCCTTCGATGAAGGCAAGATACGTGCAATATTTAAAGGTTCTTATATCGCGAATGCCGGCTATGATCGTGCCAGAGCCGTGTCAGCGCTTATTGCCGGTGAAGCCGATTTTATCGCTTTCGGGGCACTATTTATCGCTAATCCTGACTTGCCATTACGGTTGGAGCTGAACGCGCCGCTGAATGTGCCGGATATTTCGACGTTCTATGGCGGGGATGAGAAAGGGTATACCGATTATCCATTCCTGGTGCGATGAGGATCTGAACCTACATGTCTGAAATTGTGTGGGGATGAGTTCTGTCGTCTCAAGTTTTTTGAATGAATGGTGCCGTGTCTGTCCCACATGCGTCGAGGTCAGGGGCTCACGGGGAAGATGTCCTTGTTCAGTGTATCCTTTGGCTCCCGAACCACCTTGCAGGATGGCAAGGTGGTTCGCATGTAAGTTGCTACATTTTTCAGCTATCGATATGGAATCATCTGCCTGGCTTTGGGTGAAGAGGATTCCATCGATCTCACACGGTCTTTGATATAGATCGCGTATGGCTTAGGTGCGACTGGTGATTTCTAGGAGATGGTACCCGAATTGGGTTTTGACGGGGCCATGGACTTTGCCGACTTCCTCATTGAAAACTACTTTATCGAATTCTGGGACCATCTGGCCGGGCCCAAACTCTCCGAGATCTCCACCTTGTTTCCCTGATGGGCATGTAGAATGTTCTTTCGCCAATGCGGCAAAGTCAGCACCACCTTCGATCTGTGTTTTTAAATTTTCACAAGCTTCATTCGTTGACACGAGAATGTGACGGGCGCGTGCTTTGGCCATAGCTGATCTCCTTATTAAGTTGAAATTGATTGATGGCCAGTTATCGCACGATTCGTAAAGTGATGTCTACTGTTGCCGCCTTGCAAAGGGAAACGATTGTGAGCCATATTTCGTCCATATTTTCAATGATAACCGCTATACCTATGTAACGCTATGAGTGTTTCCGCGACAAAGCCTTATTGATCACATAATCGTACAATGGTTTACACCAATTCATTAATTCATTCTGGGAATAACCCACAAAGGAGGAGTGCTCATGTCACAGCGTTTGCAGGAATTACACGCACAGGTGGTCGAATATCTAAAACAGGGAAAATTTGTCGAAGGCATTGAAGATTTTTATGCTGAAGAGGCCTCGGCGCAAGAAAACACGAATCCTCCGACGGTGGGTCGCGCTACGTTGCTCAAGAATGAACGCGAGTTCCTCACAAAAGTGACGGCCTATCACGGCATCGAAATCTTAGCGACGGCTATCGATGATCAAGGAGGAGGAAACGGGGTGGTGTTCTACGAAGCGGTCATGCAATGGGATCAGAAGGACAAAGGCCATGTTTCGGTTAATCAAGTAGTCATCGAGCGATGGAAAAACGGAAAAATCCTCAATATCCGATTCTACGGTAATTTCGATCCTTCCTGATACAGAAGGCATCATGGAGATACCAACGTGTTCTTCTGGCGGGCAATTTCGCTGAGGAAGCAATAGCCAAACAGAGTGAAAAGATCTCAAGTTGGATGCGATCAAGGGGTACTGAACATCAAAAAAATCCGCACGATTCCGATAAAGGGAGTGTTGAATAATGAAGGTATCAAAGGCCATATTCTGTCAGAAAGACGTTGTACGGCAGCGTCGGGGCGGTTCAAAAAAGTCCGTTCAGCAAGGCCGCAGGCATTTTGACGCGCGGAGCGTACTGGCTCGAGCCGATTCAAGGATTCACCAAGGAGTTATCGTCGTACTTCGCAAAGAGTGTACCCTTGCGTACTGAAGTCTGTCAGGGATGCGCTCTCGACGTGAGCACGGCACTCTCGCGAATCGGCCACACATTGGGTTGCCTCTTGTGTTGATCCTTGTGCTGAAATCATTCTCACTCACCACATGGGGTTCAAGCGGCGAGAGGCCGAGAACGCCGCTGGCGGATTTTTTCAACGGCCCCATAAGATATACGACATGAAACGACAGACTTTAGCAGCGTAACGATGGCCTCGACTGGTGATGAATAAAATCACTGGACTGGTCATCGCGCAGTCATTAGAGTACTGACATGATTCAACCTTGGAAGAAGCTCTTGTGGCTGTGGATCATCGTAGTGATTGGTGTGACTACTTCACCCTGGGACCAGATTGTCACGCATACTCATTTCGATAAGATTAACTGGATCCCTTTGTACGGGCATGCGTTCTCGATCAGCGATATCATCGGCAACATTCTTTTGTTCGCGCCAGTCGGATGGTTCTATGTCAACTCGCGTCCTGACCTGAAAAAGCGTCGGGTTCTGATCAATATCTTTGTGATCAGCGCCTGTCTGTCATTATTTGCCGAATGTTCTCAAATATTCATCCACACCCGGTATCCTGCGACTGCCGATTGGCTGTGTAATACGGCCGGAGGCATACTTGGTGGTCTCGTTGCCATCACACGGAAGGAGGCAAGACAAAAGGAAAAAGAGATTTCATGGAGCGCCTGAGGAGTGAAAAAGGTTCCTCATCATTCCTCGAATCGAACCCAGTCGAAATGGCCGGCCCCACGATCGCCTTTGAAGACAACGTAGACGGTATGGCGTCCTGATCCACCGGTAATCGTCGCCGTTTTGTCTCGAAACACGTCCCAACCACCGGTAGGGACGATAGGGATTTTCGCAATTTCGACGCCAGAAGGACTATCCAATCGAACCTCTGCACGCCAATTACCGGGTTGCAGCTGGCCGTTTCCGTATCGTATTCGCAATTTGGCAAATCCATTCTTCAGGTCGACGTTATTGAATTGTATCCAGTCCCCGTTGTCCACGTTAAAGACGATCGCTCCATCTGTATCGACACCGTGAGCGTCATCGAATGATCCTGCCGGCAATGTGACAGTTTGGGGGAAGTATTGGGGTTCGCTTACGAGCGCCTCTGAAATCGCCGTGTACGACAGCTTTTTCCCCCAGTTTTTATCGTAGATCAGACCACAGCAATGGCCTGGGAAGTGACTATCGATCCATGAATACTTATCTGTGAAGCCCCACATCTGAATACTTTTTACGGTCTTTTGAGACAAGAGGCGAAGGAAAATATCTCTATACAAACTAGCCTGTCGCTGCAACTTAGCGGTGGTAACGGGCGTATGAATGGCAACATCGAGTTCCGTGATAAACAGTGCAAGGCCGAGATCTGAAAAGCGTTGTAAATTCTCGCTGAAACTCTCGAAATCAAGGCCGTCGTGTACCGATAGATGCATCTGGAACCCAATGCCGTCTAACGGTACGCCACGTTCTAGCAGCTGTTTAGTAAGGTTGTAGAGTTTTGTGGATTTCCGGTTGATCGTGGCAACATTGTAGTCATTGATCAGGAGTTTTGCGCTGGGATCTGCTTGACGGGCCCGACGCAATGCAAGCTCAATGTACTCTTCGCCGATTCGATCGTGCCAGACTGTGTGGCGCAGCTTGCCTTTGCCAGTGATCGGTTCGTTGACCACATCCCAAATCTTGATTCGCCCTTTATAGTGGCCCATCACCGTATCAATATGATGGTTCATGATGGCGATCATGTCTGATCGTGGCAAGGGGCTCTCAAGCAGCCACTCGGGAAGCGAACGATGCCAAATCAACGTATGCCCATGTACCGCGATGTCATGTTGTTCAGCAAACCGTACATGCCGGTCCGCGGCTGCAAACGTGAACACGTCACGCTGTGGCTGGATATGACGGAACTTTAATTGGTTTTCAGGTGTGACGATATTAAACTCCCGCGTATACATTTCCTGGTAACGCGATGCGTCATCAAGCAACCAAAAATTATCTGCAGTGATCGAACCGATAGACACTTGCCGGTTTGCTCCAAGTGAGAATAATCCCGGTTTTCCAGCCTGCTTCATTTCCTGGGACTGGACCGGAGTCATGCACCATGGGGCCATTGATAGATACAGGCTCATAAATAGTACGGCACGCTTTTGAATGGACATCACGATGTTCATCTTTGGCTTGGTGAAACGCCTGGAGGGTTCTTCTGCGAAAAGAAGCCTTTGTTCTTTGTAACATAAAAATTGTGGTCGTTCGAATATGGTTTGCTGTTTCATATATTTCGGCTTCTGTCTACTTCGCCGTTCCCCAATACTGATAAGCGGCAAATTTCGGGCCTTGTATGTACTCGGCGTTCATCGTATGGATCGTAAAGCCTCCCGCCTCGATATACTGAGGAATAGGACGATCCAGATGACAGCCGCCTGCGAGCTTTTTCCATAGGGGAGTGAGCCGTTTCTGCCATCGACGTACCCCTGCATCCGGAGATAACCCATGCTCGCAAAAGATGAGTGTGCCGTCAGGCTTTAAGACGCGTCGCATGTGCTGTAAGGCTGTTCGCCAATCGGGAATCGTACATAATGTATACGTGAGCAGTACCGTATCGACACTTCCGTTGTGAAGAGGAATGCTCTCTCCCGGCAGATCCAACCAGCGGATGTCAATCGGCGTCGTGCACAGGCGAGGCTGCGCCTTTTTCCTCATGCCTGCCGAGGGTTCCAGGCCCCACACGATTTCCACTTTTTCTCTATCATAAAAGGGGATATTCAGGCCGGATCCCATCCCAACCTCCAGCACTCGACCCTCGGCTAATGGCACGACCTTTTTTCGCTGATCCTGAATGACTTCAAGCCCGCAAGCGCAGTGTAAAAGGTGAGGCAAACAGTACTCTTCATACATGCTCATGACAATAAAAGCCTTGTGAAACGTCGGAAGATATCACCTCATAGTTCTGATGCGTAGTCAAAAAATGTGAAAAGGTCACTCATATTATTGACAAGTCGAGTATGAGTCTATACTGCTAGTATGACAGCAATTCTTAAAGGACTTGGATTGATCAATTCTACCATGGCCCATGCTCAATCAACCGAAGCACAGGTGACTTCTGTCGCTCGACGGAAGGATACGGCAATCCCTCCTAAACGTGATTTGCTCGTGATCGCCGCGAGACGGTTGTTTCATCGTCAAGCTCTCCGCCATCTCACCAATATGCTGAGTCGTTTGCATTCTGCCGATGCGGCGTATGTGATCCAACATCTGGACTCTCCTGAGGGACAGGTCATGGCCTTCGATTGCCTTCCGAATGACGAGCTTCGGGGGCAGGTCCTGAGTGAACTGGATGAGAAGACTCGCGAACATATCGCTAATAGCCTTTCACCATCGCGCATCCTTCAGATTCTGAAATCTTTAGGGACTGATGACGTCGCTGATGTCCTGGGCGGCCTGCCCGAGGAACAACGAGTTCAAGTGCTTGCGCTGATGGATCAGGAAGATTCAGCAGAGGTGAAGGATCTGTTGCAGTACGAGGAGGGCACGGCGGGCAGTATCATGACTACGGAGGTGCTGTCGCTGCCTCAGGACGTGACCGCGGCAGAGGCGATTCGCCATCTCCAAGAAGAAACCGATGCCGAGACTGCGTTCTATATTTACGTCACGGATAAAGATAACCGGTTGACCGGCGTGTTGTCGTTGCGGCGACTGCTCATGGATCCGCCATCCACCCCGCTTGAGGCGATGATGACTCGACATACGGTCAGCGTGACCCCGGACATGGATCAAGAAGAAGTGGCCCGTCTGGTCGCCGCCTACAATCTCTTAGCCATTCCCGTCGTCGATCAGAATAAAGCCTTGCTTGGCATCATTACTGTTGATGATGTCGTCGATGTCATGAGTGAGGAAGCGACGGAAGACATGTTGATTATGGCGGGGGCTCCGGACGAAGGCGCGTTTTTGTATTCTTCCGTGCCCAGTGCGGCGCGCGCACGCTTTCCCTGGCTGTTCACGAATCTTCTTGGGACTTTTTTGTCGGGAGCATTACTCTGGTATTTTCGTTTCACGCTTCAAGAAGCGGTCGCCCTGGTCAGTTTTATTCCGGTCATTTCTGCGATGGGAGGGAATGTCGGATTGCAGACCTCGATGCTGGTCGTCAGGGGGCTGGCGGTGGGACAGATTGGGCCGGGCGATCTTTGGGCGGTGTGGAGACATGAATTGGCGATTGGGCTCTGTCTTGGCCTTGTGTCCGGTCTACTCGTGATGGTCGTTGGCTGGCTGTGGCAGGGACATACCATGTTAGGAGTGGTGGTCGGGGTCTCCCTCTTGCTGGCTTTTTTGGTCTCGACCAGCTTGGCCTCGATGCTGCCGATTGTGTTTAATCGGTTCCAAATCGATCCTGCCGTGGCTGCGGGTCCGTTCGTTTCGACGACGATGGATATCGTAGGAATTGCGATCTACCTGACGCTCGCCACGTCTCTGTTGACCTATCTGGTGTAATGTACCTTAGAAGCGGAGGACGGTGACTGGCTGGCCTGAATGAAAGAAGAGAGGATCGTCAAAACAAACGATGCCGGAAGATTACTCGCTCCCAAGGACGGATCTTTCGTACCAGAGGCGTATTCGCATCGATTCTATTCCGTTTACCACGGCGAGTTTCGACTTCGATCGTATCGTCATCGAAGACTCTGACCACCTTCCAGAATTTGTCAATGACATAAGAATAGGTATCACCATGTTGGGCGGGAGAAACGGCCTTGGCGTGAGGACTCGGATGGGAAGAAGTCTTGTATTTTGAAAAAATCACAAAATCTCCGGCCTTAATCGCCATGCCTTCTCCTCCTTCGACTACTGTAATACCATATATGGGCGTGCCAGGCGCAAGTGCTGTGTACCCCATACAATCAATAGTGTATCTCTTTTTCTTGTATTTTCAAGTGGTTTGCCATCCATGGGTGTAGCCTATGGTGGGCCTTCATGATTGTGGTTCGGTCTATTTAGACGGAAAGTTTAGAGCCGGTTCACGCAATTTCGGTCCATTTCCAATTCCAGGATTTCCTTAAGTGCCAGCCCATCCGTCTTAGTTGTGCCAGCCTGATTGGCTACGTAATTATGCTGTTTTTGTCCAAAACTGCCTTTCTGAAGCTGTGATGAGGGAGTATGACGTTGCAATGATCGGAACTTGACCTTACTCTATATTTCCATTATTCTGGACATATGGATATACAGGAAGCAATCATTGCCTTCGACGCGCTGTCTCAAGAAACCCGTTTACGGGTGTTTCGCCTGCTGGTCGAACAAGGCCGTGATGGGATGCCTGCCGGAGCGTTAAGTGTGGCGCTCGGTATTCCGCATAATACGCTCTCATTTCATCTATCCCACATGAATAACGCGCGGCTGGTGAGCTCACGCCGTCAGGGGCGTTCGATTATTTACAGCGCTCACTTCGAGTTTTTTACCGATCTTATCCGATTCATGGTCGAGGACTGTTGCCGGAACGAGTTTGCCAGCATTCGGCATGATCAAAAGAAGCAATGCAGTATCATCGAACTGGCCCAATGCTGCCCCCCTACACGAAAGGAACAGGCCTGACTCTGGAAGGACTGCTGTGCATGATGAGTTCGAACCCATTGAATGTTTTGTTTCTCTGCACCGGCAATTCGGCTCGAAGCATCATGGCGGAGGCGATTCTTCAAAAATTAGGGCATCCGCGTTTTGCTGCCTTTAGTGCTGGCAGTCATCCGACCGGCAACGTTCATCCGTTGACGATCGAGCTGCTGAACATTCGCCAGCATCCCACGCATGTACTTCGCAGTAAAAGTTGGCTGGAGTTTTCCCGCGAGAACGCTCCGTCATTGGACCTTGTCATTACGGTGTGCGATCGGGCTGCCGCCGGGTCTTGCCCACTATGGTCCGGGCCAGTGACGAAAGCGCATTGGAGCATTGAAGATCCTGCGGCCGCTCTGGGAAATCATGACGATCGGTTGCGGGCGTTTGCCGATGTGTACCGTACATTGGAACGGCACATTCAACAGCTCATCAAGCTGCCGTCCTGGCCTGTGGACGCAGAGACACTGAACGTTCACCTGCAACCTATTGTCTAGAGAGTCGAGTGACCGGAGAATCGAGTGAAGAGAACAGGGTATGAGTGTCGCTTGTGAAACAACGGCTCGTACGGTTGGCGCGCCGATGGGCTTCTTTGAACGATACCTGACCCTCTGGGTTGGTTCGTGTATTGTCATCGGCATTGGCCTCGGCCATCTGTTTCCCGCTTTTTTTCATCAGCTGGGGCAGTGGGAAATTGCACGAGTGAACATCCCCGTCGCGGTCTTGATTTGGCTGATGATGATCCCGATGTTGCTCAAGATTGACTTCAGTGCTCTTCAAGACGTGATGCAGCATTGGAAAGGGATCGCGGTAACGTTGTTCATCAACTGGGCGGTCAAGCCGTTTTCTATGGCCGTACTGGGATGGGTTTTTATCCGAATCGTCTTCGCGCCGTACCTTCCTCTCGAGCAGCAGGATTCCTATATCGCCGGCTTGATTCTTCTCGCGGCCGCGCCGTGCACTGCGATGGTCTTTGTCTGGAGTCACCTCACGAAGGGAGAACCTCATTTCACTCTGACGCAAGTGGCGCTGAACGACCTGATCATGATCGTGGCGTTTGCTCCATTGGTCGGACTCTTACTCGGCTTATCGGCCATTACGGTGCCCTGGGTGACGCTGTTTCTCTCGGTGGCGCTCTATATCGTGATTCCTGTGGTCTTTGCTCAGTGGTGGCGTCAAAGGCTTTTACGGTCGGGTGGGGAACAGCACCTCGGACGGATCTTGGACCGGCTCCATCCTGTGTCCCTGTCGGCGCTACTGGCTACGTTGGTCCTGTTGTTCGGGTTTCAGGGGAAACAAATTCTTGCGCAGCCCTTGATCATCGCGATGCTTGCGATCCCGATCCTGATTCAAGTGTATGTCAACTCAGGCCTGGCCTACCTCTTGAATAGGAGCTTGGGGGTTGCTCATTGTGTCGCTGGCCCATCGGCACTTATCGGGGCCAGTAACTTTTTCGAGCTGGCGGTGGCCACAGCTATCGTTCTGTTTGGGTTCAATTCTGGAGCCGCGCTTGCTACGGTCGTCGGAGTCCTGGTCGAAGTGCCCGTGATGCTGTCAGTCGTAAAAATCGTCAATTCCACCCGTCCGTGGTATGAACGAGCAATGACCGTTCCTGCCAGCGTCAAACAGTCCGTCTGATTGAAACAGGAGTCACTCGACGGTGATTCGCACCGAATCGGAGATGTTCAGCATGTCATGATCGTGGTTGGCGACTTTCACGGTTATCGTATGCGGGCCCGGTGCGACATCACGAAATGTCCCCTTGAACCCCTTCTGGTACTGGCCATCCAGGAAGACATGGGCATGGTCGGCGCTCAACCCTTTCCTGAGTTCATAGGTTAATTCGAACGATGTTCCTACCATATCGCCATTTTGCGGCGAGGTGATCGTCAAGGCCGATCCATCATGGAGATCCAGGTGTTGTCCGGCCGTGAATCCCGAATGGCTCCATCCTACAATGCTCAAGAGTACGAACGCAGAAACAAGGATGACACGCATGGTTTTCCTCCTTCGATGAGATACACGTGGTGAATGATCGGGGCCCGGCCGTTCGTTTGAAAAGAGCGCTCTGATCTCGTATCCGATGACACGACTGAACGTCGTCATTTGTCAGCTACTTGTATCATACTTCCATCGGCGGAAACATCTATGTCGATCTCGTGGCTTCCCATGTGACCGACGAACTCATAGCCGACGACTTTCATGCTCGCGGAATGACTGGCCTCAATGTACGTGGGGATAAATCCCGGAAGCTTTCGTCTGATGGCTTTCATGACAGCTCCCGGAACCATCGATTCTTGGAAGACGACTTCGATTTCCTGGATAACTCCATCGGGGTACACATCGTACTCAAATTTCCGGCCGTCCTTGAAGATTCCTTGAATCTCATAGACGAAGCCTCCATCCGGTTCGGTCTCCGTGTTGGCGCTTTGATAGGTGGCGTCTGGAAATTTGAGTTTCGCCTCTGTGAGAATGGTTTCTGGAATCGTGCTCAGTTCGATGGGCGTCTCTACCCCGGCCATGGCCGGGACCGTGAGAATCACCGAAAGCATGATGATTGGCCAAGGGATTGTGTGCATGCGTTGCCTCATGCCCTAGTGCTTTTCTCTCTTGCCTTGCAGGAGCTCAGTAACTTCGTTCCGTAAGATCTGCCAGAAGTCTTGTAGGTTGGTGAACTTGTTATTGACCTTTTCAAGGTAGACTTCGAGCTCATCGATCGCTTCATGCTGTTCTGCCTCAATCTCCCGGTGTAGTTGAGTTTTCAAGCCTGCGAGCGTTTCCTCCAACTCATAGACCTTTTGTTCCAACATTTGTTTTCGCGAGAGAACTTTTTCCATGGTCTTATCCTTTATCAGGGTGTCGTCTGTCTTACCAACCAAAGGCCTGACTGGCGCCGATTAGCAGCAGCGGAACGACGAAAAAAACACTGGCGATGTACAGCGCAACGTATAATTTCTTTTTGACGGCCATATCGGCCAACGTTTCGGCCGCGTGGAGCGGTATGTTTCGTAAAAACGGAATTCCGTATATCACAATAACACCCAAGACATTATAGACAAGATGAACCAGGGCTATTTGAAGGGCAAAAATCGCGTTGACGCCGGTGACGGCGGTTGCTGCGAGTAGGGCGGTAACGCAGGTGCCGATATTCGCTCCCAGCGTAAAGGGGTATACTTGTCGGAGATTGAATACGCCGTTCCCTGCCAATGGAACGATCAGACTTGTGGTCGTCGATGACGATTGGACGAGAACCGTAATCGCCGTTCCCGTCGCGATTCCCGATATTGGCCCCCGACCGATTGCGCTGTGGAGGATCTCTTTCGCTCGCCCCACCATGAGGACCTTCAGTAATTTGCCTATGTAGGAAATCACGAAAAAGATTAACCCGATGCCAAGAACGATGAGGAGCACGCCTGCCATGATCTCAGACAACCCCATATTCCCGAATAGGCCTTGCAAGGTTTTAATTGGGGGGCTGATCAGGGGCTTCATGAAGTTGAGTCCTTTCATGGACATGGAATCCCCTCCGATCATCATATTTGCCAGTAGCGCTCCGGTTTTTTGCAGCACTCCGAACGCGATTTCCAGAGGCAGGAAAATGACGACGCTGATGAGATTGAAAAAGTCATGAATGGTCGCCGCGGCGAATGCCCGCTTGAACTCTTCACCTTGTTTGACGTGCCCCAGGCTCACGATGGTATTCGTGATCGTGGTTCCGATATTGGCGCCCATCACCATGGGGATCGCGATAGGGACGGGTAATCCTCCTGCGACCAGTCCGACGATAATGGAGGTGACCGTACTGGAGGATTGAATCAACGCCGTGGCGACCGTGCCAATAACCAAAGCCGTGACAGGATTACTGGCGAAAGAAAACAGTTCCTTGGCCTGCCCGCCGGTCGCGGCTTTGAACCCACTTCCAATCATGCCGACGGCGACGAGGAGGAGGTAAATAAGCCCGGCGACCATGAACCATTGTTGGAAGTTCGCTGAGGTGGCTGTGGGTTGATCGTACGTCGTCGTGATAGACATTGGGCTTCTCCCGCTTAAAAAGACGAAAATGCGAGCATTCAATGCTGCTCGCGTAGGAAATAGTAAAAAGCTTGTGTTAAGAATGTGTGACGAATACAAGAATTTTAGGTTAACAGTGTCTCGCACTTCTGGGAGGCAAAGGTCAAGGTGGACCGTGTTACGGTCGTGTTAAATCTGATGTTCGTGGAGATGGATGGTGGCCTAGCTCTGTGATTGTGGCGCATGAGCCTATCAAGCATTTTGCGTCACTGATCATGGATAATCGTTTCTTGGCTCTTGATCACCGGCAATATCGACGCCTACTGAACAATTCTGCCAGGCTTCTGGACAAGGGCAGGGGTGGGGCGATAGAACAGTGAGGACAAGGGGAAGGAATGTAACACTCATGGACTATCACGCGCTTTTTGATGAACTCCAGGATCTATTGCCGACGATGGAGGATTGCGGCCAAGTTGCCTCGTATATTCAGGAATTACAGAAGGTCGATCCCAGGAAATTCGGCATCCATCTCACCACGATTGACGATCAAAATTATTGGCTTGGCGACGCTCATGAGAAGTTTTCGATTCAAAGTATCGCCAAAGTTCTGTCTCTTACTCTGGCGTTCGAGTTAGAGGACGATCAATTGTGGCACCGGGTCGGGGTCGAACCTTCAGGGACAGCCTTCAACTCTCTTGTGCAACTGGAGTACGAAAAAGGCATTCCTCGTAACCCGTTCATTAACGCAGGCGCTTTAGTCGTGTGCGACATTCTTGTGAGCCGTTTGCGGCATCCCAAGCAGGAGCTTCTTGAGTTCACACGAAAGGTTTCGGGAAATCCGTCTATCGACTATTGCTCGAGAGTGGCGCAGTCCGAGAAAGCGACTGGTTTTAGGAATGCTGCGCTGCTCAATTTCATGAAATCCTACGGCAACATTCAAAATGATATCGAAGAGGTGCTGGATTTTTATTGTCATCTTTGTTCGATTGAGATGAGCTGCCAGGAACTCGCGCAGGGATTTTTGTTTTTAGCGGCGAACGGGGTGAACCCCTTGACGAATCATCGAGTCGTCAGCGGGAGCAAGACCAAGCGTATCAATGCCATCATGCAACTGTGCGGTTTTTATGATGAAGCTGGCGAGTTTTCGTTTCGGGTCGGATTGCCAGGGAAGAGTGGAGTGGGAGGAGGCATTATCGCGATTTATCCAGGGCATTACACGATTGCCGTGTGGAGTCCGAAGTTAAATGACAAGGGAAATTCTTACAAAGGCATGAGAGTGCTCGAATTTTTCACGACTCGAACGAAGTCCTCCATCTTCTGAAAGAACGATTTTCTAACCAACCGTTCTTTGATCTCGATAATGTAAAATTAATCTTTCGAGTGCGGACTCATTGAACAGCCCGGAAGAAACCTCATTTTTTATGGCAGTTACATTCAGAGTCTTCCTTTAGCATTGACAGATCTATGCTAAGCCTATGTAGTGACATACCTACTTTACGAGGGTCGCCATGCAAATGGGTTTAAGAGAAGCCAACCAAAATTTTTCCAAAGCGATAAAAGCGGTAAAGTCTGGGCAGGAAGTTGTGTTAACAGAGCGCGGTAAACCGATTGCAACGATTAAGCCTCTCAACGCCCATCAGCAGAGAGATTCTGTTATGCGGCGTCTCGAAGAAGCCGGATTACTTATTTCCGCCCCAAAAACCTCTCCTCTTCCTGCCTGGACTCCTCGACCAATCAACGGCATGTCTATGTCCAAGACATTACGGGAGGAGCGTGATCAAGACGACTAATCCGCTGAGCCATGAGATGCCAACTGCCCTGGATTAGTCACGTATTCGGCGATCTGTGTCTGTTGGTCGGCGGCGGCTCTCTTCAGTAGCAGTGGGGTGATCGTGTTCGTGATAATCGTGTCTGCTGGAACCTGGCTGAGGCTATGTAAGTGAATGAACAGACCTGTCATTGGTTTGCGGATTAGGAGTGCCTATGACTTCTTGGGCTTATTTCGATACAAGTGTATTGGTCAAACGCTATATCAAAGAGGACGGCTCTTCCGAAGCTCGCCGTCTTTTAAAATCTCACCGTCTTCTGACGTCCATGATTGCGCTGACTGAAGCTATTTCCGCCCTCTCGAGGCGATGTACTCTAGGAGAACTGGAACGCCATCATTTCATTGAAATCTTGCGCAAACTTAAAGCTGACAGTGCGTATTGGGAATTTGTTGAGATCAGTCTTTTATTGCTCAAAGAAGTCAACGACGTCATCATCAATACAGAGTTGAGAATCTTGGATGTCCTTCACTTGGCCTCCATACTCATGTTTCAATCTGTATCAGGCTTGCATCTTCCTCTCAGGACGAGTGATAAGAAGCAGCGGGAAGCTGCTGTGAAACTTGATATTGAAACTGTCTGGGTGGGTTAGAGCAGAACGTCAGCAATCTGTTGATATCAGAAATTTTGCACTCAACACGGAAGTGTTGAGTTGCTGGTTCACCAAATAAGCGAAGCTCTCATCTTCTTTGTTGAGTTTCGCGACTTTCCCGTAAGCTCTCCTAAGACGAACATGTAAGACTGCTTCTCGCGCCAATGTTAGAACATGGTAATTGATAGTAGAGAGCTGGGATAGACAATCGGTTAAGTAAACATCTGAAGAAATACAATAAAATCAAAAATGACTTTATTTGCTCCATTTATTCCTCCTAAAAAAATTCTGGATGCATATAACTCATTTCTCGTTGAATTAGGCCCTAAGCACAATATTGCGCTTTTCAGAGGGCAATTATCTGATCGTGAAGCGCTAAAAAGAATTTTGGAAATAAGAAATTTGTATAATTTCAAAACATATGTAGATATCTCGATTCTGCTTCCAATTTGTGGACAGTGCAAGACGAATGCTGATGAAAATTTTGGGAAACAAATATTGCCAGAAATTTTCCCACCTAACTGGCAAAAGTCATATGAAGGAATCGGTATTAAGAAAAGTATTTTGCTGTTAATCGAAAAAGAACTTAGCGAAAACACATGGCACGGTCTATTTTGTTTCAAATGCCAGGGGGAAATTCTTTTCAATAGAAATAAAAAAAGCAAATTTTATGTTCATGCTACCTCTTTAACTGATTACTATGGTTGCCAAAAAAGTCCTGGAAGAAGTCCCACAGGCTGGATGAAAAATCTAATCTATGAAGAATATGGAAAGCAATGTACGTCTTGCAGGCGTGTCTTGAACGCTGATTTGCTTACAATTGATCATATTGTTCCTTGGGACTCTGGTGGTAGGACCGAACTCCAAAACCTACAGCCTTTATGTGAGAATTGTAATAGTGAAAAATCCAATTGTATTTCAAAGATTATTATTGGTTACATTCCTGATGAACTTTTTCCCCCGGCCGTAGACTGTCAATTGGATATCTCCTCAAAATTAATTGCTTTGTCCTTAGACCAAACCTCACACCCGTTAATCCAATTTTTTCACCAAATTACTATGCCGGCTGATAAATAGATATTTTTTATGTTGAGGATTAAGTCTAGTTTTATAGATTTTGTTCCAACTTCTTGCAGTTAGTCTCGGCTTAAGCCCAATCGTGGGTGACGTTTATGATGGCGAATAACCAGGACTCTAATCGTTCCCGAATTGAAAAGCCGAAAGTAGATAGAGTACGGGAAGCGATGAACCAGGCAACGTCGTATGTTTTGTTCGATAATAGGATACTGGCGAGGATTTCGGAGAATTCGGTCAATTGCTGCATACACTTCGGAGCGAAACTCATCACCTAATCCTGAACGTTTCTGATTATAGTGTATTTTGGCGTGATTGAGATCCGAAGCCGTGAGCGGATGAAACTCGATGTTCATTCAGCGGCGTCAGTATTCGTACGTCGCAAGAATTCTGACTGGGTAAGAGGTTGAGCGGAACCGGATTCCAACTCAGTATCTCGGTCCTTGGCGAGTATAATTCCTTCTTGATCCTGGAGGATATTGGTGCTGCCGGAATGGGCCTCTAAACTTTCCCAAACTGTCAATGCGAGATGTTCCCGCTCTTCCGGAGGAAGGGCTAGAATTTCTTTCTCGAGTCTCGTCATGTAGCTCATGGGGAAAATTATAGCACGTCCTGTTTTGAGGAGAAATAACGGGAAATTGTAAAGCCTAGAGACGCAATCAAGGACAGGTCTGATTTTATGCAAGAAAAACGTTGTTTACGGGGTGAAATAATTTGAAAGACAGGAATAGGGTTTGATCGCCTGATAGACGTTTTATCAAAAAGAATATGCACGAATCTTGTGTTAACGCCCTGTCACCTGCACGTAGGCTTCGTAACGTTGTTTGATTTCCCGCACGTATTTCACGGGCTCTGAACACCGGCAGTAACCGTGACGGGCCTTTCGCGCATATTTCCGTTTCGACAACAGGCGAATGGCATGTTCGACGTTGCCGAACCATCGATTGGGGTTCAATCCTTCCTGGCGGGCCACACGCCGGGCATCCAACACATGACCATGCCCGACATTATACGCGGCGAGGGTAAACCACATCCGGTCTTTGACCGACAGTTCCGGTTCGAAGCGATCACGGACCCAGTTCAAATACTTCACGCCTGCATGGATGCCCTCCTTGGGTGAACGGATGTCTGGAAATCCCAGACTCTTGGCCGTTTGAGGCAAGACCTGCATGAGCCCCACGGCCCCAGCCCAGGAACGGGCATCGGGATTAAACCGGCTTTCCTGATACATCTGCGCCACGATCATTCGCCAGTCAAATTCGTATTGTTTGGCATATGGCTTAACGATTTCATCGTAGGGTGAGAGTTCTCCGGTTCGGCTGGCCCGATGTTCCACGTGAAGGCGGATGTCTCGTTTGTTCTCAAAATACTTCTGCACGGTAAGGTTGTAGAACACACCGCGATACGTTTTTTTCAGGAACGCGTTGACGGCTTTCAAGAGTTCGGGGTTTGAGTCTCGAATAACCCACCCATGCGGTCTGGGTTCGCCCAGAGGGAAAGCGGCGCGAATATCCTCCCGCCAAGTCAGTTCAATGTCTAAAAGATGGCTGTCGGCGACCGTGAGGTCATACTTCCCCTTCGCGAGACGGGAGATGATTTCCTCAGTTTCCAGTTCTTCCGGCACTTCCTCCAGTTTTACGTCGATGCCCTGTTTTTGTAAGGCTTTGATCGTCGGCCAGTAGGAACTGCTCCGTCGAATCGCCACCGTACGGCCTGCCAGGTCTTGAGTCGATTGGAGCTTGCTTTCCGGCTCCTCTGCCCGCGTTACGACGATTTCAGAGCTTTTAAAGTAAGGCCGTGAGAACGTGACTCCTTTCGACTTTCGTTCGGGTGTGATCGTCATGGAAGCCGCGACGATATCGCCCTTTCCCTCGATCAACCAGGGAATCAGGTCCTCCCTGCGTGGAGGAACGACCATTTCCACGCGCAGCTTGTGGGCTTGCGCAAAATGACGGCTCAGTTCGTATTCAAACCCCAGGAGCTCGCCCCGCCACAAAAAGTAGGTGGCTGGGTTGTTTCGGGTCAAGACGCGGAGCACGCGATGTTGTTTGATGGCTCCGAGATCCCCTGTGTATAGGGTTGGACGTGACTGTGCCAACTTGGCCGTCGACAGGAAGGTGTTGAGTCTTTCCAATAACGCCGTTGAATGAGGGCGAACGCCCCAGGCGACCGCTCTGTCTCCAGTGAGATCAAAGGCCGCGCGCAGGTCGGATCTGTATGTCAGCATGGCCTGCATCAGGTCGTTGTCGGCGATCGAAACATCGTAGAGCCCGCGGGCGACACCATCTAACACTTGTTCCGTGTCCAGGTGATCGGGGGCTTCTTTGATGGCAATTCCCGGATGCTGTTTTTTGAGTCGTTGAGCGGTTTGCCAAAATGCCGATGACTTTCGCGCCACAATCGTCCGGCCTTTTAGGTCTGCGGGATTGTTCACGCCGGTGTCGGTCTTTCGTGTGATGAGTTGTTCACGGACGATCGCCACGGGAACGGTAAAGTCAATCTGTTCTTGACGTTCGGGGGTGATCGTGAAATGAGCGGCGATCATATCGCCCCGCCCGTCCAATAGGGCTGGGATCAAATCATGAAAATGGTCAACCTGAACGCGGTGCACCTGTGTGTGCAACGCTCCTGCCAGTTCGTCGAGCAATTGATTTTCGATGTGATGAGGGGTGCCTTGGCGAGGAAGATGCTCCACGGATGCCAGCGGAGGGCTGAGGACCCGGATGCGTCCGTGTGAGAGGATATCATGAAGGTCGCCCGCTTCCCGGTATGTTGAAACTGGACTTGTGGAAGCTGTCGTGGGAGATGAGCTTGAAGCATCGTCCGCTGATCCGCACCCGCAACACAGCAGTAAAACGATCACGCAGCACATGCGCGGTACGGTGGCAACACGAGCGAGGCACCTGGACATGAATGGCTGGAACGCGTGCATAGTGCAGTGTACCGGGAGAGCCGGTCAAAAGAAAAATCCGTCCTGCTCGACAGCCACCCCATTGTACGTTTTCGAGCGTTGCGACTCAGTTTAAATTTTTTGTTGACGAATTTTGGCTTAAAGGATAGCATGCGCGTGGAACCGTCCTATTAATTCTGCCGACTGGCCACCCGGCCGTTACCTGTGTTCGGCGTTCTGCTTCTACCTTCCTTCTTGGAGGAGTGAATGGAAGACGCGCTCGTATACGACCGATTGCAGTTTGGGTTTACCCTCATCTTTCATTATCTCTTTCCTCAATTGACGATGGGGCTGGCCCTGTTGATCGTCTATCTGAAGTCTCGAGCCTGGTGGACCCAAGCCGAGCATTACAATGAAGCCGCTCGATTTTGGATCAAAGTCTTCGCGTTGAATTATGCGTTCGGCGTGGTAACCGGCATTCCCATGGAATTTCAGTTCGGGACGAATTGGGCGAGGTTTTCTGAGCTCACGGGGGGGGTGATCGGTCAAACGCTGGCGATGGAAGGGCTGTTTGCGTTCTTTCTGGAGTCGTCGTTTCTCGGAGTGTTGTTATTCGGCGAGAAGAAACTTGGCGCGTTTGTGCATTGGATGGCCTCCGTGCTGTTGTTCTTGGGCTCCTGGCTTTCGGGCTATTTCATCATTGCGACCAATGCATGGATGCAGCATCCTGTAGCCTACACCCTCACCGAGCAAGGCTTGTTTCAGGTAAGCAGTTTGTCGGGAGTGCTGACCAACCCATGGCTCGTCTGGCAATATGCCCATAACATGTCGGCGGCGGTTGCTACCGGTTCGTTTGTCATGGCCGGAGTCGGTGCCTTTTATCTTCTGTCTAACCAGCATGTGGAATATGCACGCACGTTTGTTCGTACAGGTATCACCGCAGCCGCGATCGCCAGTCTGCTTCTGGTCTTTCCCACCGGCCACGAAAACGCGAAACACGTCTTTAAATATCAACCGGTGACTGGTGCCGCCATGGAAGGATTGTTTCAATCGGAACGGGGAGCCCCTATGACGCTGATTGGACAGCCGAACATGGAAACTATGACGATCGACAATCCAATAGAGGTTCCCTGGGGCCTCAGTATTTTGGTCTATGACGAATTGTGGGCCGAGGTGAAAGGGTTGGATGCCTTCCCCCGGGATGAATGGCCGGATAATATTCCGCTCCTGTATTACAGCTATCACATTATGGCGGGGCTTGGGACGATTTTTCTGGGCACGATGTCGCTCGCCTTCTTGTTGTTATGGAAAGGAATGCTGTTTCGCACCAAAATCGCGTTATGGGCCATTCTATTGATTTCGCCGTTTCCGTATATCGCCACGACAGCGGGATGGATGACGGCTGAACTGGGGCGCCAGCCTTGGCTGGTCCATGGGTTACTCCGGACTTCGGAAGGTATTTCCCCTTTGGTCCATTCGGGTAACGCGTTGTTTACGTTTATCGGGTTTGTCGGTATGTACTTTCTTCTCGGTATCCTGTTTATCCTGTTGTTTGTCGCGACGATCAATCATGGTCCCGGGGCTCAGTCCGGATCCGAAGAGAATTTGGCGAACGAGTCCTCGCGTTAAGGGAGGCCCTGTCAGGATGGAAACGTTTTGGTTTGCCGTGGTCGCCTTGGTATTCACGGTCTATATCGTCTTGGACGGTTTAGATTTTGGCGTCGGGATCCTGTATTTCGCGGTTGCCAGGACCGATATCGAACGTCGTATCGCGTTACGAGCGATCGGACCGGTGTGGAATGGGAACGAGGTTTGGCTGATCCTGGGTGGAGGGTTGTCGTTTTTTGCCTTTCCCAGAGCCTATGCATCCGGGTTCAGCGGTTTTTATTTGGCTCTTATCCTCGTCTTGTGGCTTCTCATGTTGCGGGGGTTAGCGATTGAACTGCGTTCGCACTTTAATCATCCTGTCTGGACTCAAATATGGGATGTGACGTTTTCGGGCGCCAGCGTCATGCTCGCCTTTGTCTTCGGCGTGGCTGTGGGCAATTTGATTCGCGGTGTCCCGCTCAATGCCGACGGGTACTTTTTTACCCCCTTCTGGACGACATTTCTGCCAGGGCCTGATCCGGGGATTCTCGATGTGTACACGCTCTTTACGGGTTTACTGGGAGTCGCTCTGCTCGCACTTCATGGGGCCTATTTTCTCATGATGAAAACGGAAGGCGCAGTCTTTCAGCGGAGTTGGCAATTTGCCAAAGCGGGAAGCTGGGCTGTTTTTCCACTTGTTCTCGTGAACCTGTTCATTCTTTCGTCTCTCCACCCGGCTTTTTGGGAAAATTTTTCTCGCTATCCGGTCGGGTATGTTCTGCCGATCGCCTCCACCGCGTCCTTGATGGCCATGGTGGCATGTTCTCGCATGGGAAAGAGCACTGGAGCTGCGGTGTCATCCTGTGTCTTTATTCTGACCGGACTGGGCGTCACGGGGTGGGCCTATTACCCCAATTTGTTGATTTCGACGACAGATCCAGCCCTGAGCCTCACCATCTACAATTCGGCAGCTTCCGATTACGGGTTACGAGTGGGACTGGTGTGGTTCAGTATCGGTTTTCCGCTCGTGCTACTCTATACCTTTTACGCATACCGGTCTTTTTGGGGGAGGGTTACACGTTCGAGTGTCGAGGGAACGGATGGATATTGAGCCATCTTATTCCTATGGAGTGGTTTGATGAGTGAGAAGGGGTAGCCACGTCAAGATCGCGTTCCATGCTCATGGCTCATGGATTGATCAGACCTGTTCGAATGAAATCTTGGCGAGTCGCGCCAGGCGATAATTGAGATGCGTAGACCATCCGTAAGACATGGATGTCTAACTCTGTTAAGAGCCCGCTACTCTGACCGGAATAGACTCCCGGCCCCCCACTCATTAACGACTGCCCGGCCCCGCCGATTGCTTGGGCGCGAATGTGGCACATGCCTAAGATGCCATGGCCAACCACGTCGTGGGCGTAGGCTTGTGGAGTTTGATTCTTCGGTTGTACCGCCCGGCTGGCCTTCAAGACTCCCGGTTCCTTCCACTCATGATGCGTACACCCGACTTTTGTCATGCAGCCAAACTTGGTCGGATCATCATGAGTCATGGATGCCACCTGAAAGTCCTGTGAAGATGGCTCTGACTCATTCGTCTCATGAATGGAGACCGAAATAGCTCCATGCGTGGCCTGTGAGACTTGCTCGAGCGTAGACCGAATCTGGAGGCGTTTATCTTTCGCGACGCCTTTCGCCAACAGAACATCGATATGGCTGCCTCGAGGAAATCCAGCCCATCGGTGATAGGCTGGGCAGGCTCCAGCCCCCAGTGGTCCAGTCCCAAATATCAACGCTTCTATGCTCTGGCGGTCTCTGTCCGTGAGCGTGGTCTGAGGCGAAAGAGGAGAGGATTCAGATACGATTGGAAATCCAAGGAAGAGCAGACATAATAAAGCCAGAACACCTGATACGTGATTTCTCGAAGGCTGATGGCGGCTCATATATTTTACCTCACTATATATGCAGACAAATCGTTGGCATGACTCCGGCATTTTTCATGGCCGGTCGGGTTTTTCAACCGGAACAAACCCCAGCCCCGGGGAATTCCATGGGAATAGTTGCGGCCCATCATAACGATACCCGTCGCCTGACAAGGGATCTTGGGTCATGAGCAACGGGGTATCCAGGTCCAGCAGCGAGATGCCACCTAACCCAAGTACCAGAGAAAAAGAGCAGCCCATCGCAAGCCGCGTTTCAATCATGCCGCCGATCATGAGAGGCATGTGGTTGGCCTGACACAACGCGGCAATGTCAATCGTGGAGAATAAACCGCTCTTGGTAATTTTGAGGTTGATTATATCGGCGGCTTTTTCCTGAATGACGCGTTGAGCGTCTTCGAGGGTAAAGACCGATTCATCGGCGGCGATCGGAATAGAGGTGTTGGCTGTTATCATCGACATACCGTCAAGGTCGTGCCGGTTGACCGGTTGTTCAAACGCACGGATTGCCGACTTGAAACCCTCAAGTTTCTTGGCGATGAGGAGCGCTTCCTCGACGGTGTAGCCTTGATTGGCGTCGATGATGAACGAAATGTCGGTAGACAATGTATCGACAACGGAGAGAGTATGAAGATCGTCTTCCAGTCGAGCGCCGACTTTCAGCTTAAATATACGAAAACCTTGTCGATGCCATTGCTGAATCGCTTGAACGGTTTCAGGGGTGTTTCGTATGGGGATTGTGATGTCAGTCTCATGGACTTTGACTGAAGCTTCCCCCCACAGTTTCCATAGAGGAATGCCCTTCTCGCGCGCCAAGGCGTCCACAATCGCTGTCTCAACTCCACAGCGAATCGCGGGATGATGGCCGAGTGGCACGGCCAGTCGATCCGAGATGGCTCGATACTCGTTGACGTCTAACCCGATGAGTTCACCTAACATGCCGGTTGCCGCGGTTAAACAGCTTTCTTGTGTTTCCCCCATGAGTTCGGGAAACGGGGCTATTTCCCCGTATCCGCAAACACCAGACTCCAGTGTGACTCGGATAAAGAGGTTTTTAGCTTCGAGTATATCCCCCTGAGAAATCGTGAACGGTTCAGTCATGGGAACACTCACTGGCCAAACGTCCACTGTTGCGATTTTTCCTGCCGAAGTTTTGCCTGAACTCAATTGCGGTGTCACCTTTATGTTTACCGACATGTTTCAGAACGGACGTGTTATTTCTATCGTGCCTTCCTCTGGTCTTGTTTCGACCATTATAGCGAATCCAAATACGTTCCAGTGGATAAGAATCAACTCGCTCTTTGTGACCTTACAAACGCAATCAGGCGAATGTTATGTGAAACGGCTATGACCACATGGTTGACGAGTGATTGAGAATGAATCTAGCCTCTGGCCTCGCTCGCGGCTATTGCGCAGCCCTCAATGGTTAAGAGCTGTTTTTAGCGCAAACATACGGTGGAATGTCATATATATTAGGCGATTTCCCATCTCCACGCGAAAATCCTCTGGTTCATCCTGGGCGGCGGCCTCCCGGTTCGTATCTATTTGATGGAGCCGAGCATATCTTCCCCTTAAAGGATCTGGGCAAAGGCATTGATGACATCTCCTTTGTTTCATTCGAGGGAATAAAGAATGTGAATCAGTTCTTGCGGAAACGGGGAGTGGCGTTGCTGGAACAACGCATTCCCGTGCTGGCCTATGGGACGAATCCTTGTCCGGGGCAATTGGCTTTTAAATTCCGTTCCATCGAGAGTCGTGTCGTGCCGGTCTTGAAAGGCAGGCTCAAGGGGTGGGATACGGTCTATAAATTTCTCAGTCGTTCAGGTTATGCCTATGCCCAATTGATTCCAGCTGATGATGTAGAAGTGGAAGTCTGGGTGACCTTGCTCGATCAAATTCAGTTTGAGCACATGAATACAACTGAAGGGATTTTTTCAATTCCGAAACAATACGAAGTGGGGATAGTGTCAAACGTTCAATCTGAACATGGCAAAATATTTTCCGCTTTGTTCTATGCCGGCAATACACGAATTTTTCTTTCGCCCGGGTGTGACGGCCAGAAAGACACTCCAGTTTCCATCCTTGAAATTCCGGCGAAAGGACGGGTAACGCCGTCGCTTACGCAAGAAGAAATCCTCAATCATTGCGTGCGGGTTTTCGAGCTGGAAGGCGTTCTCAAAGCGTGCTTTCCTCAAGATGACACTCGTATGCCTAGATTGCCAGGCCTACGGCTGGCTGAGTTTTTGAATAGACATTTTCTGGCCCATGGCGGCGAAGGCGCTACATGTCGCTCATGCGATGCAATGTTAAGTCGCATTTTTCAATTAACGGAAAGTCTGCACTGTCACGCACTTTCCGTTTCCCAACTTCCGGGCATTCAGAGAACGCTCCTGGAAGATCCCAACAAAAGTCCTATGACGTTCGGAGACGTCTGGGGATGATATTTCATGATGTATTGTCGTGTCGTAATTGTCGTCCACTAGACTTTGGGATAGGCACGTTGTGTAAACCTCCATAGACTATGGAGGAACTAATGCGCTCAATGGAGCGGGAGGAATCGATATGCCATGAAATAGCCGTCCGGACTGCCGTCAGTGAGCGATGAATGCTAGCCAATTTCTAATCCCATGACGTATGCCTCGAGCGCGTGTGTTTGTTCGGTTTCTTGTTTGAGCAGGGTATCAATGTCGTTTTGAATGGTTTCAAGCTCGGTCTCTTGGGCATGCAGTTTTTTGACGTAGCGGGAATAGAGCTGGCTTTGTTGGGTGAGACGGTGCATGTTCTCGCGGATTCGCTGTTGATCCTTGGCGATGTGAGCTGTTCTCGTTTCGAGTTTGCGGAGTGCTTCGCGGGTTTGGGAGAGTTCCAGGCGTAATTTGACTACATGCTCAAGCGCCGCTTTGACCTCCGGATTGATCTGTTTGGCTTGAAGGTAGAGCCCGATGGTGTTGTCAGCGGACGTGAGTAAGCTGACCCGCTCTTCGACAGGCTTGCCTTCTTGAATCGTCAATGACTCGGATTTTTGAGGGGCAACGGTCATGGCAAAACGATAGACGGCTCTGGTTTGCTCACTCGGTGCTTTCGTGTTCACGAGTTTCCAGTCAGGTGCATAGGGATGCTCTATGAGCACATTCTTTTGGCGTCGGCTCCGATTTTTCACCGTATACGTCGTCGCGCGTATGGCCTTTTTCGTCGCAATGAGCACACCTTTTCGCAGGAGAACCGAGATGTGGTCGTGTTGATGGGGGGCAGGTTTCCGATGGACTTCGGTATTGAGGTCTAATGCGTAGCTAATGAGCCGATCTTGACCGGGGGGCAGGTCTTTTATCTGCGCATCTCCGGCGTAGGCATTGTCATCGAAGACGGTGATGGGGCCCTGCATTAACGAGACGTCAGTCGTATTGTTGAGCCTGAATACGTGTAACGGATGGGATGCATGAGTTTGGGCATTGTACAGCGAGAGTTTTTCTCCTTCGACCGCTTGGCTGAGGATCGGTAGCATGGCCGATCCATGTCTTGGGATGCTAATCGGTGTTTGAATCGTGTAAGCAAATAGCTCTCCAGTTTCTTGGCCTTGGGCCTGCGCTTGCACACCTTCACGGAGATCCATCTCGCTGTCGTCGAACGACTCTCCCGGGGCAGGGGGTGAAGCCGCAAAGGCCAATGCTTTTTTTTCCGCTCTGGAGAGGGATTGATTCTTGGCGAACCGTTGAGCCTTTGCTTGCCCTCTTATTGCGGTGTCTGACTCATCCTGGAGCGCTTCGGCTGTTGAATCAAGTCGATCACTATGGGTTTGGGGGCTGAGCGAGGCATGTAATTCCTGGCGGACTAGTGGTCGAGGGCTGTAGAGAGGTTGGTGCAGATCCATGATAAAGGAGATAGGACGTCCAGAGACCAATGAAAGCTGTACCTGGTTCCAGTCATGATCAGTTGTGTTATCGACGATGCCCCAGCCTTGTAGAAATGGGGCCTCTTGATCGTGTAGGACCAACCGATACGATGTTTTCCATGTCGGGGTTTCTCGAAGATAGGCAAGACGAACTCGCCGGTTGCCTTCTCCACGAAAAGAGATGACCACGGTTTTTCTCTGGTGATCGTGACTTCGTGCCAGAACAGCCAACGCCTGTTGAAGTTCCTTGTTAAGGGTATGGTTCAAGATGTGGATGTCTTGAACCTGGGCCAAAGGAACTGACCGCAGCTTTCCATTCGTGAAGATATTCAGGTATTCCGCGTCAATGCGTTGCTGAGTCGCTCCGGTATTCTGCCATTCTGATTTTTTCTCGACGCCGACGATGCTTCCCGTGATGGGGGTTGGAGTGGAAAGCTGGACAGGTTCTCCCCGTAATTGTGTGAGCAATTCTCCGAGCGTTGGATGCCTGGAGAGGTCCGGGCTCAAGGAGCTGAGTGTCTTTGAGAGAGGATCGCGTGATTGATAGTGAATCGAAGGTACCGTGCCGCCATCAAAATCTTGAACGACCAGACTTTTGAGCAGGTCGTTGATTTCAGCGCTACGAATCGGGAGTAAGACCTCTGCGTTATTCAGTACCGTGCCGTCATGCTGAAAATATCCTACCCCACTCGTGTACAGAACAATCTTTGAAATCGCGAGCGAGTCTGGATCAGGCTCACTTGTCTGCTCAGCATAGGCTAGAGACGGTAGGAGCAAAAACGCGACAAAGAGGGCCGGAAACGTTCGCGATGACATGAGTGCTCTCCCCTTACATAACGTGAAAGAATGGCTGATTCTATGCGATTCTGAAATTGTATCATGTCATGACATTGAGTTCCTTTTTGACGGTTGCGAATGCGGATAGCGCCGCGTTGATGTGTTCGGTGGAATGTTCCGAGGTGACGGTCAAGCGAAGGCGGCTGGTACCTTTAGGCACAGTCGGAGGGCGGATAGCCGGTGCGTAGAGGCCACGTTTGAGGAGATTGGCGCTGAAAGCGGTCGCAAGTTCAGGGTCGCGCAGGATAATGGGAAGAATAGGGGTCTCGGTATTCGTAAGATGAAACCCCATCGCTTTGAGGCCCTCATGCAATTGATTGCGGTTCTGCCAGAGGCGAGCGCGGCGACCGGGCTCTGTTTGAACGATCTGTATCGCGACCCGTGCGGCGGCTGCCATCGAGGCAGGTGGGGCGGTGGTATAGATGAACGAACGGCTCGTGTTGATCAGATATTCAATGAATGACCGTGGTCCGGCTACGAATCCACCGACGGTCCCGAGGGCTTTGCTCAGCGTTCCCATTTGAAAAAGCGCCTCAGTATCAGAGGGGATACGAAAATGTTCGAGAGTTCCTCGCCCAGTATGTCCCATCACTCCGGTCCCGTGTGCATCGTCGATGAGCAGGTTGGCTCCGAACTGTGTTGCAAGCCAGATGATGTCAGGAAGCGGTGCCACATCTCCATCCATGCTGAACACCCCTTCAGTCACGATCAGAGTTTTTCGACATCCGGTTCGCTTGCTTAGTAATTGCTCAAGGTGGTTGGCGTCATTGTGATGGAAGATGCGGAATGTCGCCCGGCTGATCCGGCATCCGTCCAGAAGGCTCGCATGGCAGAGCCGGTCAACGAGGATCAGATCATCTGCACCGGCTAGGGCGGGGATGGTTCCGATGCTGGCACTGTATCCCGTTCCATACATCAGGGCCGATTCGGTGGTTTTAAACTGCGCCAGGTCCGATTCCAACAATTGATGTGGTGGCTGAGTTCCAGCAAGCAACCGGGCAGCCCCGGCCCCTACACCATATTCCTGGATACCATGAATCGCGGCTTCTTTTACACGTGGATGATTGGCTAGTCCTAAGTAATTATTGGAACCGAATTGAATCACGGATCGGCCTTCGAAGTTTATGACCGGTCCTGCGGCAGATGTGACCGTCTTGAGCGTTCGTCGCAGATGTTTGTTTTCCAGCGCTAAGAGTTGCTCATTAAACATGGCGGGAAGATATATTGGCGTTTACCGACAGTTGACATTGTCGGTCGATGTTGGTCGGTCAGGCATTCCGTGCTAGAATCATTGTTGACTTGCCAAGCTGAGTAAGAATATCATGGAACCTTAACTAACTGCTGAAAAATACATTGAAATTCGTTGATTACGGTCTACCTTCCTTTTAGGAGTGGACTCTAACCATAACCATGGAAGGACTTTCTTGAAAGTCCTTAACAGAGGGTGAGTTATCATGCAACTGACAGGTGCAGAAATCTTTCTTGAGTCATTAAAACGCGAAGGCGTCAAAACCATTTTTGCGTTACCGGGTGGAGTGGTCCTCAAGATCTTTGATGTCTTGCACCAACAGAATGATATTGAAGTGATCCTCACGCGTCATGAACAGGGCGCAGGGCATATGGCGGAAGGCTATGCCAAGGCTATGGGGAAAGCCGGCGTTTGTCTGATCACCTCAGGCCCCGGCATGACCAATGTGATTACGGCATTAGCTGACGCGTACATGGATTCGGTGCCCATGGTGGCTTTTTCTGGTCAAGTCCCCACGGCGTTGATCGGCAATGATGCGTTTCAGGAAGCTGACAATATTGGGCTGAGTCGTCCTTGCACGAAGTACAACTTTCTCGTCAAGGATGTGAATGATTTAGCGTCGACGATCAAAGAAGCGTTCTATTTGGCCACGACCGGTCGTCCAGGGCCCGTATTGGTCGATATTCCCAAAGATATTTCGATGGATAAAGCTGAATTCAAGTATCCAGATTCCGTCGCGATTCGCGGGTACAACCCTACCTATGAAGGCAGTAAGTGGAAAATTAAGCAAGCGGCCGAAGCTATCAGTAAGTCGAAGCGGCCGATTCTATACGTTGGTGGTGGAGTGTTGTTCTCTGGTGCCTCCAAAGAGCTATTGGAATTAGCCGAGATGACGCAAATTCCCGTGGACATGACGTTGATGGCTTTGGGGAGTTTCCCTGGCAATCATCCTCTCTCCCTCGGCATGTTAGGCATGCATGGCACGTATGTCGCCAATATGGCGATGCATTATTCGGACTTGGTGATTGCCGTTGGCGCTCGATTTGATGATCGGGTAACGGGCAAGGTTTCGGAGTTTTGCCCGCAGGCCAAGGTCATCCATATTGATATCGACCCCACGTCTATTCGTAAGAATGTTCATGTGGACATTCCGATCGTCGGTGATTGTAAACGCGTGTTGCTAGAACTCAATAATATTCTTCGTGCGACGGTCAATGGAAATCAAAAAGAGCGACGGAAGCCTTGGTGGGATCAGCTTCAGGCGTGGCAGACTGAACATCCTTTGCACTACGATCAAGACCCTGAAGGGCAGATTAAACCGCAATACCTGATCGAACGAGTCTATAAATTGACAGAAGGTCGAGATCCGATCGTGTCCACGGACGTCGGACAGCATCAAATGTGGACGGCGCAATTTTTTAAACTTGCCAACCCACGAACCTGGTTGACCTCAGGGGGACTGGGTACGATGGGCTTCGGCTTTCCGGCGGCGATGGGGGCTCAAGCCATCGATCGGAACCGTTTAGTGGTCTGTATTGCCGGAGACGGTAGTTTTCAGATGAATACGCAGGAACTCGCGACAGCGGTGATTTCGAAATTGCCGGTGAAAATATTCGTGATTAATAATCGATTCCACGGTATGGTCCGGCAATGGCAGGATCTGTTCTATGAAGGCCGTTATGCTTCAAGCTACCTCGATCAGCATCCGGACTTCGTCAAATTGGCAGAAGCCTATGGCGCCGCGGGCATTCGCGTCGAAAAAGTGGGTGAAGTGGACGCGGGTATTCAAGAGGCGCTGTCTATTACCGATCGACCGGTGGTGATTGATGTGCCGGTGTACCAATTTGAAAATTGTTATCCCATGATTCCCGCAGGCGGATGCAACCATGAGATGATTTTAGAAGATCCTCCGGATTTAAAAAAACCTCGGCCCACGGGAAAGAAAAAGTCTGGTCAAGACAAAGATACGGTTTTGACGGCGTAAGGCGGACCAAGCATGGAACATATTATCTCTCTGACCATCGAAAATAAATTCGGCGCGCTTTCGCGCGTAGCCGGCTTGTTCAGCGGGCGTGGGTTTAACATTGAAACCCTATCCGTGGCTCCGACGCTGGATCCCTCTATCTCTATGATGACGATCGTGACTTCAGGAGAAGAGCGGATTATTGAACAAATTATGAAGCAATTGAATAAGCTGATTGATGTGATCAAAGTTGTGGATATCAGCGAAAGCGAGTACGTAGAACGTGAGACGGCCCTCATCAAAGTTCACACCCGGCCGGAAGATCGTGCCGAAGCATTGCGTATTGCCGATATTTTTCGCGCCAATGTCGTGGATTCTTCACCAACCTCGTACACGATCGAAGTGACTGGAGATACTCGAAAGGTCCAAGCGATTATCCATCTTCTTCAACCGCTCGGCATTAAAGAGCTGGTTCGAACTGGTCGGATCGCAATTGGACGAGAACCGACACGCACGTCGAGTGCTCAGTCTCGGCCGCTTGCCAAAGTGAATTAATTACACATACGACATCTCAATACATGAGCATGACCTAGGCCATGTGCTCTGTGTGATGACATGGAGGTTAGACGTAGAACCAAGTAATGAGTGGCCCGACAGATGACTGCGTGAAATCTTCAATCTTCCGTGGTTCTTTTTCTTGCTGGAATGATCGTCTTCAATCGCAGTCGTAATTTCGTGCCAACTTTAATGAAGTTGTTCTCAGTTGTTTCGCGATCTCCGGTTTCATCGTTTTCGGAGATGAAGTTCTCACACTCATACGTTTTAGGAGTCCGTCATGAATATTTTTTATGAAAAAGATGTTGACCGACAGAACATTCTGAAAAAAAAGGTGACGATCGTGGGGTTTGGCAGTCAAGGTCATGCCCATGCGTTAAATTTGCATGAAAGCGGCGTGAAGGTTGTTGTCGGTGTTCGACCTGGCGCGTCCTGGCGAAAAGCTGAATCAGCGGGATTGAAAGTCATGCCTACGGCTGACGCAGTCAAAGATGCCGATGTTGTGATGGTCCTGGCGCCGGATGAGCGGCAAGCTGCGATCTATGAGAAGGACATTGCCCCAAATTTAAAGAAGGGTGCGTATTTGGCCTTTGGTCATGGGTTCAACATTCACTTTGGGCAAATTCAACCGGCCGATACGACGAATGTCTTTATGGTGGCCCCGAAGGGGCCAGGGCATCTCGTTCGTTCGGAATACACAAAAGGCAGCGGGGTCCCTTGTCTATTGGCCGTGCATCAGGATCCCAGTGGAGATACGACAAAGGTGGGGCTGGCCTATGCCAGTGCCATTGGCGGAGCGCGGGCAGGAGTGATCCAAACCAACTTTCGAGAAGAAACCGAAACGGACCTGTTCGGTGAACAAGCGGTCTTGTGCGGTGGGTTGACCTCCTTGATTCAGGCCGGATATGAGACGCTCGTGGAAGCCGGCTATTCTCCTGAAATGGCGTACTTCGAATGTTTGCACGAAGTAAAATTAATCGTGGATTTGATCTACCAGGGCGGAATCGCCAACATGCGCTACTCCATCAGCACAACTGCCAAATATGGCGATGTTACGCGGGGGCCCAGGGTGATCACGAGTGAAACGAAAAAAACCATGAAACGCATTTTGTCCGAGATTCAGAGCGGTCGGTTTGCCCGTGAGTGGGTGCTCGAAAATCAAGCCAATCGGCCGGTCTATCATGCGCTGTTGAAAAAAGGTGAGGAGCATCCGATCGAAGAAGTCGGACAACGCTTACGCGGCATGATGCCCTGGCTACAAAAGGATCAGCTCGTTGACCAGAACAAAAATTGAGTGTTCATGCCTTGCGACGTTTTGTGTGTGATAGGAGGTAGGAAGATTGGCTGATCGTGCTGCAGGGTTACCGGTTGCTCGAGAAGGGCTTCCCTTTGTTCTTGGAGCCGCCATTCCGGCGATGGTTGCTGGTCGCGTTGGATGGCGAGGAACTGCGCTTGCGTTGGGGGCGGTTGCTGGCTATTGCGCCTGGTTTTTCCGAAATCCGGCTCGAAGCATTCCATCGGGGGATGATCTCATCGTATCGCCTGGAGATGGGAAGGTCGTGGCGATTGAACGGGAATTTGAGTCGCGGTTTTTAAAAACCGACAGTATTCGAGTCAGCATTTTCCTCAATATCTTTAATGTCCACATTAATCGTGTTCCATGTGGGGGGGTTCTGCAGGATGTTGTGTATCAGCCTGGGCAGTTCATTCCCGCCGACAGGCCTGACGCCTCGGTGAACAATGAACAGAACGCCTTGATGATTCGTCGCGCAGACGGCAAAAAGGTCTTGTGTGTGCAAGTGGCAGGCTTAATCGCTCGACGCATTGTGTGTTGGGCATTGCCGGGAGAGCAGGTGCAGAAGGGCGAACGGTTTGGCCTCATTCGATTTGGCTCCCGAATGGACTTGTATCTTCCCCATGAGAGTCACGTCAGTGTAAAGGTTGGAGAACATGTTAAAGGGGGCACTTCCGTCATCGCCGAACTAGCATGTGAGGCCGAGAAGGTGTGAAGGTCATCGTATCGGTTTCTTCCTGGGTTCGGTTGAGGAGTATTGAGCATCAGCCATTCAGCGTCATGTTGAAAACTGTCATACCTCTGGAGGTATAGCATATGTCGATGCGCGGGTCTTTCATAAAAGGTCCTAAAAGACGGCGTGGGGTATATCTTATCCCAAATCTCCTCACGACGGGAAACCTCTTTAGCGGATTGGCCTCGATTCTGTTTGCGTTTAATGGGGATTTTCAATCTGCCGCCATCGCGGTCTTTGTCGCCATCGTCTTCGATACGCTTGATGGGACTTCGGCCCGTTTGATGAAAAGTACAAGCCAATTCGGTCTCCAGTACGATTCGTTGGGAGATTTGATTTCCTTTGGTGTGGCGCCTGGTCTCATCATCTACGCATGGGCCTTGAATACCCCCACGATGCTCGGGGCGGCGGTCATGTTTGCCTTTGTCGCCTGCGGTGCGCTGAGATTAGCCCGGTACAACGTGATGGCGACGTCCAGCGTGAGCGACAGTAAGGCCTTTACCGGACTTCCGATTCCTGGCGCTGCAGGTGTCATTGCGTCATTCGTGATATTTGATCTCCATGTGTTCGCCCTGAGTGAGAGCATTCGACCCATTGTTGGTCTCGTGATGAGTCTGAGTCTGTCGTTTTTGATGGTCAGTACCATTCGGTATCGCAGCATCAAGGACCTTCAGTTTCGCGAAAGTCATCACTTTAATTATTTGGTGTATGCGATTCTGATTTTGATGGCTGTCTTAGCTTATCCGCAACTGATGTTGCTCGTCCTGTTTGGTGGTTATGCAATGTCTGGAGTTCTTGAGCAAGGATGTCAAACGTTGGCGAACGCGTTTGGTAAACGAAAGGATTCCACTCTTGTGAGGGATCCTGTCCATGACTCCAAAGATTCATGACATGAGTCTAGAGAATATGCCGTCATTCCATGAACAACCTACGACGATGACTCGACATCGTTTTTTCTGTCTTCTCCTGGCAAAGGACTAGTTCGAGTTCGATCGGGTGCCGCGGTCAATCCTGAGCCTTCGTCCCGATCGATCGGGAGGAAGGCTTTTTTATCAGAGGAGGAATACGTTATGGCACGAATGATCAGGATCTTTGATACAACTTTGCGCGATGGAGAGCAATCTCCTGGCGCCAGCATGAACATTGAAGAAAAGGTCCTGGTAGCCAAACAACTCGCTCGGCTCAATGTCGACATCATTGAAGCGGGATTTGCGTTTAGTTCCCCCGGCGACTTTGAGGCCATTACGAGGATTGGGCAAGAGGTGGAGGGTCCTGTGATTTGTAGCCTGGCCCGGGCCAAGCCGGAAGATATCGACCGGGCCTGGGAAGCGCTCAAGGGAGCTCCGAAGCGGCGTATTCACACGTTTCTTTCGACGTCAGATATTCATTTAACACACCAGTTTCGGATGACCCGTGATGAAGCACGTGTGCGGGCGGTTGAGATGGTCCAGCATGCTCGGAGCTATGTTGATGATGTCGAGTTTTCTCCGATGGATGCGACACGGTCTGATTTATCGTATCTCTGCGAAGTAGTTGAAGCAGTGATTGACGCAGGGGCAAGGACCGTCAATATTCCTGATACCGTTGGGTATGCCACTCCACAGGAGTTTGGACACATCATCCGAACGTTGCGTGAGCGAGTGAAGAATAGTGATCAAGCCGTCTTTTCCGTTCACTGCCACAATGACCTGGGGCTTGCTGTCGGAAATTCCATGGCCGCCATTCATGCAGGCGCAGGACAAGTGGAATGTACGATTAACGGTATCGGAGAGCGAGCCGGCAATGCGTCACTCGAGGAAATCGCGATGGGGTTACGGACGCGAAAAGATTTCTATGATGCCGACACCCAAATCATTACGGAAGAAATCTCCAAGAGCAGTCGCCTGGTCAGCAAGATTACCGGCATGCTGGTTCAACCCAATAAAGCGATCGTTGGGGCGAACGCGTTCGCCCATACCTCCGGCATTCACCAAGACGGACTCCTGAAAGAAAAAAACACCTATGAAATCATGCGGCCACAATCCATTGGATTGACCCAAAGTCGTCTCGTCATGGGAAAATTGTCGGGACGTCACGCCTTTCGCGAGGAATTAACGCGGCTTGGCTACACACTGTCTGATGAGGAAATTAACGAATCCTTCGATCGTTTCAAGCGACTAGCGGATCAGAAAAAAGAATTGTTCGAAGAGGACCTTGAAGCCATCGTCTCGGAGGCGGCGATTCGAATCCCGGAACGCTATGTCTTGAAAGGCCTATCAGTCGAAAGTGGTTTGGGCGAGAAACCTCAAGCCACGGTCGAGCTTGATGTGGACGGTCGTGTCGTGAAACAGAGCGGGTCAGGCGATGGTCCGGTTGACGCGGTCTATCGTGTGATCGCCAGTCTGACAGAGACCAAGAGTCAGTTGAAAGCCTATATCGTCAAAGCCATTACGGGGGGGACCGATGCTCAAGGAGAAGTGTCTGTGCGGGTAGAGGAAAATGGCGAAATGGTAACGGGGCATGGATCCAATACGGATATTATCGTGGCCTCCGCCCATGCCTACTTGAACGCACTGAATAAACTTACCTCTCTTTTGGAGCGACATGCGCGGGCAGAACGAAAAATTCCTTTATGTTAATAGATACATCCATAGATTATTTTTGTTGAGGCGAGGACTATGAGAAAAAAAATTGCCGTGTTTTCTGGAGATGGAATAGGTCAGGAGATTGTCCCTGAGGCGTTAAAAGTTCTAGCGTCGATTGGGGCGCGATTTGATCATGTCTTTGAGTGTGAACATGGACAAGTCGGCGGGACGGCGATCGATTCGGTTGGTGTCCCGCTGCCGCCTGAATCATTGGAACTGGCCAAGAACAGCGATGCCGTCTTGCTGGGAGCGGTTGGGGGACCTCAATGGGAAGGCCTGGAATATGAACGTCGTCCTGAACGGGCTCTGTTGGGGTTGCGCGAGCAACTGGGGCTGTTCGCCAATCTTCGACCGGCGAAGGTTTACTCAGCGTTGATACAGGCCTCGACTCTCAAGCCTGAAGTGATCGAAGGCATTGATGTGCTGGTCGTGAGAGAACTCACCGGTGGAATTTATTTCGGGAAGCCCAAGGGCATCGAAGAAACGGCGACTGGACACAGGGGGATCAACACAGAAGTCTATACCACGGAAGAAATCACGCGGATTGCTCACGTGGCGTTTCAGGCGGCGCAAAAACGGCGTCGTGTCGTGACATCCATCGACAAGGCCAACGTGCTCGAGTCCTCGGAGTTGTGGCGTCGTGTCATGACCGATGTTCACCAACATTATGCCGACGTTGAATTGCGACATATGTATGTCGATAATTGCGCGATGCAATTGGTGCGCAATCCGAAACAATTCGACGTGATTGTCACGACGAATCTTTTTGGCGACATCTTGAGCGATGAAGCTGCGATGCTTACGGGATCGATCGGCATGTTGCCTTCCGCGAGTGTCGGTTCCACCGTGGGGATGTTTGAGCCGATCCATGGAAGCGCACCCGATATTGCCGGAAAGAACATGGCCAATCCTATCGGAACGATCGCGTCGGTGGCGATGATGCTGCACCATGCGTTTGACCTGCCGAAAGAAGCCGAACTCATAGAACGGGCGATTCAAGCCACGCTCGATCAAGGCTATCGAACGAAAGATATTGAAGACAAGGGGACCACTCTGTTGGGGACGAAGGAAATGGGAGACAGAATTCTTCAGAATCTGGGACGGTTCTAGCATGCGTACGTCAATCCTCTCTGGACGTATTGGAACCATTGCGGGCACAGGTGAACCAGGGCTCTTCGGGGACGGGAACGTTTCGACTGCTGCTTCGGTGAATGAACCAAAGCAGGTGGTCTTTGATTCGTCTGGAAACCTCTATGTGGTCGATTCTGAAAATCACGCCATTCGAAAAATCGATCATGACTCTGGCGTGATACGAACCATTGTGGGACGAGTGCATGAAGCAGTGCCAGCGACGCCAGCTCCTTCCCCTAAACACGAAGCGTCAAACGAACCTGAAGATCTTCTTGCCGATTTCGCGGATAATCCGGCAGGGGCGTACGAACACACGCCGGACTTGAGCGGAACGGTGCGGTATTGGGGTGGGACGGCTCCGACGGAATCCCGGTTTGGAGGTGACGGCGGGCCTGCCACGCAGGCGATGTTGAATTTTCCCTCTGGGCTTGCGATCGATGATGCCGGCGTGATGTACGTTGCGGATACCTTGAACCATCGGGTTCGACGAATCGATCCTTCGACCCAAATTATTCAAACGATCGCGGGCACCGGCAAGGCCAAATGGGCTGGTGATCATGGTGATGCACGGTCGGCGATGCTGAATGAACCGGTGGCATTGGTTATCGACCGAAAAGGGCGCCTCTATATCGCGGATCAAAGTAATAACCGAATTCGCATGATTGACACGACCACGGGTGTGATTACCACCGTTGCCGGCACCGGTGAGGCTATTTATAACGGCGATGATATGCCTGCCGTCGAGGCCAGTCTAGCCGGTCCTAGCGGATTAGCGCTCGATGAAGAAGGCTATCTGTTCGTGGCCGACACGTTCAATAACCGCATTCGCAAAGTGGACCTTACCTCAGGGACGATCGAGACCGTTCTGGGGCACGGACAGGCCTATAGTTATGAGCCTACGAGTAATGAAGGTGAGCTGTCTGTCGCCCGGCCCTATGGTATCGCCTTCGATCAACGGGGCTATCTCTTGATCACGGATTCTGACAATCATTTAATCCGAAAATGGGACCCGAAAGCGAATACCATGACCGTGCTCGCGGGCAATGGAATGGGACAATTTTCAGGAGATGGAGGCTCGCCAGGACAGAGTAGTTTGAATTTCCCGTTCGGCGTGGCTAGCGATCCTCAAGGGAATATCGCGATCGCGGACACGTTTAATCACCGAATTCGTTACATTCCGACCTGAAATCCATATATAAGGACTCGCCAGAACATGGAAAAAAAATCTGCCTATAACGTGGCCGTCGTCGGTGCGACTGGCGCGGTTGGGACCGAGATGCTTCGCATCCTCGAAGAACGAAAGTTTCCTGTCGATCAGCTCTTGCCTCTGGCGTCGTCCCGTTCAGCGGGAGAGCATGTCTCGTTTCATGGAAGTGACGTGACTGTCAAAATCTTAGAACCGACCTCTTTTGCCGGTATTGATATCGCTCTCTTTTCAGCTGGCTCCGGAATTAGTCAAGAGTTCGCTCCTATTGCTGCCAATACAGGGACCGTCGTGATCGACAATAGTTCGGCCTGGCGGATGGATCCGCAGGTGCCGCTGGTGGTTCCTGAAGTGAATGCTCATGCCTTGGACGGGCATGATGGGATCATTGCCAATCCGAACTGTTCGACGATTCAAATGGTTGTCGTTCTAAAACCGCTGCATGAAGCCGTGTGTATCAAACGAGTGGTGGTGACGACGTTTCAGTCTGTCTCGGGCACGGGGAAGGAGGCGATGGAGGAACTGGCTCAGCAATCTCGTCGATTGATGAGCTTGCAGGAAGCGACTCCTGAAGTCTATCCCCATCATATCGCCTTTAATTGTTTGCCTCATATTGATGATTTTTTGCCGTCTGGCTACACCAAAGAAGAAATGAAGATGGTGAATGAAACCAAGAAAATCATGGAAGATGATATGATTCAAGTAACTGCCACGACCGTGCGGGTGCCGGTTTTTGTCAGCCATGCCGAATCGATCAATATTGAAACGAAGGCACGATTGACGGCCAATGAGGCCAGAGCGATTCTCTCGGAATCGCCAGGAGTGTTCGTGTATGACGATCCCTCTCATAACATCTACCCCTTGCAAAAAGATGTGGCCGGAACCGATGTGGTCTATGTGGGACGCGTTCGGGAAGATGAGTCCATCGCGAATGGCCTGAATCTCTGGGTGGTAGCGGATAATCTTCGCAAAGGCGCGGCGTTGAATGCCGTACAAATCGCCGAGGTGCTCATTCAGTGAGGCTCGGACATGGATTTTACTGGTCTGGGAAAACTCTTATTAGTAATGGGCCTGTCGGTTGTCGCTCTCGGAGTGATTTTTTTGATTGTAGGAAAATGGCCGGGGTCTGGAATGAGCTGGCTCGGTCGATTGCCCGGCGATATCGTCGTGAAACGTGAAAATTTCACCTTCTATTTCCCCTTCGCGACAAGCATTCTCATCAGCGTGATCGGAAGTCTTCTGCTGTATTTATTCATGAAACGATGAAAACATCGTAAGCCGTGCGATGTCGGTAGTTATGGGGACTGGCGGTCACAACGCAGCTATATGAATGGCGGTGTGTGTGAAAACTGCATGGTGATAACTGAAAACAACCAATGATTCTGACATCTTTACGTGTGTTTTTTATCGTGCTCGGACTACTTGGTGTCAGGCCAATAGTGGGATTGGCTTCCGAGGATATTCGTGTGTCGCTTTCAGACAGTGCGGCACATGTCATGCTCACGTCCAGTCACCCAATTGATCTTCGTTTTCCTTCCGGCCGGCAAGTTGTCGAGTTTTCTCCAGTGCATATCGAACCTCTACGTCGAGGCTTAAAAGTCAGCGGCCGTCGGCTGTCATTCACGCGAGTCATCGCTCGGGCCCACCGTGGGGAGCTGAGAGTGAGCGTCTCAGATTCTACAGCAGAGTCGGTTCGCGAGCCAGCGAAAGAATGGCAATTAAAAGGCCGTGTGGAAATTCGGCATTATCAGGGGCGCTTGTTGGTCGTGAATCACGTGGATGTGGAAGATTATGTGGCTGGCGTGGTGACGGGAGAAATTAACACCAGTTGGCATCCAGAGGCGCTCAAGGCTCAGGCCGTAGCGGCGCGGACCTATGTGCTGTATAAAAAAATGATGAATCAAGAACAACCATACGACGTGGTGTCGAGCGTGCAGGATCAGGTGTATGAAGGGCAAGCGCAGGTCGATGAAAAAGTCCAGTCCGCGATTCGTCAAACCAAAGGGAAAGTGATTACGTATCAACAGCGTCCAATTCTGGCGGCCTATTCATCCACTGCCGCTGGACCGACAGAGGATGCGTCTTACGTGTGGGACGTGAATGTGCCTTACCTCAAGGGAGTGGAATGTCCATTCGATGATCAATCGCCCCGGTATCGATGGCAGGCGGCCATTTCATTGGAAACCCTAGAGCGAAAATTTCGGAAACTGGATTATGAGGTCGGCTCGATCGCCACGATCACGCCATTTACGCAAACCCCTTCCGGACGCATTGATCGTATCCGTATCCTCCATTCTCGAGGACAATTAATCGTCACCGGCCAAGATTTTCGTCGAATAGCGGGGTATTCCACGATCCTCAGCACACAATTTCAGATTGAAAGCCTCGGTCGGGAATTGGTCGTGAAAGGAAAAGGCGCAGGCCATGGCGTCGGACTCTGTCAGTGGGGGATGAAAGAAATGGCCGACCTCGGGTATGGCTATGAGGCTATCGTACGTTACTATTACCCAGAGACTGACGTGTTGCCGCTCTCTCAGGTGACCTTGACGCCTCCAATATTAACGCCCTAATCATTTATTCTGCCTGTCTGAGCTCATGCAGCTCGATGATTTTCAATTTCCATTCGATCCTTCCCTGATTGCTTCTCGTCCGGTCCGTCCACGTGATCAGGCCAAATTGTTGGTGGTTCCTCGACGAACCGGGCCGTATCAAGACCATCGTATCGTCGATCTGCCTCGATTATTGAATCCGGGAGATCTGGTTATCGTGAATAACACGAAAGTGATTCCCGCGAAATTATCCGGGACAAAATCTCCGACCGGAGGAAAGGTTGAATTATTAGTGGTGCGCTCCTGTGGAGAAGATCGCTGGGAAGTGTTGATTAAAGGCAAGGTCCATGCGGGGCAGCGGATCAGTCTGGAAGGCGGTGCGGAAGCGAGGGTTGAAGAGCGTAGTCAGGAACGAACGGTGATTGCCGTGAAGAGTCCGGAGCCGTGGATGGAGTATGTGCAACGGGTCGGGCAAATGCCCTTACCACCGTACCTGAAACGTCAAGCGACGACAGAAGACACTCACGACTATCAAACGATATTCGCTCAAACAGCCGGCGCGATTGCTGCGCCGACTGCCGGGCTGCATTTTACGTCCCGGATCCTCGAGGAGTTGAATCGGCGTGGGATCAACGTGGCGCCGATTACTCTCCATGTTGGCCTGGGAACGTTTCGGCCTGTGACAGTCGATCGCATTGAAGACCATCAGATGGAAGGAGAATGGTTCCAGATATCGAACGAAACCGCCCACGCGATCAATCGTACGAAGGAGAAGGGTGGGCGTGTGGTTGCTGTCGGGACGACGGTGACGAGGAGCCTGGAAACTGCCTGCGATGCGAATGGACACATCAAGTCTCAGGAAGGCTACACGAATCTCTTCGTGACTCCTGGCTATGAGTTTCGCGTGGTTGATGTGCTCATGACGAATTTTCATCTCCCCGGCACAACACTGCTCATGCTTCTTGCGGCCTTCACGGGCCTCGAACAGTCCCGATTAGCCTATGAACATGCCGTCAAGGAACGTTACCGTTTCTATAGTTATGGAGATGCCATGCTCATCCAATAGCTCGTCTCTCGTGAAGTGTGGGCTGTAGGAAGAAGGTTCACAGAATATACCTTTGACGAAATACAAGTGGCGATCTATCAGACATATATGAAGTTGAATTCAGAGAATCTTTTGAACGTTCGATTAGATTCGATTAGAGTAGATGATCATGAATGACGATATTATTCTGTGATCGTAAAGCTGTTTGAAACGCTTGCAGCGCTCGCTGCTTTTTTTGGAGCAAGAACTGGAGGCGAATGCGTTCCTTGGTTTGCGGGTCAGGCTCTTCGCCCTCTTTTGCTTGACGTTTGGCCAATTCATCAACTTCCTTCAATTCCTCAGGCGTCAATGTCGTCGATTCGGTAACAAGCAGCCGGGCCTTGTCTCGGCGCAACTCGATTCGACGTTGACTTTCAAACTCCCCAGGCGTCATACGATTATTGGCGAGAATGCGCTGATAAAATTGCGGGTCGAAGGTTCCATCTTTTTGAAACTCTCTCTGTTCCAAAATGGAATTTCTCAGTTCTTCTTCCGAAATCTCCAGTTCCCATTCGTCAGCCAGGAGCGTCCAGGCTTTGGCGTCAATCAGGGCGTTGAGCGCTAGCTGTTTGATCTGTTCTTCCTGGATGTCTTCTTGTTTGAGCTGATCGCGGTAAAAACGGTCATAGTTGTCGTAGGTTCGGCGAAATTCTTGAAGCGAGACTGTATACGGCCCGACTTCAGCAACCGTATTGGTGGGGTTTCCTTCGTAATCCCAGGCTCCAACAATGACAAACGTTACGGTAATCGCGATGAGTATCGCCCACAGAATCCATGGATGTTTTTCGGACCCTTCTCGCATCGTACGAAGCATGACCACTCCTTCAGCTTGATGGTGTTCAATCGGTACGGGAAGAAATTGTAAGTGAGGGTCATTGGAAAGGCAAGGTAAAAGGCCGCGTGATGACTTTACATCCGATCAAGTCTCATGGTAATGAGGTGCGCATGAACTCCAAGCACTTCTTGTTCAACGTTTCACGCCAAATCTTTCCTGCATTCTATCTTCTGCATCATTCATCGCGTGTTCCGCTTGACGCTTCACGGGCTGCCCATGTCTTCTGAGGTTCGAGTTCGCTTTGCTCCCAGTCCCACCGGTTCTCTTCACATCGGAGGAGTCAGGACGGCGTTATTCAATTGGCTCTTTGCTCGGCAAAAGGGGGGGACGTTTATCCTGCGAATCGAGGATACGGACCGAGACCGTTCGACCGATGAGGCGATCCAAATCATTCTCGATAGCCTTGAATGGACGGGCCTTAATTGGGATGAAGGACCCTATCGACAAACTGATCGACTCGAACTATACCGCCAATACGCGATGACGTTATTGGAGCAGGGCAAAGCCTATTGGTGTGTCTGTACTCCAGAGGAATTAGAAATTCGACGCAAGGATGCGCAGGCTAGAGGTGACTCAATACACTATGATGGTCGATGTCGTGAAAAAGGTCTTCATAATCCTCCTGAGCCGGCAGCGTTGCGATTTCGTTCGCCTCAAGTGGGGCAAACGGTCATCGATGATCTCATCAAGGGCCGGATCGTGTTTGAGAATCAAGTCCTCGATGATTTGATTCTTCTCCGATCCAATGGCTACGCCACGTATAATTTTTCGGTCGTCATCGATGATGCGTTGATGAAGATGAGTCACGTGATTCGCGGGGACGATCACGTCAATAACACCCCAAGGCAGGTCACGCTCTTTGAAGCGCTTGGGTTTCCGGTCCCTCAATTCGCGCATTTGCCGATGATTTTGGGTTCGGATAAGTCACGTCTTTCAAAACGCCATGGGGCCATGTCGGTTCTTGCGTACCGGGAGATGGGCTATCTGCCTGAAGCCCTCGTGAACTACCTGGTACGATTAGGATGGTCACATGGTGATCAAGAAATTTTTTCAAGGCAGGAAATGATCGACTGGTTTAGTTTCGATCACGTGCAGTCGTCTCCCGCGGTATTCAACCCTGAAAAATTACGGTGGTTGAATGCCCAGTATATCCGTTCGAGTGATCCACACCATGTTGCGATCTATTTAACTCCTCACCTCAAAAAGGAGGGCTATGATGAGACAGCATTTTCGAGAATTCCTGGTGGCGTGGAGGGGTTGGTGTCTCCCTTACGAGAACGGTCAGAAACGTTACTTGACATGGTCAACGGTGCGGCCCCGTACCTGGCAGACACGATCACGCTTGAAGAAAGCGCGGCGAAAAAGTTTTTGACGCCGCCCATTGCTTCCAGTCTGAAAAAGTTCGCGGATCGGGTCGAGGCAGAAGGCGCATTCAACAAAGAGGTTCTCGAACGCATTCTCAAGGAAATACTCGAAGAGGATGGCCTCAAGATGGGGAAACTTGCGCAGCCGATTCGAGTTGCGCTGACAGGAGGCACGGTCAGCCCTGGCATCTACGAAGTAATGGAACTTCTGGGTAAAACACGGACATTGGATCGTCTTCAGGCCGCTATGGCCCAGATGAAACCAGGATGAAGCCAGATCGTTAGCCAGCTGCCGAAGATCGTCTGAATTCAGGATTTTTGCGCTCTCTATTTCCTGAAATTCTTCTTGACTCAATCTGAAATTCTCGACTAAGCTAATTGACGAGTTGGGGGATCGTCTAAGGGTAGGACGGCAGATTCTGGTTCTGTCTGTGAGGGTTCGAATCCTTCTCCCCCAGCCATTTAATGATGGGATGAGCTGGCAGAAAAAAGCGGGTTGAGAAGATATTTCTCAACCCGCTTTTTTACGCTGAAAGATTTGAAAGGATTATTTTAATCTACGGAATAAAATCAATCCCATCAATCCCGTGCCCATAAGCAGCACTGCACTGGGGACAGGGACTGGATTAGGTACCGGAGTATTGATAAGGTCGACTTCAGACACGGTTGCTTGAAAAACCCCAGGATTAATTTCTGTAGGCTTACCAAATGATAGTGTGGAAAAAGAAAATCCGAATGGCCCGGTCTCACCAAAATAAGCAATCAAGTCAGGGTTTTTCGTGTCACTTCCTGTTCCACCGGACGTGGTGAAAGAATCTGTCGAAACAACGAAGTTAGAAGTATCGCTAAACGACCCTGTTAATAATGTAGTATTGGGAAGATTTAATCCCCCAGATGTTCCACCTTCAATCAAGATGGATCCACCTCCACCATACGTATAGAATCCTCCAGCTGCCGAGAGTAATGGACCAGTTTCAAAGCTAAGGGAGCAGTTAGTACAGTTAAGAGCCGTAGAGTCAGCTCTCACCCTGTCTATGGCAATTCCAGATCCAGAGAATGTCCCTCCTGTGTTTGTGTCGAAGGTGATGGTACCTCCATCGACTAGGTCATCATCAAAATGAATGATAGCTGCGAGTGTAGTTGTGGTAGGAAGAAGGAAGGCTAAGGTGAGCGTTGCGACGCAGAGTTTTCTACTTAATTTACGGAATGTCATGAATGAAACCTCCCTATTAAATTGAGAATTAAATTTAGCACATACTATACTTGATGAAAGCACGAACGAACCTTATATCATGGGGCAATACTAAAAGCAACGTCACGTAACATAAAAGTTTTGAGAATGACGTGTACGAAATTAACGTAAAAAATACGTATTTATGCTGGGCTTAGTTGGTGAGATTAAGATGCCGCAGGGCAGCAAAGAAGTTCGAAATGTTTATAGATTCGTGAGTTGGCCGTCGGTGGCGATTCATGTACATATTTATAGATTTCGTATCAAAGCAAAAAACGGTACTAGATTTTCATGGCATATTCGTGGATTCAAGAGCCAGAGTGCAACCTCCCGCTCTGCGGGAGAAACGTATCTTGCTTCTTTTGTGCTCTTATTTGTCGACTGAACGGCTTGGTGCTGACCTATTGTCAAAAGTAGTGTCTGAGTCGTTGTTCACGCGGCGACCGGATCACTGAGTGTTTGTTCCATTCCATCGGTAAACTGGCTCCCTTCGATCACCTGGGGCAACTGCTGGAAACCGCGCAGCCGTCGCCAGGTCCGTTCGGCACACTGCCCTAACTTGAACATCATGTGGAGCATGCCATCGCGTGTGAGACAGCCGTTCGTCTGCTTCGTCCGATGCCGAATGGTCTCAAAGGTCGATTCGATCGGATTCGTGGTGCGCAGACTCTGCCAATGGTGTGCTGGAAACGCGTAGAACGTCAGGAGCTCCTCCCGGTCTTTCTGCAAACACCCCGTCGCTTTCGGATACTTCGGCTCGTAGATCTTCAGAAAACTGTCGAAGGCCTGTTCAGCGGCCGCTTTCGTTTCAGCTTGCCAGATCTCGTGTAACGCCTGTTTCGCTTTCGGCTGTACAGTCGTGGGTAAGGCATTCAACACATTGCGGGTCTTGTGCACCCAACAGCGTTGCTGTCGGGTCGTGGGATAGAGTTCTTCCAAGGCCGCCCAGAAGCCCATCGCGCCGTCTCCCACCGCGACCTTCGGCGCCTTCATCCCTCGGGCTTGCAGATTCGCGAGCACCTCCCGCCAGCTCTGCGTCGACTCGCGCACGCCATCCTCAATGGCCAAGAAGTGTTTCTCGCCTCGGGCGTTCACGCCGATGACGACCAACACACACAGTCGCTGCTGGTCAGCCCGGAGCCCAGTGTAGATCCCATCGACCCAGAGATACACCCACTGCTCTTTATCAATGCGACGCTGTCGCCAGGCCTCATACTCTTCGCGCCAGGTGTGCTTCAGGCGGGCGACCGTGCTGGCCGAGAGCCCCTTGGCGTCGGGACCGACTAAAACTTCCAGGGCCGTCTGCATCTCGCCCGCCGAAATCCCTTTCAAATACAGCCACGGGACCGCCGCTTCGAAGCTGGCTGTCTTGCGCACGTCGGGCGGGACCAGCGCGGAGCGAAACGTGACCGGTTCGCCTTGCCGACTCCGGACCTTCGGCACCTGAACCGTCACCGGCCCGATCCCCGTCTGAATCTCACGCGCAGGCTGATACCCATTGCCGACGACGATGGCCCGGCCATGCTCATCTTGCTGCTTAGCATACTGAGCTACTAGCTCCGCTCGCTCCGCTTCCAATGCATGAGCCAGCAGGCGCCGGGCTCCTGTCCGCAGCAACTCGGTCAACGTATCCCGACTCACTGGCTCTTCTGGTTGTCGTTTGGTACTCTCTTGCATCGTGGCGTCTCTCCTTTTTTGAGGTTGATCTAAGGATGTCTCGCAACACCCAGTTCAACCCGAGACGCCGCGTCTTTTCAACTCACATCAGACACCACTTTCGAGTATAGCTCCTTGGTGCTTAGAGGTAGGTGAAAATTTTATAGGGTCAGAAGTGGACTTCACGAAGAGAGTCTTGATGAGCTTGGAACCATTGAATCGTGTTTCGTAGACCTTCCTCTAACGAATGTTTGGCGTGAAAGCCAAACAACTGTTTGGCCCGGCCGACATCTAGGCATCGCCGTGGCTGGCCATTGGGCTTTGACGTGTCCCAGACAATATCACCAGAAAATCCCACTTCTTCGGCAATAAGAGCGGCAAGACTGCGGATCGTTATCTCGGATCCTGTTCCAAGATTAACCGGCAGGCTTTGATCGTATTCTTCTGCGGCAAGAAGAATCCCTTCTGCGGCATCTTCGACGTACAGGAATTCCCGGCTCGGTGAACCATCTCCCCATAAGACAATCTCAGGTTCCCCCGCCTTCTTGGCCTCTGCGCACTTACGAATCAATGCGGGAATGACGTGTGAGGTTTCAAGATCGAAGTTATCGCGCGGACCGAATAAATTAACGGGGAAGAGGACAATGGAGGAAAATTGATATTGTTGACGATAGGCCTGAGACTGGACCAACAGCATCTTTTTGGCCAGGCCATAGGGTGCGTTGGTCTCTTCTGGATAGCCATTCCAGAGGTCATCTTCTTTGAAAGGGATGGGCGTGAGGTTGGGATAGGCACAGATCGTGGCGAGGGCCACAAATTTTTTCACCTCCCGCTGTCGTCCGATTTCCATAAGCTGGGTGCCCATCATGAGGTTGTCATAAAAAAACTTCCCAGCGTTGGTCTGGTTGGCTCCAATACCACCTACGCGAGCGGCGAGATGAAGCACAATGTCTGGCCTGGCGTCTTTGTACAATCGTTTGACGGCATCCATATCTACTAAGTTGTACTCGTTGCTTCTTGGCACGAAGACTTGGTTGCAGCCTCTGATTTTGAGCTGCTCCACGACAAAGGAGCCTAGAAAACCAGCCCCCCCTGTAACGACTACTCGTTGATCAGTCCAATAGGACATGACTAGGCCCTTTTCCCTTGAGTGCCTTCGAGCCGCTCTCGTTCAAGCGCAAGGTCGGCATCAACCATCATGGCGGCCAACTCATCAAAGCGTACTTTGGGTTCCCATTCTAGAGTGGCTTTGGCTTTCGACGCATCACCGATCAGAAGATCGACTTCTGTCGGGCGATAATATTTAGGGTCGATCCTGACATAGTCCTGCCAATTGAGCTGTACACGATCAAAGGCCACTTCGAGGAATTCTTTCACCGTATGGGATTCGCCAGTGGCCACGACATAGTCGTCCGGCGTATCCGCCTGTAACATGAGCCACATGGCTTGCACATAATCGCCAGCGAATCCCCAGTCTCGCTTGGCATCAAGGTTTCCAAGAAAGAGGGTGTCCTGAATGCCTAGCTTGATACGAGCCGCCGCTTTCGTAATCTTTCGTGTCACGAAGGTTTCGCCACGTCTTGGAGATTCATGGTTAAATAAAATGCCATTACAGGCAAAGAGATTGTAGGCCTCTCGATAATTGACGGTGATCCAATATGAATAGACCTTGGCCGCTCCGTACGGACTTCTTGGGTAAAATGGCGTCGTTTCCCGTTGGGGAATGTCTTGAACTTTTCCGAACATCTCGCTTGATGAGGCCTGATAGAACTTCGGAGTCAGTCCTGACTCGCGAATCGCCTCGAGCAAGCGAACGGTCCCAACTCCGGTCACGTCGGCAGTATATTCTGGAATATCAAAGCTCACCCGGACATGACTTTGTGCTCCAAGGTTATAGATCTCATCAGGCTGAACGGTCCGGAGGATATGATTGAGTGAACTCGCATCATTCAAATCCCCGAAAACAAGGCGAAGGCGCGGGTTGGTCACATGAGGATCTTGATAGATTTGATCAATGCGGCCGGTGTTAAACGAGCTCGAACGACGGATAATTCCATAGACCTCGTATCCTTTGGCGAGCAAAAAATCAGCCAGATATGAGCCATCTTGACCGGTAATGCCTGTAATTAAGGCTTTTTTCCTCATGAAGAAAGTTGTTGGCGGTTGGCAGGACGCTTCCTAGTTTGAACTGCGAGAAGATTCTTGGATTTTCAGTAAATGTCTGTAGATAGATAGTGCAACGAAGTGAGGGGTAGAGAGAAAATTCCGTTTCCACATCCGCCTTGGTTCTCTGAGGAGGCGATAGAGCCATTCCAGTCCTGCCTTGCACATCCACTGAGGTGCACGAGGGAACGTACGAGCATAAAAGTCGAACACAGCACCAATGGAGCCAATAACTGGGACATTCAGCTTGTGACGATTTGCACTTACCCATTTCTCCTGCTTTGGCGCAGTCATCCCTACCCATAGAACGTCTGGCTTAGCCTCATTGATTGCTTCAATCATGTGAGCATTATCCTCGTCTCCCCACATGCCGAAAGGTGGAGATTGAAGTCCACAAATCTTGAGAGATGGAAAATCTTCCTTAAATCTTTGGGCGATGAGCTCTAGTACTGTTGAGGAAGAACCAAAAAAGTAGATTTTCCCAGATCCAAGTTGAGACAGAGCATTGAGAATTCCGAAAAAATAGTCCGCACCAGTGATCCTTGGGCCTAGCGAAATGCCACATACCTTGGCCAGTAGCGAAATGCCTACTCCATCGGGAACGACAATATCCGCCTCGTTAAGAGCGTCTCTAAAGGAAGTATCAGATTGTGCCGTAGTCAGAGAGTGGGGGTTAGCACAGGCAAAAACCACTGGTCTTTCAATGCCAGATATAGCTCCGAGAGATTTGTTGACACAATCCTTAAGAGAAGCGCGGTCGATTAGGACGCCAAGAAAAGAACTCACCTGCCGCATTAAGTATAAATTTCCTTACACATACTTATGTTGATGTTGTATTGTGAAATGTCTCGATAGTTCGATGATATATGTCGATTAATTTCGAATAATTGTGTTCGGCAGTGTAGTATCTTTGATACAGAGAGTATGCTCCATCCCTCATTCGAGAAAGTCGATGTTTATCAGCTGTCAGTTGCTTGACTTTTTTTGCTAGATCTATTGGATTCCCTGGTTCGAATTTTACTCCACTTTCACCTTCTTTTACAATTGAATCTAAACTTCCGATACGGGACGAGACAACCGGTGTTCCACAAGCGTACGCTTCTAAGAGGACCATTGGGAAACCTTCATACCATTCTGATGGAATGATAAGGCATTGGCTTTCCCCCACTACTTTGTGGATCATTTCTTGCGTGCAATATCCTAAGAATTCAACTGCAAGATTGTTTTTCTTTGCGAGTTCCTCCATAGAGTTTCGCAGAGGTCCATCCCCAAGGATCTTAAGTGGAAGATCGGACATCGATTGCCATGAAGTCAGTAGAGTACGCACCCCTTTCTCTTCTGCTAAACGTCCTACATACACAACGTAGTTACCTTTTCCCTGGCCACGTTTAGGATCGTGCATCAGGAAATTAGGCTTGACGTCAATTTGTTCTTTTTGAAACCCACCCTTTATGTAACGACCTGCAGAAAATTCTGTTAAGGCTATATAACGATTAACCAAGAGACGATAAGTATCTTGCCATCGATGGCGGAGTAACATCCATGTAATAGCGCTCGTTGCTGGTAAGGATTTTCGATAACAGCGGTGTTGAAGCGCAGGAATAAGAGATGTGCCGACGCAGTCTTCACAGGGACGATTGTTTCGTAATAAAAGTCCATTGGGGCAAATAAGTCGGTAGTTGTGCAGAGTTTGGACAACCGGCACCTTATTATCACGACATGCGAAATAGGCACTGGGAGAAATCATTGGAAACGTGTTATGGAAATGGACGATATCGGGTTGGGTCTTCCTAATTAAATTTGAAAGGTCACGATACGATTCTTGGGACCATGCTGTATCCAGCCCGAGTCTAAGTCGTTTCATCAAGGTTGACTCATCGATTTGATCATTGAACCGTTCGAAGACATAAACTTTGTGCCCGTTAGATTCAAGTAACGATCGTTCATTTCGATATGCAGCATCTTCGCCGCTGGGAGCCGATGAGCGTAAGAAATTATGACATAAAAGTATTTTCATAGTCTTAAAAGTAAGGGCTTTTGTTAACTTAAGGTATGTACGTTAAGTGGTCTCCTCACCATATTCTGGAGGTGACCATGCTGAATTGTCCCTGGTGTATGAGTCCTGACAAAGTTAAAAGTGGCATCAAGAGCGGACGGCAATGCTACAAATGTAAAACGTGTGCGTTTATTTTACAGTCGCTCACAAATCCGATACGGCTACCTCTGTCCCAAGCCGCTTGGCATTGACTCTGCACCTGGAAGGCTTGGAGTTTCAAGTCATAGGGGTCTGACTTGTTGCTGATCGACTTTGCGGCGCTTCCTCGCAGCTGACACTAGCACGTGAGGCGTCGTGCTCGGAGCACGCTCTGGCAGAGCATCAAGCTTCAACGGACTGAACACGTGATGACCGACTCTTCGGGCCCGTGTGAACACTTCTTGCCACCACAGAAGCCTGTCTAGTCTAAAGCGGAGCTCTTCGCCGTCGAGGGCAACAATAGATTTGTTGCGATGTCCTTCTAGCTCGTCTCCGGCAAAAGACCACGTGTTTACAGCTTACAACAAGGGCGAAACGATACTGCGGTATTCCGTGCACGTCTTCTGATGGAAAATGGAACGGTGAACTGAAAAGTATCTTACATTTAACGACATAAATAGCGACAACCGAAAATCCCAGTATATATAAACGAGAACTAATATTTCCACGTTCTCACACATCTTGTCTGTCGAAGCCCGAGTAGCGCATGCCTTCGTCTTAGAAAATGCTAGAACGAATGAAGACCCACGCATTGTTTCGAAGCTCGCGGCAACTCAACAAAGAAAAAACACTATTCTACATTGTGCAATAACATAAGCCTGGTCACACGGCTTCCTGATTCCTGCTCCGCTTTGCCCCGTCCAAAGATGGCGTCCTTTTTCTAACATCCTATCGCCCGCGGTTCAGTTTCAACAAACACTCTCCATCACATCGCTGACGCGATTCTGTCAATATTTCCAACGGTCACCACTCTTCCAATAGTTCGACCCAACAACCCATCTCCCAAAAACCACAGAAATAGTGGAGAAACGGACGCCAGATTCTCATCAAGAATTTGGCAATCAGTCCGACAAAGACGACATGAGCTTCTGTCCATTCACAGTCTGAGTGAACACCGACCCAGAGCGAGTACATAAAACAACTTCGTCGGAAAGATTCATCGTGACTGCAACGTTAACGGAGGCTTAGGCATTCATACATCAACATCATAAAACTCAACGAAGCGTGCGAACAGCTAATTGATGGACTGCATGCTCTCAAACCTAACTCAAAAAGGAGTAAGTGTATGGCTCGATGCAGGAACAATACAATTTCTCTTCTGACAACCTGCCTTGTGATATTGGGAGGAACAATAAACAGTGCGTTTGCCGCCGACACAGAAGCACCAACCATCCCCAGTAATCTTACGGCCAATGTTAGTAATTCGGTTCGCGTCGATCTGACCTGGGGAGCCTCCACTGATCTCGGCGGTGGCGTCGTGGCGGGCTACGACGTCTACCGCAATGGCGTCAAGATTAAGAATAATGTGACCAGTACTAGTTATAGCGACCTGACGGTCCAATCCAACACCACCTATAGCTATCAGGTCGATGCCTTTGACGATGCTTCCCCGCGGAATAAGTCCCCCAAATCTAATACGGCAAGCCTTACGATGCCTGGAACCGCAACGACCACCGACAGCGAAGGTCCCATTGCTCCCGGCAATCTCTCCGCTATCGCCAGCAGCCCCACACAAGTCAACTTGTCATGGACGGCTTCTACAGATTTAGGCGGTGGCGTCGTGGCGGGCTACGACATCTATCGCGATGGTGCAAAGCTGAAAGCGAGCGTCATCAGTACCAGTTTTAGCGACACGACGGCCCAACCTAACACCATCTATAGCTATCAAGTCGATGCCTTCGATGATGCTTCCCCACGCAATAAGTCAAGGAAATCAAACATGGTAAGTCTTACAACGCCCAGCACTACCAATGATACAGCCAGACCAACCACTCCAAGTAATCTCACCGCCACTGCTAGCAGTCCCACACAAGTTAAGCTAGTCTGGACGGCCTCTACGGATTTGGGCGGTGGCGTTGTGGCTGGCTACGACATCTGGCGAGATGGGGCAAAGCTGAAAGCGAATATCACCAGTACCAGCTATAGCGACCCGACCGCCCAACCTAATACCACTTATAGCTACCAAGTCGATGCGTTCGATGATGCTTCCCCGCGCAACAAGTCCCCCAAATCCAATACGGCCTCAGTCACAACACCAAAATCCACACCACCTGTTAGTGATGTCGATCTTCCAACAGTTCCGCCCAATTTGACCGGAAAAGCCATTAATCCAAGAAAAGTTACTCTGTGGTGGACATCTTCACGGGATACTAGTGGAGGTGTGGTCATGGGGTACATTGTTTACCGGGATGGCGTATCGATTGCTACTGTAACCGAACCGCACTACAGCGATTTGGCCGTGCAAGCCAACACTATCTATAGTTATCGTGTTGTTGCATTTGACGACGCCGTACCTGCAAATCTTTCTATCTTGTCTCCCGCCCTTGAAGTGGCAGTACCAGCCGAGGAACCAGCCTGCGTTGGCGTCACCATTGCTCCTACTGACAATGCTGTGAACATCGTCCAATCGCATGCGGCTGGGACTACGTTTTGTTTTCAAGCCGGTACCCATCGACTGTCTGCGCCGATCGACGCCCGTGCGAACGATCGATACATTGGGGCACCAGGGGCTATTCTGGATGGCCGCAATACGATCACCCATGCTTTTTCTGGAAGGAGTGGCAACCCCAATCAACAAAATGTCACGATCCGCGGCCTGATCATCCAAAATTTCCAAAATGCCTATGATGATTTTGCAACGCGTAATACCATCAAGGCTGGAGATTACTGGACAATCGAAAACAATGAAATCCGAAACAACTATGAGACCGGCATTCATCTTGGCCAAGGCATCAGACTGCGGAATAACCATATCCACCATAATGGGCGGTACGGGATCACTGTTGGCCCGGGGCTCAATCAAAACATGCTGATCGATGGTAACGAGATTTCCTATAACAATACGCGCAATCTTCCCTGGGCCACCGCCGGAACCGCCAAAGTCATTGGCTCATCCACGGGAGTCACTGGACTAACCTGGAAAAATAATTGGATCCATCACAACAACGGTCACGGGCTCCATCATGACTATAACGTAGGGCCCAATATCGAGATCGCCTTTAACCGGGTTGAGGGCAATATTGGCAACGGCATTCAACATGAAGCCTCTTGGGGAGCTGACATCCATCATAACGTGACGATCAATAATGCTCGGAAGTACATAGGCAAATCCTGTTTTCATGGTTCACAAATTTACCTCTTGATGAGTTCAGATGTGACGATTCGCAATAACCACGTGGAGTCGACGGAAGACAGTAATGGGATTTGTATGAGAGATGCTATAGGTGACTTGGCCCCACCTGCTTCGACCACGATTCACAACGTGAAAGTCGTAGATAATACGATCAAACTGATTGGATCAGCTCAAACGGGAGTGGTAGGAGCGGATTCTGAAGTAGACAATCTCTCGAAAAATTTCTTTGATCGGAACACCTACTTCGTCCCAGAGCCAATTTTGGGCCGTCACTGGACCAATTATGTCGATAAAGGAGAATGGCAGGCTAAAGGCCAAGGGGCCAATAGCTCGTTTTTCTTATGGTAGTCATTTTAAATCCCGTAAGGCATAACGGAAAAACCAGGGTCTGGTCCACTTCGGACTGGACCCTGAATTGATATTCTCTCAGAGACATCATCTTGAATGGGTAGTCGCTGAAGCTTCACTCCACAAATTTTAGAAAAACTATTCATCCATTTTGCTGCCTAAAGCAGAAGCCACCTCAGATTGAACAACGCACGTAAACGTCTAAGGACTAACCAATCAGCAGAGACAACCTTTTTTACCACACTATCATCTGGCCTTCTTGCTCCCTCCCAACAAGGACCTAGTTGAAATAGCTACATTTAGATTCGACTGTGTATACGTATAGATTCGACTGTGTGTACGTAGTTTCAATGAATGCCGATTCATTCGGTAATTACACTTTTTCGCCAACCTTCTATTAGGTTCTTTTCAAAATGCAAGTCATTGGTAAACTCCCAAATATTAAAGACTTTCTAGCACAAGTATCATGAAATTTTTTTATTACATTTCTTTGCGGCACTTAAATTGCTTGCCGTTCCCAAAAAACAAAACGGTTTTTTTGAGCACATGCTGAGAGAAAATATTTTGGTGTAAGTTCTGGGACTTCACGAACTTTCTCTTTTATCGACGTACATACTCGTCACCTCGTTTTTTGATTTTTTCCTCCAACCCTGCATTTCTGATGGAGATCTCAAGCGGTCGGATTCCCATCTATGTTTATGACTCGTCCGTTTTTAAACAAAAATTACAACTACTCAAGGAAGGAAAGTCTTATGACTTACAGTCATTCCCTCAGTAGACATTTTCGCATTCCCTTCTTCGCTGCTTGTCTAGTAATTTTTGCCGGATTCAGTTGTGCAAGCTTTGCCGCTGACACAGAGGCACCAACCATCCCTGGCAACTTGACGGCCACTGCCAGCAGTCCCACACAAGTTAATCTAGTCTGGACGGCCTCTACGGATTTGGGCGGTGGCGTCGTGGCGGGCTACGATGTCTATCGCGATGGCGCGAAGCTGAAAGCGAATATCACCAGCACCAGCTATAGCGACCCGACTGCCCAACCCAATACCCAATATAGCTATCGTGTCGATGCGTTCGACAACGCCAAGCCACGCAATAAATCCCCCAAGTCCAATACCGCCACCGTCACAACGTCCTCGCCATTATCATCCGGAAACACAGGCTCCGCGCCAACAGTCCCCCCAAACTTTACGGGGAAAGCTGTCAGTCACAAGAAAATCGTCCTCTGGTGGACTTCCTCTCGAGATACGGGTGGAGGAGAGGTGGCAGGCTACAAGGTGTTTCGCAATAGTTCGCAGATTGCCACCGTGACCGAACCGCACTTTAGCGATCTCAATTTAAAGGCTAATACCACGTATAGTTATCGGATTGCAGCGTTTGACGATGCTTCACCGGCGAACAATTCCTCACAAACTTCATCCCTCTCTCTTAAGACCCTCGCGCCTCCTGCTATTTGCTCTGGCGTCACCATTGCTCCTACTAGCAATGCTGTGAACATCGTCCAATCGCATGCGGCTGGGACTACGTTTTGTTTTCAAGCCGGTACCCATCGACTGTCTGCGCCGATCGACGCCCGTGCGAACGATCGATACATTGGGGCACCAGGGGCTATTCTGGATGGCCGCAATACGATCACCCATGCTTTTTCTGGAAGGAGTGGCAACCCCAATCAACAAAATGTCACGATCCGCGGCCTGATCATCCAAAATTTCCAAAATGCCTATGATGATTTTGCAACGCGTAATACCATCAAGGCTGGAGATTACTGGACAATCGAAAACAATGAAATCCGAAACAACTATGAGACCGGCATTCATCTTGGCCAAGGCATCAGACTGCGGAATAACCATATCCACCATAATGGGCGGTACGGGATCACTGTTGGCCCGGGGCTCAATCAAAACATGCTGATCGATGGTAACGAGATTTCCTATAACAATACGCGCAATCTTCCCTGGGCCACCGCCGGAACCGCCAAAGTCATTGGCTCATCCACGGGAGTCACTGGACTAACCTGGAAAAATAATTGGATCCATCACAACAACGGTCACGGGCTCCATCATGACTATAACGTAGGGCCCAATATCGAGATCGCCTTTAACCGGGTTGAGGGCAATATTGGCAACGGCATTCAACATGAAGCCTCTTGGGGAGCTGACATCCATCATAACGTGACGATCAATAATGCTCGGAAGTACATAGGCAAATCCTGTTTTCATGGTTCACAAATTTACCTCTTGATGAGTTCAGATGTGACGATTCGCAATAACCACGTGGAGTCGACGGAAGACAGTAATGGGATTTGTATGAGAGATGCTATAGGTGACTTGGCCCCACCTGCTTCGACCACGATTCACAACGTGAAAGTCGTAGATAATACGATCAAACTGATTGGATCAGCTCAAACGGGAGTGGTAGGAGCGGATTCTGAAGTAGACAATCTCTCGAAAAATTTCTTTGATCGGAACACCTACTTCGTCCCAGAGCCTGAAACTGGAGTCAATTGGGCTTGGTATATTATTCATTACGAATGGCAAAATACTGGTCAAGGCCCTAATAGCACTTTCCGTGCATGGTAATATACATCTGGTGCTCTGTCAGTTTGGATCGCATAAAATGCTCAATTCTGTTAGGTCGAACCTTATGTAAGCTTCCCCCAATCGAGGACAGATTAAACGTAGAGCGTTCTGGCAGAATAGCCCAGGAGGTTCTCATGAAACGGACTCGATTGAGCGAAAGCCAAATTGTCGCCATCTTGAAGCAAGGTGATGCCGGGATCAAGGTCAAGGCTCTTTGTCGGGAACATGGGATCAATGATGCCAGCTATTATAATTGGAAAGCGAAGTACGGGGGGCTCGAGGCCTCAGATCTCAAGCGGCTCAAAGAAACCGAGAGCGAACTGAGCAAGCTCAAGCGCATGTACGCGGATCTGGCCTTAGAGAATCGGGCGCTCAAGGATGTGATCGAAAAAAAGCTCTGACGCCGACCGAGAAACGTGAGGCGGTGCACACGATGCACGAAACTCATGGCATCTCTATTGTACGAGGATGTACTGCCCTCAGACTGGCTCGGTCGGCGTACTATCACGCGCCAGTTGATTGACAGGTGCGTGACCAGGAAGTGATCGACGCCCTCAATGCGTTAGTTGAGACGCATCCCTGCTGGGGCGTGTGGAAATATATGAGGCAGTTACGAGCCCTGGGCCATACTTGGAATCACAAACGCATGTATCGCGTGTATCGGCAATTAGGGCTCAATCAGCCCCGCCGTACCAAACCTCGGTTACCCAAGCGACCCTCACTCCCAGTATTTGTCTCAGAAGGACCGAACGAAGTCTGGTCGGCCGACTTCATGAGTGATGCCTTGTATCACGGGTCGCGGTTTCGCACCTTGAATATTATCGATGACTTCAATCGAGAGGCACTGGCGATTGAAATTGATACGTCGCTCCGTGCGGAGCGGGTCATTCGAGTCCTTGAGCGCTTGAAAACCGAACGTGATCTGCCTCACATGATTCGGGTGGATAATGGCCCAGAATTCTTAGCGCACTGTCTTCAAGACTGGGGGAAAGCGAATCGGGTATTGATCTATTACATCCAGCCGGGGCGCCCCACGCAGAATGCCTTCATTGAGCGGTTTAATCGGACCTATCGAAATGAGGTGCTCGATCCCTACTTGTTTCGGAATTTGGAAGATGTGCGGAGATCACCGCGGAATGGCTGACGGTCTATAATGAACGCCGACCACACGAGGCGCTGCAAGGAAAAGCCCCGTGTACATTTCACGAACCCAGACCGGAAAACTCTACCTTGCAACTGTCCGCTTGACGGGGAAGCTTACAAGTGCCCTCCGCTTCGAGGGCTTGCGCAATGAGTTTGCGAGCGCCTACCCGCATTAATTCCGTCAGCGTGTCCGTAGTTCCTCGATCTGCCTCGTCTGTTTTGGTACTCTTTGGCATCGTGGCGTCTCTCCTTTGTGGTTGAATGTGGATGTCTGGCAACAACCAGTTCAACCCGAGACGCCGCGTCTTTTCAACTCACCGCAAACACCACTTTCGAATATAACTCGCACACGGCTAACTGCTATGATAATGCGGTGACGGAGAGTTTCTTGCATGCACTGAAAGTCGAACTCATTCACCGCGAGCGGTATAGCACGCGACGTCAGGATCAATCGAGCATCTTTGAATACATCGAAACGTATTACAATCGACAGAGAAGGCATTCGGCAATTGGACATCAGATCCCGATGGTTTTTGAACAGGCAGCTTAACTCCCTGTCCGATCTGGTGGGGGAGGATCAATGGCACCATACTTTGAAGCAGGTTCTTCAATAATTTTAAATGAAAAATAAGCCGCGATAGTAGAACTCAATAAGACCAACCAAAAACTTGCATACCCGTTTATTTCTAGTCTTTTTATAATGTTCAAGAAAATAGGATGGAAGAGATATAAACTAAAACTTAATGCACCATAAAACCTAAGAATAGGTAAGGTGAAAAACTTGCGGATAAGCCCTTTATAATTTATTGAAGATAAAAGAACAAATGACCACAATATCGAATATAAAATAAATTCTTTATGAAGGTAATTATTGGGAACTCTATTCCCAAACAACGAAATAACTAGAGGTGTCATAGCGACTACCCCAACTAAACCTATATACCCTAAATGTCTGCAAATTTTGACAACAATTTCATTTGACTGACTATTATGGATGTAATCTTGTAAAACCGCGAGAAGTACACCAATAATGAAAATTGGCATATAAGGTAGTAGTCTGGAGTCGTTTGTCAAAGAATCATGCTGAGGAGATATAATTTGAGAACATATAATCAATACTATAAAGAATAGTATGACGCTCAAAAAGCCATAGGAACGAATAAAAACAGTGATAATAACTAATAATGGAAGTATAAAATAAAATTTAAATTCTACCGCTATGCTCCAAGTAACCCCTTTCCCTTCTAAAAGAAGAAAATGATTTACAAAGCCAGGGAAGTCTAAAAAGAATGGAACGCCTATATCAGGCATTCCTAAGTACCTACTTATTACAAACGAACTTATTAAGCCAAGCAGCAAATAAAGAGTATAAAGTGGGTATATACGAAAAAAACGTCTTTGCCAATAGTGGGACATTGCTGAAATTGTCAGAATGTCTTTGCCTTTATGCAGTAAAGGAAGCGTTAGTAAAAAAGAGCTAAGAAGGAAGAATAGAAACACGCCTGACTTTCCAATACCTCTCAAGTCAAGAAAAGGAATGAAAAACATACCTGAGTTACTCGTGTGGCTGAATACCACTATTAATGCAGCGAAACCCCTTAGTCCATCAAGGGAGTTTATGTGAAATTTTTTATCTGATATTTCCCTATGTATCATTATGTGATTATTCTGAAATAATTTGTGTAACTCACTGAGATGGTTGTAATTGTTTTAAGATAATGAATTGGCAGTATGGAAGAGCGTAGGAACACTATGGAAGAGACATCAACTGTGCCATTTAGATCTCAGCATTTTGCATGGTTGCTCCTGTACCTCAATCTTTTAATGTTGTTCCCGCGTAGTGGGCAATCAGTAACCTCTTTAGATCCTCAGAGTGCTTTTCGAATACTGATGGTAATGCTGGCTGGTACTATTGCCATACTCTCCTTACCCGGAAATGGTATGGCTATACGGGCACTAGTAAAGCTGCCGCTCGCTACATTTTTTTTCTTCGCAATCATCGCATTGTTTTCTTCTACATTTGCTTCCCTCTATTTTTATTCAATGTGGAAAGGTTTGGAAATTTTGGCTGATGTTCTTGTGATTGCAGTCATTATAGGCCATCAAAGGCCATTCGCGTCTATAAGGAAAACTTATAATCTTACATTGTTGTTGATAGGACTAACTGCCGCGACAGCATGGATTGGTGTCCTTGTGAACCCAGGTTATGCTTTTGTGTCTGAGAAAGGGTTGGTTCCTTTTCGCCTCCAGGGTTATTACCCACGACTCAACTCGAATAGCCTGGGGTCTTTTTCGGCTATTTCGGCATTGGTGGCCTTGATGAGATTATTCAACTGCACGCGTAGACGAGGATTCTATGCAGTAATCGCGGTAGCCATGGCTCTTACAATGATACTTACTACTTCGAGAACTGCCCTGATAGCGTTTGTGTTCGGTCTGCTTAACTTTTTCTTCTTTAGTAGGAGAAAAGCTCTTTTTTTTACATTACTTGGCGGAATCAGTCTTATTTTGATTGGAGGAATTGTTCAAGAGTTTGCTAGAGATTGGTTTCGTAAGGGGCAGGCCGATTCTACCCTAGAGTCTCTTTCAGGAAGAACCGTAGGTTGGAAAGCTGCCTGGGAGCTCTTTAAAGAATCGCCTTTTTGGGGTAATGGTTTTGCTTCTGCGGGACGTTTTGATGTATTAAATGATGGAGCCAGTACACTCCATGGTTCATTCTTTGAGATTATTGTCGGGGTTGGTCTCGTTGGATGTATGTTATGGGGCTTTTCACTGTTTTATACTGGCGTTCGCATATTTCGACCCCAAAACGTACTGGTAAAGAACTTGCCGACGGCAATTCTACATTGCCGATCCGAAGTGCTTTCATTATATGCCTTCCTATTAGTTCGAGGGTTAACAAGCTCCGGACTGGCCTCACATGAAAAGGAGTTTATGCTGATGTTGACATTAGCCGCATTTGCAACTATCAATCTAGGAGTCCAAGAGCAGACTGCTGAGAATCCCACGGGCATCATACAAGAATCTATGGAGGAGGCTGATGGCCCCAGTGATATGCCCGAACCACGTTACAAATACAAGTATTTAGAGTAACGTAATCTCATTGTACGATTACCCGTCTATACTATTGCAATTTTGAATTAGCCCATGTACTCGAATTTTCTTCGTCCTAGATTTATTTTGCCAGTTGTACTATTTGCCTTAGGGACCGCCTTTCCATGTACGATCTTCGGAAGTGCATATCCAGGCAGATCATCTGAGCAGGATAAATATGCTGAATCAGGAGTGCAATCGTCTCTTTGTGTGAAAGAGCAAGAGGATGTGATGCCTGGCGATGCATGGACCGTCTATGGCGAAGCCCAGAAAATGCCCGCAAAGATTCGACGTCCAAATTGGTCAGTAACGGCGACTACGCATAAAGTTGTGGTAGTTGATAACCCATTGAGCGATGAATGGATTCTTCCGTACTCGGATCCGGTTCCCAATACTTCAGATCGTCGGGTTGTCAGCATTGTGGCATCTCCTGGCGAATATGAACCAGCGAGTTTCGTCTTACGTGCGGGAACATCCCCTCTCTCAAACGTGGTCGTCAAGGCGCATGACCTAAAATCTTTGGAAGATCAAGAAAGCATCCCAGCGGGCCTCCTCGATGTTCGGATTGTCAAGTCTTGGTATCAATCTGCCGCAATCATGAGACGTGTGGCGCCTGGACAAACCAAACAATTTGTCTCCGAATTATTATTGCATGATGATCAATTAGTGCAGGTTGATCATCAACGTCAAGTCAATTTAGTGCGTACACGCCCTACCATATATGATGCACCAAGCCTTCTTCCCTTTACGGTTCAGGCATGTACAAATAAACAGATTTGGGTCACTGTCAAATTGCCAGAGACCATTCCAGCTGGCCATTATAGCGGAACAATTTCCATTACGATGAATCGCGATGGGCTCAAAATTCAAGACCATGTCGATCTAGACGTCGAAGTGCTACAGCAACGCCTACTCAAACCTGCCTACACAGTGGGTATGTTTTATCTTGGTTGGTTGACGAACCCGAAGTCCACGAGTTTTACAGGTAGGTCTAAGACGAGACGACAGATGCAGGAAGAATTTCTCGATATGAAAGAGCACGGGGTGGACACTGTGGGTCTTGACCATCAATATAATAGCCATAGCCCCGAAAAAGGAATTCAACATGCCTTTGAAAATTTCCGAGACTCGGCCAAAATGTTGCTCGATGCCGGGTATTCAAATGACAAACTGGTCTATATTGATTGGAACATGAATGAATCAAACTCACCAGCTCAGTATACAAGGAAGATTGATGCGTTACGAAATCTAAGCATATCACTTGGTTATCGACGATTATGGGTATACAACCAAGACGAGAAAAAGTATCACCAACTAATCAGTCAACGACATACATTCGAGACTGTCCATGCCTTTGATGCTTTGAACATAACTGCGGTGACAAAGGCCTCTATTGCCCAACGCCTGAAGGGACTTCTGGATGTGGCCATTATCCAACATGACACATCGGAGCATGTTATTTCATCTTTGAAGGCTGACGGTATAGCACCTCTGGCTTATGGCATGCCGCATTCTACCGAGGAGCGTCCGGCAACTACACGAGCGACCTATGGGTTCAGCATGGTTCGAAAAGGTTTTAGTGGGATCTTTTCGTATGCCTATCAATCCGGGTATTGTTGGGATGACTGGGCACAGTGGGGAGTACAGAATTACCGACCTGGCGTCATGGCTTATCCCACGGAGGGCAAACCAATTCCTACGCTCCAGTGGGAAGGGTGGCGAGAGGCGATCGATGATCTTCGGTATTTGGCCACCTATCTTCAGGAAGCCACTGGGAAAACAGATGGCCCTTGGCCGACCTGGTTAAAGGACAGCTTGCTCGTTGATAGCCCTCATGTAGTCAGAAAAAAAATAATACAACAACTTAGAAAAGAGAAGACTTGAACCAAGTTTAATGAGTGTTTTCCCATTCTTAAGAAAACTGTAATGGCTATTTTTTGCCATGCTCATGATAAACCGAATAGTGCATTGTCCTTTGTTCCATGTTCTTGGCAGGGTCTTGCTGACGGACCTTCAAGGTAGTGTGAACTATTTTCGGAAAATGTGAATTTTTCGCCTGACCGTAGTTCGCTGCTGCTCGTGCGAATATACTCCTGAAATATCTATAGGCCTCACAAGTCACTTCAGTGTCATAGCTTCTTGCACCATTCATAAAGCTGGAATTTTTGGGGGTCCTTATCTCTGGTAATTCACGAATCCACTAAACGACTTTGACCAGAACAGCAACAAATATAGTCATTTTTGACCAGGCCCTTGTTAGTGGTTCCAATTTCATTACAGGCTTACTGCTTGCTCGATTCCTAGATATGGAAGCGTATGGAGAGTTTGTTCTTGCTTTTGGTGTCATATTATTCGCTTCCAACATGCAGATGGCTCTAATTGTCACTCCAATGATGGTTAACGGGCCGACTCTTAACTCTGATAGAGCTGACAACTACTATCGTTCAGTTTTTGTCCTGCAGGTCTTTGTAGCCTCATTTTTTTTTCTTGTAATTTTAACTCTTGGTCACCTGTTTCATTATTTTTTCTTTAATCAGACTGTCCATAAACTGTACCTTCCTTTGGCAGCAGCAACGGCTGGATTTCTCATGCAAGACTTTTTCCGGCGTTACTTTTTCTCACTAGATAAGGGAAAGTACGCCATGTGGAACGATGGTCTCAGTTACGGGGGCCAGATCTTCGGTTTATTGTTGATGCATATGACGATGGGGCTGTCAGTGGAGGATTGCCTTCACATTATGGCTGCAACATCATTTTTGGGTGTTCTCCATGGCATGCACAAATTCCAATCAGGTTTTCAACTATTGAGACTAAGCCTAAATGACCTTTTGTCCATCGTCTCCAGTCATTGGAGTTTTGGTAAATGGCTCCTTGCTCGAAACATTTCATATTGGAGTGGTACACAGGCTGTCATCTACCTCACGGCATTCTTCGTTTCTGTGGTGGCTGTTGGTGCAATGAGCGCGGCTCGAAATATCGTTGGTGTCTGTAATATTTTATTTCTAGCGATAGAAAACTTTGCGACACCCCGTGCTACAAAAATTTTTGCTTCTGGTGGGCACTTGGAGCTGAATCGTTATATTTTCCGACTTTCCATTCTCGGTGGAAGTATGACAGGGCTGCTCGTAATCACTGCCTCGCTTGCGCCAGATTTCTGGCTGTCACTAGTGTATGGTAGCAGCTATGTAGGTTATGGCTGGGTCGTTATCGCATGGTCTTTATTCTATTTTTTGGGGTTTTTTCAGAGGCCATTCGGTATTGCTTTGCGAGTCTGTCGAGAAACTCGATCCATCTTTATTGGTACGTCGATCGGAACTCTTGTTGCTATACTATTGAGTTTTCCCGCTATGTACTATGCTAGTCTCGCAGGAACAATGTTTGTGTTAATTGTCACTCAGCTGGTGATTACGCTATCTTTTGTGTGGGCTTATCAACGTATTCAGATTACGTCGGCAAGTAATGGATGAGGATTTGAAAGTTTGTTGAACCGCCAGAATCCATCTTGCTTCGGCTTTTGGCACACATCATAAGGAATGTTCTAACTCAAAGATCAGTTCTTGCTTCAGGCCTCGGTCTATGAGTCGCTTTATACCTCAATTCGAAAAAAACATTCTTTATGAATACGGTTTTTGTAATATTGCCCCCTATTAAGACAACGACTCTGCAAACTGAGTCCAGTGTGGCTGATCAACGCGCGAGGCATCAGTCTGAAGTGGCGGAGTGGGATGCCAATACGAAAGCAGCCATTGTGGTGCAAGGGCTCAAAGGGAAGTCGGCGGTAGCTTGGTGTACAGAACATCAAACGAGTCAAGCCCAGTATTATCCATGGCGTGACCAATTGCAGACTCATGCCAGCCTAGCCTTTGAGGGCCATCAGCGCAGCCAACAGGAAGCGGGAAGGCAGCAAGAGCTGCTCGACTCAACCAGGTGGTGGGCGAACTGCCCCGAGAGCCAAAAAAAGAGACGGGGGCCATGACTCGGCAAGAGTCTGCGTCAGTGGCGGAACGCAATGTCGCTTTATGCGTAAGCATCAGTGGCTGGTGCCAGCCAACCGTCGGTTGCATGCCCCCCGAACGCCGATCCGCAAGAAGCTCAAACCCCAGCGGCCCAATCGGTGGGGGGGCTAGACCTGACGAAGGTGCTCGTGGAGCCAGAGGGCTGGCTCTAGATTGTCCTCGTCTTAGCCTGGTACACGAAAAAGATTGTGAGGTGGCGGGCGGGCGACACGGACTACAGCTCAGGATTGGCTCCAGGCCCTTGAAGCCGGCCTTCAGCAACAATTACCACAAGGAGTCAAGGAACAAGGGGTGCTCCTCATGAGTGACAATGGGGGGCAGCCGACGGGCAAAGCCTTTATCCAAGCATGCAGGGCATGAGGCATTAGGTAGGCCTTTACGAGCGACAACAATCCCAAGGGCCATGCCGATACGGAACATCTTATACGGACAATGAAAGAAGAGCTTATCTGGTTACGTGAGTGGAGGAGTCACCGCGAATTGCACGCGGCCTTGGCCGCGTGGATGGAAAACGATAACACCCGCATCATCACTCGGCCTTGGGCTAGCGAACCCGACGCAATTCGAACAGGACCAGCACCCAAGCCCTCTGACTCAGTTCGAAGCCACTTGATAAATGGGGTGCATTACATCAAGCTCAACAATAAAGATTGCAATGAGAGAATGGCCTGAATACGTTTGAACCCATGATCATATGTCTGACAGGGATGCATCGCTCGGGGACATCGCTGATGTCGAGTTACCTTGAGCAGTGCGGCATTTCAATGGGTGAAAAGCTGGTGGGCCCAGCCAAGGGAAATCCACGCGGTCATTTTGAAGATATCGAATTTGTTGAGTTTCATGACGGTATGCTGGCGGATAATCGGTGCCATATGTATAACCCACGAGCACACCTCACCATTTCTCCAGAAAGTCATCAAACCGTTGAACGTCTTATCGATGCTCGGAAGCAAAAATTTGCAAGATGGGGCTGGAAAGATCCTCGCACAACGCTTTTTCTTGATCTTTGGTCTAGCCATTTGCCTGATATCCCTTTTATATTCCTCTATCGGCATCCACAATTAGTCGCTGACTCTCTTTTTAAGCGAGGAACTGATCGTCGACTCATGTTGATGCCATGGCTGGCCTATATTGCGTGGATTGCCTACAACGCTCGAATCGTGGATTTTTATAAACGTCATCCTTCAAAGTGCCTGGTGTTAAACATTCAGGGAGTTGCAAGAAAGCAGAAAGACGCTCAAAAACGACTCAGCCAATTTCTAGGGTATTCACTCGATCAACCATACAGCACGATTTACAAACAAGAGGAAATTTCAGAGGAACCTCGTCAAAGAAGTCTTCCTCGATGGATTCTAGAAAATATGTATGAAGAACGTCTGATGTCCATCTATCAATCGCTGGAATCAATCGCTGCGATCCCTGAAATGCCATGATGTCGTACGATGTGCATCCACTGACTTGAGACTTTTTCCATGGCGAGGGACCGTGTGCTCACCAACCGTCAAAAGATCGAACATGAGGTTCCAGATCTTCCAAACGAGGATCAGACTGCCAAGCAGATTCTCCTTTCAACGATATTGGGGAAACTCAACGATCAAGACATCGAATACGCTGTTGTGCATCCTGGACATTCCAGGTTTCCCGATGTCGATTCTGATGTCGACCTTGTTTTTGGGGAAGATCCCAGGGAACTGTTAGATCGTATAATCGAAGAAATCTGTAAATCCCACAACGGCATTCGGTTAGTTCAAAGGCTCTTTTATGACGTCTTTTGCGGCTATTATTACATCCTAGCCATATTGAATGATCGTGGGTTCACATTCCTGCATCTTGACTGTTTGTACGATCCCTATGGGATTAATCGGTATCATCTGCCAACGTCGTACCTGTTAGAAAATCGCTTACAAACTTCCTATGGATATCGCTGTTCTGTTGCACGTGAGGCTGAGTATCTTTTCCTGAAAAGAATCATTAAGAATTCGTGGACAGAGTCAAATACAAAGGTGATGCGAAGCTTATTTATGTCGGGTGGACATGAAAATCAAGTGATGGCTGAGAAATGGTTGGGAGCTAAGGGAGCAGCCTTGGCAGACGCATTTTTTCGGTCTGCACCGCAAGTGGTGGACCAACATTTGACAGATGAGCTTAATCAGTTGCTCGAGTCAAGATTTGCGTCCCGACATGTTGGCAAGTGGATAGTTCGACACGTCATGACCCTTGTGCGTCATATATCTCGAGTCTTTCGGGCCACCGGGTATTTTGTCGCCATCGTTGGCCCAGACGGTGCTGGAAAATCGACGATCAATCAGTCGGTTCAACGTATGTTGAACCGTGGATTTCGCCATCAATGGCATTTTCATTGGCGACCGAAGCTCTTACCAAAATTGAGCCGTACCTCCTCATCCCAACCCCAAGATTCCGTTGAGGCACCACCGGAACACTCTCATTACCGGGGGCTAATTTCATTTCTCAGGTTCGTCTACTATTGGGCAGACTTTGTTCTCGGGTATTGGCTGATCATTTTCCCCAAGCGTGCAAGGTCCACCCTAATTATTGGTGAGCGTTACTTCCCTGATGTTCTTGTGAATCCAGAACGTTATGGGTTTGCTGTCCCCAATTGGCTGATGCGTCTTGCTGCTATCGCCGTGCCTTCAGCAGACATGATCATTTTACTCAAAGACGACCCGGAAGCAATTTTTGACAGAAAACCTGAGCTTTCTGTTAAGAAAATTCAAGATCAGCTTATTCGGTATGAAGAAGAAATTTCACACTGGCGTTCCCCCAGCGCGATTCAAACTGCAAACGGGGTGAATGACACGAGCAAGAATGTGGTTTCGCATATTGTGAACAACTGCCACCGGCGTCTCTATCCTCAGGCCTAGGCTTTAACCGTCGAGCATCCTTTGACAACTGCACGTGTTTTCCCAAGATTTGGCCGTCCGAGGGTGTTGGTCGCCAATCCTCAATCCTTTTCTTCGGCTTTAACATTAGTTGCTCAAAGTTCACAGGTTTCTGAGCAGTGTGTGCATGTGGCTCGACGACTCTCGCTGGGGTTGTTTCATATCCTTACCCGACAGGTTCAAGAAAGTGATCGAGCCATGTTTAATCAGCAGGAAGCCAAAGAGACATTGCACAATGTTTTTCATCTTCCTCATGAGAACATCAATTACTATATAGGGGCTCCGAGCCCTCGTCAAAAGGTGACCGCACAGATTAACCAGCAGGGAAGAGTGATTGCCTATGTGAAAATTGGGACACTCCCAGAAGCGAAACTCCTCATACGTCAAGAACGAGAAATCCTGAGTGAGCTTCAGAGAAAAGGATTCAATGATCAACAATTTGGAGCGCTGATTGGTTCTCATTCGGTCGATGGCAGAGAAGTGATTGTGATGGCTGCTCCTCGCCTTGAACTCGCCAAACGACAACTTTCAATGGATATGCAAGATGTAGAATTTGTCCGGGGGTTGTTTGCTTTGTCTCGCACGGCTTGGTCTTTTGCTCAATATGATGATCGAATCGGTCTATCCAGAAGAATCTCAAAGATTTGCGAGTTCCCGCAACTTCGAAGTGTTCGGAGAGGACTTTTGCGTTCGATGAAGATTCTCCAAAAGTTCTTTGATGCAAGAGAATTACAGACAGGATTTTGTCACGGCGACTTTACGCCGTGGAATACCTTGCGCCAGGAACATGGTGTGCAATATGCCTTCGATTGGGAGTATGGAACTACTTGTGGGCCGGCGCTGGCAGATCTCTTTCATTTCGTGCGATCCGTTAAGCACCATGTCCTTCATCATCACGCTATCCGACTTGTGGCCGAGATGTTTGATGAACAAAAACCCGAAGTCAGGATTTTTTCTGATTTTGCGCGGCTGCTAGAGATTGAACGCGATGCTCTTCCTGCGTATTTTCTCCTTTACCTCTTGCAAGAAATATTACGCCATGCCGAAGTCCAGGGCTCAGTCCATCCAGCGTTGGAACACTACCCCAGTCAGGTGGTGCAGATCATGTATCTGGTGTCGTGTATGAATGCGACTTTTGACATCATGCAGCGGGGGATGCGGCGACGGGTGTTGGTGGCGGCGTACGCATGTGAATCTGATAAAGGATCAGAACCGGCGGTTGGGTGGAATTGGGTGCAGGAAATCTCGAAGGAAAATGAAGTATGGGTCCTGACAAAGTCAAATAACGAGGACAGTATCCTACGAAGTTTGGCGCAGACCCCGAATGAGCATCTTCATTTTGAATATGTCGAACTCCCACGGTGGATGTCATTTTGGAAAAAACGACAGCGTGGGGTGAGAATCTACTATTATCTTTGGCAGTATGCGGCTCTGTGTCGTGCCTATTCACTTCATCGATGTGTTGCTTTTGATGTCGCGCATCATGTCACGTTTGTGAATGATTGGCTCTGGTCCTGTCTGACTCTTTTGCCAATTCCCTATGTATGGGGTCCGATCGGCAGTCATCCCCCATATCCAAACAATCTTTCGTGCAGCATGCGAACTACGTTTCAAGAAATGGTTCGTCTTACGATCCAGAGAGTATGCCGTATCTGTGACCCATTGTATTGGATGACCGCTATACGAGCCAAGCATGTCATCGCCATAAACGAACAAACGTTGAATCAATTTCCCTTATCCAGGCTGATCCGATCAAAGTCTACGGTTTCGCCGGCTATTGCGATAGCTCCACAGGAGCAATGGACTCACGATAAGAAATCCAGACCCTTTCGTGTCTTATTCGTTGGACGTCTCCATTATGTGAAGTGTCCCAATCTTGCTGTAGAGTCTTTTTCCCGTTTCTTGGAATTCGATCGATCGGCTGAATTGATTCTGGTAGGTCGCGGGCCCGAAGAACAACGGCTCAGGCGATTAGTCAGTGAGCTTTCTTGTACGGAGAACGTTCAATTTATACCGTGGCAAACAAGAACTCGCGTTTTAGAGCTGATGCAGGAATGTGATGTGTTTCTCTATCCCAGCGTTGAGGGAGGTGGATTCGTTGTTCTTGAGGCCATGGCTTCAGGACTTCCCGTCCTCTGTCTGGACTATGGCGGTCCCGGCGCGATGGTTGATGCCTCTGTCGGCGTGAAGATCCCGCTCAGCAATCATCAACAAGTCGTGTTTGATCTTTGTCAGGCACTTCGAACGATCAGGGAAAATCCGGTGCTTATGGAATCGTTGTCGGCTCAGGCGCGAGAGAAAGCTGACCGAGTATTTTCATGGACTGCGAAAGGAGAGCTTACCAATGAAGTGTATCGACGAGTGGTCCGCTGAAAATTTTATTGGCGTTCACAAGAGTTGGGAAGATATTTGTATCGATATTTGTATCATGGGTGAGTCTATCAAAGTTAACGCAGATGACCACTTCGTGTTGATCCCACTCCAGCATGAGTTATTGTCAAAAGTAGTGTCTGAGTCGTTGTTCACGCGGCGACCGGATCACTGAGTGTTTGTTCCATTCCATCGGTAAACTGGCTCCCTTCGATCACCTGGGGCAACTGCTGGAAACCGCACAGCCGTCGCCAGGTCCGTTCGGCACACTGCCCTAACTTGAACATCATGTGGAGCATGCCATCGCGTGTGAGACAGCCGTTCGTCTGCTTCGTCCGATGCCGAATGGTCCCAAAGGTCGATTCGATCGGATTCGTGGTGCGCAGACTCTGCCAATGGTGTGCTGGAAACGCGTAGAACGTCAGGAGCTCCTCCCGGTCTTTCTGCAAACACCCCGTCGCTTTCGGATACTTCGGCTCGTAGATCTTCAGAAAACTGTCGAAGGCCTGTTCAGCGGCCGCTTTCGTTTCAGCTTGCCAGATCTCGTGTAACGCCTGTTTCGCTTTCGGCTGTACAGTCGTGGGTAAGGCATTCAACACATTGCGGGTCTTGTGCACCCAACAGCGTTGCTGTCGGGTCGTGGGATAGAGTTCTTCCAAGGCCGCCCAGAAGCCCATCGCGCCGTCTCCCACCGCGACCTTCGGCGCCTTCATCCCTCGGGCTTGCAGATTCGCGAGCACCTCCCGCCAGCTCTGCGTCGACTCGCGCACGCCATCCTCAATGGCCAAGAAGTGTTTCTCGCCTCGGGCGTTCACGCCGATGACGACCAACACACACAGTCGCTGCTGGTCAGCCCGGAGCCCAGTGTAGATCCCATCGACCCAGAGATACACCCACTGCTCTTTATCAATGCGACGCTGTCGCCAGGCCTCATACTCTTCGCGCCAGGTGTGCTTCAGGCGGGCGACCGTGCTGGCCGAGAGCCCCTTGGCGTCGGGACCGACTAAAACTTCCAGGGCCGTCTGCATCTCGCCCGCCGAAATCCCTTTCAAATACAGCCACGGGACCGCCGCTTCGAAGCTGGCTGTCTTGCGCACGTCGGGCGGGACCAGCGCGGAGCGAAACGTGACCGGTTCGCCTTGCCGACTCCGGACCTTCGGCACCTGAACCGTCACCGGCCCGATCCCCGTCTGAATCTCACGCGCAGGCTGATACCCATTGCCGACGACGATGGCCCGGCCATGCTCATCTTGCTGCTTAGCATACTGAGCTACTAGCTCCGCTCGCTCCGCTTCCAATGCATGAGCCAGCAGGCGCCGGGCTCCTGTCCGCAGCAACTCGGTCAACGTATCCCGACTCACTGGCTCTTCTGGTTGTCGTTTGGTACTCTCTTGCATCGTGGCGTCTCTCCTTTTTTGAGGTTGATCTAAGGATGTCTCGCAACACCCAGTTCAACCCGAGACGCCGCGTCTTTTCAACTCACATCAGACACCACTTTCGAGTATAGCTCCTCCAGCATACCGTGAGACTAAACGCCTAGCAGTTGAATTTTAAGCGCCACGCAGCGTTAACTCATGGGTATCTACTAACGACTTTGAGTGGATAAGTTGTCAGTTAAATGGTGACTAAATTTTTAGCATAGTTAGGTGTTGGATGTTCAATTTTCATCATGTATCCGATAAAATGGCTCCTTGAACAATGGTCGCGACATCCGAAACTTGTGAAAGGAGTCTGCCGTGAGAGGAAAAGGATTTACGGTATGGTTTACGGGGCTCCCATGCTCAGGAAAGAGCACCTTATCAAAACGGCTCCACCAGCATTTGAAGGAATTAGGCTACCCGGCTGAGATATTGGACGGTGATGAAGTGCGAAAGCGGTTGACCAAAGGGTTGGATTTCTCTAGAGACGGACGGAATGAAAATGTGCGACGCATTGCCTATGTGGCGAACCTCATAAGCCGTGTTGGTGGAGTAGCGATCACAGCGGCTATCTCGCCGTATGCTGCCTTACGCGCGGATGCTAGGAAGGAGATATCGAATTTCATTGAGGTGTATGTCAATTGTCCTCTGGAAGTTTGTATTGAACGAGATGTAAAGGGACATTATGCCAAGGCTAAACGTGGTGAGATTCAAAACTTTACAGGCATTTCTGATCCCTATGAACCCCCGACGAAGCCAGAAGTGGTCGTCCAAACAAATGTGGAATCTCCAGACGAGAGCATCAAGAAGATCGTGGAGTATTTAGCTAAGAGTCGATACATTGAGGAGGAAGCCGTGAGGCGGAATAATAAGGATAACAGCATGATGTGAAGGCAAAAAGCCCGCTTAATCCGGAGATTGAGCGGGCTTTCTATCAAACTGATATCACTGATGTGGAATTAGCCGCGTCGTTTATTGGTTAAATACCGACCACCGACCAGTGCTCCAAGTCCCGTAGCAAAGAGGATGAATGCGGAGGGAATGGGCACAGCATTGGCGCTAAGCGACTTGATATAAAATTGGTTTTCATTTACTTCTAGAACTCTGAGGAAATTTGTTTCAGCGGCGAATTTGAACATATTCCCGACCAACGGTGATCCGGAGAAATCAATAAAACCGGTCCCATCAGGTAACGCAATTGGATTCCAGTCCCCGCTATCAATCATTAAGTAGAAATTTGTATTTCTTCCACCATCATTGAAATCTATGCCATGGATTGCGTTTCTGAAATCGATGCGATCGATCGATAGGATTTGACCGTCCGTACCGGTCAACTGTAAGACTTCGGTTACAGTGACGTTGTCATCGGCCGATCCTGATTTACACTCATTGTCTGTTAAATTTCCCTGAGTGTGATCACCCAAAATTTGACAGACCCCCAACCCAGCTGGCCCGTTACCGTCATTGGAGTCTAAATAAGGATTATAGGAAATTTGTTCATTCCCATACTGATACGCAGAGTGGGAAATGTTCACGTTGTCGATGATCCACTTAAATGCAGGCGAACCTTGTTCTCCGCCAGTAACGTTTGCCTGACCGACTCCGCCGCCAGCAGCTGGTAGTCCTGAGGTTATTCCTGGGACGTTCTGATGATCTGCTAGCCCTGCATAATCGAAAAGGGCGGCTTGGGCCATGGAGCCGCTAAATACGAACAACGAAGAAAAAACTAATGATGAGACCAGCTGATGTTTCATATGAAACCTTCCTTATTTCCCCTTCAGTCCCATCCATGACTTGAAGGTTGGTTGATAGTTAGAACGGATGAAACTTATTCAATGCGAATCAAAATTTACTTGAACGTATTTCTCCTGTTTCCTACCTCCTTTTTCTTACCTTGTGTCTTTCGTACAGTGCGAAAATGCCAAGATACTCTTTATGAACTCTGAATATGATGAATGTTTATCCAGGTTTTTTCTCTCGGAGCTGGGAAGGACGAAATGGTCCCTGCCCTTTCGCGTTCCAATATGATGTCACGCGAAAATAGCAAACAGATGAATTTCTGCTAGTTATGTGTGTTGTGGATGTCATCATGGAAGGCCATTTTTACCACCAAATTCTTTAGATTGGTCTTCCCTGACGCTGGTATAACAATACTCATCCAATGAGTATGGAGGGGATTAGAATTTGTTAATGTATCTTAGTGTTATTTGTAATGCAAGCCTTTTTTTATCGTTTACTTAGCCATCTGGATGTTTATTTCTGTCATGCTGCATGGGGAAGGCATTCTATAGCGTGGGGCAATATGCCATAGAAGACAAAACACTCACGACGAGCGGAAATGAGAAATGATTGGAGGGGACAGTTAGCCTGGCAGATACTGAAAATATGTGTGTACCCTGGTTTGAAAAAAACGTGGTGAGATAGGTAGTATCCAGAATTGGGTAAGAACGCTAAAAGCAGTTCAATATGATTTTATTTTATTGGTGGTTTATTGAAAATTCATTATTTTAGTCATTCTTTCACCGTATTTATTAAGGTCTCTTGAGAGGATTCAAATGAATAACCTATCATCTCTTCGATTTTCAGGGCATCCTCCATACATTCTAGCTCCAACAATGTTTGTTCTTTGCCTGTCTCTTCTCGTCGGGGCCTGTGGGAGCGCGGAAGAGCGTAAGGCCGTGTATCTCGAGAAGGCAGAGAAGTTTCTCGATGAGGGGAACTTCCCCAAGGCCCGAGTGGCCTTGAAGAATGCGGTGAAAATCGACCCCAAGGATGCGCATACTTACTTCCTATTGGCGCGCGTTGCGGAAAAAGAGCAGGAATGGTCACAGGCCTTTGGGAATTATCTCCATATTCTTGATTTAGACCCCAATCATCGAGCTGCACTCACACGTCTGGCCAGGTTTTACCTAGCTGGTCAGCAGAAGCAAAAAGTCTCGGAAATTGCCGGTATGCTGTTTAAACAAAATCCTCATGACCAGCTTGGTGAGACATTGAGGGCATCTGTCCTGTTTATGGATGGGGAAAAGAACAAGTCGCTCGCCAAGGCACAAGAGATTGCTGTTCAAAATCCCACTGATGCGGAGACGCTGATTTTGCTGGCTGCCGTTTTCTCTGCGAATAAAGAGTTTGAGAAAGCCCATGCCCTGCTGAAGTCAGGATTGGCTGCGCAACCCGAGGATGTGGACTTGCTCAATAACGTCGCAACGACCTACTTGGCCATGGGCAAGCCGCAAGAGGCTCAAGGGGTGTTGCAAAAAATTATTGATGTTGAACCGCATGTCTTTGCACATCACGAAAAACTGGCCAAACTGTATCTGTATCTCAAACAACCCGATCAGGCCCGTGCGGTTATTCGCAAGGCGGTTGAGCGAGAGCCAGACAATGAAGATCGGTGGAAGCAGTTGGTCGCATACTCGGAGCCGTCTCAACGCGAACAGGTATTGCTTGATGCGCTTGAACAATTACCCCATTCTCTGAGTCTGCGTTTCTTACTTGGGCAGCTTTACGAATTCAATAAACAGCCTGAAAAAGCGCGTGCAACCTACGAAGCCATCGTGGCGGAAGAAGAGACGAGTGACCCTGGTCTCAAGGCTGAGGTGCAATTGGCGCGGATGGACTTTTCAGACAAGAAACAAGAACTGGCCAACTCACGTTTAGAGAAGGTCTTGCATGAAAGCCCTCGCCAGGCCGATGCGCTGTTACTCAAGGGCAAAATCGCGTTGGGGGAACGTGAAGGGAAAGAGGCGGTGCAGGCGTTTCGGACGGTGCTAAAAGACAATCCCAACCAGAGTACTGTGCTGAATTTGCTCGGCAAAGGCCATTTGTTGTCTGGCGAGTTTCAGTTGGCGCATGAAAGTTTTGAAAAGGCGGTTGAGTTGAATCCACGTCAGTTTGATGCTGCGATGGCGTTGGCTCGATTATCCGTTAAGAATGGGGATTACCCCAAGGCGCAACAGTACCTTGAATCCATCCTCACAGAAGCTCCGAACCATCTCGAGACATTGGGATTTTTATTCAAAGTTTATGTGGCGCAAAACCAATGGAGTGAGGCCGAAAAGGTGCTCGTCCGTCTTCGGGAAGCAAAAGGTTCTCCTTATGCGATTGATTTGGCGGATGGTCTGTTAGCACAGGCGCGTCAACAATGGGATCGCTCAAAGAAATCTTTCGAAAAAGCGATGAAAGCCAAACCGAATGAGTTGGCTCCGCTGACCGCACTCATCAAACAAGAGCTGTTTCGGAAACGTTCTGCCGAGGCCGAACGATATCTGAAACAATTGGTGGCTAAAAATCCCGAGCATCCCTATGCTTCTGGGCTGCTTGGCGCTGTCCTCGTTCAACGGAAGGATCAGCCCGCAGCGCTATCCGCCTACAAACGGCAAACAGAAGTCAATCCGGCATGGATTGATCCATGGAGGGATTGGGCGATGCTAGAATGGTCGAGCGGGAAAAAAACGGAGGCTATTCGTATTTTAAAGCAGGGCTTCAGCCTGAATCCCGATGCGATTCAATTAGCGACAGCTTTGGCTTCTCTCTACCAGGCTAATGAGCAAATTGATTTGGCTATTCAAGAGTATGAGGCGATCTTGGTGAAGAATCCCGGCGCTGTGGCGGCGGCCAATAATCTGGCATACTTGCTGACTGATAAAAAGGGAGATCAAGAAAGTTTGGCGCGAGCGTTGGCTCTGACGAAAAGCTTTAATTCCAAAACACCGAATCCACTCCTGCTAGATACCTTGGCTTGGGTGCATCATAAATTGGGGAATCATTCCGAGGCTGTCAGCCTCTTGCGAAATGCCGTCGAGAAGGCCCCTACGCATCCACTCTTAAACTATCATTATGGGGTCGTCTCGCTCCAAGCGGGAGATTCTCGAACTGCCCAAAAGCATATAGAGTTGGCGCTGCAAAGTGGCTCTGGCTTTGAGCATGAGATGGAAGCCCGTGAACTATTAGCAAGTCTTACTAATCCTTCATAGCGTAAAGGTTACGGATATGCACCATTCTTTTTCTTCTCGGACATGTTGGCCGTCTTTGATTATGAACTTTTCTCTTGCGGTCCTCGTCCTTTTGATGTCGTGTCTGGCGTGTGTAGAATTGAGTATGGCCCAGACGGAAGAAAGCGCTTCTGATCCCACGAGTACTTCCAAGAAAGAATCGAATTATCAAATCGGTCCTCAAGATGTGTTGCAAATTTCAGTCTGGAAAGACGAGATTTTGTCTCGGGAAGTCGTGGTTCGTCCTGATGGTTTTATCACCTTTCCGCTCATTGGCGAAGTCTTAGCGGAAGACCGGCCGGTTGAGGCCTTGGCCAAAGAAATGGATGAACGGTTAATCAAATTTGTCTCCGACCCTAGAATTACGGTGGCTGTATCCCAAGTTAATAGTTTTAAGATTTATGTGATCGGGAAAGTTAACAAGCCTGGCGAGTTTCAACTGGGGCAATATACCGACGTCATGCAAGCCTTGAGTTTAGCCGGTGGTCTCACGCCATTCGCCCGGGAGGGGTCGATAAAAGTACTGAGGCGCGTGGAAGGAATCCAGACGACCTTTCCGTTTGATTACAGCGATGTCTTAAAGGGGCAGAATCTTGAACAAAATATCGTCTTGAAGCGCGGAGACATTGTGATGGTTCCGTGAGAAGTGGCGAGTGAGGAATAAGACGTGTGGTGTAAGCTGGTGGTCACGGCATTTGACGATATTCATGAGAGAGTCGTTCAGAAGAAAACGGTTGTATGGGATTGCCTCTATTTTGATGGCTCTGCTTCTCTCTTCTTCTGGCTTGTTCGCAGCTGAGTGGTCCGTCGTGCCGGCCTATCAAACTCGTGGGCAATTCAATGACAATATCACCTTGACGACGCGACCGCATAATTCTGTCTGGGCGGTATGGTTGAATCCGAGCGTGCAAATGCAGTATGCCACGGAAATTCTTTCGTTCCAGGCTCATCCAGAATTTGAATATGTCCAGTATTTCGGCAATTCTCAAAACGATAAGACTTTCGCGAATTTTTTTCTGCCTTTCAAGGGTTCCTATCACACTGAAGTCGATCGTTTTGGATTCAATGTTGTGATAAACAGAGATATCGCCTTGCTTGGTGAGCTTCAAGAAACCGGGATTGTGACCAACTTTATCCAACGACAAACGAACACCGCGGGAGGCAATTGGGAACGAGTCCTCACGGAGCGCTTATTCCTTGATACTGGCTATCAGTTTAGATACGTCAATTATGATAAAGGAGAAGAATCGGGCCTGTTTGATTTTCAAACCCATACCGGGTCGTTTGGTCCTCGTTATGAATTCACCGAAGAGACACAATTCCATGGCACGGCGTATTACACCAATACGCATTTTGAAGATTTTGGATTTCGTTCGCAGTCGTTAGGGGGAGAAGTTGGGATTACTCAACGTATTTTTGAAACCTACACCGTGACGCTCAATGGTGGAGGACGTAACGTCTGGACGACGTCCACATCGAATGGGATTCAAAGTAAAAATACGAAAATTGTGTGGTTAGTGAATGCATCACTTGTTAAGGAATGGGAACGATCCAACGCCTCTGTTGCATACAGCCGTACACTTAATCCAAGTGGAAGGGGTGTGCTGCTTGCTACTGATCGGGTGTCGGTAGATGTGGACCATGAGCTGACGGAGAGAATTACTGCCTCGCTGAAAGGGACATGGACGATGAATGATACGGTGGGATCATCTTCTGAGCGAAATCGAATCCAAAATACGCGGTTTTGGCAGATTGCTCCTGCAGTGAGTTGGCGTCTAAGGGAAGATTGGTTGTTGCGTTTTTCCTATACATATCGGCAGCGTAATCGTAATGTGCAGGGAGGGGATTCGAGTGGCACGGCTAAATCCAATTCTGTAGACTTGTCTCTGACGTACACCTGGCCCAAGTGGTCCCTGTCTCGATAAGGTCTGATTCGGATGTCAGAATCATTTCAATCACTTGAGTTTTGCCTCGACATCGTTCGGCGGCGGCGGCTATTGATCTTTTTTGTTGGCGTTTGCTTGTTTGCGCTCGCGACTGCAGTGGCCATCCTCTGGCCTCCGACGTATCGTTCTACTGCGACCATTCTGATCATCGAACAAGAGGTTCCAAGCGATTTTGTGCGATCTACGATCACCAGTTACGCCGATCAACAAATTGAACGGATTAAAGCTCAGGTAATGTCTCGTTCTCGTTTATACCCCATTATTGAAGAGCATAATCTGTATGAAGATCTTCGAGAACATGATACCTCGGCTGCAGCGCTTGAAGAATTTATCGATGACATTCGGATCGAGGTGATGAGTGCAGATGTGGTCGATAGACGAACGGGACGACCTACTCAGGCAACAATTGCTTTTACATTGTCGTATGAGGGGAGTGCTCCTTATATAACTCAGAAAATTGCCAATGAACTGACGACATTATTTCTGAATGAAAATCTGAAGAATCGAGAGCAACAGGTTCAACAGGCTACGGCCTTTCTTAAACAGGAATCCGAGAAATTAGCCAACTCTCTTCAGCAATTCGAAAAGAAGATTGCTGAATTCAAGAATAAGGCCAATGGAGCCTTGCCTGAACTCTTCCAGATGAATATGCAATTATTAAGTCAAGTGGAGCGTGAGCTCATCGAGAAAAATCAGCAAGCCCAGGTCCAAGAAGAGCGCATCCTTTATTTAGAAGGCGAATTGGCGAGGCGCAAGAGTGAACTGCAAATAAAACCTGACGGTTCTTTGAGTTTGCGGGAGCAACTCAAAGCCTTACGTCATCAATATGCAAGTCTGGCATCACATTTGTCGCAAGAGCATCCAGATATTATTAAGCTCAAGGGGGAAATTGAGGCTCTTGAGGGAATAGTTGGCAAGCCTAGTGACAGCCGGGAGTTGTCGGAGGAACTAAAAAACGAAGAGTTGAAACTTTCTAAACTTTTAGAAAAGTATGGAGATGATCATCCAGATGTGATTCGAGCTCGTTCGACAATTGTCTTGTTGAAGGAGCAGACAACAGATACGACTTCTTCCGGATCTGATTCTGAAGATGATAATTTATACGATCCTACCTATGTGACTCTCATGACCCAGCTTGCCACTGCCAAGACAACATTCGCGCATTTGTCAGCGAGCAAAAAACGTTTGGAAAAACGAGTAAGTGAGTATGCTGCGAGAGTGGAGTTGACTCCGGAGATCGAACCCACTTACCAAGCTCTTGTTCGTGAGCGAGATAATGCGGCTAAAAAATTTCAAGAATACCGTTCCCGTTTGCTGGAAGCGCAGGTTGCCGAAGGTTTGGAATTAGAGCGAAAGGGTGAACGTTTTTCACTTGTCGATCCACCGAGTTTGCCGGAAGAACCTATTCGTCCCAATCGAAAGGCCATCATATTCCTTGGCTTAGTGTTAGCGTTAGCTGGTGGCGTTGGTAGTGCGGTGTTGGCCGAGAGTCTGGATGATTCGATTCGTTCTGTGGACCGTTTGCGGGCCATCGCCAAGATTCCGACACTGGGCGTGATTCCGTATCTTTCGACTCGCGAAGAACAACGGGCTCGCATCCGAGCCCGAAGTCTGTTCGGAGTAGGGGCTCTTGTATTGACGGCGGTATCATTAGTGATGATTCATGTCTTTTGGCTCCCACTCGACGTAATTTGGTATACCGCGCTTAGGAAATTACGAATCGGGTAGCGAAACAGTTTTTGGAGGAGAATTAGGACGTGGAGCGTATTCAACAGGCATTGGAACGAGTGAAGCAACCTCAAGTTCAACAAGGAGAGGTAGTTACAGCTTCTTCATCGTTGAGAGACACCGTTCCCGATCCCATTCGTTATTCCGGGACTAAGACGCGCCCAAGCAATCTGGAGGATCTTGTCGCTCGTCGTGTGTTAACTTCGGACCAGCATAGTCCCTTTGTCGATGCCTACAAAATTTTGCGTACTCAGGTTTTGCATCGCCTGAAAGAACATCGTTGGAATGTTATTGGCGTGACGAGTCCTGGGGCTCAGGAAGGGAAAACGATAGTGGCCGTGAATCTAGCCATTAGCTTGGCGTTGGAGCCCAACCACACGGCGTTATTGATTGATGCAAATCTTCGAAATCCTCAAATTCATCAACTTTTTGACGTTGATAATTATGGGTTGGCCGACTATTTGTTAGATCAGGTTTCCGTGTCTGAGCTTCTGATTCATCCTGAAATCGATCGGTTAGTGGTGATGCCGGCCGGTGGACCTGTGAAGAACTCGGTCGAAACGTTAACCCTTGCGAAGATGACGACACTCGTTCAAGAATTGAAACACCGGTATACGTCCCGTATCGTAGTGTTTGATCTTCCTCCGGTGTTGGATACGGCTGATGTCATTGGAATAGCTCCGAGACTAGACGCCTTGATTCTCGTGGTGGAAGAGGGGAAAACTACGGAAAAACGCATTAGAGAGGCTCTGGCGAGTGTGCGTGAGACCGTCCCTGTACTTGGTGTGGTGATGAACAAGGCCGGGCGATTGTCCGGTGGAGTATCTTCGTAGCATGTTGAGGGCCGATAGTGCGTAGAGCGAGAGTATTACAGTCCATTAGACTTTAGGGCTTGTGGCATTTCTCAAGTTGGATATTGATGTACGAGTCATATTTCGGATTTACAGAAAAGCCTTTTTCGCTTTTTCCAGACCACCGATTTCTATTCTTAAATCGCCGGTATAAACTGGCGTTAAGCCTGTTAGAGTTCGGTGTTTTGAACAAGAATGGTATGATTCTGCTTACGGGTAGTCCAGGCATTGGAAAGACGACGCTGCTTCAAAAAATCCTTTCTGAGGTCGATAATACGATAATTGTCGGAAATCTGACCTTTACGCAGGATCACGGTCGTAGTGTTTTGCCATGGGTGCTGCATGCATTCGGATTGTCGATTCAGAGCGAAGGTTCACCTGACATGTTTCATATGCTGTCAGACTATTTTTCAAGTATCTATCGTAATGGCAAAGGAATTTTGCTGGTTGTCGACGAGGCTCAAAACCTTGACATTCCTCAACTCGAAGAATTGAGGCTCTTGTTTAATCTGAATGATCGTGAAGGGCCGGTCCTTCAACTTGTTCTTGCTGGTCATCCGCAATTGCGAGAGCAGCTCAAGGACCCTCGCTTAGCAGCATTTGTCCAGCGGATTGGGACAGATTTCTCGTTGGAATCCCTAACGGTAGAAGATACGATGGCCTATATTCGTCATCGGCTTCTTGTCGCCGGAGGAAGTGCATCGCTGTTCTCTGAGAAAGCTTGTGGTCTCGTCTATCGATACTCCCAGGGCATTCCGCGTTTGATTAACCAGTTGTGTGAGGCAAGTTTGATCTATGGATTTTCTGAGCAGGTGAGCCGTATCACCGATTCGTTAGTATCTGATGCGGCAACGGATCGTCAGCTCAGCGGGTTGTATTCAGAACATGACAAGGATCGCCACGAAGCGCACGTTAATGAAGCGATCCCAAATGGGGAGCCCGCGCCTGTTGCCACTCAGATAGTGGATGTCAGTCATGGCGACGGGACGGTTCAGTCTGCGAATTTGCGATTCATGAGAGACGAATCGCTTGAACCAAATCCTGGGACGCAAGATATAAGGAATCGTCTTTCAAGCGTGACTCAACGCAAAACGACTTCTGTTTCGTTCAATTCTGTCGAGCTTGTGAGGAATCCGGATAAGTATTGGGAAGAAGGACTCAAGCTTCGAGATGAAGGATGGTGCCTTGAAGCCATTCAACAGTTTAAGCGAGCTGCGATGCACAGTCGCTATCATACATCCAGCTGGTTTCAGATCGGGCAATGTTACCTAGTCTTAGGGAAACGAGCAGAAGCCTTGAAATCTTTCCGAAACTCGCTCAGTAATCCTCAAGGGTCTGAGCACGAGGTGGCGTCCATTCAGTATGCAATGGGACAAGTGTTGGAAGATGTCGGTCAAATGGAAGAGGCTCAGCGGTATTATGAACTTGCGGCCGCCACGGATCCCACGTTTGAACCGGATCTGCAGTCGATTTTACAATTGACTGCTCGTGGTGGGACAGCTCAGACGAACTCTCGTTCGTCATGGGTCAAGCGTCTCCTGCGATTTCTTTGGAAGTGAGCCCTTTGGTCGACTTTCTGAATATTCTTCATGCCAAGTTAGAGCAGCCCCTGAAGACCAATCCCCAATAGGATAAGTGCTGATAGGTATCCGAATTGATAGACCTTGTCTGCGAAGGCTTGAAGCAAGACTTCGCAGCAAAAGAAAAGAATAATCAGTCTTGCCAGCAGTAAGCCGAGGTTGATCCCTCCCATAAGAATGTCCGGGAGAAATGGGATGACTACCGCTAAAAATAACAACAAATAATCCATTGGGTTTACGAGAAATTGTTTGGTCTCATCCAGGTGTATGGCCAGCAGGAGCAAGACCACGAGTAATCCGAAAAACACTGAAATCATGACATGAACATTGACGGTATTCACCGTCAAAAACTCTTGGGTGAGGTACAGAACAAACGTGCAGCCCAAATACAGACCCATTCTTGTGATTAACGAAATCGCACTTTGGCTGAATAGTAAGCCAATCATGAGTAAGAGCACGAGGCCCATGATCGAAGCCGTGATTTCAAAGGGTATATTCGAAGCAATCGTAAGTCCGAATAAGAGAAATCCAAACACGCCGATGCCGAGCCCATAGACGCACCACCTCGAAAGCCACGGGATAGAACGAAACCATGTCCGCCAATAGAGTATGTCAGCACTGGCTGTTTTCACCGTACCAGCCTGAAGTTTCTTCGACATGGCAAAATAGAAGAACATGCCGATACTAAGGAGAAGGAGCAAATAAACTCCTGCGAGGAGAAGATCGGGAGCCCACCGTAGGTTATAGCCCAGAAGAATCATTCCGCTCTGGAAGATGTAGATGATGAGGACGGCTTGATGATGAGAGAATCCGATGGCTAAGAGCTTATGATGCAGATGTTGGCTATCTGCCTGAAAGGGAGATTTCCGTTCATATATTCTCTGGGCTGTCACAGCTATCATGTCCAATAATGGTAACCCTGCGAAATAGAGTAATAGCAGGGGGCTAAAGGGTGTCCGATCCTGACTGGTCAGAAGAATGGCAACGACCCCCATTAAAAATCCTAAGAATTGGCTACCGCTATCTCCCATAAACACTCGAGCTGGATAGGTATTGAACCGTAAAAATCCTAAGAGCCCCCCCATAACAGGAAGCGTGAGAAAGAGGACCACCACATCATTAATCTGGTAGGCAATATAAGCCATGACGCCAAAACTGAGAAACGTCAATCCTCCCGCCAGGCCGTCCAGGCCATCTGAGAAGTTAATAGCATTTGTGAGTAAGACTAATGTGGTCATGGTTATGCCGGCGAGCAACCAGGGGGGGAAAGTTGTCTCCACCATTCCGGAGAGGGGTTGCCAGGTCAGGTGACTGTAGATGGTTGTAATGGCGGCGGCAAAAAACTGTGCGAAGAGTTTGTGTCTTGCCTGAAGGTCTGCGTAATCATCAAGACTTCCGACGACGACGATGATGATAATACCGAGAAATATACCGTTCATGATTGGGTGTCCGATTCCCCAGATACCTATGGCAATTAAGGCACCCATGGCGAATGCAAGGCCCCCAACCCGAGCAACAGGCTCCTTGTGAACTTTTCTGTGTCCTGGTCTATCGACGAGTCCGATGTGATTGGCTGCGACGATGAAAATAGGGGTCAACAGCGTACCGATAATGAGGGAGGAAAAAAACGTATAAAAGAGTGAACTGCTCATGAGGGGCGACGGGCATCATTGAAGGATCGGGATGATGAGTGAGAAGGGTATTTGTCTGCCCTTGAGAAGGACAGAAACTGAATGACCGTCATGATATGGGCCTCAGTTTACTAATTGGGAAGATAGGGGGCAAGAGTTGGTTGTATTAATTTTGCAAACTGTATGAGCTGTTGTCTGACCGCTGCTTCATCCTCGTTCGGCGGAATCATGGCTGTTAGCCGAATCAACGCGCCATCGGTTCGTCCTCTTGTCAAAGAATCCCAGAGAAGAAAGAGTTTGACTAGATATTCGTTAGTTTGAATCCTCTGTCGTTGTTGAAACCAGTAGAGCACCAGCTGTCGAGTGTCATCTTTCGTAATCATGACTTCATTGGCGTCAAAGGATTGGCCGGTTTGTGTGGGAATTGAAATTGTTTTGGATGAGGTTATGGTCCAACCGCCACCAGGAATACAGCTCTTGGGTGAATGAATGGACTGTCCTGACCGTTGAGATTTGTAGTAAGCGACGTAGAGATTGATGGGATGATCGGGGTTTACCGTATCACGATAGTCGGCAAGGAAATAATCGTCAAAACGGAGGACATCGATATATTGCTGATCGAGAGCGCTCGTTCGCCCTTCCCATGATTTTATCACCAATGGAAAATCAAGGAAGGTTTGGCGAGGGGAAGCCATCTCTTCCCTGGCATCGAGCTGGTTCGAGACCATGCCAAGTGAAATGATAATGCCTAGGGCTGTTACAAACGCCCAGGGGAATCGAATTGGTCCTTGGTCTCTTAATTCTAGATGAGGGGTGGGGCTCGTGACTATTTCTGGATTTTTGTCTCGTTCGGTAAATGGGGCTATCGATTGTTGAATGGGACAAATCTTTTTTAGAATCCACATTTCGACACCTAAGAGTCCCAACCCGAATACGAAAACAACCCATCCTTCAAAGAGATGCAAAAATCCATCAGCAGCTCCTCTTCCCCACATTTCTACGAGCAGGCCTATTACGCCGATTCGAAAACCATTCAAGAGAATTGAGATGGGTATACTTGAGAGAAACAATAAAATTCGCTTCCACATTCGGTCTTTAAAAAAATAGGCGGATAAGAGAGCCAACGTCATCAGTGGGAAGAGAAATCGTAATCCACTGCAGGCTTCTACGACTTGAAGTTGAATGGGGCCAAGGTCAATGACGTTCCCATCCTGAAACGCCGTGATCCCCACGAGCTGTAGGCAGCCTACGCCAAGATTCGAAGAGATCAAACGCAGTTGCCAGGTAAGTCCTTGATAGAGAAATTGGGGCAAGGGAATGGTGACGAGCAACAGGCAGAGAGGAAAGACCAGGGATTTGGTTCCTTGGATACCGATGACGGATAAGACTAAGCCGACGATAGTTACCCAGAGTGAGAGATCTTGAATAACGAATAAGGTTCCAAGTTTTCCAAAAAAAAGCAAGATGACTCCCAAAACTACGATAAACGGTCCGAGCCAAGATCCTTTCCCATAGTAGGTGATGAGATCGTCTTTTTTTAGCCAGGCCAAGTAGATTGCAATAAATGGCACGAAGAGGCCGTGTCCATAATTCTCATTGCCAACCCAGGTGGCGGCTAATCGCTGAAGATTTTCCTGGTAGGTGAAAAATAATGTGAGGACAGCGGCTAGAACGCCAAAAGCGAACCATCCTATCTGAAAATTTTGACCTGTTTGCGGAAAATACGTGGCTCGCGAATTGGACACGACTGAATCACTCCCGTGATGAAGGCAATCTAGATAGCATAGACGCGATCAAGAGAATTTTTCAAGGATATCGTTAGAGCCTGGAGGTCAGTTGATCGCGGAATTTCCTTCTCGCTTTCAATTGTAATGAGGTGCTCAAGCGTCTAGCCGATTTGAAGGTTTATTTATCAGTGTGAGCGATGTGTTATATGTTCATGGTATTGGAGGTAGGAAGGCAAGGCTTCATAATTAAGTGGCGGAAAATGAATCCGCGGCATTCTTTGATCGCAAGTATATGATAAATAGAGTTTTTATCGTTAAGTAAGAAGGTGTGAGGATGAGGTGGCTGTATCTTCTTGCGTCTTGGGGGCATGTGCTGGCCGCGATCTTTTGGGTTGGTGGGATGCTGTTTTTGTCTCTGGTCATTGTGCCCACGTTGAGAAACTGCCCTGAGCCGGCCAAGGCTCAGCCGTTGTTTTTAGCGGTGGCTCGCCGGTTCAGAACGCTCGTGTGGGGGGCGATCGGTGTTTTGGCCATCTCAGGGGTATTTCTCTTGACTGGTCACGTTGAGCTAACGGGTCAGGTCAGTGTCTGGCCACCAATGTTGATTTTTAAGTTAATTCTCGTGCTCCTCTTGTTAGGGACATCCATTGTCCATGATCGGATCATCGGCCCCAAGGTTCGGCACATTAAAGAAAGGAAGTCAATCGATTGGACTCAGGCAGATCGAGTTTACGTCAAGCTGGCCCCATGGATGGGGCGTATGACCATGATTCTCGGAGTCGTTGTCGCACTGGTTGGCACTGTGTTGGTGCGAAGTCTCGTGTAAGACGAAGGCGCATCCCGTCGCTCAGACTGACGATACTTTTTCTTCTATTCCCACAGAGACTCTGACTAAAGATCCAGCCTTACGCCACTAATTGATTGGAGACTGGTTCCAGGTACGAAAGGAGCCGTCGCCGTCCGGCCAAACCGGATTGGCCTGGTGCGCTTAGTATGATCCACGTGGGATTTGGGAAGCGATACACATCGACATGACGAAAACTATCAAGGTAATCGCGAATCTGTGGATAATTCCGCCAGCCTTGAGGTGGTTGACTATCCATGATGCATTGCTGCAGGTATTGTTCGAGTCGGTAGTCATCACGAATAGAAATCGTATGAGAGCAATCAATTTCACGAACAATTGCTGGCATAGCTCGACTGCTCAGAGCACTCAAGACCGGTTCTGCGGTTAAGTAGTGCCTCGTTTTGTGTGAACTGAACAACCGCGTATATCGTTCGTAAATCTGTGGAATAAAGGCATCATGTTTGGCCAGCATGATCAGGACCGTGCCGCGGTGGGGATTTAATACCTTATTAATGGTCGTGATGGTTTTGGTAAGGGAACTTGGCCTCAAACTATACAATGATTGTAAGGCCCAGATAATGTCATACCGGGAATCGTTCAAACAGGACGCATCTTCGATAGATGTATGAAAGGCTCGTCGAGGTTGATAGGGCGGGTGAAGCACTTGCTGGCACATGGTTAGGCAGTAATGTGCGGGGTCTAAATAATCGTAGAATATTGTCGGATCTTGAGGCAGGTAGGGGCGAAGCATATGTGGAAAAGTCCCAGTTCCGCAGCCAATATCCAGGAGCTGTGTCGGAATCGTTTGTTGCGGAAACAATGCCTCCCAATGGATCGTACTCAGGACTTTCGTATAGTCCTCTGTTGCGACGGCGCGCCAGATGTCGGCATTGAAGCTGCCCCTGTGATTGGAGATTAAAGAAGGCGAGGCCAATGCCTGGGAGGGTTCTGATAGTGTCGAGACTTTTGACATGTGGGTTCCTTTTTTTGCAAAAAGCTCAAAGAGAAGAAGATACGTTTAGTGAAACTGATCTGTCGCAAAATGAATACCGAAATGAAATTTTTGGAAGGTGGTTTGGATGTTCTTGATATCGCGCATGATTCTTGATCCATGAGCTCTATGCTCAAAAGAAGCCTTAGTGAGACGTGAGGGACGCAGGCAAGTATTGCCTCTATCTTGGGAAATTTCAGCCAGGGGGATAGGCTGGGTATTTGGGAAGAAGTATGTTCGTTCAGATTATACATTCGTTTTCGCGAATTGGCTTGATGGGATTATTGGGTTTGTGGGTTCTTGCGTGGAGCGCTCTGCCTTCTGTCGTCTACGCTCAACACGAGAAATGTCAGTCTTGCCCTGATTTGGTGAGGATTGCTCACGAAGGAAGAGTTGCGAGTAGTGGTCCTGGCAGGGAGTGGGGACTGAATGGGATTCTTGAAACGCCGACAAGAGCGGGTTTTTCCGATGATAATCCGAATCCACAGATGGCATGTGCCAGGCGATATGAAACGTCTTCTGAGCCCTTAGATATTAGGATAAGGAAGCCTCGAACGCGCACGTCGCACATTGGGTCGATCATGGCCTTACTGTCGACATTCCATGAAGCTCAAGCGCTCCCTCCGGAACATGATCCACGAGCGAACCAACTTATTCATGGTTTGATTCAACTCCAATCGGTGGTATTGAAAAGCCAAGCCCCAGCGGTTCGTGACTTTCTCAAGCATGCGTTAGGGGTTGAGACGAAGAAGGATTTCGAAACGATCCAAGCAAATTTGTTTGAGTCTGGGTTAACGATGCAGGTCTTGGAGTCTCTGATAGACCATGCTGAATCGAATCCGCCTTGGGCGAACAAGGAGCTACGCAAGGAGCTTTTGTCATATAACGTCCAACTTGCTGATTGGAAGCTTATTCATGCGACGCTCGTGGAAGCTCGAAAGCGGTTGGCCTTGACTGGCCAAACTCTTAAGCAAGTGTATGCGCAGCAACGACGAGCAATGTCAGGCGCGGTGCCTTAGTGGACTAGACTTTTTTATGAGAAAGGGAGACGGGCTGTTTTTGCGTCACTGACTCATAACAGGCTTCGGCTATTTCCACGGCGCGTAAGCCATCTTCTCCTGTGATCGGCATCGTCGTTCCTGTCTTGAGCGCCCGAATAAAGTCCTGGAGGACGAACCGGATCGTCGAGGTTTTCGGGAAACTGTGCTTCTCCGACTGATGGCGATGTCTTTGTACGCTTAGAAGGCCTTTGGACCAGTCCGCCCTTATCTGTCCAGCGGCTCCAATGAGATCAATGTGCGTCGTGCGAGCGTGGCTTACTCGTGAAATATCAAGCAAGCAAGGGATGCCTGATTGAGTGGTGAGTCTCCCCCAGATTTGCTCTTCTGGATGCGTCGGACGCGTATCAGGACTCTCGCAATGCACTTCTCGAATTTCCTCTCCTGTTAAGAATCTGATGGCATCTAAGAGGTGTATTCCAATCTCAAGTAATGCCCCTCGGCCGTTCCAGGCTTTAATTTCTTCAGGCGAGTGAGGTCGGTGCTCGAGCCTCGCCGTCAGTGAGATGTACTGTGTGTTGCCCACGGATAGTAAGCTCTCTTTCAGTTTCTGAACCGTCGTCTCATACCGGAGCGTGTGGGCGGTCATGATCGGGATGTTGGCTTTCGAGGCCTGGTGGACAATGAAGCGAGCGTCTTGTCCTGAGGCCGCGAGCGGCTTTTCGATGAGTAACGGTTTTCTGTGTTCAATGGCTACTTTGGCGATTGGATAGGTAAGAGATGGGGGAGTTACGACGATAATGGCTTCCACGTCGGGGTCTTGGGCAAGCGCTGTGGGGTGCTGATGGAAACGAATCTGCTGTTTGCGAGCAAAGGCTTGCCCGCGCTCAGAGTCTCGACGACAGATGGCGACCAGTTTCGCCGGTGACTCTTTTTCGGTCAAATGTTGAGCGTATCGTGTGCCGTGCCGGCCGAGACCGATCAATCCTACTTTCATGATGATAGATTCAATATTTTGGATGTGGGGGATTGGTTGGGATACATGACGATCGTTGTGACTTATCCAACACGGATGAAGCAGATTGGGTCTTGCACGATGGCTGTGGGGTGATCTTCTTCACCGACCGAATAGGGAATATTTTGCCCATTACACCAATTGGCTATCCATGGAATTTCCTCGATTGAAGTCGTCACGAGTCCCGGTATCGTCAGTTTTTGTAAGCAATTGTGGGTGAGGGCGAGAACCGTTTCTCTTTCCAGTTGGAATTGTCTGGTGTCGAAATGTACGGGATTGGCTCGTCCATATGACAACGCAGAGAGTTCAGGGAAGCGTTCGGGGTCGTTTAAGACACTGACGATCCATATATGATCAAACTCTCCGTGCACCTCTTGAGCATCTTCTGAATGAAAGCAGAGCGCAACGTCCCCGCATGCCTGATTGAGTACATGCACTTCATGTGTTCGTAAATTACAGGCCATCGGTTCTCGATCAAGTTCTAGAATTTCCATCAGGAGTGGGGGAATTTCCGCCACGCCAGCTCCGACATACAGGCTCCGGCCTTTTGGCGCGAGTAATGATTTCAAGTACCGTGCGATGTGCATTCCTAAACGCTGGCATGGTTGCCGATGAGCTTGCCAGAATGCTTCGCCACCTTCGTCGCAATAAATTGGCGCAAGGGCTCTGTAGTCAAGGCGGCGGAATATTTGTCGTATCGCTTGTTGGGTGTGAGAGTATGCACTCATTGTTTTTCTATCCCGCTAGGTGCGTATGGTTACAGACAGTGTATCGTTCAATAGAAGTAGATGGAAACCCTACGGCATTCAGGACATTGAATATATTCCTCGCTTTGACCTTTCTTGAATTTTTGTCCGGTTAGCCGCCACGCATTGTTCAGGTTAGGTTCTATGCTATACTTCGAGGACGAAAGACTGGCCGTTGGCCAACTTTTCCTACGTTGGTATTGCAAAACATTCATAGCGGGGGTATCCAGTGTTGATTGTCCGTAATCCCTCTCATCCCCAATCTGTGCGGTCCTGCCATTCAAGGTCAAGAGCATTTGGGAGGAATAAGATTTTTGGAGATTCAGAAAGAGTTACAGCGCGTCATTGAGCTTGAAGGGCAGACGATTCGTCAACTCTCACAAGCTATCAGTCCGGTATACGAAGAAGCCATACAGCTTCTTGCGACGTGTTCGGGACGAGTTATCGTGACCGGAGTCGGGAAGTCCGGTTTGATCGCTCAAAAGATCGCGGCAACTCTGGTGTCAACTGGAACGCCTGCGGTGTTTCTCCATGCGGCTGAGGGCATGCATGGAGATATCGGTATCGTCACGAAAGACGATATTGTGCTGGCCGTTGGGAAGTCTGGTGAGAGTGAAGAACTGCTCGCCATCTTGCCGTTCATTCGTCGATTAGGAGCACGCATCATTGCCATCACCGCTAATCAGCGATCCACGATGGCCAAAGCCTCTGATCTTGTCTTGCTGACGCCGGTCGAGGAAGAGGCCTGTCCTCTCAATATGGCGCCGACCTGTAGCACCACGGCCGCTTTAGTACTCGGTGACGCGCTTGCTATGACGCTCATGAAATTGAGGAATTTTCAGCCGACAGACTTTGCGTCCTATCATCCTGGTGGACAATTGGGGAAACGTCTCTTGTTAACGGTTGGTGATATGATGCGAAGCGGCGAGGCGAACGCAGTCATCTCCATCTCCAGTGATGTCCGGTCCATGCTCTGTGAGATTACGAGTAAACGGGCCGGCGCTGTTTCGGTCGTCGATGGGGAAAACCGGTTGCTCGGTTTCGTGACGGACTTTGACATTCGCCGTGTGCTCGAAGGTGGTTACGATCTCTTTAGTCTAACCATCGGACAGATCATGAACGATTCTCCTTCCTCGATTTACATGGATGAAAAAGCCATCGTGGCCTTGGAGCGTATGGAACGGCGAGAAAAGCCGATCTCTGTCCTACCCGTGCTTGACCGATCCGATAGGGTGGCCGGCATGATTCATCTCCATGATCTGGTCGCGAAGGGACTTTGATACTTCACTTCTGTCTTGCCAGACACCTGACCTCTTGAACAGCCTCCTCAAAGATATGAAAGTTTCTTCATCGGAGTCGATCTACACGTATGGCCTCGCGTTTGTAGGATTTTCATTTTTTTTTGTTCGTCTCAACCATATTGCAGAGTATGTGTTTATCGGGTTGGTTGTCGTCTGGCTCATACAAAAAGTAAAAAATCGAGACTTTTCGTTACATCCAACTTTTTGGGATGTCCCGATTCTATTGTTCCTGGCCTGGTCGCTTTTGATGGTGGTGTTCGCGGTTGATCCTCAATATAGTTTTGCAGAATGGCGCAAAGCCTTGCCAAGATTTTTAATTTTTTGGTTTGTTGTGAATGTGATCAGGACTAAACGTCAATTTCGTACAGTGCTCTTCGCGATCTCTGTTGGTTTCGGGGTCTTGTGTCTGCTTGAAGTCGCTTACTATTTCTATCAGGGGAATTCAGCGCTTGATTTTTCACTGAGTGGTGAGACTCGCGCGGGAGGTTTGACGGGGAGCAGTCAATGGCTCAGTACCTATTTAATTTTAGGGGTTCCTCTTGTGTGGTTTGGGGTTGGGAATAAGGAAATGCGTGGAAGGCGCATGACCTATATCCTGATTGCTGGAGTGATGATTGCGGCCATCGTCGTGGTCCACACGAGGGCTACTTGGTTAGCCTTGATTGTCGTGATGGCTGTGTTTTTTGTCTGTAAGATTTTACGAAATTTTTGGCAAGTGGTTGGAGTCATTGGCGCCGTATTTTTGATTCTTGCCCTCTCGTTTTTCAGTGTCAAAAGACCCCTCGTGTTAACGGAGTCTCAGGTAGCGAACCCGGCTACTATGCAATTACGGCTCAATACCTGGAGTTTTGCGTTTGAACGAATTCTTGAGCAACCCGCTCTAGCCCTTACTGGAGTGGGGTATGGGAAACACAGTTTTCAGAAGGCATATCCAGATTTAGGGGCTGAATTTCATACGCATATTCATAATATGTTCCTTGCCCAGGCGATTCAGCTTGGCATTCCAGGACTGGTGTTGTTTGTATGGATTTTCTGGGTTGTCTTAAAAAAAACTTTTCAAGGATTTCAAGATTTTCCGAATACGTACGTTGGCATGTTTTCCCTCGCAATTTTTCTCGCGACTATCGGATTAATGGTGAGGAATGTGTTTGATAATATGTTTGTAGGTTCAATCGTCTATGTGTTCTGTCTTTTGATCGGATTACTCTCTGTGTTACAGAGTTTGAATGAACTTGAAGGTGCGGGGAACATTGCTCGGAAAATCAGTCCTGGATTGAATGATGTTGCCAATGGAATGAGAAATTCTTGACAGAATTTCCCCGTAGACCTATGATTTGACAATTCATATTCGACATGATTTTTGATCTCAGGAACCGTGAGTCATTTCTGAGAGAGTATCACTGCATGTAAGTGTCCCATCTTAAAACAGCCTTTCGAATGGTCTCTCTTGATGAGTTTGTGCCGATCGTCCCTTTAAAAGTATTGATTTTGCTTTCGTCTTTGATGATTGGATTGCCAGAAGCAATCGTTTGCGGCCCTTCAGAAGGGAAGGTTGATCAGCTACACTGTAGATTGTGAATGTAGGGCTGTCTGCCTGAGTGAAGCTCTCGAAGCATTTCTGTTCGTCAATGACATAGTTCAGGACGGTCGGTTCAAAATGGTGTGGCATGGCTGATCTAGATCAGCAGAAAATCAGAGTAGTTCGGATTATTGCTCGGCTGAATGTCGGAGGGCCTGCTAAGCAGGCGCTTTTTCTTACTCAGAGTCTCAATAATCAAGTGTTTCAATCTTATCTCATTGCAGGGGCTGTGGGTGCCAATGAAGAGAATCTTGCGTTCCCTCCTTCATTTCCAGAAAACCGTGTGTATTCTATTCCCATGCTGGGTAGAGAAATTTCTTGGTGGCAGGATATTCGAGCGTTTTTTGAAATATCCAAAGTGTTGAAGACCATACGGCCTCACATTGTTCATACCCATACCGCAAAGGCCGGAACGCTTGGACGATTAGCAGCTATGTGGACGTCTGTTCCTATCAAAATTCATACATTTCATGGGCATGTCTTCAAAGGGTATTTTAGCCGATGGAAAACGTCTTTTTTTATTTTCATCGAGAAAATCTTGGCGTATTTCACTGATCGTATTGTCGTGCTCAGTGAAAGTCAGCGTAGAGACTTAGCGCAAACATTCAAGATTGCTCCATCATGGAAATTTCAAGTCATTCCTCTCGGGTTCAATTTGAGTCCATTTATTTCTCATGGAGCGAGGTCCTCATCGCGTATAAGGTTCGGAATTGAGTTGAAATCTTTCGTCATAGGATTTATTGGACGACTGGTGCCCATAAAAAATCCTTTTCTATTGCTTGAAGCCTATGATCAGGCAAAAGCCTGGCGACAGCGGAAAAGGGCTGCCTCCGTTGAAAATCTTCAGCCTTGGTCTGTCATCGTCGTTGGTGGCGGAGAGTTGCATGACGCCATGCAATCTGAAGTTCTAGCAAGGGGGCTTTCCCAGCAGGTTGTTTTCTATGGCTGGCAACATGAAGTTCAGCATGTTCATGCTGCAGTGAATGTTGTGGTACTGACATCATTGAATGAAGGAACCCCAGTCGCGCTCATTGAAGCGATGGCCGCGAGCAAACCATTTATCGCGACAAACGTGGGAGGCGTGGCGGATCTCATGATTGGGGAAGGCAAACGAAAGGTGGATGATACCGGAGGGTCTTATGTCATTTTTCGTAATGGAATCTTGGTGGACTCTCAGGATTCGCATGGATTAGCAAGCGCATTACTTTATGTCTTTTCTCATCCGGACGAAGCCCAGGAAATGGGGCGAGTGGGTCGGGATTATGCGGTAAAGCATTTTGATGAGAGTCGATTGCTGGGAGACGTTCGTGCATTGTATCAGGATTTGCTCGCTCAAAAGAAACGTCAGGGTGGTTCTGCAGAGTATGGGAATTTGAATCGGCCTGGAAGGCTTAGTCAGTAACGGTTGATGGAGGTCTATTTGTGAGAGTTCTCATCACTGGTGGAGCCGGGTTTATTGGTTCTCATTTAGCCGAAGCTATGATCCAACGTGGAGACGAAGTATTTATTATCGATGACCTCTCAACTGGCAGTGTGGAAAATATTGAGCCACTCCAATCTCATCCTCGATTTCACTGTACCTTTGATACGGTGATGAATCGATCTGTCATGGCAGAGCTTGTGGATCACGCAGATTGTATTTTTCATCTTGCTGCTGCGGTGGGCGTTAGGCTTATAGTCGAGAGCCCAGTTCGTACGATAGAAACCAATGTCAAGGGTACAGAAGTCGTCTTGGATTTGGCGAGTAAAAAGAAAAAAACGGTCGTGATCGCGTCCACGAGCGAAGTATACGGGAAATCCGCTTCGATCCCGTTTTGCGAGGATGGAGACTTGGTTATGGGAACGACCACCAAAGGACGTTGGAGTTATGCCTGCTCTAAAGCTTTGGATGAATTTTTAGCATTAGCGTATTGGAAAGAAAAGCAAGTTCCGACCATTATCGTGCGATTATTCAATACGGTTGGACCGAGGCAGACTGGGCAATATGGGATGGTGATACCTCGTTTCATTCAGCAGGCACTCGTCGGTCTCCCGTTGACAGTATTTGGAACGGGGAAGCAGAGCCGGTGTTTTACATGGGTTGGGGATGTCGTGAACGCTCTGATTCAACTCAGCTGTCGTCCAGAGGCCGTCGGAGAAATCTATAACATTGGCAGTACGCAGGAGGTCAGGATTTTGGAGCTAGCTTTGCTGATTAAGGAAATGACTGGCTCGGCATCCGAAATTCAATTTACACCCTATGATCAGGCGTATGAGTCAGGTTTTGAAGATATGGAAAGACGAGTGCCGTCCTTAAGGAAAATTCAAACTCTGATAGGATACGCCCCAACTCTCGATCTGCATGGAATCGTTCGGGAAGTTATTGAATGTACGAAACAGAGGGAATTAGCCGCTAAGTAATGTCACCTCTTATCGTCTTTGCTCTGGCGTTGGTATTAGTCTTCGTGTTCACCCCGCTCATTCGAACCATTGCTATTCGACAGGGCTACGTCGCTCATCCTCAGAGTGATCGTTGGCATAGAACTCCGACTGCTTTGTTAGGAGGCATTGGAATATTCTTTGCTTTTCTGATTCCTCTGCTGTTTTTTGCGAGCGAATTTCCGGCACTGCAGCTTCTGCTCTTTGGCGCTTTGCTCATCAGTGGCGTTGGTTTTATTGATGACCTTCTTCATCTCAAACCCTACTCGAAACTCCTGGGGCAAATTGTGGCAGCCTGTGTGGTGATTGCCGGTGGACAGGTCCTGGGCCTCTTTAGCTGGTCGTTATATTCTCTTGCCTTAGCCTTAGTGTGGATCGTCGGAGTGACCAATGCTTTTAATCTCCTTGATAACATGGATGGTCTTTCAGCTGGGACAGGGTGTATCGCGGCATTTTGTTTGCTGTTAGCTGGACTGATAACCGACAATGCTCCCTTGGTACTGGGGGCGGCGAGTCTCATGGGAGCCGCGCTTGGATTTTTGTGGTTTAACTTTCCGCCGGCCAAAATTTTCATGGGAGATTCGGGAAGTTTACTCCTAGGTTTTACCTTGTCGTTTTTGGCGCTTTTGGGCCAATGGGAGAATGCCACGAGTGTGATGTTTGCGCTTTTAATTCCCGTGTTAGTGCTCGCGGTTCCGATTTTTGATACGGCATTTGTTTCTCTCATTCGGTTCTTTAACGATCGACCGATTTCGAAGGGAGGAAAAGACCACACATCTCATGGGCTAGTGGCTTTTGGTCTTTCAGAACGAGCAACAGTTTTACTTTTTTATTTAATGAGTATGATTTGTGGTACCTTGGCTTTACTAGGTTTGAAGTATAGTATGTTATATCCATCAATCCTGGGGATTTTGTTTGTCATTGTGTTTTGGTATTTTGGAGTGTTTTTGAGCGGGTTCATATCTTACGGGAAAATGGCGCATGATATGGTTCAAGCCACGCCAGGACTAGGATTGAAACTGTTCCTCATGCATAAAAAGCGTGTAGGGGAAGTTGTAGTTGACTGTTTGCTCATTGGACTTGCTTTTACGATCGCCTTTCTCATTCGATTCGATGGTATGCCATCTGAATACATACCTGCGATTGCAAGCGCTTTGCCCATATTGATTCCATTAAAACTCGGAGCCTTTTTTTATTTTGGACTGTACCGAGGGTTATGGCGATATGTAGGCATGCAGGATATTATCAGTATCATTAAAGCCGTAAGTCTGAGTTCGTTACTAGGTGTAGTGGTCATCACTATGCTCTTTCGGTTTGAAGGTTATCCTCGTTCAGTTTTTGTGATTGATTGGATGGTGTTGTTATTGATGGTGAGTGGCGTTCGGGTCTTAATCAGAATGTTTGAGGAATATCTAGGAACTTTTGCTGAACAAACGGGAAAACGTTTACTGATAGTTGGGGCTGGTGATGCAGGGGAAATTGCATTACGTGAACTGAAAAATAATCCTCAGCTCGGCTATCGCCCTGTAGGGTTTCTCGATGATGACCCTCAAAAAGTTGGGCGAAGTATCCATGGTCTTCGCATCTTTGGATCAAGAGCAATGCTTCATTCGATCGTCAGGGACCATAATGTTCAAGAGATTCTGATTGCAATTCCTTCAGCAGATCACCATACGTTTATGCGAGTTTATCGAGACTGTAAAAACTCTGGGGTAACAGTCAAGGTCATGCCAAAGACTGTGACGTTAATGGAACCTCTATTGGCCCAGTAGACAACGGTCGAAGGAGGCTATGGCCCCCTACTAAGGGGTGGTGACCCAAAGGTCAAACAAGCTATTGTAATGTTCTTGACTCGTCTTGCTTGTTCCATTATTAAGGGCGCATATTCTGTGTCAGTATACTGAAAGTGCCAGATTGTAGCGGGGAGGAACCAAAAATTATGTCGCATGTCGAACAATATTTTGAGGAAGCTGGTCGAATACTTGAGCAATTAGATGCTGAAAAAGTGAATGGCATGGCTGAAGAATTAGCTCACCTTCGTGAACGAAACGGACGTCTCTTTTTGCTAGGTGTCGGCGGGAGTGCAGCCAATTGTAGTCATGCCGTAAATGATTTTCGTAAGTTATGCGGCATAGAGGCCTATACCCCTGTCGATAATGTTTCTGAATTGACCGCACGAACCAATGACGAAGGATGGGAAACGGTGTTTGTCGAATGGTTGAAGGTGAGTCGGGCGAATTCTAGCGATGCGCTTTTCGTGTTCTCAGTTGGTGGGGGGGATGCTGAGCATAATGTGAGCGTTAATTTGATTCGCGCTCTTGATGAAACAAAAAAAAGAGGACTGAAAATCTTTGGAGTGGTGGGCCGTCAGGGCGGGTATACTAAAGAAGTTGGTGATTGTGTGGTCGTGATTCCGACTGTCAATCATGATCATATCACTCCACATACAGAGGCGTTTCATGCGATTGTTTGGCATTGTCTTGTTTCCCACCCAAAGTTGCAGATACGTGGAACGAAATGGGAAACGGCTGTGCAAGGGGCATAGTCTTTTAAGTAAGCAAGAACTCCCCGTCTGGAAGGGCGTGAATGAGAGCAAGGTCCAGTGCCTCCGATTCAGGGGCACTGGACAAGCGTAGCTTGAATTCTTCAAGTACCACGTCCGTAAAGGCGTGGGTATCTATGTATCTATACACCTATGCAGAAGGCAGTTTTTCTTGATCGTGATGGTGTGATTAATCATCCAATTATACGGCAAGGAAGACCTTTTGCTCCTACATCCATTGAGGAGTTCAAAATTTTTCCCGGTGTTCCTGAAGCGTTACAAGCATTGCATCAAGAGGGCTTTCTTCTGATCATTGCAACCAATCAACCGGACGTCGCGCGTGGGCTAATCTTGAAGGAAGATGTCGAGAAAATGCATCAGATTTTGCAGGAAACGCTCCCGTTGCAGGCGGTGAAGGTCTGTTATGAAACGGAAGAGTCCGGGAGTAGGTGCTATAAGCCCAATCCAGGAATGTTAATAGAGTCGGCTCGTGAGTTTAACATTGATCTGAAGCAGAGCTTTATGGTTGGGGATCGTTGGAGAGATGTTGGTTGTGGCCGAGCGGCTGGGTGTTACACGATTTTCATCGATCGAGGCTATACAGAACAGCTACGGGATAAACCAGATGCGGTATGCGAGGGGCTCACGGAAGCAGTTCCCATAATTCTTCGTCACGCCGGCACTTAACCTAAAGGGAGGAGAGGTTCATGCCTAACCTATCTGAATTGAAGCTAAAGATTTTTGCTGACGGAGCAGATTTGGACAGCATTAAAGTCATGGCCGGTAATCCATGTATCAAGGGATTTACGACGAATCCAACATTAATGCGCAAAGCTGGGGTGGTGGACTACCAAGCATTTGCACATGAGGTTCTCTCTGTTGTCCCTGATTTGCCAGTCTCCTTTGAGGTATTTGCTGATGATTTCGATGAAATGGAACGGCAGGCCATGGAGATTGCTTCTTGGGGGAAAAATGTCAATGTGAAAGTTCCCGTGACGAACACAAAGCGTCAATTTAGCGGTCCGTTGATTAGACGACTCAACAAAAATGGTGTTCAGCTCAATGTCACGGCTGTGATGACACTGGATCAAGTGCAGTCCATTGTCGATTGCATTGATGCTGATACTCCGATCATCATCTCTGTCTTTGCTGGTCGTATCGCCGACACGGGAATAGATCCTATTCCAATCATGTGTGAAGCGGTCAGAATGATGAACGGCAAACCACAGGCTGAACTCCTGTGGGCGAGTCCGCGAGAGGTTCTTAATATCGTTCAAGCTGATCAGGCTGGCTGCCATATCCTGACCGCGACAAATGACATTTTGAAAAAATTGTTTCTGCTCGGAAAAGATCATACTGAGTATTCTCTGGAGACGGTACAGATGTTCTATAAAGACGCTGCCGCCGCCGGTTTTAGCATCGTTGAAGCCTGTCAGCCTATCTCCGTTTGAGTTACGGTAAAGGCAAAATTAGGAGCCATTGATTATGAAACATGTCTTAGTCACGGGGGGAGCTGGATACGTCGGTACTCTCCTTGTCCCTCAACTAGTGGAGACTGGGTATCAGGTCACCGTCTATGACAGTATGCTGTACGGGTGTGAACTCTTACCTCAAGAAGGGTTACGAATTCTCAAAGCCGATATCCGGGATACGAAGACCTTTCGGGAAGCGTGTAGTGGAGTTGAATCTGTGATTCATTTGGCCTGCATTTCTAATGATGCGGGTTTCGAATTAGATGAACAGTTGAGCGAACAAATCAACTATAGATGTTTTGAGCCTTTAGTTATGGCCGCGAAGGAGCAGGGTGTCAAACGCTTTATCTACGCCTCCTCTTCTTCGGTGTATGGGTATTCCGAGTCTCCTCGCGTAACAGAAGAACATCCTCTAGTTCCATTGACATTATACAACAAGTTCAAAGGTCTTTGTGAGCCACTGCTGTTCAAACATCAAGCGAAAAATTTTGTTTGTGTCACGATCAGACCCGCCACTATCTGTGGATACAGCCCTCGTCAGCGTCTTGATTTGTCAGTGAATATTCTTACTAACCATGCTGTCAATAATAATAAGGTGACCGTATTTGGTGGCGAACAACAAAGACCAAATCTGCATATTCAGGACATGTGCGATTTGTATCGATTGCTTCTTGAGTTGCCCGATGCAAAGATCGCTGGTGAGACATTTAACGCAGGCTATCAGAATCAGACGATCAAAGAGATTGCGGATATTGTCAAAAAGGTGGTTGAAGAGGAGTTTCCTGAAAAAGAGGATATCCCGATTGTGACGACGCCATCGAACGATAATCGTTCGTATCGTATCACTTCCGAAAAAATCACCGAAAAGCTTGGGTTTCGACCCAAGCGGGGAATCGAAGTCGCCGTGCGCGATCTGTGTGCCGCATTTAAAGCTGGAAAACTTCCCAATAGCATGACGGATGACCAGTACTATAATGTGAAGGTTCTCAAACGTACTCGGGCTTGCTGATGTCAAAACAACCTTGTGCTATCGTGACAGGAGGAGCTGGGTTCATCGGGAGCCATATGGTTGATCGACTGCTCGAGCATGAATTCCAGGTCCGTGCTATTGATAATATGGTTGGAGGTCGACGAGCTAATCTTGTGCATCATGAACGTAATCCTGCCCTTGTCCTTGACGAGCGCGATATTCGCTCACTTGACCAAAAGGATTCAGTGTTCAGTGACGTCACGCACGTGTTTCACTTTGCAGGCATCGGAGATATTGTTCCTTCCATCGAACAACCAACTGAGTATCTGTCGACGAACGTGCAAGGGACTGTTCGAGTTCTTGAAGGTGCGCGTCATGTTGGCGTTAAAAAATTCGTGTATGCAGCTTCGTCATCTTGTTATGGAATTGCGCAGGTCCCCACAGATGAGACGCATGATATTTCTCCTCAATATCCTTATGCGTTAAGCAAGTATCTTGGCGAGATGGCTGTGTTTCATTGGGGTAAGGTCTATCGATTACCCGTGAATTCTATTCGGATCTTTAATGCCTATGGAACTCGTTCTCGGACCTCAGGTGCCTATGGAGCTGTCTTTGGAGTTTTTCTCAGGCAAAAACTGGCCGGCAAGCCCTTTACGGTCGTAGGTGATGGTAGTCAAACTAGAGATTTTCTGTACGTGACTGATGTTGCAGAAGCGTTTCGATTAGCTGGAATGACAGAGCTATGCGGGGAATATTGGAACCTAGGGGCCGGGAATCCTCAATCGGTCAACCGACTTGTTGAATTGCTTGAAGGGGATGTAGTTTATCTTCCCAAACGTCCTGGAGAGCCTGACTGTACTTGGGCCAATATTGGCAAGATTCAGCGAGAGCTTCGGTGGAAACCTCTTGTGTCGTTTGAAGAAGGCGTCCATCGTATTCTTGCATCGATTGATTATTGGAGAGATGCTCCTTTATGGGATCCTGACTCCATTAGTCTAGCGACACAAACTTGGTTTCGCTATCTCGGAGAGGCATAAAAATCATGATGGCGTCTCTGACAAAAAAGTATCGTCATAAGATCAAGAGTGTCGATGGGTTAAAGAGAGCTATTGGACCGCGGCCCCGTCGAAAAAAAGTCATTATGTGTCATGGAGTCTTTGATGTGGTTCATCCGGGTCACCTTCGTCATCTCATTTATGCGAAAAGCAAAGCGTCTGTGCTAATTGCGAGCCTTACCGCAGATGTTCATATTTCCAAAGGGCAGCATCGCCCTTACGTCCCCCAAGACTTACGAGCGTTAAATTTAGCGGCTTTTGAAATAGTTGACTATGTCCTTATTGATTCTGAGCCAACTCCGATTGATAACATCCTTCGTCTCCAACCTGATTTTTTCGCAAAAGGCTATGAGTATAATGCCAAGGGAGTGCATCCGAAAACTGAGGAGGAAGTTGAAGCGCTTCGTTCGTATGGAGGGAGTATGATTTTTACTCCTGGAGATGTGGTGTATTCGTCTACCAAACTCATTGATCTGGCTCCACCTCGGATTAATATCGAAAAACTTTTGACCCTTATGGAAGCTGAGAAAGTCACATTTGATGCGCTTAGAAAGAGTTTGGATAGCTTTCGGGGAAGACGCGTCCATGTCGTGGGAGACACGATTGTGGATAGCTACACGCAAACCGCCATGGTTGGAGGTCAGACCAAGACGCCAACGATGAGTGTCTTATTTGAAGGTCGAACTGACTACATTGGTGGTGCGGGGATTGTGGCAAAACATCTACGAGCAGCTGGGGGTAAAGTTATTTTTTCTACGATATTAGGAGATGACTTTCTCAAAGATTTTGTTTTAGACGGGGTAAAGCGTAGCGGAATAGACTGTTGTCCGATCATTGATTCGACCAGGCCGACGACGAATAAAAATGCGATAGTTGCGGAAGGTTATCGGTTACTCAAAGTGGATACCGTCGACAACAGATCTATCTCGGATGAAATCGTAGAACAGTTGGCAGACACAATTTCTCGTACCTCGTGTGACGCGGTCGTATTTAGTGATTTTCGTCACGGAATTTTTAATCGACGTACCATTCCTAGACTTATTGATGCACTTCCGAAAGAAGCCTATCGTGTGGCCGATAGCCAAGTGGCCAGTCGGTGGGGCAATATCACGGAATTCCAAAACTTTGACTTGATCACGCCAAATGAACGAGAAGCCAGATTTGCCTTGGCAGATCAAGATTCCGGCGTGCGATTTTTGGCCGCCCGCCTGTATCAAGATGCACAATGTAAATTGTTAATCTTGAAGCTTGGAGATCGGGGCGTGCTGACGTGCCGAGGAGGAAATCATGAAGCATTAGATTCATATTTTGTCGTGGATAGTTTTGTAGAACGTTTAGTTGATGCCGTTGGAGCAGGGGATGCGTTGTTGGCCTATGCCACGCTGGCGATGGTTGCGACCAAATCAGAGACGATTGCTACCATCTTGGGGTCGATGGCCGCAGCTTGTGAATGTGAAAAAGATGGCAACGTTCCAATAACGCCTGAAGATGTGATGGTGAAAATTGATTTGGCTGAACGCGAGGCTCATTTCGCGTGAGTGCAATCAAAGCTGCGATGCGATCCATAGTCGTTGGATTAGGCGTACAGGGCCATAAACGCCGACAGTTTGCCAAAGACGATTTTGTTGTGGCCGTTGATCCTGTCAATTCTGAGGCGGAGTATCGAACGGTCGAAGAAGTTCCTCTTTCTCTCTACGATGCGGCGTTAGTCTGTATACCGGATGAACCGAAAATTGACGTCCTTTCCTATCTCATTCGAAATCAGAAACATGTGCTGGTTGAAAAACCCCTATGGGCAAAAGACGATGTATTCATTCAGGAGCTCGATTGTCTTGCAAAACGCAACGGTGTGGTGTGCTACACGGCTTATAATCATCGTTTTGAACCTCATTTTGTTCGGCTGCGCAATATCATAGATTCGGGAGTGCTTGGCCCCCTTTTTCATTGTCGTATGTTCTATGGAAATGGAACGGCGCGGCTTGTCAAAGAGTCGCGGTGGCGGGACCAGGGGGCTGGCGTGCTACCTGATCTTGGTTCCCATCTGCTAGATACGATTAAGTTTTGGTTTGGTGATCCCGGAGGGACGTTTTATGTGCAATCGGTCAACTGTTTTGAAAATCAGGCCCCAGATCATGTGATTGTGCGATCGAACAACACCATTCCACAAATTGAACTAGAAATGACCTTGCTTAGTTGGCGCAACCATTTTACGTGTGACCTGTTTGCAGAGAAGGGCAGCGCGCACATTCGTTCATTATGCAAATGGGGTCCGACGACATGTACGGTTCGGACGAGGGTCTTGCCCAGTGGTCGACCACCAGAAGAATCAGTCACATTGACACAAGATGACCCCACTTGGGAACTCGAGTACGAGTATTTTAAGTCGTTGTGTCACAAGAAGAAGCCCACCGACTTATCTACTGATATCTGGCTCAATCATATGTTGGGGAAACTCGGAAGTGAAGCTCTAGAAAAATTGGGTATACCATGAAACCGACCATTGGATACATTGGCATGACGCATTTGGGCGTGAACTCCGCTGCGGCATCAGCGGCGCATGGGTTCAATACTGTGTGTTTCGATCCTGCCACTCGCCTGATCGATCAATTAAATGCTGGTCAAGTCCATGTCGTTGAGCCAGGATTGTCAGAGTTGCTTGAATTGCATCGAGCAAATCTCACCTATACTGCGGATCCGACTGCTATTCGGAAATGCGAGGTCGTGTATATCTCGGCCGATGTAGCGACGGATGACCAAGGGCAAAGCGATTTATCCGAGATCGATCAACTCATTGCGCTGACTATTCCATGTCTTTCTCCAACTGCAACTCTCGTGATCTTATGCCAGGTACCTCCAGGATATTCTGACAAGGTCCCCCTGCCCAAATATCAGTTGTATTATCAGGTTGAAACGCTCATCTTTGGCTGCGCTGTCGAGCGAGCGATGTATCCGGAACGGTTTATTATTGGTTGTCATCAACCACAGGATCGACTACCCCAGGCCTATCGAGTGTTTTTGGAATCGTTCAACTGCCCAATTCTCCAGATGCGGTATTCCAGCGCTGAATTAGCGAAAATTTCGATTAATTGTTGTCTTGTTTCTATGGTGAGCGTGGCGAATACTCTCTCGGAACTCTGTGAGAACATCGAGGCAGATTGGAGTGAGATCGTCCCAGCCTTAAAGCTTGACAAGCGGATTGGCCCCCATGCCTACTTGAAGCCGGGTCTTGGGATTGCCGGCGGAAATTTAGAACGAGACCTGGCCACGGTCTGTCGTCTCTCTGGTAATTTTGGTACCGATACAACCGTTGTACGAAGCTGGATCCATAATAGTCAATATCGACGAGATTGGGTGCTTCGAACATTACAGGCTGAAGTCCTGCAGCAGGATCCTGATGCGCACGCGGCCATCCTTGGACTGGCATACAAAGAAAACACTCACTCGATTAAGAATTCACCGTCGATTCATTTACTCAGGCATATTGGTCATCTAACGGTGAAGGTCTTTGATCCCGTTGTCTCGGTTTCTCAGCTGGAACATCCTCGCATGACCAAAACGGCTTCGGCGTTTGAAGCCATACACGACGCGGATGTGGTGATGATCATGACGCCTTGGCAAGAGTTTCACGTTCTGGATCCCGTTCAGATGGCCGAAGCGATGTCTGGACGGACGGTGATCGATCCTTTTCAAGTCTTGGATGCGGACGCTTGCTTCAAGGCTGGCTTAAATTATTTCACACTTGGTCGTGAGCCACGACGTGTCGTTCCTGGACCAGTGGAGGTCCAAAAAACTCTTTATGCTTGAACATCTTTATGCGCATCCAGTCATGCCTCAACGGGTCGTGGTGATCGGCGCTGGGGGGTTTGTCGGAGGAGCCATCATCAAACAATTAACGGTTGAAGGGGTATCGGTTTTGCCGATCGGGCGGTCGACCGTCGATTTACTTGCAAATGATGCCGCGCAAAAACTTCGTGAAACTTTACAGCCGGGCGACAGTGTCGTTCTCGTCTCAGCACAAGCCCCGGCCAAGACGGTCACGATGTTAATGGATAATCTACGGATGATTGAACCGGTGTGCAAAGTTGTAAGTTCTCTGGAAATGGCTCATCTTCTGTATATCAGTTCTGATGCGGTGTATGCGGATGAGGCGAATCCGGTAGACGAAGATTCCTCGATGGCCCCGACGACTCTTCATGGCATGATGCACGCTGCCCGTGAGTTGATGTTGAAGTCGTCAACCGCTGCGCCTGTGGCTTGCCTTCGGCCCACGCTAATCTATGGGAAAGCGGATCCTCACAACGGATATGGTCCGAATCGATTTCGGCGGCAGGCAGAGAAAGGCGAACCTATTCAGATTTTTGGTGAAGGCGAAGAACAGCGAGACCACGTCTTAGTTGATGATGTCGCCAAGCTTGCATCACTCACACTGGCGCACCGCAGTAAGGGCTCCTTAAATGTGGTGACTGGAGTATCCACTTCTTTTTCTGATATCGCGACGATGATTGCCAAGCAGTATGGAGGTTGTGTGGTCAGTCAGCCTCGCCCCGGACCTCGACCGCATCTTCTGCATCGATTTTTTAATACAGCAAATTGTCTAAAGGCATTTCCCACGTTTCGGTTTACATCATTGGCAGACGGGCTTCTTCAAGTTTCTTAGAACAGGTGAAGTGGCGTCATCATGGCAGAAATTAATCTACTAGAAAAGTTGCCAAACACGAAGCGCAATATACAAAAGCGTCAAGATGCACAGACATCTGAAAATATCGCGATTGCTCGTGAGTATGGAGCGCAGTATTTTGATGGTCCACGAGAATTAGGATATGGAGGGTATCGATATGATGGTCGGTGGATTCCTGTAGCTGAAGACATGGTGAAACACTTTGGGCTCAAGGCTGGAGACCGAGTTCTTGATGTGGGGTGCGCAAAAGGATTTTTAGTCAAGGATCTTATGAAGGTCTGCCCGGGATTAGATGTGTTTGGCATCGATATCTCTGAGTACGCGTTGATGCATTGTGAGCCTGAAATTATAGGCCGGCTTCATTTGGGTAATGCAAAACGACTTCCCTTTCCTGACAAAAGTTTTGATGCGGTCATTTCGCTCAATACGATTCATAACCTGGATCGAACTGAAGCCGTCACGGCCATTGCAGAGATAGAGCGATTGGCGCCAGGGAGAGGATTTATTCAGGTCGATTCGTATCGGACAGCGGAGCAGCGGGAGATTTTTCTTTCTTGGGTGCTGACGGCCAAGTTTCATGATTATCCTGATGGGTGGATTTCAGTATTTCAGGAGGCGAATTTTACGGGAGATTGGAACTGGACAATAGTGGAGTAAGCAGTATTTTTTGAAGGTTTATTTGGAGAGACATTTATGAAAACGTATGCGGTTCTTGGAGGAGGTGGATCATTCGGCATTCATACGGCTTTGTACTTAATGGAGCAGGCTGATGTCAAAAAAGTAATTGGAATTGGTCGGAATCCCTTGAGGCCAGAGCCGTTTTCCTTAAACGTTGAGAAACATCCAAAGTATTCCTATCATGCCTATCATGTCACGTACGAATTAGATCTCTTGTTAGAATTACTCGATAAGGAGAAGCCGGAAGTAATCGTCAATTATGCTGCGCAAGGAGAGGGCGCTGTTTCCTGGAAACACTCGTGGCGATTTTTTGAAACCAATTCCATGGGCCTCGCTCGGCTTGCGGAGGAACTCATGAAACGGTCCTGGCTTGAACGATTTATTCAGATTGGCACATCGGAGATGTACGGGTCGGTGACACACGCCACGAAAGAAGACGAACCAATCAAGCCGACGAGTCCGTATGCTGCATCGAAAGTGGCCTTCGATATGTACTTAATGTCTGTGCATAAATTTTTAAAATTTCCGATGAACATCATTCGACCGTCGAATGCGTATTGTCCAGGACAGTTGCTGCACCGTGTTGTTCCACGAGCTGTGATTAGTGGCCTGTTAAAGAAAAAGTTACCGCTTCATGGGGGAGGAAAAGCAGAAAAATCCTACATTCACGCACGCGACTTAGGCCGAGCGATTCACTTGGTTTCTGAAAAAGCTCCACTGGGAACAACCTACAATGCGGGTCCGCTTCAACCAACGGCCATTCGGACGTTAGTGGAAAAAACAGCGAATGCTTTGGACATGAAGTTCGACGAACTTTGTGAAGTGACCGAAGATCGACTTGGGCAGGACTCGCGCTATTGGTTAGATTCCGGCGCTATTAAGCGAGATGTAGGATGGGAAGCCGAAATCGATCTTGATGAAGGTCTTCGAGAAATGGTGGCCTGGGGAAGAAAATACCTCGATCAACTGAAAAATTGGCCAATGGATTATGTGTTGAGAGGATGACGTTATGACTAGTGTACAAACGGCCCATGATTCTGTGTTAGACACGTTTGATGTCTCGACGGCTCGTAAGCGGTGTTTGATGTATCGACGGCGAATCCTTGAAATTTCACAACAAGTGACGGCTTTACACGTCGCCCCTGCATTTTCTTGTCTTGAGATGGTTGATGTGATTTATCATCAACTGATGCGGCCTGACTCTCAAGCGGGTCAGCTGGTTTACCGTGATAGTTTTCTTATGTCGAAGGGCCACGGATGTCTCTCGCAATACGTCGTATTAGAAGATATTGGTGTGCTGTCCCGAACAGATCTCGAAGAATATTGTACTCCGATTGGACAATTAGGCGCCCATCCTGATTATGGAGTTCCGGGCATTGAAGCTTCCACAGGTTCACTTGGTCATGGTATGGGGATTGCGACTGGCATGGCGTATGCTGATCAAATTAAAGATGATGATCGCTCGACCTTCGTTTTGATCTCGGATGGTGAGTTACAAGAAGGCTCAACGTGGGAAGCGATGATGATGGCTGCCAATTTAAAATTACGAAACCTTGTTGCCTTCGTCGATCTCAACGACTTTGGTGGACTTGCTCGCATGAGCGATGGACATCCGGCTTTTTATCCAGTTTTGGACAAGATTCGTGCCTTTGGTTGGGAAGCGGTCGAAGTCAATGGACACGATAGTGCATCTATCGTGCAAGCGGTGAAAAGTCGTACTGGAAAGCAACCATATATGCTGGTTGGGAAAACCGTGAAGGGCAAGGGAGTGTCATTTATGGAGCATATTCCCATTTGGCATTATCGCTCTCCCAATCCAGAAGAGTATGCCCAGGCATTATCCGAGCTTGCAGAGGTCAGTGAATGAGAAACACATTTGCGAGTACCTTTTATGAGGCAGGGAAAAAAGATGCTCGTTTGTCGGTGGTCGTCGCGGATATTTCTCCGGCGGGATCCATACAAAAATTTCGCGAAGATTTTCCTGCCCGGTTTGTGAATACTGGAGTATCCGAGCAAATTATGATTGGCATGTGTGCGGGAATGGCGTTAAGAGGTCTTCGTCCGTTTGCGTATACCATTGCTACATTTACCTTATTTCGTCCATTTGAGTTTGTTCGAGACGACCTGTGTTATCAAAATCTTCCTGTCACGATCGTCGGCATTGGAGGAGGTGTGACCTATTCCACCTTGGGGAGTACGCATCATGCAATGGAAGATGTCGCAGTGGCAGGTGCGATTCCCAATATGTCCATCATTGCTCCCTGTGATCCGGAAGAAACCCGGGCAGCGACTCTCTGGTGCACGGAGCAGACGCGAGGTCCTGTATATTTGCGGCTTGGAAAAGCAGGAGAGCCTGACTTTACATCGCACGTGAGCGATCCATGGGAATTCGGAAAAATTCGATTTCTACAAAAAGGCCATGATGTCTGTATCCTTTGCTATGGGCCAATCATGAAGTTAGCGTTTCAATTGGCTCAAGCTTTTGAGAAGCAAGGAAAAACCGTCTCAGTTGTGTCGGTTCATACAGTAAAGCCATTAGACCGAACGGGACTCACCTCCGTACTAGCTGAACACAATCAGGTGATTGTACTTGAGGAATGTGTGCCTCGTGGGGGATTGGGGGGGCAGGTCAAAGAGCTTGCTTGGGAACAACAAGCACGGTGCCGCCTTGATACCTTTTCCCTTCGTGACGAATTCCTTCATTGTTATGGGACACATGCCGATTTACTCAAAGAGCATGGCTTAGAGCTTCACAGCATTTCAACTCGCTTAGGGCTTGTATGACAAGCCCAAGTTCCTCTCCCATTATCCTTACGAACACAAAGCTTGCGATGTATGGTGGCTCTCCAGTTCGGGTCACACCGATGCCTCCTCGCTATGCGCTTGGCGAGGAAGAGAAGGCGATGATTGAGCAAGTGCTTGCCTATTACCGTGATCGAAAAGTTGACCCAGGTTATCAAGGTCCATTTGAAAAACTTTACACTGACGAATTCGTTGCGATGATGGATGGAGGCTATGCCGATGCAGTAGCTACAGGCACCGCAGCATTATTTGTTGCCATCGCGGCTCTAGAATTGGCCAAGGGAAGTGAGGTGTTGGTCTCGCCCATCACAGACCCAGGGACCATTAGTGCGATCATCTTGAATGGACTCACGCCACGCCTTATGGATAGCAAGCAAGGAGAATACAATATCGGGGTCGACCAGTTTCTTGAACGCGTTACCCCCGCAACTAAAGCTGTAGTCCTCGTCCATGCTGTTGGTCGGGCGTGTGAAGTGGACAAAATTGTCCCAGAAGCGCGTAACAGAAATATTCGCGTGCTCGAAGATTGTAGCCAGGCTCATGGAGCAAAAATCTTCGGTCGTCCAGTAGGTACGTTTGGCGATATTGCCGCATTCTCCACAATGTACAGGAAGGCCCATATGACTGGGGCTTCCGGTGGTGTGGTGTATTCAAGAGATCTCGAACGATTTCGTCTTGCATTGGCGTATGCAGATCGAGGCAAGCCGCGCTGGCGTAAAGACTATGATGATCGAAACCCTAAAGGGTTTTTATTTCCAGCGTTAAATCTCCACACGGATGAAATTTCATGTGGTATTGGACTCGCTTCCTTGAAACGTCTTTCACATACTATGATGAGGCGTCTCTCATTTGTCGCCGATATTTCGGCGAAATTGCTCGAGAGCTCGAAAGTATGCCGACCCTATGGATATTCCCCAACTGATTCTCCCTTTACCTACCCAATTTTTGTAGACGAAAACTTCATTGATGTGAGTAAGATCGAATTCGCTTCAGCCGTGGAAAAAGAGGGAATTGGTCTCAGCCCGCATTATGAATATCTTGTTTCAGACTGGCCATGGGTGCATTCGTATTTGTCAGACGAATTCGTACCGATCAATGCGAAGCGGGTTCGTGATCAAACCTTTAATCTCTACCTGAATGAGAATTATGGAACACAAGAGGTTGAGGATATCGCGACTGCCATTTGCAAAGTGGAGCGTTACTTTACAAGGTAAGAGGGTTGCAAGAGTTTCGTGCGCAAGGCAGTCGCAATCAACTCATTAATGCGGGGCTTATCGTTATATCCGAATTTTGGGGATCTTGATCATCGTGTTTGCGAAGGTACAGATCGATCCGATACGAACTTCGGTGAATTTACATAGCTTTCAAAAGAAGGAGTACTTATTTGACTTGGACGAGATTTTAGAATTTAAACCACGAGCTAATGTGCATATGACTGCCATGCTGGATCATCACGATTCGATATATATATACAGATGATCGAGGAGGAAGAGTTGATTGGTTGTCTACTGAGTCGATGAACGTTAAATTTAACTTCGTCAATCTTCGTAAGCGATTTATCGCAATGAAGCAAGCGGAGAAGGAGTTATTGTTGCCAGGAGAGACATATGAAGGCACAAATTCATCAAGTCATAACCCAAGAAATTAAGCATCAGCTGTGAGTAAAGTGTTCAAGTCGAAACTCGGCGAATGATGGTTCCGTGGTGGCGTAAGGCGACAGTCGTAGTTCCTCGGTGTTTGTGTATTAATCGTAGGGTGTAAATTTTTGTTTAACATAACATGGCAGGGGATTATCCCTGTTTTTGGTTAGGGCATTGGTTGTTCAAGTCTCGTAGAGTTTTCTATATTCGTTGCCATTTCGTAAAATTCATGTTCCAGGACATCCAGTGTATCATCCTTCCAGACTAATCTCTGGAAACGTGTAGCAAACGGCAATTGTCCTCCGATTGTAAAGCCAATTTTAGAGATAATTTCTTCTGTCGTTTGTGGTACGGACGGGGTCACGATCTTAAAGATGAGGAGTCTCGTCCTTCTGTTGAGTGCACTCATGAATAAAGGGCCATTATTAATTCCTAGATTCAAGAAACTGCTTTCATAGAGCGACATTCGTAGCCATACGTTCCATGAAGCTTCCCGAAACACCTCGAATGCAGTCAGTGCTGGAGGAAGGGGATCTAATGTCCGTTCCGTATCAAGGATGAACACAGGGAAGAATTGTGTGGAGTCGAGACGGTTCGCAAATTCTATCCATGCGTGTATGTTGCTGTTTCGTGCTTTCATGAATGAGTAATCGCGCAGGGTAATCGTGATTAATTTTCGGCCAGATAGACGAGCGGTCAACCATTGTGTCACATAGCGTATCCCCTGGGCAGGACTTCGAAGGCATCCCGCTTCTTGGGCAAATGGAGAGTCAGGATTGATGTTCAAGAGTTCTGATGGGTGATGCGAGATTGGTAAATGTGGTTCGTAGAGTTCCGGGTAGATGTGAGACCCCGCCCTGGTTCGGTATTGATGCACATGTTGACGTGAGGGGAGGAGCGTATATCCTGCGAATGAAGGGACGAATGTCAAGATTGGCAACACGATGTTATGCAGTCGCCATCGTCTCGTTTCCGTGTCCACGGCGGATTCATACAGGGCCCGTTCCTCTCGAAAGCCATCATAGTTGCCGGGAACGATCACGAAGTGGATGTTCTCGAGACCTGCGTGACGTCGTGCGAGTTCTGCAGACGCAACAAACCAACTGACGTCGTATGTCACTGGAGCGACTTGAAGGTCGTAAAAAGCATAGAGTGTGTTATTGTTCATCATAAGGTCCGGATGATATTTCCGTGAAAGGTGTCGAGTGGGCCACAATGTAGCTCCAATGAGTTGCCGACATATTTTATGCACCGAACGTCCTTGTGACGTGTGTGGTGTGCGGTAGCGAAGTCTTCGCAGAAGCCACTGCAAACCTTCGGATCGTACGGTATCAATAAGGCTTGTGAGTTCGGTTTTGCTGGATCGAGCGTGTGAAGAATCTTGTTGCTGCATACATTGTGCTGAACATTTTGTGCAGGAACGTGCCGTATGGCGTGGGTAAAGATGTGTCAGGTCAAGGTTATTGTCGATAATTGAGACTAGCAATCCGAAGATGCCTTGTCAAAGATTTCATGTGTCATACTGTCCTTGAAGAGCTTCCGCGAGTACCTAAGTGATCGTGATAAGTTGGGGAGTGTCGTGCAACGCAGGGGAGCGTAGAAGATGACTAAGTCTCAAGTGGTTTCGACATCATCCCATGATCTTCCTGATGGAACGATTGTCTCGAATGAAAATATTCCTCCATTCTATTTTGTCGTGGTGTTTTGGGGTAAGCAATTTGCTCGATACTTGACTCGCTATTGTTTGCCGAGTTTACTGTCGACCAAAAACCTTCCTGCTCTGGGGGCGATGTCGCAGCATAAGTTTCTCTTTTGCACGACGAAGGAAGATTGGAATTCTCTTACGCAGACGACTATTTTTCTGCGACTACAAAAGCATATTACCCCTCACTTTATCGAAATTCCTCCTGCCCCACCTGAGAAGTCTGGCTGCGAGCACATGGGCGTAGGCCATAAGCTCGCAGCGCAACTGGCTTTTCAGGACCGAGCCTGTGGTGTGTTTCTCACACCGGATCTCATGGTCTCTGATGGGACGGTTTTGTCATTGCTCAGATGTGCCAAAGCTGGCTATAAAGTCGTGTTAACGGCAGCGCTTCGGTTTAGTGAGGAGTCATGGTTTGAGCAACTTAAGGGGTTTGGTTATCTTATGGATGAAGAGAGCCAGGATGCGTGTGATTCTCCTTTAACCTTGACAAGTCGACAAATGGTTCAAGCAGGAATCCAAAGCTTCCATAGTCAAACTCTACGCTACGAGTGGGAAGCGCCTTATTTTTCCAGCTTTCCTTGTGCTTGCTGGTGGCGAGTGCCTGGCGAGGATGGACTTGTTCTACATTCTCTCAGTTGGGCTCCATTTTTATGCGACTATTCGGCAATCTCGACGCATGATACGAGTGTGTTCGATGTCTGGACCTTAGATGGAGACTATATTCATCAAAATTTTAAACAATCAGAGGATATTTATGTTGTGACCGATTCGGATGAAATGATGCTCGTGAGTTGGGCTCCATCAGAAGATCGTGCTCAATCCACTCGGCCGAACCCTATTAAAGGTCTTCCAGTAGTAGGAAAATGGGTCAAGGGCGGGATTCTTAGAGCAGCCATGCTTAGCGGAATATTTGACGAATTAAAACAGCGGATTTTTTTCTTGCCCGTGAGATGGCATGCGAAAGAACTCACTGCAAATTGGGAAGTGACGGAACGACGGGCCCAGCAGACTTTGCAACACTACCTGTGGGATTGTAGGTCTGACTTGCCTGAGTCCGATGCAGGGTGTTACCCAAAATCGCATAAGACCTCAAAGACTTTCAACGAACATGTTCGCTACTATAGTTTTCTCCCGATGGTGACAATTGGACGTCTATGGATGATTCTGTCTGATCTTTATATGTTCAGGCGACGACTCACTTGGAAACTGGGGTTGGCTATGCGTGGAGACTCAGAAGTTTGGGGAAGAATCTTTCGACGTGTGGGGATTATTTGGAAGACGCTTCGCGGAGTGCCAATCAGGAACTTGTAGGACACGCTGCAAAACGTAAGTTTTCCCCTCTATCGCTGTGCACCAATTGTATGATCTTCAAGAACAGGCAAGCTGAATTTTCCGGAAGGCATTGTCGTGAGGAAATCATCTACTCTTATGCGATACCGGGAGCAAGCATTGAGGACCCCCTTTTCTGGGAAAACAAATTAGGATAGCGTCAGAATTTCTGAGAGCTTATCTTCATATTAAGGAGTACGATGATTGTACTTGGACTACATGGTGGCGTCACAATCGGACAACATGAGCCCTCCGCTGCGTTAGCGGTCAATGGAAAAATTGTGGCCTTGTGTGAAGAGGAACGTTATCTTCGGATAAAGTCTTGTTATGGGTATCTGCCACATCGAGCCATCAAAAAATGCCTCGAACAAGCCAATATCAAATGGGAGGATATTGATCTGATAGTGACCCCGGGTGTGACCTACGATGACTTTGCGTCTCGATGGCGAGATTACTTACGCCATATGTTTGGCTCTTGTCCGCGCCTAGAACTCATTCATCACCAAGAGGCTCATGTCGCCGCAGCATTCTACGCATCAGGTTTAGATGAAGCTGTATGTCTCTCGCTTGATGCGGCAGGTGATGGGGCATGTGGAATATTTGCCCATGCCAGTAAGAAAGATGGCATCAAGGTTTTACAAACACTTCCAACAAAGACATCGCTCGGGTTTTTCTACACACTCATGACCTATTACCTAGGTTTTGAGGAAGGAGATGAGTATAAAGTGATGGGGCTTGCACCCTATGGAAGGCCGACAGTTGATCTCTCCAAAGTTTTGCATCCAGTGCCAGGAGGTTGGGAATTTGACTGGTCGTTTGTTAGAAGTGAGCCGACTCCCAAGTCTCCGTTTGAGCCCTTGTATTCAAAACATTTGGTTGATCTACTGGGGCGTGCGAATCGTCGGCCAGATGAACCTGTAGATGATTTTCACCGAAATGTCGCACGTAGCGCGCAATGGGTGATGGAAGAATGTCTTGTCAGCACCATATCGGAACTGCGTCGTCAGGTTCCGGATGTTCGTCATCTTTGTTTCGCAGGGGGAGTCGCGCTTAATTGTTCTGCCAACCATAGACTACTCAAAGAGAGTCAATTTGAGACAATTTATGTCCCACCCGTTGCCTCAGACAGAGGATTAGCGATGGGATGTGCCTATTCCGGAGCAGTCATGCTAGGGGATTCCCCCTGGCAACTATGGGATCCTTATCTTGGGTCAAGCTACTCGAATGATCTCATTCGTAACGAGTTAGAAGCGAATGGCTGCAAATATGAGGAGATAGATGATCCGACAGAAGTCGGAGCAGAATTGTTGGCTCAGGGAAATATCTTGGGGTGGTACCAGGGACGATCAGAATGTGGTGCTCGTGCATTGGGCAATCGTTCTATCATATCTAATTGTGGATCAACTGAAATCCGGGATCTTGTCAATGCTCGTATCAAGTACCGCGAAGAATTTCGTCCTTTTGCACCTTCTGTCCTACAAGAACATGTTTCCACCTGGTTTGAGACTCACGGTTATGAAGACTTTCCTTACATGACGTTCACCTTGGATGCCAATCAGGAAAAGGCTGCGAATATTGCCGCGGTCGTCCACGTCGATGGAACTGCGCGTGTTCAAACCGTGCGCAGTTCCAATAATGAAATCTATCATCAGCTGATTCAACGTTACAGTCAGCAATCTAACGTCCCAGTCATTTTGAATACGAGCTTTAACTTGAAAGGACAACCTATTGTGGAGTCGCCTCGGGATGCGCTTATGACATTTTATGGTTGTGGTCTAGATGCTTTGGTGATGAATAACTTTGTCGTTCGTAAGTAACGACATGTGTAGTGATGGACTTATTGGCCAAAGTGTATAAACGGCTAGGAACCCCATCCGATGGTGTGGTCCTTGTCCATAGTGCATTTAAGCAGTTTGCGCGAGATGGCTATCGGGCTCCAATTGTGTTGAGATCTCTCGTCGAGTACTTTGAGCGAGGGACGCTCTTGATGCCAACGATGTCATGGCGGTACGTGAATGCCGCGAATCCACTGTTTGATGAGCTCGACACTCCATCTAATACGGGGATCTTGACAGAATTGTTTCGCACCGAATATGCCGATGTTCGTAGCCTTCATCCTACACATTCTGTTGCTGGTCGAGGAAAGATGGCCAGGACCTTGGTGCAAACACATCATTATGATGAAACTCCCTGTTCAAGTCGAAGCCCCTTTGGTCTGCTTTCACGACATGATGCGTGGGTGCTGATGCTGGGGATATCGATGGATTGTTGTACGTTGGTCCATTTTGGCGAAGAGTCGGTTGCTCCCGAACTCTATCTTCGGCCGTCTGATCAACGAGAAACGTATTCTTGTCGAGATCGAAAGGGGCAAGTATTCGAAGTCACTTTGCGACGGCATCGATTCCTGCCTCGCGATTATTTTCAGTTTCAAGATCAGCTTGCCGGAGAAGGGAAACTTCAGGTTGCCAGGATAGGGAATACGACCTGTCGGGCGTTTCGTGCTGTCGATATGGTACGCATAGTCACAGAGGCATTAAAACAATCACCTGATGCTATTCTTGCAAAACCAGGACAACGATACCGAATGATGTAAAGTCTGAGCATGAACCGCGTTAATCTTCACGGTGTCAGCCGTTGCAGAATATGGGAGATCAAAAGTTTCATGGTATGTATAAGAGCGTCGAGTGTCTAAACAACGGTTAAAATCTCTTCGACTCAGTGTTGGGAATGCCGTCGCGGGAATTATCCAGTTAGAGGATGGGCGTTACTTACTCCAACATCGGGATAATGTGCCGCACATTTGGTATCCGGATTGTTGGGGGTGTTTCGGTGGGGCTGCCCAAGAAGCCGAAGCGCCACTGGATACCTTACGTCGAGAACTTTTTGAGGAGCTGGAACTTGTACCTGAACAGGTGAGCTATTTTTCACGATTTGATTTCGACCTAGACCCAATAGGTTTAAAGAGCTATTATCGAATCTATTACACAATTTTGATAACGGAAGTCCAAGTCAGTCGTCTTGTTTTGCACGAGGGACAAAAAGTTGAAGCCTTTGCCGGTAAGGTAGTTTTTGAGCAGTTAGCCTTAGTGCCGTACGATGCATTCGCGCTATTTCTTCATTTTTCCAAAGATCGCATTGATGGAGAAGGAATTACGGATAAAAATCCGTGAGTTCAGAAAATCTCGGCCTGTGCAGGTCACGTTCAAGGATGGTCACTTGTTCTGAGGTGATCGGCCACGTAATCGCCAAATCCGGGTCGTCCCACGCAAGCCCCCGGGCGTACCTTGGAGCGAAGGGCGCTCCGAGTTTAAACATGACCTCTGTTTCTGGAGCTAATGTACAATAACAGTGGGCGAATCCTACGGGAATGAATATATGATTCCAATTGTCGGATGAGAGCTCTACGGCTACATGAGTGCCGAACGTTGGAGAGCTCTGCCGGAGATCAAGGTTTACGTCCAAGATACGTCCATGCAGAACTTGAATGAATTTCGCTTGTCCGTAGGGAGGGAGCTGATAATGAAATCCCCTCATGGTTCCTTGTTTAGGTGAGACGCAATGATTTTCATGAATAATGTCAAAATCGATACCTAATTCTTGGAAAAATAGTTTGTTGTAACTTGGCGAGACATGACCGCGGGTGTCGAGTCTGGGGGAAGACTTGAAGATTTTTAATTCTGGGATGTTTAAAGACTGAACATCGAGTCGCTCGATGATGATGTCCTCATCCTCACCAGATCTCTGTTCATTGTTCATGTGTATCCCGTTTGACTGATGCATGGGTAAATATAAAGGAATCACCCCTTACAGAGAAAGATCTCATGAAACATACTGCACCTTCTACCACATGGCTGTCTGAATTGGAATCACTGAAGCGAGTTGACGATATCCGAGCGAGGCTTGCGGAACGTTATCCAACGTTTTGTTCACACGTCTTGAAAGAGGTTATTATTTTAGGGGCAGCCGAAGAGGGCGAGCGCTTACTTGAATTATGTGTAGCTCATGGAATTGTGGTGCGAGCAATTGTTGATGATAATCCTGAGCGACAGGGGCGACAACTGATGGGGCATGTCGTGGCGTCAGTTGATTCTCTTGAGAATGTACGCCGAGAGATTCCCGTCATCATCGCTTCACATCGTGTGTTGAAGGCGCATGAACGCATGAAGTGCATGGGGTTTTCGTCTGTCGCCCCCTTCGCGCTATTAGAAGTCCTTGATTCCATCAGGTTTCCTCCGCATATGTTCTATGCTCGTTTACTTGAGGACCTTGTCGATCATCGAGAGCGATATTTGGCGTTACGGAATTGTTTTTTTGATGAACGGTCATTTGATGTTCTTGATGCCATTATTGGATATCGTTTGACATTAGATCCCGAAATCCTTGCTCCCATTATTGAATGGGACCTGTATGCCCCTAGTCATCTTATTGAGTATGGAGATGAGGAAGTGTATGTGGATGGAGGATCATACGATGGCGATACGATTCGACTATTTCTCGATAGAGTGCAGGGCAAATGTGCCCGTGTGATTGCCTTTGAGCCAGATCGAGGAACATATGATCGTTTGAAGGCCAATTTTTCAGACAATGCGAAAGTTGAAACAGTCAACGCAGGTCTTCATCGGTGTGCTGGTACATTGCGCTTTGATAATGCAGGTACTCGTGGTTCTATTTTTTCAGATGTGGGTCAATTTGAAATCCCTGTCGTGGGGCTTGATGAGACGCTCAACGGCGATCGAGTGACATTTCTTAAGATGAACATTGAAGGTTCTGAATGTGAAGCCCTGCGTGGTGCACAAGAGTCGATTCGACGATGGAGACCGAAACTTGCTATTTCTGTCTATCACAATCCTTTTGACTTGTGGCAGATCCCAGAGGAGATTCGCAATATCCACGCAGGTTATAAGTTTTATCTACGTCAGCATGATGGCGGTATCATTGAGACGGTGTTATATGCTCTTCCAACTGCATAGTCGTAGGAAACGTGTATAGGGGAGAGTAGTGCGGTCAACGTATGAATTGAATGAGTCGTGAATCAAACACTTTTTTGATAGATGAGTAAGGAGGCAGTATGCGCGATTGGACGAATGCAGAATGGGTTGATCCGAAGTTGGCTTGGAACCCATCACCTGTACCTGAATTGCCAGGTCGTGTTTTGCTTGATTTAGCCACTGACTGCAATTTGCGATGCCCCATGTGTCCCGTGTGGGGATCGGAAGATGACGAGGCCATTGACACGGTCACAGGTGTGATGGATGTAGCTGCTTCACGTAAATTGCTTGATGAAATGATGATGGCTAAGCCTTTGATACAACCGAATATGTACGGTGAGCCTCTGTTGGCTCCAAACCTTCGCGAACAAATAGCCGATATGAAATCCCGCGGAATGGCGGTTGCGATGAATACCAACGGGTTGACATTGAATGAAAGCCTCGCTGAATTTTTTGTAGAGCAACAGGTTGATTCGGTGATGTTTAGTATAGATGCGGCAACTCGTGAGACCTTACGTAAGATTCGGGGAATCGATAAACTAGAAAATCTTGATGCGGCCGTTTTTCGATTGATGAAGATGCGTGGCGATGCCGACTATCCCAGAGTTGGTGTGTCGTTCACCATCCAGGATGGGAACCGGCATGAGGTCGATACGTTTGTGGCTCGATGGGTAGGAGTAGTCGACGTCGTGAGAATGGGCCTAATCTTTGAAAATGGAACATTTCCTGGCATGGAAACACCAGCCGAACGTCTTCCCTGTCCTGCCATTTATAATACCTTGCCTGTGCATAATGACGGTCACGTCACCATATGCTGTTTAGATGGATTTAAAACGACCAATATGGGGAACGTGTTTGAAACGAGCGTCTCTGAAGTCTGGGATGGGGAGGAATTCGCGAAAGCACGGTACTATCATGAAACTGGACAATGGGAGAAAGTGCCCTTCTGTCAGCCGTGCAATGGCTGGGCACAATATTCATTTCACGAGGAAGTCCGAGATGGTCTCCTAATCAGAACCTCACCTCAGTACACGTACTATAATAAGATCACTCGATTGAAAAATTGGCAAGGCAATCTGTTAGGTGGTCATAACGAACCGTCAAAGGATCTCGTAGGAGTCGGGAATAACGAGACTTCGGTTTTGTGACTGTTCTCATCAGAATTCGCGATCCTGTCACCCTCTAAGTGTCGGGTCCTCTTTTTCGATCGGTCGAATCGAAAGGTGAGTAACCCTGCATTTTCTATGCTGTCACTAATTCCCCAGTCTCTAGCTTGACTCCCATAATTCCTTATTGTGAACGATGGTGCCCCCAATAGACTTGAACATTTTTTTATCTGGGGACAGCAATTGGCCTTGTTCTCACTTTTGAAAACCATGAGTGTCAACTTTGTGTAGAAAGTAAAATTATGCAACCACAGTATGGTGTCGTTTTACGAGATCTGGTCGTCGGTGTTTTGGATTGGAGGATGTGGGGACGATTGGGATGGTTAGAGATCAAGCGACGCTATCGCCGAACTTTAATTGGACCATTCTGGACCACCCTGTCTCTTGGCATTTTCATCATGGCTCTTGGCATTGTATGGGCCCATCTCTGGAAACAAGAGCCTAAAGTCTATTTGCCGTTTTTATGTTCTGGATTTCTCGTCTGGGTGATGGTGTCAAGCATTATGACAGAAGGTGCGGCTGTGTTCTTTGCCGCGGAGGGAATCATCAAACAGTTACGCTTCCCGTATTCGATACTCGTCTGTTCCGTCGTGTGGAGAAATGTATTGGTATTTTTTCATAACCTCTTCATTTACGTGTTGGTTGGATTGTATGCCGGTGTCAACGTAACCTGGGCGACTCTCCTGGTAATTCCGGGTTTGTTTTTTGTCATATCAAGTGGATTATGGGTCGTGATTATGCTTGGTCTTGCCTGTTCTCGATATCGAGATATCCAACAGGTGGTTTCAAGCATTTTGCAACTCTCGATGTTTGTGACACCGATCTTTTGGACACCGGATCAACTCGGTGAACGCTTTGGGGCTTTTGTAGACTTTAACCTGTTGTACCATTTTGTCGATATCGTACGATCACCACTCTTAGGTCGTGCACCAACCCTTTGGAGTTGGATGTTCGTGTTGGTCGTCACGATCATCGGTTGGGCGATTACGCTTTTTGTGTATAGTCGATTTCGTCGACGGATACCTTACTGGGTGTAACAAGGAGGTTTCAACGTTGGCTTCTTTGGTTCTCGACAATGTAACGGTAGACTTCCCTATTTATGGGTCACAGAAAACCTTTCGCCATGCCTTGTTTGAAAAGACCACTGGAGGGTTGATTCGACGAGATGGCAGTACGAATAAGCGAGTGACGGTTCGGGCGTTAGAAAACATTTCTATAAAGCTTGTGCATGGAGACCGGCTTGGTATAGTGGGACATAATGGTGCGGGAAAATCGACCCTCTTACGGGTATGTGCTGGGGTGTATGAGCCATCTCAAGGGAGAGTGATTATTGATGGAAAGGTCTCGCCCCTCTTCAGTACATCTCCTGGACTCGATGGCGATGACTCGGGATATGAAAACATCATGACCTGTGGTATGTATCTTGGGATGACACCCGAGGAAATTGTACGAAAGACACCAGAGATTGAAAAATTTTCAGAACTTGGCGATTATCTATCTTTGCCTGTTCGCACGTATTCCACTGGAATGCTCGTTCGGTTAGGATTTGGCATCGCGACATCGATTGATCCGGAAATTTTATTGCTGGATGAAGGACTTGGAGCGGGGGATGCACGTTTTGCCGACCGTGCGAAAGAACGGGTCGACGCGCTGGTTGAGCGATCAAGTATCCTGGTTCTGGCTTCTCATTCGGATGCGTTAGTGAAAACGATGTGCAATAAGGCCGTGCTCTTACAGGGAGGACGCATTCTGGCTTCTGGAGGAGTGGACGAAGTGATTGAAGAGTATCACGCTATGAATCAGGGCACTGGTTAGGGATAGTGCTGTCATCGATCATTGCGGAAGGATTGGGGTTCATGGAGGAATCACGATGAGTGCCTTACGTCCGTTTTACTTTACCGTGGTGTTTTGGGGAGAAGAACACCGAGCCTATTTTACAGATCTGCTCCTCGCCTCCTTACTTTCTCCCAATAATATTCCTGCCCTCAATAAACACCGAAACAGTAAGTTTCTCATCGTCACCACCAGGCAAGATTGGGAGCAGTTACAGAGTCACACTCTCTTTCTCCGGCTACGTGACTATATCGAACCAGTGTTCTTTGAAATGGCTTTTCCTACGAAACACGACTCAAAAATGTTGATCATGTCTCAGGGGCATAAACAAGTGGCCATGCGCGCGTACGAGGACAAAGCCTATGGAGTCTTTGTCACGCCAGACCTGATTTTGTCCGATGGTTCGGTTGCTGCTATGGAACGCTTAGCTGAACAAGGGAAGAAGGTCGTGTTATGTGTGGCGATTCGCTTTGCTCAAGAGACGTTGCTTGCCGCAATGAAAACTGAGGGATTTTATGCAGCTCGAAAGCCACTTGAGATTTCATCGCGAGACCTGATGCGGCTGGCATTGGCGCATTTACACACCGAAACTCTTCGCTATGAGTTTGACGCATCGTATTTCGCCGATACCCCAATTTCTGTCTATTGGTGGGCATCAAAGGCGGAAGCCATGATTATCTATAGCTTCAGTTGGGCGCCATTGGTCGTCGACTATGGCGCACTTCACCGACATGATACGAAGACGTTTGAAAAATGGACCTTGGATGGAGATTACATCTACCGAAACTTTCCAGAGGCCAACGATGTGTACGTGATCACAGATAGTGATGAGATCTCGTTAGTCAGCTTCACGAAAGAGTCCGAACTGCATTTTGAACTGACTCCTGACAAAAGGATGGAAGACTATGGAATCTTTAACCAGGTTTACAAAGTCTCGTTGATGCGTTCTCTGAAAGACAGTGACGTGATGGATCCACTCAAACGTGAAATTTTCTCTCAACCAGTAATGCTTCACTCGACTCAAATGAGAGAGGAGTGGGGTCGAACAATAGAAATGGCGAATTCTTTCATCACGCAGGCGTGTCGCTCCCCTACCTTGCAAGAGCAGTTTATGATGGATGTTGTTGAGCAGTCAGCAAGTAGCAAGTTTTCTCAAAGGGTACTAAATGATTTGCAAGATTGCTCGCAACAGGATGTCTTCCGTCTTTCAAGGGGGCGATACTTTTTCTTGTGGCTATGTGTGATACGGCCAAGACGGTGGCTGTTGAAGACTGGCCATGGCATTGGACAATTTACCGGATATTATCGAGTGTACTGGATCTGGCGCTATCGTCGTTTTGTGTGGTGGCGATTAAAGGAAAAGCTCGGCCTCGTCGAAGAACGAGGGTTCGATTGGCAACAAGGAGGGTGGGAAGCTCCAGGTGTGAGTCCAGTCTGTCCGGTGTTTACGATCAAATGGATCTATCGATACCGTCGTTTTGTGTGGTGGCGGTTAAAGGAAAAGCTCGGCCTCGTCAAAGAACGAGGGTTCGATTGGCAGCAAGGAGGGTGGGAAGCTCCAGGCGTGAGTCCAGTCTGTCCATTATTCACAGTACGATGGATGTGGAACAATCGACGGATGTTGTGGAAAGAAAAAAGAAATTTTCTCAGAGTACTGAAGAACAAAGAATCCACGGGCTTGGAGGTTGATGAGCATCATATAGTGTGTAATTCTTCACAACATAATGAAGGCAAACTAGAAGCAAAATTTGGAGTTCCGCAAACCCCCATTTCTGTTTCTTTTGTCGAATCGAATACTACATCTCGATTAAGAACGACCAAATCGGCTTCATCAGTGACGAAAGAGACGAATGTTTATGATCGATAGGTGATTCGTGCTATTGGCCCATACGCAGTCTGAGTCTCTCGTTCCTTCTCGCGTCGTGATTCTTGGCGCTAGTGGGGTGATTGGAAAGGCCGTAACTAGGCTTCTGAGTGATCGGGGGGTTCCTCAGCTTTGTCTCTCTTCCACAGATATCAATTTGGTAACTCCTTCAGCTTCGCAGCGACTCTGCCAACTCCTTCGTTCAACAGATTCTATGGTTGTGTTAGCGAGTTTACCTTTGAGACATGGCCGCGGATTGAATATGATGGTGGCGAATGTCGAAATTGGGCTTACGATTGCTTCAGCAATAGCGAAGACACCAATCGCACACGTGGTCTACGTCAGTTCAGATGCCGTATATCCACGAAGAATAGAAGATATTGATGAATCAACAAGTATTGAGTCGAGTGATCCTTACGCGGCCATGCATATCCTTCGAGAGCGTATGTTTGCTAATTTAAATTCGATACCGGTAGCACGTGTTCGAACTACGCAAGTCTCGTCCCCTGACGATACTCATAATGCTTATGGTCCCAACCGTTTTAGACGCACGATGATCGAGGAACGGCGTATTGCGTTATTTGGTGAAGGTGAAGAGCGACGCGACCATATTATGGTTCAGGATGTTGCTGCGATCATCTACCGTTGCTTGCTTCATCGGAGTCACGGAATCTTAAATGCCGTCACTGGTCGTTCATTGACCTTTGCAGAGGTTGCCAAAATTGTGTCATCGTATAGTAATTTCGCTCCAACTATTGAATTCCGGCCACGTGAGGTCTCGTTGACGCATCGACGGTTTGACGCATCTCTCTTAAAAAAAATGTTTCCAGATTTTCAGTTCATACCCTTTGAGCGTGGTGAAGAAGAAATCCAACAGCGGCTGTCTCAACATACCATCTGTCCTGAAACAGAAAAAATCTGAGCAGAGAAGCATGACTCATAACGATTCTGGTGAAATTCAATACCGAGAGGCCATCCAGTTAATGAAGGCCAGGCCGGAACGCCTCGGCTTGATGAGCGGATGGTCCTGGCACGATGATCCCAAGCGACTGGTGTTTTTTCTGGCGCGTTATAAGTTTGTCGCAAAAATGCTGGACGGTTGTGAGCGTGTGTTAGAAGTCGGATGTGGCGATGGATTTGGAACGCGTATTGTGACTCAAACAGTCAAGCATGTGACAGGGGTTGATTTTGATCCAGAGTTTGTGAACTCAGCAAAGACCATCATGTCGGAACGTTGGCCTGCTACCTATCTAGTCCATAATATGCTCGAAGGGCCGGTGCCGGGCACGTTTGATGGAGCCTATTCTCTGGACGTGTTAGAGCATATTTCCAAACAAGACGAGTCTCGGTTTATCGAAAATATGGTTGCCCCCCTGACTCCCCATGGCGTGATGCTCATCGGTACGCCATCGTCACAGTCACAGGCCTATGCATCGGAACACAGCCGGATTGGCCATGTGAATTGCAAAGACCAGAAAGAACTCAAAGTGGTAATGCAGCGGTGGTTTCACAATGTATTTATGTTTTCGATGAATGACGAAGTCGTTCATACGGGGTTTCATCCAATGTCTCATTATAACTTTTGCGTTTGCTGCGGAAAGAAATGAGGATGTGAAGCCATTTTATTTTATCGTCTCTTTTTGGGGAGAGGAATTTCGTGAGCATTTTCTTCGTTTTTCCGTTGCGTCGCTTCTCGCACCTGGTAATGTGCCGAGCCTCTCGAATCGCACTCAGAGTCGTCTGATCGTTTGTACGACGAATGCCGACTGGGTGGCTCTGCAAGAAGAACCTCTTTTTGACCAATTTGTCTCATACGTTGAACCTGTTTTTGCTGAACTGAAGCGACCGGCTCCCGCCTTTCTCAAGCCCATTTTGCTCGAAAAGTATCGCCGTGGTACGTCCTGCCTTACTCCAGAAAATGGAGCAGAGAGTGATATCTGGATCACCCCAGATGATGTCTTTCCTCCTGAGAAATATAAAGAATTGGAAGCCATTGGGAGAGAAATTGGACAAGAACTCATGGGTTCCCATCATTATGCTTTGAGAATCCTGTTTATGAGCACGGGACACAAAATTGGGGCGTGTCGGGCCTTTGGAGACCAAGCCAATGCCGTCTTTCTTGGAGCGGATCTCATGACATCAGATGGGACGGTTCAAGAATTAGAACGTTTGATGGATGAGGGACACAAGGTCGTTCTGACGGCGACTCTACGTTTTGCCCAAGACGAGTGTCTGGCTGCGTTTAAGGAGGCGGGTCACATGGTGCCAGATAAGCCTTTGATTCTTCAGCCTCGACAGCTGGTCAGTACGGTGTTCAAACATCTGCACCCTGAAACCGCGTGTTTTGAGTTTGACTCACCGTACTTTTGTGACACGGCAACCTCATCGCTTTGGAAAGTGTCTGGAGATGACGGTGTTCTGCTCCACAACCTGAACCTGTATCCGCTGTTAGTCAATTACGAGGGTGTTGAAACTCATCATGCTGACTACTTTGATATCGGAGGGACGATCGATGGGAAGTATATTGCCTTGCATTTTGATCCTCAGAAAGACATAACCATTGTCGCGGACTCTGATAGCTTTATGTTAGCCAGTTTCACTCCGCGAGGAGAGTACTATTATCCACTGACGACAGGATGGCGCAAGCGCCATCCATGGGTTGCAGAACGGTACAAAACACACTTGATCCGGAAAACGTTACATGGTCCAATGGGCGATCCGGTAAAACGACATTTTTATACTGTCCCAATTCAGTTTCACAGTGAAGACCTCACTACTGTTTGGACAGAAGTCGAACAGCGTGCGGCTCGTGTGGCAAATCGTGCGGTTGCACAAGGAGGTTTTTTGGATACATTGCTGGGCATGTCGTGTTCTACGATCTCATTCAAGACTCTGTTCTCTCCGACAAATTTGCTGTCGTTTGCAACTCGACTGATGAAAAAACTACCCGAACGTCAGCAGCACAGACTCAAGCTGTACGTCAGACGACGCGGATGGTTATCCTCAGAAAAAGCAAATTGATACGATAACAGAGTTATGACAAATGGCGGGAGGATGAAAGATGGTAGCTACGACTTTAAGGACGGTCTTGCGAAGTTGTATCGGGGAGCAATGGTACGATCGAGTTCGTACGATGAGACGTCAATTGAAAGCTCCCATTCACAACATCAAAGCAAAAGTCCACCATCAACACCTGAATCAGACAAAGACTCAGGTTGATGCCTTGCTCGAAGAGCACGATGTCAGTCGCTTATATCTTGCACAAAGTATTCCGTATTTGTTTGATGCTGTGCCAGCGAAACGCCAAATGTTCGACAAGCTATGGAATGGTTATCGCAATCCCGCCACTCACCTTCGTGATCCCATTCGACTCATTCAGTTCATGGCTCTCCTCGAAATAGCCAATGCGGCCCCAGAGGGCGATTACTTGGAAATTGGGACGCATCGTGGTGAATCGGCGAAAGTCATCTTTACGCTCATGGATTCCTCGCGAACGATGTTTTGTATTGATACGTTCGAGGGATTTGTGGAGCAAGATCTTGAGACAGAAAAACAAATCAACTCGGCTTGCACATGGCAACCGGGAAATTTTCTGGATACCTCTCCAGAACATGTTGCGCAATACGTTGGAAATGGAACTCCTCCAGCCAATTTCAAGCCGATTAAAGGATGGTTCCCTGACGCCTATCAAGGCTTGGAAGATCGGCAGTGGCGATTTATTCATCTAGACATGGATCTCTACGAGCCGACACGAATTGGGTTGGAAATGTTATGGCCGCAACTGGTTCCAGGGGGTGTGATGGTGTTTCATGACTTCGATAATCTCAGTTTTCCTGGAGTCAAGACAGCTGTGAATAGTTTCTTTTCTCAACGAGGATTAATGGTCTTGCCTATGGGAGATCTGTGGGGAAGTACGATGATTGTCAAACCACGCGTGGTTCCTTCATGACTTTGGATGCAGATATCATTTAATCGTGATGACGAGCGTACAAGAGGTCGAAAGATTGGCTCGGTTTTCTATGGCTATGTAGGTACTCTCACGTGCAATTAGTAGTCAAAACCTTGAACTATGGTCAATTCACAGAATGGCTTCTATTTTACCGTCGTGTTTTGGGGACAAGAACACCGAGAGTATTTTCTTCGCCTCTTAGTGCCTTCACTCCTCTCTCCGGGAAACCTTCCATCCTTGGAGAATGCGTCTGCCAGTCGGTTTCTTATTTGTACGACCACGAAAGATTGGAATGCTCTCCAAGCTGATCTGGACTTCCTAGCTCTTCAACGAATCATTAAGCCTGTCTTCCTCGAAATTCCCATGCCCGCCCACTCTGACAATAAATACCTGGCTATGTCTGCAGGGCATAAACTTGCAACGGAAAAAGTTTTCACCGATCGAGCCTGCGGTGTATTTTTGACGCCAGATCTTGTTGTGGCGGATGGGGGTGTGTGCACGTTACAGGAACTCGCTCTTGCAGGAAAGGTCGTGGTTCTTTGCGCAGCCATGCGCTATACCTACGAGGGGGCAGTGCCAGAAATCGAGGCCCTCAGGCCAGACGGACCTGGGAAGCCCTTGGTCCTATCTCCTAGGCGATTGGCCAATATCGCCTTACGCCATATGCATGTTGAGAGCCTTCGGTATGACTGGGATGCGCCGTGGTTTGCCGAGATGCCCTTTAGTAGTTTTTTGCGGGCTCAAGGAAATCAAGGAATATTAATTCACAACTTTAATTGGGCTCCGGTGTTCGTGGATTATGCAAAACTCTCTGAACATCGTGTCGATACGTTTGAACATTCGACGATGGATGCAGATTACATCTATCAGAATTTTGGCGATTGCCAAGACATTCACGTAATTCAAGACTCGGATCAATTCTTATTAATCAGCTTTACCAAAAAAGAGGATCTCCCAGGACATCTTGATAAGATGGCACTCCAACCGTCTTGGGAAAAGTCTTGGCCTTTGATTGGATATTATTGGAAGCTTCATAAGTTACGATGGCTACTCACGAGTGGCTCGATTGATCCGCTCAAGCGCAAACTTTTCCGCTTACCCGTTCGGTTACATTGCGGAGAAATTTCTGAATCTGAGTGGCGTCTGTTAGAGAAAAGGGCCGCGACGATTGTAACTAAAGCACTTTCACGTTTGACGTTGCTGGAATGGTTGTGCACACGCATCGTGCGCTTCGTACAGTCGAGTACGATGTGGCCCTTTTCCCAGTTGAACCAAGTTGATAGCAGGGGGGGTCCCTCCGAAGCATCAAATCAGGAAATTATGAATCAGGCAGGAGTTGGGACGTATCGGATTTGGGTGATGAGTCCGCTCCTCACCAGTGGAAAGTGGTATTGGGAGGTGTTCTCCTCAAATGTGGGTACAGCGAACGGAATGGTGGCCGATACCGTGTCGGTCGGGGTAATTGCTCACGATCATTCTATTCGAAGAGAGATTGGATGTATGAAAAATGGATGGGGATGGCGGTGTGATGGGTATAAAATGAATCGTGGACGACGAACGAGCTATGGGAGTCCTGTTCATGCAGAAGATGAACTTATCATGATTGCGGTGGACCTTGATAGCGGTGCCCTCTGGTTTGGGCGAAATGGAGATTGGTTTGAGTCGAGCGACCCCATGCATGGAAAGGACCCAGCATTTAAAGGGTTGCCATCATCTCTCTATCCGGCTGTGTCGTCGAAGCACGGAGGTCAAGGGACAGCAAACCTCCACATCCGTGTGACATCGGACTCTTGGACGTACAAGCCCCCACATGGCTTTCGATCGTTAACGGAAGTCGTACCGGGAAGAGAGCCTTCTGTCCCAATTTCTCAGGTTTCTGCGAAGGTAGGGTGATAAGAGCCGATGCGGCCATTTTATTTTGGAGTTGTGTTTTGGGGAGAGGAATTTCGAAGCTACTTTCTTGATTATTGTCTGAGTTCCTTGCTGGCTCCTGGGAATATTCCGGCACTAGAGAATAAGACGGCCAATCGGTTTCTCATCTGCACGACGGCGGAAGATTGGGAGCAGATGAAAAAACATCGAACGTTTCTTCTTCTCGAAAACGAGATGCAGCCGGTGTATTTAAATCTGGATGACCTCGAACCCTCTCATGATAAGATGCGATTCATGTCACGCGGACATAAGGCGATCGCTTGCAAGATGCACGAAGACCGTGCGTATGGCACCTTCATTTATCCCGATACCATATTTTCCGATGGGGTGGTTGTACATTTACAGCGACTGGCTGGAGAGGGAAAAAAAGTCGTCGTAGCCCATTGTCCACGATTTGCGAACGAAGGGTTTCTCGAGCAATTAAAGTCCAAACGCTTGCTGGAAACTGGCTCTCCTCTTTCGTTGAAGGGGCAAGAGTTGCTACGGCTGGCGATGCCGCATATGCATTCTGAAACGCGTCGCTACGAATGGGAGGCTTCGTATTTTCATGGGGAGATGCCGGCGTTAATTTGGTGGAGAGTGGATCAAGAGAGTCTCGTCATACACTCGTTTACCTGGGCTCCATTGCTGTTTGATTATGAGCAAGTCAAGATACATGATACCAAGACCTTAGAACATTGGACGATCGACGGAGACTACATTTACCAAAATATCTCCAGCCTTGAGGACGTGCACGTTGAAACAGACCCTGAAGTTATGACGTTGCTCAGCTTTACGCCAGAATCGAGCCTGACTTATCTGCCCCTTAACCCAAAACTCCTCATGAGGCTTCCAGTGGTGGGGACGTGGTATCGAAAATTATGTTTACGCAACGTCTTGAATGCCCCTCAAGTTGATCCTCTAAAGCGACAACTCTTTCGTTTGCCTGTGTATGTTCCAAAAGTGTTGCAAGAAGAACGAGTGCAGAGGCTAAACGCGAACATTGAGCGGTTGTTTCAGGAATCTTCGAAACCGTTAACAGACTTCGAACAAAGAATGTTCTATTGGCTTCGCATTGTGAACGAAGGTATTGGTCAGCATCTAGGGTATTGGGTCGCGAGACGACCATTTCTCAACCGCGTTTTTGGTAAGCGTAGTATCTCGCGGTCGATAGTATAAGGAAAAAGGAACACATAGGCTGGGAACCTAAATGGGGATTCCATCCATTGAATTACTTTGACCGATTCGCATTCAATGTCTTCAATATGACTAAAAAATCACTTGTTATTCTTGTCGTCAATCTTTCTCTGTGCTTAGTGGTGGACCCCATTCCATGGACAGATATTCTGAGATGCTCAGTGAAATCTTCTGCGATATAGTGGTCTTCAACGAAAGGAGCAGAAGATGGCCCGAGGATCTCGACGCAATCATTCCCCAGCCTTTAAAGCGAAGGTGGCGTTAGCCGCCGTCAAGGGAGAGCGCACCTTAGCTGAACTAGCCGAGCACTTTGATGTTCATCCGAATCAGATCCAGGATTGGAAGAAGCAGTTGGTCGCCAAGGCCGAGCATGTATTTGGAACGGGACCGGGAGATGTCGCGACGCAGGAGCAGGTCCAACAGCGGCTTCATGCGAAGATTGGGCAGCTGACGATGGAGAAGGATTTTTTAGCACAGGCGCTCGGGCACGGCCGATGAGCGAGCGCAAAGGGTCGATTACGGCGACACACACTCTTTCCATCACTCGCCAGTGTCAGCTGTTGGGAGTCCCGCGTTCAAGTGCATACACGCGACCTCCGAAAGTCTCTGCCGCAGAGCTTGAGCTGATGCGCGAGCTCGACGCCCTCTATCTGCGCTGGCCCTTCTACGGCAGTCGACGCCTGTGCGTCGAGCTTCGGCACCGCGGCTATCGTGTGAATCGCAAGCGGGTCCGCCGGTTGATGCGACAGATGGGGCTGCGAGCCATCTATCCGAAGCCCCGGACCAGTCAAGCGGGTAAGGGCCACAAGATCTATCCCTACCGATTGAGAGGGCTTGCCATCACGCGGCCCAACCAGGTCTGGGCGAGTGACATTTGCTATATCTCGATGGCCAAGGGGTTCATGTATCTGACGGTGATCATGGATTGGTATGCACGACGGGTGTTGGCCTGGCGTGTCTCGAACACGCTCGACACCGAGGCCTGTATTGACGCGCTGGAAGAAGCCCTCGGACGCTACGGTGCCCCAGAAATCTTCAATACTGACCAAGGGGCTCAATACTCCAGTGAGGCGTTTACCACCGTCCTCCAGGCTCATGGAGTCACGATCAGTATGGATGGGAAGGGCCGCTGGGTGGATAATGTGTTTGTCGAACGGTTGTGGCGCAGTGTGAAGTACGAAGATGTGTACTTGCGAGCCTATGAGACTCCAGACAAACTGCGGGCGGGTCTGACTCGCTATTTCTCATTCTATAATATGGAACGCCGGCATCAAGCGTTAAACCGGCAAACACCCGATACCGTATATTTTACTGATCGCAAGACGATACAGGCCGCGTAATGAATGGCAGAAATTTCACTTATCAACCTGTCCAAAAAGCGGGGACCACTTCTGTCATTCGTTAAGGGAGAAAAATTGAGCCAGGAGACAAGTCATTCTTGAATAATATTCATTGATGTTTTCACCAGAGGCTATAGATCGTCTTGTGATGTTTCCTATTCCCCAAATGGCTGGTGTTAGGGAAAAGTCAGGTAGGTAACTAATTTCGTATGCCTGGTTAGATTACGGCGAAGAGGACTAATAAAAGTTCAGTATTTTTGACCGAACTCTTTCATGTGTTTGAGTCAGAAGACTTCGAGCGGTTTACAGAGAACGGTAATGGGGAAACTCAGGAAGTGTATTGAGATTATTCTTTGTCTTGATTATAGAAAACAGTCTGATAGTATCTGAAAGTTTAGACGTAGCATGCACGAATAAGAGAATGTAAGTCTTTCTTGAAGCTCAGTTTTCGACTTGTAGCAGTCTGAGAAGATCTTGTGATTAACAGTTTTATATTTCCTTCTGTGACAATTCAACATACTGTTTCTTCTCTGGTAGTTATTCTGAATCTAGGCATTCTTCGAGAGTTTCCATGACAATCGTAGTGAAGTGCGTAGAGCGTAATGAGAAATCGCGCGCGGCAACTTCATGAAAGGCTACAAAATGTGGATTATTCTGAGTTTCGTTGTCATTGCCCTTGCATTTATCAGTTTTGAGTCCTGGGCTCGACATAAGACACATCTATTAAATCGTTCCGACCCTGCGTTGTGGAACATCTTGTTTTATTCTTCTCAGATCCAGAAACAACCAAATCAAGAAATTTCCTTTCGTCTTTACGGGCCCATGGCAGAACTTCTCTTCTCGGCAGACTTTCGGTTGAATAACTATGGATTTATCTCTCGCCAGGACTATGAGTACGAACGAGAAGCTAATGAGTTTCGCATCGTTGTGATTGGTGGTGAACAAACAGCTTCAAGTGTTGCGAATATTTCCTGGCCTGATGTTCTCGAAGACGTACTGACTCAGCGCGACCCTCATATGGTTTATAAGGTTTTTAATATTGGTTGGCCAGATGCCGGTCCGGAACATTACCTCAAGTATTGGGAAGAGGACGGGAGTCTCCTAAATCCGGACTTAGTCATCGTCAACTATGTGGAGACTGATTTTTATCGAACGATCAAAGGTGCACCGCTTCTGTATAAAGGACAGCCGGTTCGCCATAGTAAAATCGAATATAGGGTAGGGCGGGGAAGTAATGATGTGGCCTGGACTACGTCAGCGCACATTGGAGAATATAACGCTAATTCCTTCCGAGATTCATCGGTAGGAGCAGTGCATCCCTACGGATTTTTTGCCGAACGAGAATTTATGAACGATCCGGCTCGTGTTCGCGAACTACAAGAACGAATCGTAGACGACATGATTGCTGGGTCACTTTCGTGCTGGGGGTGCTTAACCTTTCGACTGCTGCAAGGCAAGAGACCCTTTGTGCAGGTTGTCACAGAGCGTTCCTTCGATCCTCCTCCGAGTCTTCCCTTAGATAAGCAAAAGATGATTCAATTTGGCGTAACGAATTTTGGAAAGTTGGTCGACAAAATTGACCACCTCATTATTACTCACAATTTCAATTACTTTGAAAAAAATACTCATTTTGAATTTACTAAAGCGATGTGTTCAGTGGAATCAAAAATCGAGGTGGTAGATATGCGAAAACGAGTTGCAGCTATGGTCGAAGATGACGAATTTCGTAGTTGGTATTTATTTCCACACATGCCTGAGAAATGGAGTGATTTGGGGCATCAAGCCTATGGAGCCATGATGGCTGATGTCGTGAAGGAATGGCGAGGTGGGAATCTAAAGATGGACTCTTTTTGACTTGTGAGTGAATTGGCGTCCCCCGCGTACGAACGGATTGGTTTGAGATAGTTCTGTGCTAGGTCTTTCCAAAACGGCATTTCCATGTCCGCCACTTTTTGATCAAGTAACACCATGAGCTGGCGGTCTCCTGCAACATCATAGGTCCCATAATATTGCATATGGGTCAAGACAGAAATCAACTGCACTTTATCAATTTCCCAATCGGTGGGGTGCTCCTTCAGCCTATCAGTCAGTACGGGAACCAACGGTGCTCCCTGCTTAGCTAGGACGACTCCCAGACCAAGATCACGCGGATGTTTTCTCCTCAAAGCCTCCACATACAGATCCACCTGCTGCGCCAACGGATATCCCAGGATTGCCGCACGTTGTTCCGTCAAGGTTTTGCTTAAAAACGCGGTCGTGGTGGGATCGGGTGGGTCTGAGGGACAGCCACAGAGGACGACCAGCAATGAGAGCGACAGACAGGTTTGTTTTTCCAGGATCTGTATACCCAACCGCTCATTACTTTGGGGTTGCCTCGCTGGTGTGAATTCTTGAATATCTTCTGATCTATGCCGCTTGCTGGGCGTTCGATAAAGATGTTTGGATAGGTCTCGGAATTTGATTGCCCATAAATGATGGTGTTCACTATATCCACCACATAGTCCTTGATCAACCGATAGCAAACCCGGCCTCTCTTCATTCACATTGTGTCATCGACAAATGGCCGATATTCGCGCTTTCCCACCTATTATGCGATTTCTACAGTATGACGGAGCAATGCCTTTGTTCCAGCTATGTCTAAGAATATCTGTGTTCTCGGTGTTTTCGTATCTTTAACGGCATGGTATTCTCGGTTGATTAAATTTCATTGTATTCAGAATTGTGTCCATTATGTGTGGAATCGCTGGGCGGTATAACTTTATTTCTGGCGCTCCTGTTCAGGAGGAAGGCCTGAGAAAGATGTGCAGACTCTTAGCGCATCGCGGGCCTGATGGGCAGGGGACATATCAACAAGATGAGCTTGGACTTGGCCACCGGCGATTGGCTGTCATTGATTTGACAGATGCGGCTCAGCAACCAATGGTCAGCGGCAATGGTCAATATGTGATGACATATAATGGGGAGGTATATAACTTTCCTGAATTGAGAAAGAACCTTGAAGGTCTTGGACATCAATTTCGTTCTCAGAGCGATACTGAGGTGGTATTGGTGGCTTATCAAGAGTATGGGGTGAACTGTATTGAGTATTTACGCGGGATGTTTGCATTTGCGATTTGGGATGCACACGAACGGCGTCTGTTTTTAGCGCGAGATCGAGTTGGAAAAAAACCTCTTTATTATCGCGTTCATCAAGATGGAATTTCTTTCGCCTCGGAACCCAAAGCTTTTCTAGGTGAACCTGACTTTCGCCCTGAAGTCAATCTTGAGGGGGTCGCTCATTATCTCACCTACCAGTATGTTCCTGCACCACATTCGGCATTTTTAGGTGTGCAGAAGCTTCCTCCTGCTCATTGCTTGATTGTGCAAGATGGCAAAATTTCTGTGAAACGGTATTGGAAGCTTTCCTATAGCACGTTGTTTCCTGGGTCGTTCGAAGATGCCCAGCAGGAACTGCTCGAGAAGTTGAAGGAGGCGATTCGTCTGCGTCTTGTCAGTGATGTCCCATTAGGGGCTTTTTTGAGTGGCGGGATTGACTCAAGTGTGGTCGTGGCATTGATGGCGCAATTGGGATTGGAGAATACGATTCAAACGTTTTCTATTGGGTTTGAACAGCAAGAATATAATGAATTAGCCTATGCTCGTCAGGTGTCAGAGCAGTATGGGACAGATCACCAAGAGTTTGTCGTGACGCCCCAGGCGACAGAAATTTTCGACAAGCTGGTGTGGTTTTATAATGAGCCATTCGCGGATTCCTCGGCGATTCCAACGTTCTATCTCGCAGAAATGACGAGAAAATATGTTACCGTTGCGTTGAATGGCGATGGTGGGGATGAAAATCTTTTTGGTTACGATCGGTATGTCGCGAGCATGTACGGAACATGGTTTGACCGCATGCCACAATCTTTTCGACAACTCATAAAACGCGGAACGAAACTCATTCCAGAACCTCAAAAAACAAAAACTATCCTTGGCCGGATGAAACGGTTTGCCGCGGTCTTATCTGAGACACCGGATCGGCGTTATGGTCACTGGATATGTCATTTCGACCCTCTGATGAAAAAACAGATTTGTACGGAAGATTTTATTCGCGAAAGTGGAGTTGAAGATTCTTTATGGTTACTGAGCAAGGTATTTCACGAGTCAGATGCAAAAGATTTCTTAAGTCAGATAGTCGATGCTGATGTGAACATGTATCTTCCTGATGATTTGCTTGTGAAAGTCGATATTTCGACCATGGCTCATGGATTGGAAGCTCGGTCCCCATTCCTCGATCATCAGGTCATGGAGTTTTGTGCCAGTTTACCAAGCTCCATGAAGCTAAAGGGTTCTGCTAAAAAGTATCTTCTCAAAAAAGCCACAAAAGATTTATTGCCTTCTAATATTTTGAATAGACCAAAGATGGGGTTTGGTGTGCCCATCGATCACTGGTTGAGGAATGAGCTTCGAGATGTCGCCTATGATGTGCTGTTATCATCTCGTTTTGCGAACAGAGGCTTCTTCAAAACAGATGTCGTTGAACGATTGTTAAAGGAACACGTCAAGAAAGAAAAGGTCTGGCATTATCAGCTGTGGAATTTACTCATGTTGGAACTATGGTGTCGAATGTTTCTCGATAGAGAGTGGACGTTACGGCATTCAGTAGTTTGATCCAAGTGTATTTCGAGACTCTGGATTGACCCTGAGATATTGACTGATAAAGTGAACGATGGATTCATCAGTAGGAGGCTAAGAGAATTTGGAGTTTCGGAATTATTTTACTTTCTGGCCTGGAGCCACCTCTTCCTTCAAGGTAAGGAGTCCTAACACCTCCTTGTCTCCGGCTGCTAAGACCATGCCCTGAGATTCCACGCCCATTAATTTGGCGGGTTTGAGATTGGCCACGACCACGATGGTCCGGCCAATCAGTTGTTCGGGTTCGTATGTCTTTCCGATGCCTGCGACGATTTGTCTTCGTTCATTGCCGAGGTCTACCTGAAGCTTGAGCAGTTTGTTCGACTTGGGTACTCGCTCGGCTTCGAGTATTTTGGCAACTTTCAGTTGGACCTTCATGAAGTCTTCGATGGAGATTTGATCGTCAGTCGAGATGTCCGCTTGAGCCTTGGTCTCATCTGGAGAGGGCTGTGTCATACCACTCGATTTTTCACTCACCTGGGTCTTCTCCTTTTGTTTTTGGTCTCTTTCGATTCGAGGAAAAAGAGCGGGGCCTTTGTGTACGGGGGCGCCGACCATGAGTTTCCCCCATGAAACCGTGTCTGAGAGGAGCGGCTGGGAAAAGTCGAGTGATAGACCGAGCTGTTCATTCATGGTTTGAGCGGTGGCTGGCATAAAGGCTGCGTTAGCTAAGCACAGAAAGCGTAAAACTTCAGCTGCATTGTACAGAACGGTGTTCAACCGTTCTCGCTGTCCAGAGTCTTTGGCAAGAACCCAAGGAGCCGTCTTGTCGATATACTGATTGCCCAATTGAACGAGCGCCCAGATGTTTTCCAAGGCGCGATTACATTCAATTCGTTCCGGGGATAAATTGGACGGCAGGGTCGTGGCGAGAAGAGTTTCTGCAGCGGCTTGTAATTCGCGATCAAGGTGGTCTTCGGTCGTTGCCGGCTCAGGGATGACCCCGTTCGCGAACCGTTGTATTAAGGTAACGGTTCGGCTGAGCAGATTGCCGAGTCCGTTGGCCAGGTCGCTATTGGCGCGACCAATTAAGGAGTCTTGAGAAAAATCGCCATCTTGTCCAAAGGGAACTTCGCGGAGGAGAAAATACCGGAAGGTGTCGACCCCGTATTGCTCAACCATGAGATTGGGGTCCACAACATTCCCGCGGCTTTTTGACATTTTTTCACCTTCAACGGTCCACCAGCCATGGGCAAAAATGGTCTGTGGGAGGGGAAGGCCGAGGGCCATCAACATCGTCGACCAATAGACCGCGTGGGTGGTCAAAATGTCCTTGCCCACCAGATGGACCGTGGCTGGCCAATACCGGTCTATTGACGCGTTAGCCGGAAGATATTCGAGTGCTGAGATATAATTGCTGAGGGCGTCAAACCACACATAGGTGACATAGTCATCATCAAACGGCAGTTCAATGCCCCAGGATAGCCGTGATTTGGGGCGCGAAATAGAGAGGTCTTCTAGGGGTTTCTCCAAGAATCCCAGGACTTCATTGCGCCGGGAAAGGGGACGGATAAAATGTTCATGCTGATGAATATGTGTCCGTAACGCTTCCTGATACCGACTCATTCGAAAAAAGTAATTACTCTCACTTAATTGCTCAACCGGTCGTTTGCAGTCCGGGCAGAGTCCATCTTCGACATCTTTTTCTGTCCAAAATCGCTCATCGTAGGTGCAGTACCATCCTGTGTACTCAGCCTTGTAGATCAAATCTTTGTCATAGAGCGTTTGAAGAAACCGCTGAACGACGACTTGATGCTGATGGTCTGTGGTACGTATGAATCCATCATGACTGATCGAGAGCTTTTTCCAGAGGTCTTGAAATTGGGGCATGAGCCGATCGCAGTGCGTTTTCGGGTCGATATTGGATTTCGCCGCGGCCTGTTGAACTTTCTGTCCATGTTCGTCCAGGCCCGTTAAAAAAAACACCTCCTGCCCTTGTAACCGTCGAAAGCGAGCCAGGACATCCGCGGCGATCGTGGTATAGGCGTGTCCAATATGGGGAACATCATTGACGTAGTAAATGGGGGTGGTGATATAGAATGGTTGTGTCATAATAATTACGATGATCTGTGCCGCATGTTCTTCATCATGTGAATAAAATTATGTGGCACATAGCACTTGGCAATACGACGGCGAACAGCGTTTACCCGTCGGTCTCATACTGGTTGAAAGGCCTCTTGCAAGTGAACAAAAAATTGTTCAAAGCGTAGTTGATGATTGAGATTTCTTTGCATCCCCTGTTCGATGTCGTAGAGCTCTTCGAGGAGATCAAGAATACGCTGCGAGGATGTTGTGTGGACAATTTTCTGAAGACGAGAACATTGGTGTTGGTGAAGGAGTTCGTCATGCGAAGATTGCGTGGCCACGAGTAGCAGATCACGAAGCCCCGACCATAACCAGAAGAGGGCTTCTGATGTCTGTCCTGATTTGGTCAGCGTTTCGGCTGATGCCAAGCTGTCTGTAATGGACCGATCGGATTGTTCAAATAGAAGTGTGAAAAACTCTAGTTGCTTGTTTTTGGCAGCTTCGACGTCCAGGCTGAGAGCTTCTCCAATGCGGGCATTCGTCAATAGACTGAGCAAGCGAGCATCGGGTTCGGAGAGTGTCCGGTGGCGCATAAGGTAGTTTATGGCGTCGGTTTGATGCGGTGGAGAAAATCGAATCGTAAGACAACGGGATTTAATGGTCGAGAGCAGCGCCGACGGCCGAGCGGTGATGAGAATAAACAGGCAATGCTCTGGAGGTTCCTCCAGGGTTTTCAGTAAGGCATTGGCGGCCCCGATTGTGAGGCGATCGGCGTCGTCAATCAGGCAGATTTTTTTGTCTGCAAAAAGTGGTCGATAGATGACGTGATGTTCAATTTCACGTATTCGCTCGATTTTTATCTGCGGGTATTGGCCCTGGCTCTCATCCGGTTCAATGACCAACATGTCTGGATGGTTACGTGCGGCAATTTGGAGGCACGTTCGGCACTGTCCGCAGGCATCTGGAGGAGAGGGGAGAGTATGAGATTCGCAATTCATGGCCTGGATGAAACGGAGAGCGGTCATGCCTTTTCCAATGGCTGGGTCTCCGACGAATAAGTAGCCATGAGCCAGGCGATTGGACGTGATCGCCCGGCGTAGCCATTCAATCTGAGTCGAGTGGCCGATGATGTCTTGAAATGGCATAGGTCACGTGTGCTGATACTCAAGCCCGGCCTGATGGGGTTGAGGAACGGGTTTTGGTGATTCTTCGACGTGTGTTTTGAAAAAAGTCCATCACATGGTGTTGAATGGTTTTCCTGAGTTGTTCGGGACTTTCTTTTCCATTCATGATGACGATTCGGTCAGGCTCTTGATCGGCGAGCGATAAAAACCCTTTCCTGACACGATTGTGAAAGGCCACAGATTCACGGTCAAGGCGATTTTGGTCTTGGCTCCGTTGGCGTCTCCTCAGCCCCTCTTTCACTGGGAGATCGAACAGGAACGTCAAGTCGGGAGTGAGTCCCTGGGCTACGAACGCACACATCGTTTTCAAGGTATCAAGTGGGAGTTTTCTCCCATAGCCCTGGTACGCCAGCGTCGAATCAGTAAATCGGTCGCAAATGACCACGGTGCCTCGGGCAAGAGCCGGGAGAATCTTATGAGTGACGTGCTGAGAACGTGCGGCAAGCACCAGTGCCGTCTCGCATTCAGCGGTCATCTGTTCGGCGTCGTGCGTATTGGTTTGGTGATCGAGAAGCAAGGTCCGAATATGTTCGGCGTAGGTCGTTCCGCCTGGTTCTCGTGTCTCGAGCACTGAATATCCGAGTGAACGAAGCGTCGTATTCAGACGATGGCACTGAGTGGTTTTGCCTGATCCCTCAATGCCTTCAAATGTGAGGAAGATTCCTGACCTGACGTTTCGTCGTCGGATGGGTTGATTCCTCGTTTTCCGAATTTGCGCCACGTCGGTGATCCTAATCTAAGTGGTTGAAAATCTCAAGAAAAGGCTTGCGGGCACATCGGGATGTTTGTAAGATGGCTTACGGGAACCCCGCAATTCCTGCCTGGCTCACGGTCAGTTTGGCTTGGGAGCGAGGCGTTGTGTCTCGTTGACGATGTCACAATCATCTTTAAAGCGTTATTTTCTCACAGGATTACTCGTCATTACCCCGATTTGGGGAACAGTTCTTGTCCTCAAGACGCTGTTTGTGACCGTTGATAGCATTCTTGGAAATGTTCTGGCCGACTTGGTCATACAAGAATATTATTTCCCTGGATTAGGGATTATCGCGCTTTTTATTTTAATCCTTTTCGCTGGGATTCTCGCAACGAATATTCTTGGTAGGCGTATCGTCAAGCGCTGGGAGGGTTTTCTTGACCGTGTTCCCATCGTGCGAGGAATCTATGCCACGCTCAAATCCGTGATGGATATTCTGTCGTTCAAACAACGAGAAAAATATGACAAGGTCGTCATGATCCAATTTCCCAAGAATGGGAATTATTGTTTAGCGTTTGTGACCGGGGAAACACGGGATGAAGTCCAACGTCTGTCGACAGAGCCCCTCATTCATGTGTTCGTTCCAACCTCTCCCAACCCGACCTCTGGTTATTTCTTATTGGTTCCGGAGCATGAAGTGGTCCCAGTCGATCTCGAAGTCGAAGAAGCGATGAAACTGATTGTTTCGGGCGGTCTTTATTCCGCTGAAAAGCCTCCATCCGACAGACGAGAGACTGTACGACAAAAAACCCGGCCTTCGGTTCGACCAGATGTGGCGGATGTGTCCGATGTGAATGTCCCGACAGGAAGATAAAAGAAATGGCGCGAGTGCAACTATGAGCCTTGTCTCAGCCGTAATCATGGCCGCGGGTCAGGGAACACGAATGAAGTCCGCGACCCCTAAAGTATTACATCCGGTCGCGGGAAAGCCGATGGTGTGGTATATGGCGTCGCTGGCGCGTCGGGTAGTTGACTCGACTGTCGTGATGGTGATTGGTCATGGCGCCGACCAGGTGAGAGCCTATCTCCAAAGTGTCCAAGAACACCTTGCTCCATTTTCTGTCGTCGAACAAACACAACAGCTAGGAACCGGACATGCCGTGCTACAGACTCGATCAATTCTACTAACCCCTGAACAAGAAACAAGCCGTCACTGTCTGATCTTGAATGGCGATACCCCTTTACTCACCGAAGAGACGGTTCGGGCCTTACTGGACTGTCACCAATCGACGGAGGCAGCGGTGACGATCTTGACCTCTGTTCTCGACGATCCTCATGGATATGGCCGGGTCATTCGTGGTGTTCAAGGAGAGGTGTTACAGATTGTCGAAGATCGCGATGCTTCGGACGAACAAAAATCCGTCAAAGAAATCAACGTGGGAACCTATGTCGTTCAGACTGATTTTCTCTTTCACAGCCTTGAATCTCTGAGCCCACAGAATGTGCAGGGTGAATATTACCTCACGGATATCGTTGGTATCGCAGTCAAGCAAGGGGTTCGTGTGTCGGCGTTGACTGCGAAAGATGCGAAGGAAACGTCGGGAATCAATAATCGTGAGCACTTAGCCGCTGCCGAGCGGGAAATGCGCGCGCGTCTTTGTCGTCACTGGATGCAGGCCGGCGTGACGATGCTCGACCCCGGCCAGGTTAGTATCGATGCCGAGGTTGTCATCGGATGTGATAGTGTGCTCTATCCAGATGTACGGTTGGAGGGCGGGACGGTGATCGGTGAAAACACGACGGTTCGGTCGCATACCAGAATCACCAACAGTATCGTCGGTAGCCGGGTGACCATACAGGATGCTTGCGTGTTGGACCAGGCTGTTGTGAAAGATGAAGCCTGTGTCGGTCCGTTTGCCCATCTTCGTCCTGCTACCGAGGTCGGTGTACGAGCGAAGGTCGGAAATTTTGTGGAATTGAAGAACACAAAATTAGGTGAAGAGTCAAAAGTGAATCACTTGAGTTATCTCGGGGATACGACGGTCGGACGAAAGGTGAATATTGGCGCTGGGACCATTACGTGTAATTACGATGGATTTCGGAAGTCAAAGACGGTGATCGAGGACGAAGTTTTTGTGGGAAGCGATACGCAACTGATTGCTCCGGTGAGGGTAGGGCGTGGTGCTATCATTGCTGCGGGAACCACCGTGACTAGTGATGTGCCACCTGAGGCTCTGGGCATCTCTCGTCAAGCTCAAACGAATCGTGAGGGAGCCGCGAGTCGGAAGCGGGCTTCTCAAGGCCTCTTAAAGACCGAATCCATGAAAGACGAGTGAAAGAACATGGCCGGAGTTGCTGCGCTACCGCTTACGGGGTCGATGGCATCGTCCAGGAATCAGTTTCTCATTTTCATCCAAATATTTGTGTCTTGAGATTTCCTTAACATACTCCGACATAGTGAATGAAGGAAACCGACAAGAATCGTTAGAGACGATGAAGAATAAAGGCTCATGAGATATGTGTGGAATCATCGGTTACATCGGTAACGAGCTAGCGACTCCGATCTTGATTGAAGGATTGAAGCGTTTAGAGTATCGAGGGTATGACTCTGCCGGCATTGCCTTACTGCATGGGGGCGAATTCGCGATAAAGCGAAGCGTCGGTAAGTTAGTGAATCTCGAGCGAAGCCTCGAGGAGGAACCGCTCGACGGCATGACCGGGATTGGACACACGCGATGGGCAACTCACGGACGGCCTTCGGAGCAAAATGCTCATCCCCATCGATCGGGAAATGTCGTCCTTGTGCACAATGGCATCATTGAAAATTTTTTAACCCTTAAGCATCGTTTGGAGTCAGAAGGGTACCGGTTCGCGTCAGAGACCGATACCGAAGTGATCGCTCATTTACTGGAATCCTACATGAAACTCGGCTACTCGTTGAAGGACGCGATGCGAGCGTCTGAGTCGGATTTGCATGGAAATTACGCCGTGGCCGCTTTATGCGTTTCAGAGCCAAATGTGATCGTCACGACTCGATCGGGATGTCCACTCGTCATCGGAAAGAATGGGAAGGGATCGTTCCTGGCTTCAGACGTGACTCCTCTGTTACCCCATACGCGAGAAGTGATGTTTCTCGAAGATGGCGATATTGGGCTTTTAACGCCTTCAGACATTTCTGTCATTGGAAGGGATTCTGCCCGGGTCAATCGTAAGAGCGTCACAGTTGATTGGGATGCCGACGCGGCCGAGAAAGGCGGGTATCCTGATTTTATGCTGAAAGAAATTCACGAGCAACCGCAAGTCATCATGGATACATTACGGGGTCGCTTCAATTACGAGAAAGGGGAGGCCGACCTTCCTGATCTCGCGATGACCGCTCAGGAGTTGATCGATGCTCGACGAATTTGGATCGTGGCGTGCGGCACATCATGGCACTCTGGGTTGGTCGGGAAGTACTTGTTCGAAGAAATGATTCGGAAACCCGTTCAAGTCGATATTGGGTCAGAGTTTCGCTATCGAGAGCCCATGATACAAAAGGATGACCTGTTTATCGCGATCTCCCAGTCAGGAGAGACGGCCGATACGCTGGCGGCAGCACGGGAAGCCAGACGGCATGGGGCCAGGATCTTGTCGATCGTGAATGTGGTGGGGAGTACACTCGCGCGCGAGTCCGATGGGATCATTTACACACGGTGCGGTCCTGAAATTAGTGTGGCCTCAACCAAGGCGTTTACCGGGCAAGTCCTGGCTCTCTATTTATTGGCTCTTCATGTTGGACGAGTCCGGGAGGTCTTGAGCGCGGAAGAAGGGCGATGGTGGTTGGATCAATACACCGCGCTTCCCGGTCGAGTCGAAACCACGCTGAAACAGGAATCGGAAATCAAGCGAATCGCTGAACGATACTTTAGGAAAAGTAATTTTTTGTACTTAGGTCGTGGGATTAACTATCCGATTGCACTGGAAGGGGCTTTAAAGCTCAAAGAAATCTCGTATATCCATGCCGAAGGCTATGCCGCTGGCGAGATGAAACACGGGCCCATCGCCCTCGTCGATGAAGATATGCCTGTGGTTGTCTTAGCGCCTCGAGATCGGCTCTACGAAAAAACGGTGAATAATCTGATGGAAGTGCGGGCACGTAGCGCTCCGGTGATCGCTTTTGGGTTCGACGGAGACACCGAATTGCACCGTGTCGCGGAAGTCGTGGTTCCAATCCCTAACGTGCATCCCTTACTCACGCCGATTTTGTTCGGTGTGTCTTTACAATTATTGGCCTATCATATCGCGGTATTACGTGGGTTGGATGTCGACCGGCCTCGAAATTTGGCCAAAAGTGTCACGGTCGAATAATTCCTGTTATGTGGTGACTTTCGATCATCATCATTCATCATTCCTGTGCAGCATTTTCTCTCGTGTTTTGACATTGTGCTGAGATCTTCATCCTTTCATACTCGACCTCTATCTAGCGTTCTTTGAGTACCTGCTATCCTATTCTGTTGTGCCTTGATAAGCGTCTTGAGATCGAAGACCGAATATCCTGAAAGGTGACAGACTCAGTCATGCAAACGATATTCGTAACGGGTGGGGCAGGGTTTATTGGGTCAAATTTTGTAACGTGGTTGTTGGCTCGTCCCAACTTGAAAATTGTCATCATCGACAAGTTGACCTATGCAGGGCATATGTTAAACCTTCAAGATGTACTCGGGTTACCGTCTGTCTCGTTCATTCAGGCCGATATCGCTGATCGTTCAACCCTTGATCGGTTGTTCACAGAGCACAGTCCGGATGTGGTCCTCAACTTTGCCGCCGAGTCTCATGTCGACCGATCGATCGATAACCCTGCGCCATTTATTGAAACCAACACGGTCGGCACGTTTGTCTTGTTAGAGGCGGCTCGGCACTTTTGGATGACATTGACGACAGAAAAGAAGGCGCGATTCAGGTTTCTTCACGTGTCAACGGACGAAGTTTATGGGACATTGGGGGCAGAAGGCCTATTTTCCGAAGAAACCCCCTATGCTCCGAATTCACCGTACGCTGCGTCGAAAGCCGCGGCGGATCATTTTGTGCGCGCCTACTTTCACACGTATGGATTTCCGACGATCACGACCAATTGTTCAAACAATTATGGGCCCTATCAATTTCCGGAAAAATTGATTCCGCTCATGATCCTCAATGCCCTTGAGGGAAAGGCCCTTCCCATCTACGGGGATGGGAGACATGTGCGGGACTGGCTGTTCGTGGAAGATCATTGTGAGGGCCTATGGATGGTAGCGTGTCAGGGAAAGCCTGGAGAGAAATATAACTTAGGAGGCAATAATGAGTTGAGCAATCTCGAGCTTGTGAACCTGTTGATCGACGTTCTGGAGGAATTCGAGCCGGCACATGAAAACCAGCCTTTACACAGGCAGGGTATTGCCGCCTATAAGGATTTGAAAGTCTTTGTGGACGACCGGCCTGGGCATGATCGACGCTATGCGATCGATGCGAGCAAAGTGAAGGCGGAATTAGGATGGGCTCCAAAGTTTACGCTTCTGACAGGTTTAAGGAAAACCGTTCAGTGGTATCTCAGTCATCGAAATTGGTGTGAAGCCGTTCTGGCCGAAAACTATGGGCGGGAACGATTGGGTTTGAAGAACTGACGGGTGGGGGGAGATGTATCGATGAAGGGGATGATCTTAGCCGGTGGGTCGGGAACGAGGTTGTACCCGCTGAGTCACGCTGTCAGTAAGCAATTGATGCCGGTCTATGATAAGCCGATGATCTATTACCCGCTGTCAACCCTGATGATGGCAGGCATTCAGACGATTCTCGTGATTACCACTCCGCACGAACAGGATGGGTTTATTCGACTATTGGGCGATGGTCGTCATTTGGGGTTGAACATTCAATACGCGATTCAGCCAAATCCCGGCGGTATCGCCGAGGCGTTTCTCATCGGCCGTGAATTTATCGGAAAAGATCCGGTTGCGTTAATTTTAGGGGACAATATCTTTTATGGTCATGGACTTTCTGAATATTTGCGGGAGGCAGTTGATCGACCACGTGGGGCCACAGTGTTTGCCTATCAAGTTCGCGATCCGCAGCGGTATGGAGTCGTCGATTTTGATCAGGACGGCAAAGCGACCAGCCTAGAGGAAAAGCCAAAATCTCCAAAGTCCTCCTATGCGGTCACCGGTCTGTATTTTTACGATAACCGGGTAGTCGAGATCGCACATGCGTTGCGCCCCTCTTCTCGGGGAGAGCTAGAGATCACGGACGTCAACGTTCAGTACTTGCAGGCAGAGGAGTTGCATGTTGTCCGATTGGGACGGGGTATTGCCTGGCTCGATACGGGGACGCATGAGTCATTGCTGCAAGCCGCGCACTATATTCAAGTGCTCCAGGAACGGCAGGGTTTGATGGTCTCCTGTCCGGAAGAAATCGCGTACAACATGGGGTATATTCATGGTCAGGACGTTCAACAATTAGCGCAGACCATGAAAGGCAATGCCTACGGCCAATATTTATTGCGAATGCTCGAACATTCACCAGGGACGGCGTGGTGAAAATTCTGGAAACCGAATTGCCCGGGGTTTTACTCATCGAACCTGACGTGCACCGCGATGGAAGAGGGTTTTTCTTGGAAACGTATCATGACAAGAAATACCGGGAGGCTGGATTGTGTGAAAACTTTGTCCAGGATAACTATTCGCGTTCCGGACACCATACATTACGTGGCCTTCATGCCCAGGTGGCCTATCCACAGGGAAAACTCATTCGCGCGAGCCAAGGAGAGGTCTTCGATGTCGCGGTGGATATTCGGCGTGGCTCTCCGACGTTCGCGCAATGGATCGGAGTCATTCTTTCCGGGGATAATTTCAAGCAGCTGTACATTCCTCCAGGATTCGCCCATGGGTTTTGCGTGTTGAGTGAAATGGCTGATTTGGAATATAAATGTACACAGGTCTATCATCCAAATGATGAAATCGTGATTTCCTGGAAAGATCCTGATATTAACATCGCCTGGCCCGTCACCCATCCTCTTGTGTCAGAAAAAGACGATCGTGCTCGTAGCTTACGGGTCGAACACGAGCGGTTGCCGATCTACGAGAGAACCTGTGCATGAGGGTATTGGTTGTTGGCGCGACAGGACAATTAGGCCAGGCACTCCAGGATGAGTTACGTGTTCGCCACGTTATCGCGTATGACCGTCAACGCCTGGATATCACGAATCGTGCCGTCACGAGGCGAGTCATCGAGCAAGCAAAGCCTGATGTGGTGATCAATGCCGCCGCGTATACCCGAGTGGACCAGGCAGAATCTGACCATGATACCGCGTATCGGGTGAATGCCCTCGGTCCACAAAATCTTGCCTTGGCGACAGCATCGTTAGATATTCCCCTTTTGCACGTGTCGACTGATTATGTGTTCGATGGAACACAGGAGTTCCCCTACCATGAGTTTGATCGACCAAACCCCACCTCGGTTTACGGAAAGAGCAAATTGGCGGGCGAAGAGATCGTTCGCGCCACGACCCAACGGCATTTTATCGTAAGAACAGCATGGCTTTATCACACAAGAGGACAAAACTTTCCGAAGACCATCTATGGGTTGGCGCAGCAATCCCAGGTGCGTGTCGTCAGCGATCAATGGGGGTCTCCCACCTATGCTCCACATCTGGCAAGAGCGATCAATACCTTACTTGATACAGAGGCCTACGGGACGTTTCATTTAGCTGGTTCGGGAGGAACGAGTTGGTATGGATTTACCCAGGAACTGTTTCAACGACTAGGTGTTCAGGCAGAGGTGAGCCCAGTCGTGACGACTGAATTCCCAAGGCCTGCCCCACGACCAGCTTATGCGATTTTAACGACATTACAGGACCCTTCGATCATCTTGCCTCCTTGGCAGGAGGGGGTCGCCGAATTCGCGAAAGCATTCGGAAACAATAGGAGTCTGACAACGATTTGAGTTATCTCGAGGCGATCGTGCTGGCCGTGCTTCAGGGACTGACGGAGTTCTTGCCGGTTTCTTCTTCCGGGCATCTTGTGCTCGCCCAGTATTGGTTCGGACATGTGGATGAAACGAACTTGTTGTTTGATATCATGTTGCACTGTGCCACGGTCGTGGCCATCTTGGTGTATTTTCGAAATGATTGGGTGACGCTTGCTCGCGGCTTACTCAATAGACCGTCGACGATGATGGCTTCGAGCGTTTTTTCGGGCGCCGAATGGCGAACGGTGCTGATGGTCGTTGTGGCATCGATTCCGACCGCGATTCTCGGGCTTACGATTCAAAAAATTGGCATGGAAGTTTTCTCTCGGCCTGATATTGTGGGCGGGCTCTTGATGCTCACGGGGGTGGTGTTATGGGTCGGACGTGGAAAGTCGCATGGGCGTGGAATCAAGGAAATGAAGATCGTTGATGCGTTCATAATCGGGCTTGTTCAGGGAATAGCCGTCCTTCCAGGCATCTCCCGATCGGGATCGACGATTGCCGTGGGCTTACTCCTCGGCCTTGACCGCGAACTGATCGTGAGATTTTCCTTACTCATTTCCATTCCAGCTATCCTGGGAGCCACGTTGCTGGAAATGTTGAAAGTCATGGATCATTTACACGATCCGATTGGACCGTATCTTGTCGGGATGGGGGTTGCCGCGGTCGTAGGGTATTGGTCGATTGGCGTCATTCTTCGTCTTGTCAAACAAGATCATTTTCATCTCTTCTCCTATTATCTCTGGCCTGTTGGGATGACGATTCTGCTTTGGACGTATGTTCTATAAGCAGGGTAGGATGAAATCCTTCATGCGGCTTGGCGGATAAGGTCGGCCCTTCTGGCATTTACACTCTTCACTGTTTCATCTGTCTCCGTGCCACATTGTGTTCCACTGCGGCTTTGGCGACTGCCTTGGCGACATGCGAGACGACCTTTTTATCAAACACGCTCGGAATGATGTATTCTTCATTAAGTGCAGAAGAAGGCACGAGATTGGCCAGAGCCTGTGAGGCCGCGAGCAGCATGGCTTCATTGATCGTTTTGGCTTGCACGTTCAGCGCTCCACGAAAAATTCCAGGAAAAGCCAGTAAATTATTACATTGATTGGGGTAATCCGACCGACCGCTAGCATAGACTTGGCAGTAGGGGGTGGCGTCCTGTGGGGAAATCTCAGGGTCTGGGTTCGCCAGGGCAAAGACGATTGAATCCTTGGCCATCATTGCGAGGTCTTGTGGGGTCAAGACATTCTTGCTGGAGAGGCCAATCACGACATGTGCGTCTTCCAGGGCGTCCTGGAGTGTTCCAGTAGGACGGTCGTAGTGAATCTGTGTATGGAGGTCCTGACAACACTCCCGCAGGATGTTAATGGGCTGATCAAGGACAAGACCGTTCTTATCGCACCCGAGGATCGAAGTGGCTCCAGCTTGAATCAATAATTTCGTACAAGCGGTCCCTGCGGCCCCCAGCCCTACCACCACGATCTTTACTTGATTGAGTCGCCGTTTGGTGACTTTGAGCGCATTCAACAGCGCGGCCAGTATAACGACGGCAGTCCCATGTTGATCGTCATGCATCAAGGGAATCTCTAATCGATCGCGGAGGCGGCGTTCGATTTCGAAACAGCGAGGAGCGCTGATATCTTCCAGATTAATTCCGCCGAAGCCCGGTGCGATCGCGAGGACAGTTTGAACGATCTCATCAGGGTCCTGCGTACTCAGGCAAAGAGGCCAGGCATCAATGTTCGCAAATTGATGCAACAGCATGACTTTGCCCTCCATCACTGGTAGTGCCGCTTCTGGACCGAGATTGCCCAATCCCAAAATAGCTGATCCGTCGGTGACGACGGCGATGCTGTTCTGTTTACTCGTAAAGGTGTACGCTTTGTTGTGGTCTTCGGCGATGGCTTTGACGACCCGGCCAACGCCTGGGGTATACACCATAGAAAGGGTATTTCGGGTCTTGATCGGAAATTTACTGTCGACGCGTATCTTTCCGCCAAGATGCATCATGAAAATATTGTCAGATGCGGCGATGACGGTCACGTCTGGCAAGGCATGCAACCGTTTCAGCACTCGATCGCCATGTTCTTCGCTTTGAGCGTCAAACGTCACGTCCCGAATGACGGTGGTTTTCGTGGCTGAGATCAGGTCGACGGCCCCAACACTGGCCCCTTCTTCTGCGAGAGCCGTCGCCAGTTGAGCGAACACGCCGGGTTGTTGTGCTAATTCCAATCGAACGGCCATGCGATAGTTTGAATAGGGCCCGCTATCTACGGCTGAGACTCCTTTTCGTTTTCGGCGATTCAGGATTTCAGGCGTCATGGAGGAAAAATCCTTGGAAATAAAGCCGGTATCGATCGCGGATGGGGGAGGAAAGGTCTCACTATAGTACATTGTACTCTTTTCGGTAAAAACTTTCCGAAAGTAAAATGCCTTGCTACGATCCGCTCAAAACCAGTAGGAGATGGGAGTGTGTATCGCAACGTGAATGTGTACGAAGGGGGAGAGTTTCTTAGGGGTCAAGAGGAATCGTGATGACGATGCCTCCCAGGACGCTATTCAATGTAAAGTTTCGCTTAGGACTCAGGGGATGGGTATTATGGCAATCGACACAAGCTTTGGTCACGGCCTTATCCGGATAAATTGCCTGAAAATACTGCTTTTTCCCGCTTGTGACGATACCTCTGTACGGGGTGTTCGGGTTCTCTTGAATGGCTTGGAGTCCTTGACGTTCGAACTCGGTGGCTGGACCATTGCGCCGATAGATAGGCCAGAGGCTAATGAGCCGATAACGCACGCCACTTCCCTTTTCCGCGACTAAACGGCCGGCAAGTTGCAGAAACTGAGCCGGGAGCACTAAGGCCTTTTGTTGCTCCCAGTGTTCCTCGGCAGAGACGATCCCTTGATCCTGCATTCTATTGACGACATGCGTGGTGTACACCGTACGATCGGCCTCGATGATTGAATGGATGATATCGGCGACTTTTTCGGGAGAGATTCCTGGGTGAGATGAATCCTTTCCGCCAAATGAGACTGTGATCAAGCCGGTGATGAGGAGACAACTGCCGAACGCCCCTAACCCGATCTTCCACAGAGTGGTCAATTTCACGATGATTCCTCCTGAGTCGGTGCTGTTTCTTTGGATTGGTAGGGAAAGGTGATCAGACACGTCGTGCCTTGATTCTCCTGGCTGGTGACATGGATTTGTCCGTTGTATTGTTGGATAATCCGACGGGCAATGGTGAGGCCCAGTCCAGCCCCCTTACCCTGTTGTTTCGTGGTGAAAAATGGATCGAAAATCTTGGAAAGTTGGGTTCGTGGGATGCCAGGTCCCGTGTCATCTATCGTGATCTGTATCACATTATCTTTGAACTGTGTGGAAATACGGAGGGTTCCCTCTCCGTTCATGGCCTGGGCGGCATTGGTGAAAATGTTGATGAAGGCTTGACGTAATTCCTGTGGATTGGCCTTGAACGATGGAAGAGACTGGTACGTGGACTGAATGTCTAAAGATGCAGTTTCATGCGATTGTTTGAGGGAATGAAGGGCCTGGTCTAGTTCCTCATTGATGTTGACCGGAGTGGCCTGTTCTTTCAATTGTGAGGTGGCCAATCCTGTAAAATCTTTGATGATGGCCGCCATTCTCTGTCCATGCCGCACGATACTCCCCGCGTATTCTTTAATTTGCGTGAGGCTCTCTTCCTGCTGGATGGCTTCCCCGAGTCCGATGACTCCGACGAGGGGGTTGTTGAGTTCATGCCCAATCCCTGCGCTCAAGACTCCTAAGCTGGCAAGCTTTTCTTCTTTGATGAGACGGTCTTGCAGACAGCTTTCTTTCGTCATATCTCGAAAGACCAGTCCGACGCCGAGGTTTTGCCCCGGCCTTGCTTTTACCGTGAACCATTCATACCGATAGATTTGATTGTTGAGGTGAAACGCCTGCCCATCTGAGGGTGAGCTCTCGTCTGAGTGTTGTTGAAGAGGATCTCTGAAATTTGCTTCGGTGGTTGCACGTGGAGCATCGAGTGGAGTGGCGTCATCCCCGGAGTGTATATATTGCATATGAAATTCTTCGCTGAGTTTTTTCGTCGTAGAAGGGTCAGTCTTCAGGACATCAAAGAGTGATTGATGTTCAACGTGACCGTTGGTCGTGAGAGCGAGGGCTTCCCTGGAAGCCCGGTTCATATACTGGATACGTTGTGATTGATCCAACATAATCACGGGGTCTGGGACACTATCGAGGATCTGTGCGGTCGACTCTTGAAGATACAGAACTTCTTGTGATTTTAATTCCACTTCACTCTCAAGGCCTTTAAATGTTGAGGCCAATTGTTGATTCATCCGGTTCATTTCGTCAGCGAGTTCCTCGAGTTCGTCATTCGTTTGAATGCTGATGGGTTCTTGCCATTGTCCGCGCCCGATACCTTTGGCCGCCTCTTGGAGCCGGCGAATGGGGGTGACGATTCGACCGGCCGCCACTGCTCCCAACGAAGCGAGCAACGCGATAGAAAGCAGTCCAAAAACGGAGATCCAGGTAAACAGGTGTTCGATTGGAGCAAAGAGCTCTTCAGATGATTGCCACACAAACATATGCCACCCCGTCCCGGTTGAGGCCATGGTGATGCGGCTGGTTGAAGGAAGGGGGGCATAGCCGATAATCGAAGAACGGACTCCGCCATGCCCATCGCTCGGAGCGGCTGTCCATCCATTATGCATAGGAGTGACGAGCGGAAGAAGTCTGGGGTCGCTGAGAGAAGTGCCTGTGGGTAAAATGGGACAACTCATGACTTTGCCATGCCCGTCGATCAACATGACGTGACCAGTTTTTCCAAACCGAATCGTCTCGATTGAGGGGGCAAAAAATTCTTTGGACTCGTAGACCCGGTGCAAAATTCCAACGACTTGATAACGGATGCTGTCCATGATGGGTAACGAAAGCGTAAAGATATACGCGTCCAAGTTTGGATGAAAGGTCAAGTTCCCGATGTAAGGCTGGCCCACCCCATTTTTATACGCTCCTTTCCACCAAGTGTTCTGGGCGTGAGCGTAGGAGGTATCGGTGTTCAAGGTGGCGACGACTCGTCCAGCGATATCGGTGATGAAAAGCCCGAGGGTCGCTGAACGTGTGACGACAGGAATGGGATGTCCGGGGTCAACATAGGAACCGCCATAGTATCGTCGAAGGATTGTAACCAGTTCGTTTTCTGTCAGGCCTTGAATGAATGCCGGATCCTTCTGATCCCAAGCTTGTGTTTCTTGAGCGATGAGATCGCGAAGGTCTTCATCCGTATAGCCAGCAATCTCATCACGGCGTGTTTCGAGTGTATGGATGATCGTGACGTCCGTCGCGATCTGCATCGTTTGGGCAAGCTCCTCGTTGAGGATTAAATCGATTTTCCTTGCTGTTTCAGAGGCCAGGGCCTGAAAGCTCATGCCGCTGACTTCTCGGATTTCTTTCGTTCCCTGTAGGAAGGCCATGACCAGGCCGATGATGAGCGGGAGGGCGCCAACGAGGAGCATTGACAGGATGAGCTTGCGTTTCAGCCCGCGCTTCGCCTGCTCGACTTTTTCCTGTGCGTGGTCAGGCGCCATGACTGTGATGCCCTTTACTTAGCCAAGGGGAAGGTCGATGACAAAGGTTGTGCCTGCCCCTACTTTGCTCTCGACCGAAAGATGTCCGCCATACTTTTTGATAATTCCTGCAACATTATAAAGTCCCAGTCCTGTGCCGCTTCCTACGGCCTTTGTCGTGAAAAATGGTTCGAATATCTTGTTGAGATTTTCTTCTGGAATGCCGCAGCCTGTGTCGGTGATCGCTATGTTCCCTCTGTTCTGTCCATGCCAGGAGGACAGCGAGAGGGTGCCTTTGCCTTCCATGGCATGGATGGCATTCGTCATGAGATTGACAAAGACTTGAAAGAGCTCGTCAGGATTTGCGAGGACGTGCAGGTGTTCTTCATAGTTGCGGATGACGGTGAGATCTTGAAGAAATGTGGCGAATTGAGCGATTTTTAAGGCCTCATCCATCGTCGTACTGACCATGATGGGGATGGCATCCCGGGGTTTCGCCGTTCTCGAATACTGCGTGAGATTCTGACAAATTTTTTGAATTCGCTTGCCGGCGTCGATAATGCTTGCCGCTTGCTCATGGATGATGGAGAGGTCCGTTTCCTCTTGAATGTGTTCGGCGAAGGCCAAGAGAATGTACAAGGGATTGTTGATGTCGTGAGCGATACCCGAGGCAAAGGTGCCCATCCCGGCCAGTTTTTCTGCCTGAAACAATTGCGCCTGCATCTGAGACTCGTGTTGAACGAGATCCCATAAGACCTTAGAGGCTGCCCCGCCTAATGCTTCTGTCTCGGGTGATTTCTGGGTGGCCACGAGATGATCGATTTGAGGATCTCCCGTCACGTTGACGATCAAATGGATGTTTGGGTTCCGGATGAGCGAGAAAGGGTCTTGAGTCGTCGGAATGTTCAGGCGTTTGGCGTAATGAAGTGCAGGCGCTGAAGCGTCTTGATCCGCAATGCCGACGACCTCCACTCCAGGCAGTCGAGTGAAGAGTTCTAGGAGAGCGGTGCCCCCTTTGCCAGCTCCTAAAATAACGATTGTCGTGCGATTATCGGTGTTCATGGTGCCGTTCGAAGAATCGGTCGATTGGGATGAAGCAGAGACATTTCATTGCTCAACGGATTCAGATGATCGGTTACAGCGGAAGAGGAGAAGCACCTCCGACCCCCGACCCCACCTCAGCTCTCCCTGTTTGAGGGAGGACTGGGGTGAAGCGAGTATAGGAGAACGCATACGATAGTTATTATATCAATAGGCAACCCTCCGATTCTCATTCACGACGCGGTGAATGAGAAGGTTTCTCTTCTGGCTAAAATCCTCGAACTTGCCGTTGTTCCATGGCTTGAGCGACGGCAGATCGAAGTTTTTCGGCTTCGACTGGTTTGACCAGATAATCGACGATGCCATGTTTGAGCATGGATGTGGCCATCTCCATGTCAGGAAATCCTGTGAGAACGATCAATGGTACGCTTGGCCATTCCTTTTTGTAGTAATTGATCACATCGATTCCGTTCATGTTGGGCATGCGAATATCCGTGATAATCAGGCTCAACAACATTGAGTTCTCATCTTTTTTCATCGTTTCAATGGCTTGTGCGCCATCTTCGGCCTCGATCACCTCATATCCGGCCTTTTCCAACGTCATTCGCACGACCTTCCTGACATCGGGTTCGTCATCGACCACAAGGACAAGTCCTTGAGAGTCTCGCCCACTAAACATCCCGGCAGATTTGGATTCAGACATGAAATTCCTCCTCGGTTAATAGTGTGTGAAATTCCTCAAGTATCTTTTCACTATTTACCTGAAAAATCAATACATCGGCAATGATTCGTCATAAGGAGGGCATGATTCAGCCTTCTTGGACTGATGGCCCTTCGAACGCCTGTATCTCGGGGGCGGGGACAGTGAGTGGCAGGGTGATCAAAAACGTGGTGCCGACCCCCTGTTGGCTATGGACAGAGATGGTTCCCCCATGATCATCAATGGCATCTTTGACGATCTTCGTTCCGAGCCCGGTTCCTCCTGCTTTTCGACTGATCGCCTTTTCGGTGAACAGGCTGTCCCGAACTTCAGGGAGCATGCCGTATCCGGTGTCAGTGATCGTCAGCTTGATCGCGGGAGAATCCGTCATGGATTCACCGGCGATCGTGATGGTTCCACCGGGGGGAGTTTCAGGGATAGCATTATTGACCAAGTTATATAACGCATTGAAGAGTCGATTCTCGTCCGCCTGAATCCGTGGCAGAGAGTCAAGCTCGCGGGTCTCAAGCGTGAGCCCTTTCTCTCTCGCGCAGAGATGTAGAGAGTCAATCACGTTTTTGACGATTTCTGAAATCCTACAGTGAACGAAGTGAGGAGGGGTCAGCGATCCTTTAACCGTATTGGCTATTTCACGTACTCGATTATGAAGTCGACGCGTGTTGCTGATGACGACGGAGAGGGCCTCAGCCGCAAAATTCTTCGTGGCTTCCGTTTCTGTCGGGCTGCGATGTGGCAGGTTTGTAAAATGCTCTCGAAGCTCTTCCTCTATGAGCGTGGCCCCACTCAGGACAGGCATGAGCATATTTTTCATGTCATGAGCCACGTCTCCCAAGGCCCGTGTCACTTCTGCCAGTCTGGTCTCTTTGAGGAGCTGTTCGGCCATGCGCTTTTGCTCTGTGAGGTCTTGAAAGCTCGTAATCGCTCCCGTGAGGCGTTGATTTTCCCAAACGGGTGTGCTCGTGTATTTTGCGGAAAAACGAGAGAGGTCTTTGCGCCAGAACCATTCGGTGTCGCTCTGATGGCTTTTTCCGGTCTTCTCGATTACGCACATTGGGCAGCATTCATTCGCCGTTGGTTTTTCCCCGGCCTTCGAGTGATGGATGACGGTATGGACCGAACGTCCGATGAGTTCATCAGCCTCATAACCCAAAAGCCGCGCTCCGGCCGGGTTGATGAACGTGATGTGGCAATCGCGGTCCAAGCCATAGATGCCTTCTCCAGCCGAAGACAAGATTTGTTCGCTGTGTCGAGAAAGTCTCTGGTGAGCGTTGTGTAGCATTGCGTGCTCGATGACCAGTGTAATGCGGTGGCCGATCATGTCAAGGCTGTTTATGGCAAACGTGCATAAGGGCTGGTCAGAAAACATGGCCATGACGCCCAGCAATCGTTGATCTCGCATCAACGGATAGCCGGCGAAGGCGACAAAACTTTCACGGTTCGCCCATACCTGGTCTGGAATGGAGGGGTCTCCTCTGATCGTGTTCGAGAAAAGAGGTTGTTTGGTTTCGGCAATTTTTCCGATTATGTGTTGTCCCACGGGAATTCTGGCATGCGGGCCGTTGATGTGAGCCGACTGTCCGGCGCTGGCCTGAAGTTCTAAGACTTGAGTCGTTTGGTTGAGAGTCCATATGTGCGCAAACTTGGCGCCGAGATGCCGGACCATGGCTTCTGTGCACCCTTGTAGCAGCCGTGCAAGAGGTTGATTGCGTGACAGCGCCTGTCCGATGTCCGAGTCCAAGGCTAACGTCCGGCGGTGTTCCAGAAGCTCCATTTCCGCCAGCCTGCGAGCGGAGATATTTCGGATGACGCCACAATAAAATTGTTCCGTTGACCCTGGTGAGCACGTCAGAGACAGTTCAATGGGAAATTCCTCTCCTCCTTTCCGTAATCCATGCAGTTCATACGTTTTTTCGGTGGTCTGTTTGCGAGGATGCGAGTTGACTTTCTGTAACCCTTGGGCATGTCTCTGACGGTACCGTTCAGGCATCAGGAGTGTGAGTGGTTGACCAATGACTTCCGTCGTGGTGTACCCGAACATCTGTTTCGCGGCCTTATTCCACGATAAAATATGGCCCTCCGGGTCTCCGAGAATAATCGCATCACGAGCCGTTTCCATGATGGATTGGTAACGCTCCGCGCGAACCATCAACCTCCGCGTCGCATGGCGGGCGACGTTCCTCAGTTCTCCGATCGTGGAAACTCGGTCGAGGGTCTTGGTGAGTTCTTGTTCTTGGAGTGGTTTGCTCAATACGGCAAACGCTCCAAGCTTGATGAGATCCGTTTGGTCATTGGTGTAAGGGTGAGTGATGAGAATGATAATTGGGAGGAAGGGATCTATTTGCGTAATGGCATGAAGCAGGGACGCTTGCTGGGATTTTCCCCCGTCAATATCCAGGATGATGGCTGCGTAACGTGTCGTTCGCATCAATGCCATCACCTCGCATTCGGTTTGAACTGTGGTGATGTGGTAATCCGCACGTTGAAGTTGAGCGATCATCTCTGTCGAAGGTGTGAGAGTATCAGTGCGCAGCAATATCGCAGGTCGTTCGTGAGAATGTGGAGTGGCATCCATGGGAGCGGATGGCGTGGTCTTTATGACAAGATGTTTCATGATGAAAATAAAAGCAAGACTGATTCCATTTCTCTTTTCTCGATCACTGGTGCTTAGCATGGAAAAATTCGAGGGGAAACCGTAACAGAACGGGGAGTTGCGAGGCCGAGACACATCGTGTGCGTTCGGCTTATCGAGTATCCGTTTGGATACAAAGGGTCATCAAAGAGATACAACTGCCAGGTTGTGACGGAGCGGTATCATTGCGAGAAGAAGAAGCAGAAAAGGAGCGTTCAAGGAGATAGCGTATCGTGATTCCATGTTTCGATGGCTGCGTGAAGAGATTCGCCTGAACGAATATTCATAGAGGATTGATTAAGTAGCTGTTCGATCGCCGATAGCAAGGTGATGGGAGAGAGTCCATGAGGACAATTGAGGCATTTCTGGGTCGCGCTGTACCCGACATCAATATGCCAAGCATCAACATCAACGTTCATCCCTGCAAGCGAGGTAACGCAGTCGACGATAAACAGCGCCTCATGTTGCCGGCAACGCCGGCCGATGGGTTCAATGGGTTGGAATGTCCCCACGGAACTTCTATTTCCTGCCGATTGTATCGAATTCGTGTCGAAGATGGCTAGAAACAGGCAGGAAGGGGCAGCAACCTCGCATGTGCTAGGAATACCTGAAACCCACTGGTCAGATCTTTTAGAGGAAGTTGTATACTAGCTCCATGGGTTGTATCAATTGTTGTATAGAAAAACGGATGTCATAAAGGCTGCGAATGAGAGGTTTGTAGGTAAATCGTGAATGATGAATCGTCGATAGAAGGAAACACCGTGGAAATCAATCAAGACCGTGATTGCCAAGGACAGGATCGGCAACCTGTCGGATTTTCCCCGGTATGGACGGTGATCTCCACGGCCGTCGTGATGATGGGGATTGGCCTGCTTGTCTGGTCGTATGATTCTTTGACCGGCCTCGAAAATGCCGAGAACCCTGAACGCGCCTTGTCACACATCGCCAGTCGATCGATGGACCTGGAGTCGATGGTCTCTCGAGCGTCGACCTGGGAGCAGACATTGTATCGGGCCCTCAATGGCAAAGATGACAGCGCTACGCAACTGATGGCCTGGTATCAGGAGTTGGCCGGTGAATCACCGGACCCTTTGGTTGCCTTGTATACTGGCGTCTTGGAGGCCGAGACGGGAAACCTTGCGGCCATGACAGAACGTCTTCAAACATGGAATGATCGAGAGGAACCTTACGTCTTCTTCAAACAGCTACTCGATGCGGCCTACGGAACGGGCACACTGGACCGTGAGGCATGGATGCTTCTTCAGTCTCGTTTAGCGGAGGAAGTTCCAAACAATTGGTTTTACCGACGGTTGGCTGAGAAACTTGCTCTACATGTTCATGTGAAAGAGGCCTCATTGCTGGCAAGTATGCAGGATTCACAAGAGAGCACACGACACGATCTCTTCCTCCGGAACCGTCTTGCGATGTTGGTCGAAATAAGCGCGGCGTTGATCAGTGTGATTGCGCTGGTCAGTCTCCTGGTGCTCGGTTATCGAAAAGGCAGCGACCTCTTGCGAATCAGTCATGCGGCGCTGCCGCCCCCGTGGTTAGGCCAAGACGGCTTCGCGGTGTTGATGAGAGGCGGCGCTTTGACATTCCTGTTGTTGACGGCACTCGGTGCAGTTCTCGGTGCGTATCTGAGTCTGGTCGAGAGCACGTTCGACGTCAAGCTGATGGAATTGGTCAGTGCGACGGTGTTATACGCGCCAATTCCGATGTTGGTTTACTTCTATCTTCTTCGTCCGAAAGGACGATCCTTGAGCGATGTCTTTGGCTTGCGAGTGCATGCCAAGAAATGGGGCATGCTGTTCCTCACGGTCTTCTCCCTGTTCGCCGGAGGGTTACTGGGCGATGTGGTCATTAGTCTTGGCGGTGACGCGTTCGGAAAGTCGACCCATTGGACGGAGTGGTTTCATGATAGTTTAGTGTGGGGGGGCGCAGGCGAATTGATGATATTGTTCTTTGAGGTGGTGGTCTTGGCTCCCGTCTTTGAAGAGTTTATTTTTCGTGGCATGGTCTTCGGGAGTTTACGGCGGTACGTTGGGTGGTTGCCTGCAGCGCTCTTAAGCACGATCATTTTTTCTGTCGTGCATGGATATGGGGTCGTGGGATTTTTCGCCGTAGCTTGGAGTGGGTTTTTATGGGCGTGGGCATATGAGAAAACCGGAAGCCTTATTCCCGGCATCCTCGCCCATGCCATGAATAATTTGGTGTTTTTCATGAATCTCTTGGTGGTATTCCGATAGGCCATAGGAGGAATGTCAGGTGGAAAAGACCAAATGAAAACCTGTTCGATCCCAAGAAGATGTTTTTCACCTTTTCGTATCGTGGTCATTTTTTATGTTGGCATCTGCCTTGTTCGATTTCATCAAGGGCCTGATACAGATCAGGATAGAGGAACGAAGCATACAGCGTGGCCTGAAGCTTGTTGATAGTAAGACGTTTGCCGGAGTGCTTGGCTGGTGAAGGCGGATAAGGCCCCAGCATCCAGCGTTTTGATGCTTCCGTAAAAATCTCAGACCATTGACGGGGATGCCCATCGCTGACGATATAGGTTTCACCGTCGACGGCTTTGTCGAGCGCGGCTAAGCAAATCTCTGCCACATCCTCGATATGAATGAGGTTGACGAATTGAGTCCTATTGGCCACTTTCCCCTTTCGAATCCAATCCAACACATGGCGATCGGGGCCATACAGCCCAGCCAGCCGTAACAGGACCGCACCGCAAGATTTTCTGATGTCTTCTTCACTCTGCACCCGTGGAAGAGCGATGTTCAACGGCGTGCTTTCGTCCACTGGGTTGTGGCGTTCCTTCCCATAGGCCGAGGTGCTGCCGAGCAGAATCAGCCGGCCTCCATGGCGATATCTCTGGTCGAGGAATTGTTTGGCCTTTGCTTGAGGGAGGGCAGGAAAGCACCATATGACATGAGCATCACGAGGGATGTTGTCCCAAGTATTCTGATCATCTAAGTTGAAGGTCAGTCGATCCATTGGGTGAATATGGCCGAGATGGGTCTCAGGCGATCGGCTGGTCGCGTATGTACGCCATCCTTGGGTTTTGGCAAGAGGATAAAGAACTTTTCCCGTGTATCCAGCGCCCAGAATGACGAGTGAACGAGGCTGACGATGATGAGAGGTCACAAGACTTGTGCTACGGAAGCCGTTAAGCTGGTTTTCTGGTGTGAACCCGGCCGCATAGCAGAGGATAAACCGATGGCCCATTCATGTGACGCACGGCATGGGAGCCATGAGTGAGTAGGATCGGACGGTGTTGTATATTTGGTGGTCTATCCTTCATGTTGATCGGCCATGTATTGACTGGCGTAGTGAATGTAATTTTGTGCAGATTCTTTGATCCAGGCAAGCTCAGCCTCGGTCAGCGAGCGTCTGACTCGGGCTGGACTTCCGATGACGAGGCTATTCGCAGGAACGCGTGTGCGTTCGGTGACTAATGTCCCGGCCCCTACGACGCAATCTTGTTCAATGACTGCCCCATCCATGATCACGGCCCCCATGCCAATCAACACCCGGTCATGAATGGTGCACCCGTGAAGAACCACATGATGCCCGACAGTAATATCGTCACCTAAAATGAGGGGATGGGTGTCGTGCGTGACATGAAGGAGCGAGAGATCCTGGACGTTGGTTCGATGGCCGATGCGGATATAATGCACGTCTCCACGTATGACCGTATTGAACCAGATGCTCGATTCAGACCCGATGACGACATCGCCGATCACCACTGCGGTTTCATCAACGAAAGCGCTGCTGGCCACGGTAGGCATGACGCCGCGAAATGCTCGCATCATGGATAGGTTTCTCCTGAAGGGGCGTTCATTGTTTCTTTGCCATCGCTCCAGAGTATGAACAAGTTATTCAGAGACATCGACAGAAGCCTGTCAGTGTTAATGAATCAAGACAGTGGCGATCACCAATGCGGTCAGGGCTGAAATAACGGCGATATATACGGTGACGCTTCGGTCTCTCAGCCAGTCGGTTTGCCAATCTTCCGGGTATAACGCCTTGCCGACCGCATACTGTCCTTCGTCATACAGACCCAAGAGTTTTTCTATCTCGATCAATGTCTTCTTCGCCATGCGATGACGATCACGTTGTTGAAGGATTAAATAGATGAAGATGGATGAAAAAAGGGCGATGCCAGTGATCGCAAACAGTTGAGTGGTCTCATTCACGGGACGGGCTGAAGTCACCGCCATGACGGTGATTAATAACAACACTAAAAAGGCGCTGGAAAATGCCGTGAGGCGCATCATCTGTTCGCGCCGACGGTAGACCTCTTCCTTGTACCACCGGTATAAAACCCGAAGAATGTCTATTTGTTCGGTTTGGAGCTCGGTGTCAAGCTGCATCGTGCCTCATCATGCCAATCGCTCAGTGTCGTTCCCGTTTTTAGACGACATATTCGCTCATCCAATTCGCGAGCAAGACGGTCATTATACGAAAATCCTCGGGCTTGCCAAAGTGATGATCCGCGCCTTCAAGTAGCTCCAACGACTTTTTCCCACCCAAAGATTGCGCTAATCGCTCCACTTGATGACGCGGGACGAGTTCGTCTTGGTCGCCATGGACGATCAGCGTTGGCGCAAGAATTTTCCGAGCCGCGGCATAGACATCATAGGTCAAGCATTCTTCATAGAAGGCATAACGGAGTTCGATCGGCTGATCCTGACCGACAATATCTGGAATCTCACCTGTGGCCTGCCATCGTTCCATCGCGTCCTGTCCAAATTCTAACTGAAGCATCTCGGGAAAGTCAGGGACTGGGCATTTGAGTCCCAGAGCGGAAAGTCCGGGATCTTGAGACGCCACCAATGTCGCGATGAGACCGCCATAGCTGGAGCCAACCATTCCGACATGGGTATAGCCTTTAGAACGTACGAACCATAAGGCCTGTTTCAATTCATCGCAGCAAGCCCCGACGGTCAGGTCCGCAAACATACCGTCCGAATCTCCCATTCCGAACCAATCAAAGCACAGTGTCGCGATTCCTTTTTCGACGAGCAAGTCCGTAAGGCGTCGATTGGTCCTGCTGTGTTTGTTGGACAGAAAGCCGTGGCAGAGAATCACCATGCGGTCGGTGGGTGTTGAAGGTTCGGCTAGATTGGCTGAGACATTCTGGCCATTTGAATCTTGAATTGAAAGATGAGTTTGGTGAAGAGTCATTGATACATCGTGCAAGAGTCCTTCGAGATCTGTCAAATTCTAGCGGAGTCTTTTGGTAAAATCTAAGGAGCACGGCAATGTCCTAGTCTATCGCTCCAGGGTAGATTGCAACATCCATCTCTCCTGGGAATCGAGTCTCAAACCCAGCCGTGTTGAGCGTTTGATGCCTCCGCCAACCGGCGCGTGTTTTCAATCGATATCAGGATGTACGGCTTAGGGAGTTATGGTCTTGACAAAGGTACTAATTAGTATTATCTTATGTAGAACATAGAAAGGGAGAGCCCATGTCGATCACAGACTATAAACGAGACCCATATCTTTCACTGTTGAGACCCTTGGTGGAGGCGTATTTGGCCTTTTATCGAGTGGCGACGCGTCACATCGAATCGATGGGGCTGACCCCTTCGCAGTTTGATGTCATCGCGGAGCTCGGTGGAACGGATGGACTCACGTGTGCCGAACTTGGAGACGCCACGCTGATCACCAAAGGCACGCTTACTGGAGTGCTCGACCGGTTGGAAGACAAAGGACTGCTCGTGCGGCAAGCGGTCAAAGGCGATCGCCGGGCAACATGCATTCATTTAACCCCGCAGGGAGAGGCTCTTTATACCAAGACGTTTCCTGCACATGCTGAGTTTCTGAAGCCTTATTTCCAGGGAGCTCTCACGAAGGAGGAAGTGAAAACCATGAAAGCCTTATTGAACAAATTTCGAGCAAGTTTTGAAGGGACGTAGTTAGATGTTCTTTGTGGCGATGTGTTCTTCTGTCTTGATTTCCATGTTTATCATCTTAACCGCATTGAGTGAGGTGAGATATGAAAGAACAGTATCGAAAAGTCAAAACCATGGTGGAGCCAAAGACCGTTATGGAAGGAGCCGGTGTAAAACTTCGAAGAAGTTTAGGGGGAGAGGCGCTTAACTATCTCGATCCCTTTCTGCTTTTTGACCATTTTGGATCTAGGCATGCCGAGGATTATCGGGCGGGATTTCCGATGCATCCTCATCGCGGCATTGAAACGGTGACCTATATGTTGTCCGGTGAAGTGGAGCATCGCGATACGCTCGGCAATGCAGGAAAGATTGGCGCAGGCGATGTGCAATGGATGACGGCCGGAGGAGGGATTCTGCATGAGGAAATGCCACTGGTGCGTCCTGAAGGTAATGAGGGATTTCAGTTGTGGGTCAATCTTCCCGCTAAGCTCAAGATGACGAAGCCACGCTATCAAGATATTTCCGCTGAGAAAATTCCGGAAGTGACCCTGAACAGCGGGGCGAGCGTTCGAGTGATCGCTGGCAGCGTGGAGGGGACGGAAGGGGCGGTACGAGATATCGCGGCCAATCCGACCTACCTCGATGTCAAAGTGCCGGCGTCCGGGTCGTTTGTTCATCCGATTCCAGAGGGACATTCAGCCTTCCTGTATGTGTTCGAAGGAAATGGAACTATTCAAGACGGTGATAAGGAAGAGAACGTCAGTAGTCCGGCTTTCATCGTCCTGGATGAGGGGAATATGTTGAAGGTGGCTGCCCACGATAAGCCTGTACGATTCTTGTTGATCGCCGCCAAACCATTACACGAACCCATCGCCCGGTATGGCCCGTTTGTGATGAACACGCAGGCAGAGATTCAGCAAGCCCTGCATGATCTCAAGAATGGAACCTTTATCTGGTCGGAAGGAGGGACTCATGCCGGCTCAGTTTCCTCATGAGCAAACAGAAGACGGCGAATTCGTTCGGCAACGAGATGCGTTCCGGGATTGGATCACGGCGGATGGAAGTTCCGGCTATGCCGCCGACTCGGGACGCTATCATCTGTATGTGTCCCTGGCCTGTCCCTGGGCGCACCGGACCGTCATTTTGAGACAACTCAAAGGGCTCGAGAGCCATATCGGTATGACCGTCGTAGATCCTCTTCGTGATGATCGAGGGTGGGCATTCAGGGAAGGACCGGGGCACTCTGAAGATCCCGTCAATGGGTTTCAGTTTCTGAGCGAAGCCTATCGCACAACTGATCCGGCCTACCGGGCTCGTGTCACGGTGCCGGTCTTGTGGGACTGCCGTACCAAGAAGATCGTGAATAATTCAGAGGACGATATCATGCGAATGTTCAATGAAGCATTTACCCATCTCACTCACAATGAGCTGGATTTTTATCCGGAACCTCTTCGTGCACAAATCGACGATCTCAATGTATTGATCTACGAACATGTGAACGATGGCGTGTATCAAGCCGGATTTTCGACATCTCAGCAAGCTTATGAACGAGCGGTGCGCGTCCTATTCAAGACCCTCGATCAGTTGGAACATCGACTTTCGGATCAGCGGTATCTGTTTGGTTCACAGATCACGGAAACGGACTGGAAACTCTTCGTGACGTTAATTCGATTTGACGCCGTCTATCATGGGCATTTCAAGTGTAATCTCCGGCGGATCATTGATTACCCCAATCTCTACGATTACTTGAAAGACTTGTACCAACATGAGAGGATTGCCGAAACCGTGAATTTCGATCACATTAAACGGCATTATTACATCACACATGACGATATTAATCCCACGGGCATCGTTCCACTTGGGCCGGTGCAGGATCTGACCGCTGCGCATGGTCGTGAAACGTTAAGTTGACACATAGCCCAAAAAATTTCCTTCATCATCAACCCTTATAACCTTATAAAAGGAGACCGTATCATGAGTACGAACAATCAAGCACAAGCCGTGATCGATGGCATTTTAGCCGGAAAAATCCTAGAGACTTTTGATGCCTATTATGCTGACGATGTCGTGATGAGTGAGAATCGCACAGAGGAACGGGTCGGGAAAGCCAAAAACCGTGAGTACGAACTCCAATTTCTAGATAATGTGCAGGAATTTCATGGAGCGAGTGTCGGGAGAAAAATCATCGATGGCGATTTTGCGGCGGTCGAATGGACGTTTGACGTGACATTCAAGGGAGGAAAACACGTGGTGATGCACCAAGTCAGCGTTCAAACATGGAAGGATGGAAAAGTTGTGCGTGAAGATTTTTACCATGCATAGATTGGGTACAGAGCCACGATTGAGAATGGGAATGTGGTAAGGGCACCTCTAAAAACCAAGGTCTTTAGAGGTGTCTTTAAGCCAAGAAGTTCTCTGGACTGATTGATGTGTCTGGAAAGGCTCTAAGGATTTGACGGTCGACCGTCACCAATGTGACGCCTAAGTCTTCTGCGAGACTGACAAATTCTGAGTTATATGCCGAACATTCAGATTGTGCGGCAAGGTTCAGTACGCGATGTGAGACGACAGCATATTCCCGCCCAGTCATCCATTGTTCGGCCTCTTCAATGATTGCAATGGCTTGGCCAAGCACTAGATCATGATTTCTGACTAAGCCCATGAGCGTGTTGCGAAATTCTGAACGCCACAGAAGTGGCACAGCCCACTCAGGATCTTTTAGTACAACGGCCTCAGCTTGGTTCGTACGTTGTCCCTTGATGTAGAGATAGACGATGAGGTTGGTGTCTGCAACGATCATGGACGTCCCTCGGATTTCAATTTCAATAGCCTGTGATCCGTAAGGCGTGTTTTTTTCGGAACTTGCCGAATATCTCGTGCCCGTGCGATAAGGCTCTTAGGGTCGAGCGGAACACACTCAGCAGCTTGTTCTAAGCACCGAATGACTTCATGGTTGAGACTTCTTCGGTGAAGTGCTGCTTGGTCTTTGAGTTTTTGTACGAGTGGCTCTGGAATGTTTTTGACAGTCAACGTTGCCATTACGACCTCCATAGGAATTCATTTTAATTCCAAAATGGTACCATGAAGGCATTTTAGGGGCTCGTATCTTTGCAGTCAATGTGGACGTGCGAAGGTCCAAGAGGATATACGAGTGGTGATGCACCAAGTCAGCGTTCAAACGTGGGAGGATGGAAGAGTCATCCGGGAGGATTTTTATCACGCGTAAACCCGATAAATGCTGGGCTGAGGATCTTCGCGTTTTTTCATGAAGACGGCATCCTGTTTGATTGCCCTCTAATGGGTTTCTCCAACTTTGCTGTAAACGTTATAATGAGCCCATTAATCAGGTAGAAGCCAAAGGAGGGAATCATGAAACAGGTTGCCGTCATTCTATCGGGCTGTGGGTATTTGGATGGGGCGGAGATTACGGAAGCCATTAGTACATTGGTAGCCATCGGACAAAACGGCGCCGGGCATAAGGTTTTCGCGCCCGACAAGGACGTTGCTGAAACCAATCACATCACTCAAAAGCCGACAGGCCAGCAGCGAAATGCCATGCAGGAGGCGGCCCGTATCGCTCGCGGCGATGTGCAGCCATTGGAAAAACTTCACGCGCAGGATTTCGATGCCCTGGCCTTTCCCGGCGGCTTTGGCGCGGCACTTCATCTTTGTAACTTTGCCGAAAAGGGGAGTGCGGGGGACATTAATCCTGAAATAAAAAGAATCGTCAAGGAGTTTCATGAAAGCCGAAAGCCCATTGCCGCGATCTGTATCGCCCCGGCGATCATGGCGTTGGCTTTAGGGGAAAAAGGCGTCAATGTGACGATTGGTGATGATGCCGGAACGGCGACGGAAATCGAAAAAACCGGAGCCAAACACCACAATTGTGCCGTCGAAAAATTCGTGGTCGATCCGGATAAGAAAATCATCACCACACCTGCCTATATGTATGGAACTGCCAAACCCCACCAGATATTTGAAGGCGTAAGTGGAGCCATCACCGAACTCCTCAAGATGACGTAATTTGCCAGTTTTCATCTTCGTTGTCTTGAAAATACGTCGCAATCCTTAAGCGGTGGTCTCTTTGTTGGACAGATTTTCGGTGAAGCGTGTCAGTATCATGGACGTTCCTACGAGACTTATGTGAATACGAGCGCTGCATCGCTGAGAAGCTCTATGGCGCGCTCATTCAGTACTGGTATGCGGTGTTTGAGTCATGCGAGAGACGAAAAAAAGAGTTCGTTTGATGAGAAGTGCTTGGCCGTGAGAGTACCATGGAGATTGTGCTCAGTTTCCTTCATTCCATCAGAGAGGTGGAGTTTTACCTGTCGAGAAAGAACGCATCAACAAAAAAATTGACCCGGGTCCAAAGCAAGGTGGGGCTGAATACATCGCCGTCTGTGTGCCAGCCTTCTCGCCCGACATGGTTCACCGAGATCCCGAATAGCTCCTCGAAGCCTTTCGCTCACGTTCATCCTTCTATCAGACCACTGATCCTCCTCCCTGACCGATGTTGTCTTGACAAATAAGCCCCAATCCTTACGATAGTTCCTACGAAAACTGGAACAACACCAATACGATGTCCGAATTGACACTTATGAGGAAAGAGCCTAGAGCTCATAGCAAACAAAAATGTCAAGGCATTCAACAAGGGGAATCTCCCATTTTCCGTCGCCTCTTCCAGGGATGAGCGAGACAACAACGTTGCTCCTGCGTCCCTTTGTATTTGTTATCAGAGAGATGGGGACTCAACTGTCGAGGAATAATGCACTAACAAAAGATTTGACCCCCTTACCCCCTTACTGATGAAACAGGCGGGTCTTCAAGGGATCCCCGCCAAAAAGCATTGGCGAGGCCGCAAGGCGGGACAACGGCCTGAAGGGGTGAGTAACTAACTTACCCGCGATTTCTCAGCGACCGCCCCCAACACCAAATGGGTGACGGATATCACGTATATCCGCACCGCCGAGGGCTGGCTCTACTTGGCCGTGGTCTTAGACGTATGCTCTCGGCAGGTCATTGGCTGGTCGATGCAGCCGACGTTAGGGCGTGAGGTGGTGAGCCAAGCCGTACTCATGGCCGTCTGGCAACGAACATCATCTCAGTCCGTTGTACTCCATTCCGATCGAGGCACCCAGTATACGGCGCATGAATTTCAGGCGTTCCTGCACTACCATGGGATCGTCAGTAGTATGAGTGGCGTGGGCAATAGTTATGACAACGCCGTAGCCGAAAGCTTCTTTGGCTTACTGAAGCGCGAACGCGTCAATCGGCGACGCTATGACACCCGAGCCGACGCGCGGGCCGATGTGTTTGACTATATCGAACGGTTTTATAATCGCCAACGATGCCACTCCTACACGAACGGGGTGGCGCCTGCAGCTTATGGGAAGCAACCTCAAAACTCTTAACTCACCTGTCCACGAAACCGGGGGAAGACCACACTGACCTCTTTCTTGAGATCGCTCCTTTTATCAGCATTTCCATTCGCTGCCTAAAAGCATCTTCGATTTTTGTGCCGCAGAACACGATTCAGGTATTGCAAAGCGTACCTAAGCTTTCACTATAAAGGAATGAATGTTGTATGCTACACCCTGGGGTGTGGGGGAATGTGAGATGAGTGAAGCATGAAGGACAACGAAAAGAGCGTTTCGCTATGTTGCCCTTGGCCGAGTGGAATAGTATTGATAAGGATAAGAGGATGTAGATCTACTGAATCAAGCGTTCGTACTCATCATGAGTGCCAATCCAGACCCAAATGAAATCTGCACCATCCTCCACGGCAAGGGCTCGATGCGTAAGGCCAACTCGAGCCGACCAAAACGTTCCGACTTTCTTAAAGTGGAGGGAAGGGTGGAGGGGATTGTCTTTAAGTAATGCAAACTTCTTTCGCGCTAGCTGTTGCATCTCGTTTGAAAGTGCAGTGAAACACTTCCAGAATCGAGTAGTGGCCTTGTGCATTTAGAGGTCTTGAAGTCGCCCTTGAGCTTTTTCTGTTTTTGCTTCATTTTTGAGAAAGTCTAATCTTCCACCTGTAGTATCAGCTTCAAGCTCTTGATCCCATTGTTCCCAGTCCTTATTCGCGAACCACTCTCGGAGACGTGTGTAGTCCTCGGGGGGCAGAGAGTCAATAGCTGACTGGATTTCTTCTACTCGTGACATGATGATGACCTTATGAACAATATGTTGTCCTTGAGAAAGGGCAGCGTATTTTCACTCTGAGACACAGTGGAATTTTACCGTGCGACCACGTTGAGGACAAGACCTGACTAGGAAAAACATCCGATGTTAGAAAATCTTAGGAACTATGAGACTCAAGTGTTGAGTTCTCTTTTGCTGGCAGAATCTGGAGAGGACCGCCGTCTTTTAGTTCCTGATGCGTGATACTAACATACTTCCTTGACAAATAAGCCGCAATCTCTACGATAGTTTCTGCGAAAACTGGAACAACACCGATACGATGTCCGAATTGCCACTTATGAGAAAAGAGCCAAATTCTCATGAAAAGCAAAAATGTCAAGCCAGTCAACAACGGGAACATCCCATTTTCCCTCGTCTCTTCCAGGGATGAGAGAGCCAGTAACGTTGCCTCTTCGTCCTTTTTATTTGCCACCAGAGAGATGGGGACTCAATTGTCGAAGAATAATACACTAACAAAAGATTTGACCCCTTTAACAATTGTCTGAGCGATTTGACGGCCAATGACTGGGCGGGAAAATCAACAGCCTCGGCCAATGGCTGGCTGGATTCAACTCACGTAAAGGCTTTTGTTTATACTAATTTTCCCTTTCCTTCCACGACCTATGCTTTCGCCGTATCAGGCGATAACACCAAGGGTGGGGCAACCTTTACGACGAACGCCAATGGAGAGGGACCAGGGAATACGCAAAACTGGTTCGGAACCAATTATTTTGATGGAGGAAAGGAGTTTTAGTGCGGTCTAACCCAATGGTCTTCTACCCTTTGGAGAAATAGTTTAACTGGTGGTCATTGTAACGGATGGATCGATTCGACGACTTCTTTTGTGAGGCAGTATGGGAATACAAACAACACTACGGGGTGGCGATGGAATTTTGCAAGTTCGACTTGTGATACTACGAAACATCTTGTCTGCATGGTCCATCCGTCGCCCTAAGGATGGAAGGTTTATTCTTCCTTTCCCAGAAGCCATTTCTTCAACAAAGCATCAATCATTTCCCGCGCTTCGGAAATTTTCATAGGTTTTGGTGGCGGAAGACAGGGGTCTTTTCCGTGACGGGCCTGATCGCCAAGAGCCTTCTGGCTGTTGGCGGTCTGTTTAAAAAGACTGATTTTGTTTCTGGATGCCCATCCATTGGCGACCATAACATCTATAGGAACGTCCGACTCAATGACTTCAAAAAGTCTGTATAGTTTTACCCAATCAAGATCGTCTTCATTACGCAGCCGCAGGGCACGCTCAACGACTTCATGAGCGAGCGATTTTTTAAGGATGGCAGGGGCCGGATCGGCAGGACGTGACTCCTCTATGATTTTTCCGTCTTTGGAAATCACTATGGCCGAAACGGCCATGGAGGCGCTTAACTTCAGGACAACAGGATCAGGAGTGATGAAAATATTTTTCCCGCCGTTTTCTGTGATCTCGAAAACGGCCCCTGGTGATATTTTCTTTTCGGTTCCCAACAGAAGCCGTGCCATACCCGAAAGGGATTGAATGATTTTCTTTCCATGTTCACGGACGCTTTCCGCATCCGTGAATTTTGTAAAGACCGGACCGGTCAAAACAAAATGACCGTCTTTCTCCATGATGATCCATTCCTGATCTTCCAAAGCCTTCCCCAAAGCCCTCAGGACGGTTTCATCCCCTAATATTTCGACTTCCCAGGACATCTACAATTTCCCCGAACTTACCCCGATACTTTCCGAAAGGTTTTTATGCTCCCTAAATCAACATTTTCTCCATACATCAGGTCTGTTGCTGTTTTCATCATTAAATGGAAACATACCTGGGTAAACAGTTCTCCTTCGAATTTAAACCCCTGTTGATTTGCTGGATGCCAGGTTTTTTTATTTTTCTTACTTTGATGATGAATACGGCCCCTTAATTCCACAAAAAAATCAGATATTTCCCTAGGGCTCTTTCCTTCCAGGAATTCCTGATATTTTTGTTTTGAAATTCCTTGGAGGGATTGCATAATTTCCGAGTCATCGAGGACCTTTTGAATCGCCTCCTGCAATTCGGGAGATGCTTGGAATTTTTTCTTCACTTTATCTGCTTTAAATTGTCCATCCGAGAAAAGATATTCAAGCAGGAAATAGAAATCGTAGCAGGCTTCCAAATACCATCCATTCGCATAATCGTTTATTGCCTTGCGATAGAAAGTAAAGGGGACTTACCATTCGAAACAATCATAGCAAGCAACAATGGCCCGCTTCAAAATTTCGTGAGGTATTGGTCGATAGGGAATGATGGGCTCCCCAACATCTTTGCGGAAAGAAAAGATGTGGATTTTCTGTTTTTCTTCATCATTCTCAGCTATCCATTCGATTTCAGGGGAGCCTAATTGAATTTCCTCCATCCCAAAAAGGAAGGGGGTCAAGTCTTTTGTTATTGCATTCTTATTCGACAGTTTTCGGAAGCATCATTGATGACCTGCCTACTCTGTATCAGGTAGACCTTGTCGATCTCTCATCTGTTGGAGAAGAGTTCCGAGAAGAAATTCCTCAGCATGGAATCAGGTTGTGACCGTTCGGTTAAGCAGTTTAAAAAAGCTGTCCAACGACTGGATGATGTGCTTGCCGAGGCTGAGATTGATGTGAGCCGTGATGCGGCGATTCAACGTTTCGAATTTTGTTCCGAGTTAGCATGGAAATCAATTCAGGAACGTGCCAGAAGTGAAGACCTCGATTGTTATTCGCCCAAACAATGTTTACAGCTGGGGTTCAAAGTCTGTTGGAATCTGTCTGAGGTCATGTGAGTTATCATGAATCCAAGAGAATGCGTTGGTGAATGGCGCGTGGAAATTATTGATTTGAGGGCCTGAATGATCCTGAGAGAATGCCACCTGGAACCAAGAGCCGTTTCGGCGAGCTCAACCTGAACATGTGCCTGCCCTGTGTCTACAACAATTCGGTTCCATGCATGCGAGCGAACAGTTCCCAATCAAAAGGTTTGGGAGCCACTGAATGGAGGGGAATCGGTCGAATGGTCCAGGGCTCTCTGTAGGTTAACATGCATCCCACAACGTCTTCGGGTTGTTCGATCAAGCGCCGAATGGCTTCGTACGCGAACAGTTGCGCGATGGTTTTGTCGGCCGGGGTCGGAGCGGCTCCACGTAGCGTATGGCCAAGAATCGTGGCTTTGGTCGCCACGGAGAGGGGGTATACGCCTGCTCGTGTTTGAACATGCGTCCACTGAGAAATTCTGCCAGCGATATAGTCCACCAAGCCATGCACGCCTCCTTCAAGATGATGGCGATGCGGTGTACGTTCCGCCACGACAATCAGGTGACTTTTGTTCCTGACTCCCAACGTTTGTTTTAATGTTCCCAGGATGACGTCCTCGATATAGGCATCCGGGTCAGGATGCTCATTCACCAACAAGCCCTCCGCTCGTGCCTGGTAGGCACACAGTAGCGCGAGATGACCCGATCCCGCGCCCATGACTTCTACGAAAAATACACTGCCCATGGCTGCACTGGTGGCTTTCAGTGATTCAATGGATTGGTTGGCCAATGCGACCGCTGAATGGAGTCCGAGCGAGGTTGTTTCGGCGATATTATCGTCGATTGAGCCAGGTATGCCGACGACTTGTACGCCAAAGCGTTCGTGAATGGCGCGAGCGCCACGCATACTGCCGTCACCCCCAATCACGACTAAGGCGCCATCCTCCATGTACGGTTTGAGGTGATGAAGCGCGGCGCGTTGAACCTCCTCGTCTTTAAAGTCTTCAAAACGGCTACTGCCGATGGGACTGCTGGCATGATTACTCATCCCGCGCGTGTCTTCCTCCGTGACTAATCCAATCCAGTTATTCGCCAAGCCGAGAAAGCCATGTTGCACGAAGTAGACTTCAAGGCCGAATCGATTGCCGGTCACCCGAAGCTCTTTCAACGCCGCCCCGGCTCCGGCAAAATCACCTCCAGAGACCAAGGTGACAAGGCGTCGAATTTGGCGTGGTTTCAGAGTGACCTTTTGCCGACGATCGTGTTCGACGATTGTCCAGGCCTCCCGGGCGATTCGCTCTCGTTCCGAAAGGCCCACGGCTGTGGAGTAGCCGGAAATCTGCTCATGCTCATATGTCAGGAGGACGACGTTGTCCTGCCCCTCCTTGTAGGAACCAAATTCTGAAAACGCTTCGCTAAACGGACGAGGGTCTAGAAAGATTAACAGCGCACGCAGCGTTGAGCTGTGCGTATACAAGCATAAGACTTGCCCCTGATGCTGCTCACCCAACTGATGAAAGCCATCGACCAATTCGAGATAGAGTTCAAAGAACGAATGACCGCCCGGATAACTATAGAGCGGATGTTTGATCAGGCGCTGAGCGGTGGTTGAGTCGACCCCAAACGCCTTGGCGGCTTCTTCGATTTCGACGGTTTTCGGGATGCCGGTTGCCCACCCAAAGTCTTGTGATTCTAACGCGCGCTCAACAGCGGGGTGGGTTGTGGAGGCAGTTTTCGGAGAGAGGATCGACGCCACGCGTTCAAAGAGTTGATGCGTATTCGGACTGTGACTCACCATGTGGACAAAGGATTCCGGATCGAGGTAATTCTCTAAATGGAGGAAATCCAGTTGTGTGCCGACAAGGCCTACCGTTCGGGCAAGAGCCGTACCGATGGCCTCCGCTTTCGGGATTCCACGATCAGGGTCAAGCTCATTCTGGAATCGACGGCCCACCCGGTATTTTTTGCTGTCCAGGCGTGAGATGCCGTGGCGCATCGTAAAGAACAGGGTTCGGTCATGTAGGTCCCGGGGCATCAACCAATATCGATTGTCTCCTAAATCAAGAATGATGCGTCCTTCAGTCAAATTGGGCGTCATGTGTTCACGCGGTACAATAGCCACGGGACGGCGCCGTGTGGGTTTTTGGGTTTGGCCGATCGGAGCCTGCAATAAAGAAGACAGCTCTCCCTTTGCAAGGAGCTGGTTCCACGCAGCATAAAACACGAGGTCATCACCTTGGCATTCGTGCTGAATCAGTGAGGATCGTGCGTAATGGTAATCAGTGGCACTGGCAAAGTGAGATTGAGCCTTGTGGAGAAAGGCTCGGATGGCGTCCATAGCCTCCAGGACGCGTTGCGTTCGATGAGCCGGGACGGGCACAGGCCCGGGTCGCTCGACTCCGTCTATGGGTGTGTGCTGAATGATCGCTTCAGCGTAGGCCAGCAGCCCTTCGATGGTCACAAACTCCAGTTTTTCTCGTTCCAGACTCATGATGACGACCTCATCAGTTGGGCATTAAACAGTTGGTCTCATATTTCGCGTGATGGATAGTAATGGTTTTGATGAAACGGCGTAAAGAGAGGTATAGTGCTCTTACGTTCAATGAAGTTGGTGGGATGGATGCCCCTCTTCCCCCGGCCGGCTCTGATCGTCGGTCTAAGTGCCTGTGCTCTGGGGGGGCGCGACTGATGACCATGTTATAGAGACAAACGACGTCCGTATGCGACCAAAAACTCGAATTATCTGCACTATTGGGCCTGCGACCGAATCGTACGAGATGTTGCGCCAGATGTATGAGGCTGGCATGAACATCGTACGGTTGAATATGTCACATGGAGACCACGCCTCGCATGCGAGGGTCATCAAGTCCATCAAGACGCTGAATAAAAAAGTTCCGTTTCCCATCCCCATTCTCCTGGACACGCAGGGACCGGAAATCCGGACTGGAGACTTGGCCAATGATCTGAATTTACAACAAGGCGCGATCGTGTCCGTCTCGGCGCGAGGGCCGGAGCATGTCGAAGAAAGTTCTATTCACATTAATTATGCCGATCTCATCGACACGGTGAATGTCGGAGATAAAGTAACGGTGGACAATGGGTTGATTAATCTTGAAGTCCTTGAAAAACAGGACCGGATGATGCAATGCCGTGTCCTTGACGGAGGGATCCTCAAAAGCAAACGTCACGTGAATTTGCCTGGCATCCGGGTCAATCTTCCGGCGATTACCGCAAAGGACGAAAAAGATATTCTCTTTGGTCTTGCTGCTGATGTGGATTTCATCGCGCTGTCTTTCGTTCGACAAGCCGAGGATATCCGGCAGTTGAAACAGCTGATGGGTTCTAAAGTCGGCAAGACGAAAATCATCGCCAAGATTGAAGATCAGGAAGGGGTGCTCAACCAGGAAGCGATTATTCAGGAGTCAGATGGGATTATGGTGGCACGTGGAGATTTGGGGGTCGAAATCAACCTGGAGGATTTGCCCAACGTCCAGCGCACGCTCGTGCGCCAATGCGCGGAGTATGGGAAACGGGTCATTGTCGCCACGCATCTTCTGGAATCCATGATTCAGAATCCGATTCCGACTCGCGCTGAAGTCACCGATGTCGCCAACGCGATCTATGAAGAAGTCGATGCGGTGATGCTGTCTGGAGAAACCACCGTAGGGAAATATCCGCTGAAATGCGTCGAGCATCTGCGTAAAATCGCCGTGAAAACCGAGGCGATTCCCGGTTTACAATTTGCCAAGCGTCTCAAACCGTCGAGCAACAAACAGCAATTGGCCATCGCGGCGGTCCAATTGGCTGAAGGGGTACAGGCCAAAGGCATTGTGGTCATCACTCGGCGAGGGCTTATGGCTGATTTGGTTGCCAATTGCCGTCCACGCACTACCAATATTTATGCGTTTACCAATGTCAGTCAATCACGCCGAACGATGATGCTGAATCGTGGAGTCTTTCCGTTTAGGATAAGTTTTAGCTCGGATCCTGAAAAAACGTTGCAAACGGCATGCAGGATCTTACGAGCACGTGAACATTTTCAATCAGGGGAGAACGTCGTGATTATCTCTGATGTGCTGGCTCAACAACGGGTCGATTCCATCCAAATTCGGGAACTGCCATAAGACGGGAATAGCATAGATCGGCTTCGAATGTAATGATGAGTGGTTCGATTCTGTTGTTCGGCGCAACTTCGATGTTGGGGTATCACTTGGCGACTGTGTTTCCCCGCACGGTTCGACCGTTTATCTCTCCGGGGAATCGTTCGCCGTCTGTCCGTCGCTGGCCAGCGTTGAAACTCGATGATCCCACATGGATCGAAGGAATTTTTCAAAAAGCCCAGCCCGACGTGCTGATGTACTGTCATGCGGTCTGTGATGTCTCGAAATGCCAGTCTGATCCAGACTGGGCCTATGCGATCAATGTGCGGCAAGTTGAGCGGGTCATGACTGTTTTGCCCGATCGCACAAGATTGGTGTATGTCTCATCCGATCATGTGTTTGGTGGAGATGGGAGGTACGATGAGGCCAGCTCACCCTGTCCCATTAGTGTCTATGGAAGGACGAGAGTGGCCGCTGAACGCCAGGTGTTGTCGCGACCGGGCTCCCTGGTCATACGAACGGGTCTCGGGGTTGGAGATTCCCCGGACGGACGAACGGGACATCGGGATTGGCTCCGGTATCGAACCCTTCGGCAACTTCCGATTACGATCATTCACGATGAATATCGCTCTGCGGTGTGGATTCGTGATTTGGCTCGAAGAGTCAGGGCATTAGCCAGTAGCCGGGAAACAGGAATCCGTCATCTCTCTGCCACACGTGCCGTTTCCCGCGTAGAGTTGGCCGATCACTTGATGCAGCGTATGGGGTTGGTTCCTAACTTTAACATTGAGAGCCGCCACCAACAGCCCACGCCTCATATCGGACGAGTTGAATTGACGAGCCGGTATGGTGGAATTTTATCCTCACCTCTCGGGAGCGTCCTGGACTGCGAGCCGGCTGTCTAATGGAATCGTCGGCTTGGTGACATAGCCTCGTTTCTGACTCAAGTCGTGGATGGCGTCGATTCGTTTTTGTAATTCCGGATGAGTATCAAAATAATGAAGCACGTCAGGGCCTGACGCTCCTTCCTGTTTTTGTAAGACTTCAAACAGTTCTGTCGCGCCACCGACGTGACCATAGGAACAATTGAGAATCTCCAGGGCCGTTTCATCCGCCTGACTTTCACGACTTTGTGAATGTTGGGCCTGGCCCAGCGTGAGAGTGGACGCGAGCATTCGCGAGACGTCAGAATTGGATCCGGTGAAATACGTCACGAGCGCGGTGAGGACGAGGCCTCGTCCTAACGCTCGCAAATGGTCTCGATTTTTGAAATGGCCGAGTTCATGCGCCAGAACGAACGTCAGTCCATTCATGGATGGAAGACGGTTGAGGAGGGGAGCATAGAGAATGATATCGCCTCCAGGTAAGGCAATCGCATTGATCTCTTCCTTGTCGATAAGATGAACTGTCAGAGGGAACGGGATGTCGTGGCATTGGCCGAGTGACTCAACAAGATCCTGCACCCGTGCTTGAACGTCTGATTCCTGAGTCTTTCCAAAGGCAGCGCTGATGTCGATGTTCCGGAAAAGCCTGGCCTCAATCTCAGGAGAAATTGATTCGACGGCCGTGTCCACGAACAGGCCAAGAACCCACAGGCCGATCGCCGCAAGGCCGGCCACCCCAAGCAGAAGCGTCAGTAGTTCTCGGATGGGATGTTGATGAGAGACATTGTCGTTGTGTTCTGGAAGCGAAGGTTGATACTTCACTGAGGTGTTGAGTCTTGAGACGGAGGGTGGTGGTAAATGGCCGTGCCGTAGGCAAGCACTTCCACTGATCCGATTCGTTCACTGTCACCTTTGGAAATCGAAGAGGTTTCCAGTCGCAGGTTGATGATTTGGTTGGCATCGGCGCAACTTTCCTTGAGCCGTAAGATGGCTTCACGTCTCGCGCGGTCCAAGAGGGTTTCATAGGCCTGTATGCTGCCTCCGAAAATGTTCCGCAGGGTCGCTAAAAAACGTTTGAAGTAGTCGACGGAAATAACGACGTTTCCTTTGACGAGTTTTACCTGCGTGATGGGGCCTATGGCTCCTATCGGATGCTTGCTCGAAGTGGTGGGGAGATAGAGCAGGTGACGTTCACGCTCGTGAATCGATTGATAGTGACGGCTTTCGGCCATCCTTCCGAAGAAGTAGCCAAGCGCGATGAGCGTAGCCAGAATGGCCAGATCCATCATGATCGACTACTCCACCGTGACCGCTGTGCCATAGACATAAATTTCTGCGGCTCCCGCCGCCACCGAAGAAGTTGAAAATCGTACGTTCACGATCGCATTAGCGCCCATTTGTTGAGCTTGCGCTTTCATGCGCTCGATGGCTTCTTCGCGGGATTCGCCCAGCAGTTCCGTATACCCTTTCAGTTCGCCGCCGAAGATGTTCTTCAGACTCGCCATGATATCACGGCCGACATGTTTGGCGCGTACGGTGCTGCCGGAAACGATGCCATGACAGATCGTGATTCTTTTTCCCGGTACGTCCTCAATATTCGTGACAAACATAACAGCTCCTTCATATGGGATCGCGGAGATATCGTAACGCGTCTTGTCTCTCGCCTTGCGGCTTGACCACCTACGTATATTTCTTATTCGGTCGAGCGCCTTGAATAACCTAAGCAGAAAATTTCTGTGTTGGAGGGGAACTCTATCGTACGGGAAGGAGGAAATCTACTCACGAAGAGGCGTTTCGATCATGAAGTCCCGCAAAGCCTTCACTGTGTGGAGAAATATCCGCAATGATTACGTACCGTAATGGACCGCCGGCCCTGATCGCGTCGAACGGGAAACAGGTGATGAGCGCGAGGCGTGACAGCGTGGGATCCTGATAAATCCTGGCATGACGCACATCGACCACTTTCCTGTCCGAGATGGTGTATGAAATATGTTGCCCTTCGGGGAGCTCGATGCGCACGACGTCCCCCAATTGGATGTCTTTCAAAAAGCGAAAATGCGTGTCGCGATGTCCGTTGAGGATCGTGGTTCCTCGTTGACCCGGGAGCGGGCTGCTGGAAACATGCCCAGGTCCAAAAGCGAGTGTTCGACCACTGGCGTCAGCCAGGATGAACATGTCGATATCGTACCTTGGGGCCACTAATCGTGCGATCGGCCAAGTATCCGCCCAAGGCCAGGGCTGTACGTGGCGGTCTCCAGTTAACGTTTGAGCCCACGCTCGTTCTAAAAGATACTGCGCGAGATGGGCTTTTAAAAAGATCCATGTTCCGCTTCCAATATTCCAGCCTCCGGCTGCACACAGTATCAAAACGGCGAGTGTGAGGAATGCGCGGTTCATGTGCGAGCTCTACGCCATTGGTAGCTGACGAATGCCAGCAACAGGCAGGCTAACCCGACCACAAGATGCCATGGTCCTTCCGTCGCTCCTGCGGCAAGCCCAAAGATCTTTGTATAGTCCTGCCCGTAGGGCAGATTCGTTTTCATGGCGTGGGTATGCAGATTGTGGTCAGGTGTTCGACTCGGAGTGACATCGACCGCAACCAGGCTGGTATATCGCGAGACCAAATGGTGGTCCCGAGCCAGTTTGATGACCTGTTCGCGAATGGCCGGATCCTCCTGCCGATCCAGATGGCTGTCCAGTAGGGCTGTGATTCGCTGTCTGGCCCAGTAGACGGCCAGGCCTTGTCGTGGAGCAGCGTCGTTCAGACGAAGAAAAGTGTCCCAACTTCTAGGTCCGATCCTGCCTGTGATTCTGGCTTCGTGAACAGGGGTTTCGGTGCGGAACGCAAGCATCAGGGGCTCGCCCAGGTAAAGATCGGGGATGTGCTGTGGGACGATGGCCGCTTGAACGTTGCTCGGAAGCTGAAGCTCGATATCTGTGACGATAGGATGCTCGAGCTTTTCAAAGAGCTGGCCCATCTTTTCTTGCACTTCACGGTGATGTCCGATGTAGGTGAATGTGCCACGGCCAAACTTGGCGGCATGCCGCATGAAATAACTATTCGGCGCCGATCCAATCCCTACGGTGAACAAACGAGTGGGGCCGAGTTGTTGCTCAATGAGGCGAAATAATGCGGCCTCATTCCCGACTTGTCCGTCTGTGATGAAGATGACCTGCCTTAGCTTCGTGTGGGTCTCCCGAGTCTGGAGCGCCTGTTGAAGAGCCGGTAACATTTCAGTTCCGCCCTCGGCTTCGAGGCGCGCAATGTACCGAGCGGCTTGGCGGATCGCTTGGGGGGTAACCGGTTGAGTGGAAGGAAATAAGGAATGGGCATCGTGATTAAACTGGATGATGTTGAATCGATCTTTTGTCTTCAAGCGGGTGAGCGCGAGCTGCAACGCCAGCTTGGCCTGCTCGATGGACGTTCCATGCATGGAGCCCGACGTATCGATGACAAATGTGACATCGCGGCTGACAGTGAGTTGACTGGAAAACACGGGTGCTGGCGGCGTCACCATCAGAAGGAAGTAGGTATGTGTCCCATGTTGTTCCTGAAACATCGTAGCGTGTGGGGCATGACCGGCTTTGGGTTCCCAGGTCAATTCGAAGTCACGATCCGCTGGAATGTGATGTTCCTCAAGGCGAATCGTGTAGTGTTTGTCTTCGTGTTCTGTGTGTTCTGTTTGGTCAATGTCATGATACCGCGAGAAGACGCGAGCCAGGGGGAAGCCGGGAGCCAGTGTGATGGTGAGCGAGGTGGGGTTGAGAGGACCGTCTTGGGGTTCTTGAACGGGAGGAGTAATCCGTGATGCGTCCGGGACTTGGTCTGTATTCCTTGCCCAGCCATGTCCATCCGGCTCTGGGGAAAATGCCTGCCCAGTTGTTTCGGCTCCTGGAATATATCGAGGTCCAACCACCATGGGAAAGCGCAGGGAGAATTGCTCGCCTTCAACATGAACGGTTTCCTGGTATTCGATTTCGACACTGATGCGTTCGTTTGGTCCGATATTGGCGACTGATGTCGTGAATATATTCGCTCGTTCTTGTTCGATTAAGCTCGCTTTCTTTCCTTCGCCTTTGGCTTTCGCGTACGTCTTCCGCGCTTGAGCCCGTTCTTGAATCATGCCTTTAATCACCCGGTCTCCGATGCGCATGCGCAAATGATCAACGGCGGCTGTTTCCGGAAGCGGGAACACGTAGATCCCCTCCGCCCACTCAGACCCGGGGTTTTGAAACTCTTGCCGTACCGTCGACCTGGCGACAAGGCCGGTGACGAAGATATGGACATCGGTGCGTAACGTGGGGGCGGGGAAGAGGCGATCGTCCGTTGATGTCCGGAACAGCAGGGTTCCCTGAGTGACATCGTGGGGTGTTGTTTGCGCGTTTTCTTGGTCGCGTTTCGCATAAATCAGAGAATCGGTCCAGAGGGCGCTGACGAGTATGAGCGTCAACACCCAAAGGATTTGCCGATAGAGTTGCTTGATCGCATATTGGCGAGTCGGAAGTCTTCGGACGGGTCGAGACGGCTGCATGGCGTGTTCCTTTCACGGTCGATCTAGAGGTTTCGTAATCTGTCGAAACGCGGTCATTCCAGGGAAAGGAGCTGCGAAGCTGACCGGGTGGATGTCAGTTCGCAGCTCTCATGAAGACGCATTAGGGTTGGGGCGCTTCCTGGTCGGAGGATGAGGGAACTGAAGAGGCGTCAATTTCTTCAGTGAGCATGACCGTGGTCGTTGACGTATCCTCATCTGAGGACGTGTTTTCAGGAATGGCCACGTGCTCTTGAACCAGCTCTTCTGGTAAAAGTTCAGCCGTCTTCAAGGGCGAAGGAGGCTCGGATGCCATCGTCAGTTCATCGGCGCTCATGATGAGGTGCGCCCGGCGGTTTTGTCGAAAGCAGTCTTCAGATTCTTCCACACAGACCGTGATTTGAGAGCCGAAACTTTCAACCTCGATGGTATCCTCGTCCAAGCCTTCTGCCACAAGGTACGCCTTCACGGCTTCTGCCCGGCGCAGGCCTAACGTCCGGTTGTAGGTGTCCGTTCCCCTCTGGTCGGCATGTCCTTGGACCGTAATCTTGAGAGACTTCTGGTCTTTGATGGGTGAGATTTGCGTCTGAATGGCGGTTTTGGCTTCGTCGGAGAGCGAGGCTTGATCAAAGTTGAAATAGATGTCTGATTCCTTCAGAGACGATGTGGAGTCAGAGGCGGGTATGTCCGGTTCGAACGAAACCAGGGTGGTGTCCTCTTGCAGGTCCGAGCTCACCTCGTTTGCGGATGTGGGTGAAGGGGACGAAGATTGAAGCACTCGTGAGACTTCCTGACTGTCTGCCGGCCTGGACGCAATGGCCTGGGATGGCTCATGATCCGAGACCAGCCACATGCCGCTGACCCCAAGCGTCAGCACCAGGAGGCTGGAGCCCAGAATGAGAATTTCCTTTGAGGATGTTTCTTCTCCGGAAGGCTGTTTTGCGGCTTGTTCCGGTGAAGCGTTTTTTTGATTGGGTGAATGATGAGTGTTTGGTCGCATTGGAACCTCCATAACGTTAATGTGTTGTCGTAAGAGCTGTGCATTGCGATCGGCCGATCTGACTTTATTGTCAGGGGCCCTCTGGATGAGCCTGCGAAAACTGATTGATTAACCTCCTTTCCGGTGATTCGCGGGCATGGCCGATTGGCAAGGTGGTAGAGCAATGGAAGTGCCACGGTAAATTTCAAAAAATATTTGAAATTACAATGACTTATGGAAATTGTCGCTGCGTGGATTGTTGTGCGTTGCGTGGAATGCTGAGGGGCATGCGTGGCTATCCACGCATGGAAAAAGAGGGTACTGTTAGCAAATTTTGTATAGCGTACGTTCCATCTTTAAAAAGGGGTGATACACGTGAAACGGAGGCCTGCGGGATCACACGAACTCATTACCATCACAGGGAAACGGGCCAATGCTGTCTTGTTGGCAGAAGGCGATTGGAAAGCGATAGAGGAAACCCTCTATCTTCTCTCTATTCCGGGTATGCTGACGTCGATTCAAAAAGGCATGAAAACGCCAATTAAAAAGTGTGCCAAGGATTTGAAGTGGTGATGGGTATGGATGAGACGCAAGCACCCTGAAGGCCTGTCGTCCTTAATGATCGGTGCTTCCGGAATTGGCTTTTTCTTCATGTCGGTTTCCGATGAGATCGCGCTCCTGGAGGAGGCGCGAAAGGATGGTCACGGCTTTGTGTTGTCGCTCTAAGATACGATTGAGTTGACTGAGCAGATCGAGGAGATGGTCCAACTCATGGAGTCCAATGCTGCTGGTCGTGCCTCGCCGTAATAGCCGATCCTTGATTGTTTGGTACTGTTGTTCGATCGAGGTAAATCGCTGTTCGATGGAGGTTGAACTCAGCTTACCTGACCGTAAATGAATGCGGGATAAAAAAATGGCGACCGTTCGCTGATACGCGCTCAGTTCTTGTTTGAGCGATGGATCGCTCAAACGTTCTACTGCCGTGTGTAATCCGACGATGTCTTCCAGCAGATCTGTCCCTTCGGCCACATAATGCATGGCTCGCAACGTCTTGGTCAGTATGACGGACTCATGGTCATTCAATGGAAGTCTTTGAGTTGTGACCATGAAGGTGCCAACCGTTTCAATCAGTTGGGTGATCATGTCCTTTCTCCCTTGAAGTCGCCGACTGTACTCCTTCCCCTGCATGAATACCGACGCGGCCGTTTCACGCGCCAATTCTCCAATACGATCGACCTCCATGAGTAAGGCATTCAAGGCTAAGGCTGGGGTGGCCGTCACGGTTCCATCAAGGTATTTGGGCCGGCCTTCATCTTCCTCTGCCGTACGGTATTTCGTGCGCAGCCAAGCCACCAAGCGTTTGGTCATGGGCCAAAGGAGAATCACGCCCATGATGTTAAATGTTGTGTGAAACAGCGCTAAGACCACGCTCGGTGTATCCTCGAGCCGTAACACTCGTCCGGTTTCAAGGATAAGCCAGATAAGAAGGGGAAGGATCATGAGTGCGACCACCCCCGTGAAAGCATTAAATATGATATGGGCCGCCGCGACGCGTTTGGCATTGGGCGTTGCGCCGATGGACGTGAAGAAAGCCGTGGAGGTTGTGCCGAGATTTGCCCCAATCACCATGGCGGCAGCGCTCGGTAAGGCCAGCATGCCGCCACTGGCTGCCGTCAGGGTCATAGCAATCGCAGCGCTCGACGACTGTGTGAGCACCGTTAGAAGGAATCCGATCCCGACCAGAAGGATGACTCCTATCACTCCGAGTTCTGAAACGATGGCGAGGCTAAACGACGTGGAAATAGACTGAAACGCAGTCTTGAGGGTATCGATGCCGATAAAGAATAGGCCAAAGCCGGCCAGGACTTGTCCAATCGCGCCTTTTCGTGCGGTTGGAAAAAAGAACCAAGTGGGGACGCCGATACCGATCATGGGGAGCGCAAACAGTTCGACTTTGATGTTGAACCCCAATGCCGCGACAAGCCAGGCGGTCATCGTGGTGCCGATATTCGTTCCGTAGATCACCCCAACTGCTTGAAAGAGGCTGAGAAGTCCGGCATTCACAAAACCGATGGTGGCGACGGTCACCGCGCTCGATGATTGCACAAGGGCTGTCAGTAGACAGCCTGTCGCAATGCCCTGAGCAGGGGTTCTCGTCCAGCGTCCGAGAATGTTTCGCAAGGCATCGCCACCGGCAAGCTTTAAGCCGTCGGTGATAAATTTCATGGCAAGGAGGAATAAGCCGATCCCTCCGGCCAATTGCCCCATGATGATCGCGATCGTTTGGACTCCTTATCGGAAGTAGAGAAGATATTTGAATGGAATATTTATCTCTTGAAATTCTACCTCATTTCCCAAGCCAGAATGCACGGCTGGATCTTTATGCGTAACGGGGAAGATCAAGGCACATTTGACCTTGCTTGAATTCAGGATAAGAGAGGCTTTTAAATGAAAAGAAAACGAGGAGTGTTCTTTTTGATTGATCGAGAAAATCCCCTGTGAGGGGAACGACGGGTGAGATTAATAGCTGGCGTAATCGTCGATGTGACCTTGCTCATCATCCAGGTCAGGCTCTTTGAGGTCTTTACCCGTTCGGTACATCATCTCTAACCGCCTGACTTCGGTGGCTCTTCGTTGCCGTTCTTCTAGGAGCATAGACACGATCGCGTTCCAAAAGGCTACCTCTTCGGCAGAGCCTTCAGTCAGCCGCTGGTCACGCCATTCTGTCGCAAATCGTGTGTAGACACGAATTTCGCAGTCATCGAAACTTTTGAGAGATTGAGCGAGATCTCGAACTGCGTTCATATCGGATCCTATCTTCTTCGGCGACACGAATGGTTCGGACAGTTTCCCCTGAGCCCTCACTGTGTAGTATCGGTTCTTTTACATGGAAATCTTTACCCAAAAAGGCGATAATAGTCAAAATGTTGATATGTGTGTCGTCTGTGACAAATGGCGCTCAATCGTGAAAGACCCGACGCGTGGTTGGAGTCGTGGGAAAATTTTGAAACAGGAGACAAATATGAAACCTCAATGGGTCATCCTCTCACTATTAATCGGTGTGCTGGGAATGGGGGGATGTGGTGAAGATCCTCAACAATTGTTCGATACTGCACAATTCGAAGAACAGCAGGGGAATCGAGCGCATGCGAAACAATTGTATGAACAGATCATTCAACTGAATCCGGATGGCGAACTTGCCCAGAAGTCGAAGGAACGATTGGCCGAACTCAAGCCATAAGGAACAGGGTTATCTGGCATGTTCGGTTTACGTAGCAGACCGGCCTGTTCTTTTCGAGAGCATGTTTGTTTCTAGGACCAAAATTCATCAGGGGAATGAGAAAGAACGAAGGGATAACGGCTAGAAGCGAGAAGTAGAATGGGCTACTCTTCGTCAGGGTCGTGGCCGGTTCGGTACATATACTCGAGCCGACGGATCTCTCCTTCTCGTCGCAGGCGTTCGTCGATGCAGAGGTTCACGACGGTGTTCCAAAATCCTGCCTCAGCCATGGCCCCGGCCTCGAGCCGTTGATCACGAAATTCTCCGGCGAAGCAGGTATAATGGTTCAAATCGACGTCGTTAAAGTCCCGAAGAAAGGTGGCAAAGTCGTTGGCTGAACTCATGCGAGATTCCTTATTGATAACCGATTACCAGGTATATCGGTCATCAATTACCTCATTCTTGAGTCGCTGTTCCTTGACGGGAATCATCTCTTCCACTTCATCTCACTGACTCTTCACGGACTCTTGAACTGGTTCGCCATGACGTGGTGAATTGCCGTCCATGCGGTGCTGGCCGTTGTCTCATGATCTTTCTTGTTGTGGCATGATATTGAAGGCTCTGTGGTCATTTTGATGAGTTGACCGAAGGTCACCTCCCCAACCCCGCCACACTGCTTCGAACGTTTCTCCAAGGGTTTCGGTGAGACTGGCCGTGTGCCATTAGTTATGCACCACCCGTATTGTCTTCCTGGCTGTCGACGGGCATCCTTGTTTTCTCTGTTCTCTTTCGTCCTGCATTTGTGAGGTAAATTACATTCTTGGAAGAAAGTGAGAAATTGGGTTACTCTACCGTTAAACGGGCGCAGCTAAGCACAGAAGAATTTGTCTAGAGGAGGTCATGGATAAGACTCGCAAGCTGATTCTCGTGGCGCTAGTCGTCTTGGTCTCGGTGGGGGCCTATCTTTTCATGGCACAGCGAATGACGACACGTCCGCCCATTAAGGTTGGCATTCTTCATTCATTGACTGGGACCATGTCGATCAGTGAACGGTCTGTCGTGGATGCCACGATGTTGGCCCTGGAAGAAATCAACCAATCCGGCGGGGTTCTTGGACGGAACATTCAGGCTATCGTCGTCGATACGGGTTCGAACGCTTTGCAATTTGCTGACGAAGCCGAACGGTTGATCGACGCGGAGAAAGTCAGCGTTCTCTTCGGGTGTTGGACTTCAGCGAGCCGCAAGGTCGTCAAAGAAGTCGTGGAACGTTTCAACCACCTCTTGTTCTACCCAGTGCAGTATGAAGGGCTGGAGCAATCCCCCAACATCATCTATACCGGTGCTGCGCCAAACCAGCAGATCATTCCGGCCGTGAAGTGGGCTTTTGATCATCTGGGAGATCGTTTTTATTTAGTGGGTTCGGACTATGTGTTTCCCCGCACCGCCAATGCCATGATCCGGGATCAGGTAGGGGCTCTTGATGGGCATATCGTGGGCGAACGTTATGTCCCACTCGGGGGTAGACATTTCGAAAGTATTGTCATGGAGATTCTGGAGGCACAGCCAGACGTGATCATGAATACGATTAATGGAGATAGCAATACGTCATTTTTTCTTGCACTTCGCATGGCTGGCGTGACCCCTGCTCATATTCCGACTCTCTCATTTAGTATGGCCGAAAATGAACTGTTATCGCTGGATTCACGAATGATGGCCGGAGATTACGCGGCATGGAACTATTTTCAAGGTATTCGCGACGCGCGCAATTTGGATTTTGTCGAGAAGTTTCAACGAAAATTCGGGCCTGGTCGAGTGACAGCCGATTCGATGGAATCCGCCTATTTTAGTGTGTACCTTTGGGCCCAGGCGGTCCGTGACGCGCAAACTGACGATGTCGCGATCGTCAATCAGACCATCCTGGACCAAAGTTTTGCGGCCCCGGGAGGTATCGTGTATGTCGATTCCAGTACGCGGCATACCTGGAAAACGGTACGGGTCGGAAAGATTCGTGAAGATGGGCAGTTCGATATTCTGTGGACTTCGGATCATCCGATTCGACCCGTTCCGTTTCCAACCTATCGGACGCAATCTGAATGGGAAGAGTTTCTTCAAAGACTGTACCGGGGGTGGGGCAATCAATGGGCCGCCACGCTGCCTAACCCAGGGGAATGATCGTGATGCGCTGGATCACTCAGAAACCGATGGCCACACAGTTTCTCTTCTGGTTTTTGATCGTCGGCACGGTCCCGTACTTGATCGGATCGTGGCTGCTCTTTCAATCCGGAGAAACCTACCTGAAGCAGCAAGCCACGCAAACATTATTGACAGTGCGCGATGCGAAGGCAAATGCCTTGAACAGTTATTTAGAGGAGCGGTTTCGTGATATAGAAGTCTTGTCCCAAATGCCTCTGCTCACCACTGCTGTGGAAGAATTGGCACGTGTCCTCATGCAAGCGAATCCCTCTTCGATGACGTATCAAAAACGGGAGACGCTCCATCGCGAGTACTTGCAGCACTATCAAGAGCTGGAAGGCTATCAAGATGTGATCCTCATCGCACCGGACGGCCGGATCGTCTTTTCCGCGAGTCAGCCGACGCTCGTCAACGCCAACGTCCAACAGTCTCAAGAGCATTTCAATCAACTCCATAAAGTGTTCGTTCAAGCCAAAACGCTGTTAAGTACGGAACTTTCAGATTTTCTGTATGACCCCAAGACAAACTATCCGGTGGCGTTCCTTGCCGCTCCGATCTTTAACGATGGGGCGATTTGCGGCGTCCTGGTCCTGCAAATTGACCACCATCGCTTGTATAAACTGGCTCAAGACTATACAGGGCTCGGGGATTCTGGCGAGACGATCATTGCTTCGAAGCACGGCAATGATTTGGTTTTCCTGACCCCGAGTCGATACGACCCGTCGGCTGAGTTTCGGCAGACTGTACCGATGGATGATTCCTCGGCGTATCCGGTGATCCAGGCCGTTCTTGGTGGAAAAGGCGTGGGAATTATGAAGGATTACCGCGGTCAGGAAGTTCTTGCCGCCTGGAGATATCTGCCGGTCCCTCGATGGGGGCTGGCCGTCAAAATTGACACGCAAGAAGCTTTTGCGCCGATCGTCCAGCTCCAGCAAGCCGCGATGGCTTTAGGGGGTATCTTGCTCATCGTGCTGATCGCGTTGTCGCTGTCCATTTCCAAGTCTCTTTCGGACCCAGTGATTAATCTCGTACGGGGCGCTAAGCGGTTCCGGCTTCGTGAATTCTCGGTGCCTGTCGAAGAAACTGGCTCTGAGGAAATCATCCATCTGGCCCAGGCTCTGAATCAAATGGCTGAAAATTTAAAAGAATCGTATCAGGCGTTGGAGCAGAAGGTTGTTGAGGGCTTGGCGGCCAATGAAAAGCTGGCTCAAGAGGTTGTTGAGCGGGAGCAGGCGCAACAACGTTTGATGGCGCAGAATGCCATTACGGCAATTTTGGCGGAATCATCAAATTTGCGGGAAGCGACGCCCAAGTTTCTTCGCGCCGTGTGTATACAGTTCGGTTGGGTGTTTGGAGCCCTCTGGCGTGTCGATGAAACTTCGACTCAACTCAGTTGCGTCGAGATTTGGTGTTACTCGGTGGCCACCCTTCAAGGGTTTGGAGAAAAAACACGGACGATGACGTTTTCCAAGGGCATGGGCTTGCCGGGGCGCGTGTGGGAGTCAGGACAGCCGGTCTGGGTTTCGGATGTCGTCGAAGATCCTAATTTCCCTCGTGCCGAAGAAGCCCAAAAAGAGGGGCTGCATGGCGCGTTTGCTTTTCCGGTATGGTCGGGCGAAAAAATATTTGGTGTGATGGAGTTTTATAGCCATCAACGGAATGAACCGGATAAAAGGCTCCTTGAGTTGATGAGGGCAGTGAGTTCGCAGATTGGCATGTTTACACAACGCAATCAGGCGGAGGAGGAACTAAGCCGCACGGAAGCAAAAGTTCGGCAAATGCAGAAGATGGAGGCCATCGGGACGTTGGCTGGGGGCATTGCTCATGATTTCAACAATATTTTAGCGGCGATTCTTGGGTTTGCCGAATTGGCCTTATTCAGATTAGGTCATAATCCGAAGCTTCAATGGTACTTGGAGGAAGTCATTCGATCAGGCAAGCGCGCGAAGGATTTAATCTCCCAAATATTGACCTATAGCCGTTGGAGCAAGCCGACACGGCAACCGATCGCTCTGGAACCCGTGACCAAGGAAGTGCTCAAACTGGTTCGTGCGACATTGCCCGCGACCATTACGTTGCATGAAGATTTTGAGCCGAATGAGAGCCGTATTTTCGCGGACACGACGGAAGTCCATCAGATTCTCATGAATTTGTGCGTGAATGCTGAATATTCCATGCGGGGCATGCATGGTACGCTGTCTGTTTCACTGCGAGTCACAGACGTGAGTCTGACGTTCGCTCAACTGCATCCTCCACTGTCTCCTGGGCGGCATTTTATGCTGAAAGTCAGCGATACGGGGCCTGGTATTTCTCCTCGCGATCTCCCACGAATTTTTGACCCGTTCTTTACCACGAAAAAGGTTGGAGAGGGCACCGGACTGGGCCTGGCAGTGGTCCATGGGATCGTGGCGAATTATGAAGGGACGATTCTCGTCGAGAGTATTCTTGGCCAAGGGACGAGTTTTACGATCTATTTGCCGACCATGCCAATTACTGTGGCTCCCGACGTTGCTGTCGATATTCCCTCGCGGATAACCGGCCAGGGGCAGATCCTGTTCGTTGACGATGAAGAAGCGATTGCCCTGGTCTGTAAGGAACTGCTTGAACAGCTCGGTTATCAAGTCGTGGCGAAAACGAGCGGCTCTGACGCGCTTGCCGCCTTTCGTGATGATCCCAATTATTTCGATGTGGTGATTACTGATCAGACCATGCCGAGTATGACCGGAGAAGAACTGTCGGAACAGCTTCTGCGATTACGACCCAACCTCCCGATTATTTTGTGCACGGGATTCAGTCATTCGATCGACGCGGACAAGGCCAAAGCGTTGGGCATACGCGGGTTTTTAATTAAACCGCTCCTGAGCCATCAGCTAGCGCAAATGCTGCAGGAAGTCAGGTTTAGCTACCATCCGTAACTCGTTCGACATTCCTCACGCGATCTCGTCGAAACGTTCAGTTGCATATATTGATTGTGACCAGATTCAGCAAAGTTTGTGGGGTGAGAAAGACGACGAGCAACTATTCAAAGAAGCGATATGGGATAAGAGGTCACGACTGAGCGCCGGTTGCTGTGCCGCAAGGATGTTGCGGCGCAAGTGTTCGACTGATTTTGTGCCTACCAGAATGGACGAAATCGCTTCAGAACGAAGCAAAAACTGAATGGCGACGTCAGAGATGCGGCGTCCTTCCTGTTCGCAGAGAGCGTGTAAGCGTTGCAAGTGTTGTGATGCCGGTGAACTCTGTCCTGCCTGATAGCCCGTGTTGATTCTGAGCGCGTCCGTTAACAGTCCTCTGGCGAGTGGCACGCGCGCGAGAATACCCACATCCGGGAATGCGCTCGGAAGCAGTTCAGCCGTTGCCTCCTGTTCGAGAATATTCACCGGCACTTGCAGCGCGGCGAGATGCGGTTTTTTCAAGCAACACAGTCCGTCCTCGATTGAATTGACGGAGATGCCGAAAAACCGGATTTTTCCTTCCTGCCGTGCCTGCTCGAGAAAACGATAGATTTCGTCTCGCTCTAGTATGGCCCGGGGCGGGCTATGCAGTTGATACACGTCGATATAATCCGATCCCAGGCGTCTCAGGCTCTGTTCAAGGGCGTGTTTGAGATACGTCGTCTTGAAATTCTGGCGCTTGTGGGAGAGTTGTTTGAGAGTCGATTTTTTCTTGGTAAGAAATGAACGGAACGGGCCGACAAACGGCAGCAGGTATTGTCCGAACCGGGCCAGTGATGACGGAAGGAAGCCGCCTTTGCTGGCGATGATGACTCGATCCCGTTTCCCGTGAAACGCTTTTCCGAGTATCCGCTCTGAGCTTCCGTAGCCGTATGAATCGGCGGTGTCGAACAGGTTGATGCCCTGGTCGAAGGCATCGTGCAGAAGCTTGACTCCCTCCGTCGTCTGCCCTTCAAACACACTGGTCCCGAGACGGGAACAGCCGAGGCCGATGACGGAGGTCAATAGTCCCGTGTTTCCTAGAGGACGGTATTCCATCTACGACAAGATGTCTGACAAGACTTTTCCATCCATGATGTCGGGTATGGGTTCGCTCAGCACATGGAGAAGGGTGGGCGCGATATCCATGATGTGCGCGTCTTCGAGCTGTTGATTGGTCTTGATGGACCGTCCCGCCGCGAGCATGAATCCGTTGACCATGTGCGCGCCTGAACGTTTATCCGGCAGGATTCCTGAAACCCTTCCGATTTTTTTTGATTCGAGGTGATTGACTGGCGCATTGCCTTTCCATTGAACGATTAAATCCTGCATTTCATCGAGGCGGTCTCCCTGGTATACATCTTTTACTTTGATGACTCCCGCCACCGCTCCTTCGCCTGTGTCGGGATTGACGAGTTCGAGCAGGTCTTGGGTAATGCGAGCACATAAATGGTCGAACTCCCCTCCTGGTTCCACGAGGCCGTGAGGTTCTCTTCCCTTGAGATTGATACGTATGGCCCCGGAATAATCGGACGGTACTTCGAATGCGAGGCTGTCTTTCCAGTTGTTCCCCATCGTCAAGATGCGCCGGGTGACAGAATCCCATACCTTTTCCGGGATGACTCGCTTGATGGTTTCCATGAGCTTGGCGGAGACGAGTGTTTCGATGCTTTTGATCGCGTAGTACGGGCCCCATTTCTGGTGAGGGAGCAGTTGTTTCAGCCCAGCCGATGACGGTCCTTTTGAATAGCCCAGCTTCTCCAATACTTGAGGGAGTAGATGTTGGCCGCTGAAATTGGGCCCCATACCCGTGTTCGAGACGATCATCACGGTCGCCTCAGGGGACATCGTGATGAGCTCGGCAATGCCCCGGTCGATTTCCTGATAAATTTTGAGGATCGAATCTCCGCATTCACGCTCCAGTTCCGGGTCATAATCGGGATGCCGCTTGTCGATGATATGCCAGAAGTAATGACCGATCCAATGGGCTTCGGCATACCCGATGACGTAACAATCCCAGGCTTCCTGAGCGAGGACCTGTTTGGCGATCTGGGTGCGGCGGCGCGTCCCTTCCAGAAGTTTGTCAGAGAACGCTTTCCAGGCGGCGATATCTTTCGGCCGTTCCTGGTACCAGAATTCCAAAGGATGATGTCCGACACGGGAAAAAATATCCTTTAAAAGTTTTTTTGGCCACGAATGTTGTTTGGCGTTCAGCCCCTCGGCTCCCCAACCGACCAACATGACTCCGTTGAGGTCTTCAGTCGCGTAGGTGTCGGGCAAATCAAGGATCGCCACCCGTTTCCCATGACGGCTCAGCTGATTCCAGAACGGCTCGGTCGCTGTTTGTTCGGCGTATTTCTTCCTGATGGTGTACGTGCCAGGCTGGAGCTGGCGATGATAAAACCCCATGCCGTGTTTGGCCGGGTTGGTGCCGGTAATGAGCGATGCCCACGTGGCTCCGCTTGAAATTTCCGTCGTCGATCGTAACCGGCGCCAGATGCCCTTCTGCATCAGGCTTTGAAATGTCGGAAGCTTTCCTTCGTTGGCCCATTGCTCGACCAATGTCGGCTCTGCGGCCTCGAGGCCGATAACGACGACTCGTTGATGTGGTGATCCTCCGTTTCCTTGACTCATTTCGTCTCCTGGTTGTTTTTCGTCATAGGTTCCTTCGGCATAAAAAAGGCGCACCAAAAGCCTCTGGCATGTGAGAGCAGAATCTTCTTATCGCCCTGTCGAACGAGCTTGATCATCAACGCCAGTGCACGAAATGGTAAACACAACCCAATACTCGCCAACTGCAGCCAACTGGCATGTTCTCTGATCAAGTACAAATAATTGCGGGCTTTGGTCTGTTCGTATAGAGGCAGAGGCTTTCGGCCAAGTTTCGTTCCCTTATGATGAATGATGGCGGCCGGGACATACCGCGTGTTGTACCCCAATCGTCTGGCGCGCAAACACAGGTCCACGTCTTCCCACCCGTAGGGGTTGAACGCTTCATTGAATCCCCCTAATTGTTCGAACAGCGAAGCCTTGATGAAAAGACCAAAACATCCGCAGGCCGCCACATAACAAGGCTGATCATACTGTCCGCGATCCTCTTCGCCAGCGCCGATGTCCTCGATGATGCCCGTATACAGATTGACACGGATTCCGATGGAATTGAGGATTGTCGATGGGTGACGAGTGTAGCCCTTTCCGCAGGCGATTCCGGTGGCTGAGTCCGCGAGCGTGGCGTCCACGAAGCGAGAAATCGCATTGGGAGCCAGGGTCGCGTCATCATCGAGAAAGAGAATGTAGTCGGGCTGGAGTATTTCTTGGACAAATCGCCAGCCAGCGTTCCTTCCGCCTGGCGCCCCGATATTGCTGGGCATTCGAATTTTCGGAAGTTCCGGGTAGACGGCTTCAATAGACTCCCAAGATCCGTCCGTCGAGGCGTTGTCGACGACGAATACGTTCGTAAGTGGATAATCCGAGGCCTGTGCGCTGCCGATGGCTTCGAGGACATCGTGCCGTTTATTGAAGTTCAGGATGATAATGGCCACGGTGGGAGAGTGATTCATCGTCGTGATGTTCCTCGTGTAACGGGTAGGAACAGGGTCTTGGCTTCGAGAATCCCACCGGCCAGTCCCAATAGCAAGGTTCTGGCGAAGAGAAGGAATGAAAATGCGATCGTGAGAGCCGGAACAACTCCATAGTATCCCAGGAGGATGAGCAGGGCCCCTTCTCGTACGCCGAATCCGGATACGGAAATAGGAAAAAGAAGCAGGAACCCTAGAATAGAACGAACCCAGCCAAAACTCTCAAGTCGAATATTCATGCCAAGCGATTGTCCGAGGAGATAAAAGAAGAGAATGCCGAGAATCTGCCAGCCGCAGGAGAGTAAAAAAATGTAACCGTGTTCGTGAATGGTCAATTGATGGTACTCGCGCGCGGCCTGAACGAGTTTGAGTATCCCGCGTCTGATGAGCGCCGGGATTGATTGGAGTTTGGGATGAGACGAAATGACATGAAACGTACGCATCGCATAGTGACTGAACAAGAACGCATAGATCGTCAGAAGCCCCATGAAGAGGGCGAGAAAAGCGAGCCCGTAGGACTGCTGAGGAATATTGGCCCGGTCATACGTCCAACAGATCAGTCCCGATAGGGCGAGGGTGAGCATGTTCACCAAACGATTGAGGACGAGGGCGGAGAACGCCTCGGCGCGTTTCTGATTCCTGCTGGAGAGCCTGTGCCAGCGAATGGCCCCGCCGGCGAGGTAGCTAGGCAAAAAGAGATTATAGAATTCGGTCGATAAATTTATCGCGAATATTCTTGGCAGCGAGACCTGCATGTGGTGGTTGTCCGTGAACACTTTCAATTGCCGCGCCGAAACCACGAATGACAGGATGATGATCGGGACAAGCAGCAGCAGCGTGGACAATTCGACTCTTTTGCAGGATTCCCAGACGGAGGAGAGGGGGATATGAGTAAAAATATAGGACAGGATTATGATGGTGACACTGAGTTTGACGAACCAGAGTATGCCCTGTTTCATGATCGTGTGGAATCCTCGAGGTCTTCAACCGGATATGGAGAGATTGGTAAGGCGTTTATTGTTGCTTGAAGAGGAAACTGGTGATCTCCAGAAGATCCGGAGCGAACACAAATACACATGGACGGCACGTGGACATGAGGGAGCATGCTACTGTCTGATGCCGGCAATTTGCTCGTACAGGTCCGAGTATTGCCGTGAGACGGTTCCCCATCCAAAATGCTCTTCGAGCCGTTGTCGCGCCCGGGATCCAAGCTTCGCGCAGAGATCGGGGTCAGCGATCAGACGCGTCAGGGCGTCTTTAAGACTTTGCGAATCACGCGGTTTCGCGAACAGGGCCGCATCTCCCACGACCTCTGCGCAGCCTGTGCCTTCCGTCGTGATGATCGCCATGCCGGCAGCCATCGCCTCCAAGAGGACGATCGGGAAATTTTCCGCTTCTGATGGAAACACAAAAATTCGCGATGTTTCATACAGAACCCGAATTTCTTGAGACTGGTTGTCCAGAAACCCCCAAAATTTGACATCCAGGTTTTTTTCGTTCACCTGGCCTTTTAAGGTTTCTAAGTACGGGCCATCGCCGACGGCATGGACTTCATAGTCCGAGTCGAGATTTTCCAAGGCTTTTAACAGATATTGAACCCCTTTTCTTTCAAACATTCGTGTGACGATGAGGATTCGATTGACTTTCATGTGTCCGGGATTAAACTTATCGACGTTCATGCCGTTGGGAATGATCACGGTCCGGGGGCGTGGCGCGGCCTTGTGAACGAGCGATTCAATGGATTGACTCGGACAGACGATTCGTTCGGCCTTCTGAACGACACGTGTCCAAAGAGGAGCGAAAATTCTATGTTGGTAGTGAAACCGGTCCGGATTGTACCCTGGAACATCGGAGCCATGCGCGGTAATGATATATGGTAATGCCGTGAATTTGTGGATGAGATACGCCAAGATCCCGTCGGGAAAGATAAAATGCGTATGGTTGAGATCATAGTGGTGTTGTTTCATCAGCCGAGCTATCATGGGAATGGCCGCGAAGATGTATGGCAGCATTTCTGGCGTATAGCACATCGACTGTCGAGTGCGAAGACCTGAAATTCGATGCACGTTGATTCCGTCTATGAGCTCATGCTTGGGGAGCCCCTGATACCCCATGGTAATCAAGTCAAGCGTATGCCCTCTTCGGACAAGCGCTTTCCCAAGACCGGCCACAACTTTCGCTCCGCCTCCTCCAAGAGGGGGAAACTCATAACACAATGTCAGGATTCTCATATTGAAGAGCCGCTTGAATCAATCAGATTGAATGGCAAGTAAGCATTCTAGGCATGTGAAAAGCTCGTATACAAGAGGCCCTTATCGGTCGCGTCCCTGATTTAGCTGAGAACTTGCGGGTTTCCAGCGAGAAGGAAGGGGGGCAAGCGGAGGCGGGCAGTCATGATCATCATGCAGGCAGGAAAGGAAGATGTTCTTTGGAGAGGGGAGGAACGCCTATGAAGATGCTTTGCGTCCATCGATATTGGATTTCGTTCGTCATCGGAATACTGAGTGGACTGCCTCTGGCTGTCGTTGAGGGGGGCGAGGGAAAGACTTCTGTGCCTCTCCAGGAAAACCTCGGACCTCATACATACATAGTTACAACTTCTTTGCCCTTGGCGCAACGGTATTTTGATCAGGGATTGATTTTGGCTTACGGGTTCAACCATGCGGAAGCGGAGCGGTCGTTTCGTGCGGCCCACAGTCTCGATCCGAAATGCGCGATGTGCTATTGGGGAGAGGCGTTAGTGCTTGGTCCCAATATCAATGCGCCGATGGGGACATCCGTCATGCCGAGGGCCTATGAAGCTGTACAGAATGCCTTGGCGCTGACTGATCAGGAAAAGACGACAGAGAAAGAACGGGTCCTTATTCACGCTCTTGCGAAGCGATACAGTCAAGAATTCGCCAGTGAGCGCAGACACCTTGATGAGACCTATGCCGCCGCCATGCGAGGGGTCTTTCAGCAGTACCCTGATGATGCCGTGATCGGCGCGCTCTTCGCGGAATCTTTGATGGATTTGCATCCATGGGACTTTTGGACCAAAGATGGAGAGGCCAAGCCATGGACGCCGGAGATTCGTCAGACTCTTGAGCACGTCTTGCAGAACGCTCCCGATCATCCCCTGGCCAATCATTTGTACATTCATACGATGGAAGCTTCGCCGTACCCTGAAGCCGCGCTTCCCAACGCCGAGCGTCTGGCGACCCTGGTGCCGGGCTCCGGTCATCTGGTCCATATGCCGGGACATATATATATTCGAATCGGACAGTACCGTGATGCGGTCCTGGCCAATCAACAGGCCGTCAAAGTCGATCAACGGTATCTCCGTCATTCTCATGCCGAGAGTCTCTACACGGCGGCGTATGTTCCCCACAATTATCATTTTCTGTGGGCTGCGGCCATCAAAACCGGGCAGCGGGCGCTTTCCACGCAGGCTGCCAAGGATACGGCTGCACAGGTTCATCCCGAAGCCATGCGCGATCCGGCCGTCGCGGGCACGTTACAGCATTTTTGGTTGATGCCGCTGTATACGAAAGCCATGTTTGGACAATGGGCAGACATTCGTCATGAACCCGCGCCAGCCGCCGATTTATTGTATCCCACGGGAATTTGGCATTATGCGCGAGGCCTTGCGTTGTTGAGGCAGGGTGAGCTCGCGCAGGCGCGGGAAGAACTCGCGTTGTTGCAAGGATTGGCGCACCATCCTGACGTGACCACGTTGACCATTTTTGATTTGAATGATGTCGAAGACATTTTATCGATCGCCGAACACATCTTGAGCGGCGAGGTTTCTGCGTCAGAAGGGAAGATCGATTCAGCGATCGATCACTTGCAACGTGCCGTTGAGCTGGAAGACGGATTAAACTATACCGAGCCGAAAGATTGGTATCTTCCTCCGAGGCAGGTGCTGGGCGCGATCTACTTGGAGGCTGGAAAGGCCGCCGACGCTGAATCGGTCTACCGGGAGGACTTGAAACATCATCCACAGAATGGATGGTCGTTGTACGGGCTCGTACAAAGTCTTCAGGCGCAGGGTAAAACAGAAGAAGCGCGGGAAACGCACAAGCAGTTCGCGAGAGCTTGGGCGGACGCTGATGTGGAACTCCAGGGCTCGAGAAATTAGCGCCATGTCTAAGTTTTCGTCATTCATCAACCGAAAAGGAGGCCAGACACCGACTCATACCACAGCCTGATTACCTCATACATGAAACCTGCATACGTGCTCTCGGGATTATTGGCCGGTCTTGTCTGTTTCTTCCTTCTCTACGTCGTGATCCTTCCGTATGCCGCGGATTCTCTCCCCTTTCACTCACCGATCTCTCAACTTGGCACGCACAAAGAGTACTCGCGATACGAGGAACCACCAGACCGCCCGCTAAAACTTATCTTTGCTGACGAGCCCTCACGGTTGTACGTTTCTCGTGCCGATGGAGTCATCGAGGAGTGGGATACGCAACATCGAGCTCAGACCAAGGCCTTTGAGACGAATAGTATCTTTTCGTACATTGCATCACGTCATAGTCTGATCACGAAAACTCTTGGCGATAACGTGGAGATCCTTGATCTCACATCCCAAAAAATCACTCCGTTAGCCAGAGATTTCTATATTCACAGCGTGGTGGACCCGACCGGAGCGTTCCTGCTTTTGTCCACCGGTGGGAAGTCCCTGGAGATGTGGTCGCTGGAAAAGAATCAGTTGTCGCAAAGGTGGGAGTCCTACGATGCCGTGAGGAATGGAGTGGCGATCGCATTCGGAGGAGAATATGTGGCCGCGGCTGAAGGCACCTACGATTCGCTCGCCAATTTTCATCATACGACCATTCAGTTATGGGAACGGGGGAACGCGCTTCCCCGGTTTTTATTCAACGGCGAACATGAGCAGGAAGTGCATGGGGTCTGGAGCATTCTCTTTTCTCCGGACTCTTCGCTGCTTGCCGTGGACTCCCAGGTTGACCGGCAAGCCGGTGTCACGGTATGGGAAACCTCGACTGGGAAGCTGGTGTTTACGATTAGGGACTTGAAGGCTTCCTGGGTGCGGGCCCTCGCGTTTTCACCCGATGGCGACCATTTGGCCCTGGGAGATGAGTTGGGGAATCTCATGATTTGGAACCTGGATTTCCAGAAGAAAGTGTGGCAGACCCAAGTCCCAGGACAAGCCATCCATTCTATTGCATTCTCACCGGATGGCCAATCGTTGGCCGCAGGCGTTCAGGATTCGACGGTTCAAATTTGGGGAATCGAACTCCCTTCTATCGTTAGGTAGTCCAGCAAGCATCGAACGAACCGTGGATAAGCTCAGACATTCGTTGAAAGAGAATACGCTCCTCCAGTGTTGTAAAACGCAGAATGTCAGTTTCTGAACGTGGGCATGTCGAGGTGCAACGCCAATGTTCCTACCCTCGGTAACAAGCAGGGGGCACTCTTCTGAGGACATGGCCGTAAAAGTGTCGCTTCTCATCGCGAGAGAAGCAGGTATGAATAAGCCTGGCCTCGCTTCAAACGATATTCGTCGTAGTGATACAGATCATGCCTGGGCTTTATCAACTGCATATAGCAGCCTCGACAGTTTACATGGTCCATGGTTCATCGTTCTCCATTCGGTTGGGATGCTGTACAGATTCAATTGACATTCTTAAAGCCGACGGGCGCGCTCTTTTTTTAGTCGTTCGCTGACGAACTTTTTTGTTAAACCTTCTTTCACTAAGTGGTTCTCAGCATCTTTAAGGCAGAGAACTTTCATCATCTTTTCAGGCCGTATAGATTTCCATGGCCAACACACGGTCATATGCAAATGCTTCGCTTGCTGGGGCTTTCGTCCTCACATATCTCGCGTGGAAATTTTCTTGGATGTGATTTCCTCGTGTGATACAGTCATAACCCTTCCGAGAAGCTCCCCCAAACAGGTTTGGAAACTCAAGGATGAATCTAGGCATGCGGGTTCCTTCGTAACGATAGATGTTTGAAGGATAAGCGATCGTGGCGGATCAGGATGTGCAGGTTGCAACGAATTTCAGCGCTCAGGCTGGGCAATTAGCGAGTCTGATCGCCAGCATCGCGGGCGGCGATGAACAGGCGCTCGGGATCTTGTATGATCGCACCTCATCTTACGTCTATGGTCTGATATTCAGAGTGTTGAACGATCCAGGGGCAGCTGAGGAAGTCACGTTGGATGTGTATATGCAGGTATGGCGTCTGGCGAAGCAATTTGATGAGGTTCGTGGAGGGCCGATTGCGTGGCTTGGGGTGTTGGCGAGGAGCCGAGCGATCGATCGCCTTCGTTCGGGGCAAAAAGAGCGGGAAAAACGTCAGCCCCTTGAGATCGTCGATGAAGTCCCATCGACACTCGCGAGCCCGGAAGAATCGAGCGCGTATAACGAACAATGCCGTGTTGTCCAGTCGGCGTTAGCCTCGTTGGTCCCCGAACAACGGCATGTGATCGAATTGGCCTATTTCGGAGGCCTGACGCACAGTGAAATTGCTGCCGAGATCAGAGTTCCGTTGGGTACCGTTAAAACCCGGGCTCGGTTAGGGATGATGAAACTTCGGAAAATTCTGAGCCCATTAGAAGAAGGCCTTGCCCCATGAGCAATCAAGAACCCAATGATCAGATCCTCGAACAGGCGGCGCTCTATGCGTTAGGCGCTCTTGAAGGTCAAGAGAAGGAAGCGTTTGAAAGGCTCGTGGCGGAGGGATGTGCCGTGTGTAAGGCCGTCAAGGATTTTCAGAATGTGGCCGGGTTGCTTGGCACTTCGGTCGCGCCCCAGGCGCCTCCGGCGTCGCTTCGTGCCAAATTGATGGAGTGCGTTGCGGCAGAGCGACAGTCAGAGTCTGAACCCGGAGAAATGATCGCGGAATCCTCTGAACAATCTAAAGGGGCAGGGTTTACCTTCGTTCGGGCGGAGGATAGTCACTGGCGTGTCATCGGTCCTGGTATTCGTGTGAAGGTGCTATCTTTTGACAGGGCCCAAGGGCGAATGACGGCTCTTGCCCGTATGGACCCTCACAGCGCTTTTCGACCTCACGAGCATCCCGGTCCCGAAGAATTTTATGTCTTGGAGGGCACATGTTTCATCGGAGGACAATGGCTTCAAGTCGGAGATTATCATCGCGCAGATCCGGGCACGTGCCATCATGAAACTTCTACAGAAGAAGGGTGCCTTATGCTGACGATGTTCACGCCCAGTCAGGAAATGCTGCAAACCTTAGCCTAGGTAGACAGTTCTCTCCACCCATTGCTGATTGAACGTGTGAGGGATTCCCTTCACGTTTTTCTTTCATGCCATACTTTCGTCGTCTTTCAGACTTTAGCGGGCAACGCAAAAGGCCTCTCTGTGTATGGCGCAGAGAGGCCTTTTGCTCGTGACTCTTCGAGTTATTTTGAAGGATACTTGGTTGGAGTTTGTAGCCCATCAATCGCGCTTGCTCGTTTCTTTGTCTCTTTGACGATGCAGTCCCATTGGGCTGTCAGAGTTCGCGTTTCATCGGACTTTGCTTTTACAAAGCAATGTGCGATCGCATCGATGAACGGGAATCGATAGGATTTTCCGTTCACGCGCCCATAGCTTTTCTCATCGGAAGAAGATGATGCATACACGTGAAGATTCGGGTGTGTTGCGACAGCTGTTCTGTTCGCTGTGAGATTTTGCGCTGTGGATTCAAAAACACCGCTATAGCACGAATGATTGATGAGCGCGACTGGAATGCAAGATTTATCCATCTTTTTAAAAGTCTCAGCAATCATTTGAGTCAAGAAACCTGAGGAAAAGTTATTGTTCATTCCCTGGCCAGGTTTGCCAGCCTTCTTCACTGTTTTGTCCCTAGGCTTAACTTCGATCGTTTCGCTTTCTTTTGGAATGGGGGTCCAGCTCTTCACGTCTTTGGCTTTCTTAAATTTCAACATGCCATCCTTGTTGGCGTGAGAGTTCACGATGATCAAAACTTCAGCGCAACAATCATCGATGGTTTTCAACCATGCCTCGAGTTTCGAGCGGAACATGGCGAAGCTCTTGGTCCAGGTCTTGGGGTCGATTTCAAATGTCTTCTTATCTGTGAGAAAATCTTTTGGATCGAGTTCTGTGATGTTGGCAGCGTTGATTCCTAATTTTTTGAGCAGTTTCTTTTCCTCGTTCTTCAATTCGATAAATCGTTTGTCAGTGTCATCAAATGTCAGGATAATGGCATATGTTTTGATCCTCTCTGGCGGACAGTCTTTCAACGTAGATGAAAGGCCAATAATCGCTGGCCCGATTGAATCAATGTCCTCCGTAGTGGAATCCCCTTCATCATTATTTTCTGGAATATCCCCATTTCCGGCATTTTTGTCTTGAAAAGACGTTCCTGCGTTGAACATTCCATAATAGACATGATCATGACTGGCATAATCCAATGGATAGGGTCTGCCATCGGCAAGGACGACCTCAGGTGCAAATTCTCGATTCTCGATGATTTGCATTTCTTCGGAATCGCTATTCATAAGAATCCACCGGGCATCGGATTGACCAAAAAATGCTTGGGGATCATAGGCGAAAAACAGCCACACGTTCTTTTGAGTAACCGTGGCAATGACTTCGCCGGTGATTGAATCATTAATTTGTGCCCCTATTGGCAATGGCCGGAATGGTCCGACTAATGCATATGGGTAGGAATATTTGTCGTTCATGGCCGCTTGGATCAGTTGGACCAGTGCTCGCCGGCGATTAAGTGACGTAGGATCCGATATTTGAATGAGTATCGAACGGGTCGAGTGTGAGGCGGCAGTGAGCCTCGCGCCGTAGAATCCCAAGGGCAGATCATGCGGAAGCGAAAAGTCGGCCACGTTTTGGTCACCCCAAATGCCAGCTCCGATATCTTCATCGTACGTTCCTGAGACTTGCACGGTCTCTCCACTGTCAGCAGAAGTCAAGCTCATCAATACTTCTGGATTTGATATTTCTTTGGTGCCTTTCACGATTATACTGAGAGGTTCACCAGCTTGAAATCCTTCCGGAGCCTTAGGAGCCTTATCATTGAGAGAGAGAACGACAAGCCAATCATCGTCCGTGGCATGTTTTGACAGAGAATCTACAGAAGGGACATAAAATGTACCACTATTGTTTATCTGTTCTGTTTGATTCGCTGAGGTTTGATCTCTCAGTGTTGAATTGAGCAAAGAAAGGGATTGAACGTTTTGAAACTTCATGGTCTGTTGGAGAATCTGGGATTGTTCTGGCGTCTTAAACGTAAATTCAAATTTTGGTTCCTGGCCAGCGACAGAAGCCTTATTCGTCGAATCGTTGATCCCTGTTAAAACTTGATTGCCCGATGAATTCGTCGGAAGCAGTTTTGGAACCATGTAAATATCGGTAACGTTAGCCTTATTGTCGAGGTCTATGAGAGGGGCCTCAAGGTGGTTTGAGGCTTGTCCAGTTTGGAGACTTCCCAGCGTGAGAGCTGCAAAGAACAAAGCAGACCGAAGGAATACAATGTTTTCTCGCTTCATGATGACCTCCTTGTCAGAATCATTACTAGAACATCTTCATTTCAATTGAGTGTCGCTTGCATTACGAGTCTCCTGGAAGTTTTGGATTTCTTTGAGCTGAGATCAGCAATTCCAAGCTCCCTAGGTCCAAAAAACTGACAGAGCATGTTGCTGAATCGTGACTGTAAAGACGATGGGAAGGGGCAAGGGAAGGGGGAGCAAAGAATCGTATTTATTGATAACGGCAAGAAGGCGTGGGCTCAGAAATATTCCACTTGTTCCTTGTCGGGGACGACTATGTAGATTCGTTATAAGGTTCTTTCCAGAAAAACCGATGGGAAGGGAGACGTTTGAGTTGGCTTTTGTGGGAAAGTTGAAATCAAGACGGGTGCGGAAGCTGAGAGGATATTGTATGGGGATTAGATATGTTGTGTGCCAAAGTACTGCTTGGCAAAGTTGAGCCGATCCTCCAGGGTCGTGAGACGTTCAGCCTGCTCTTCAACCATGTGTAGCCGAGGCAAGAGTCCCGCACGATTGGCAATTTGAATGTTTAACCCGGGGCGTGCGTTGAGTTCCAGGATTAACGGTCCCTGAACTTTGTCCAGGACCAGATCAACGCCTTGGTACCCTAGGCCCGTGAGTTCATAGCATTGAGCGGCTTCCCGTAACAAAATGTCCCAATGCGGGATTTGTAAGCCTGTGATGGGTTGTTCGGTATCCGGATGTTCATGAACGATCTCATTCTTCCACACTCCACTCAATGTCTGGCCCGTACTTAAGTCAATGCCTGCCCCGATGGCACCCTGATGGAGGTTCGCCTTCCCATCCGACATTCGCGTCGGCAGACGCACCATAGCCATGACCGGAACTCCTAAAAAGACGATGATGCGAACGTCCGGTATGCCCTGAAAACTAATGCTCTCGAAAATCGGATCAAACTTCACCCGGTATTCAATCAAAGCCTTGTCCTGATGCCCTCCGAGACTATACAGGCCGCTCAAGATGTTTGACACGTGATGATCAAGATCTTCCTGTGTCATGAATTGACCACTGGCTTTCCGGTACCGGTTGCCGCGTCGCCCTGTGATGACGATGATGCCGTCGCCTCCACTGCCTTCCGCTGGTTTGATGACGAAATCCTGGTACGGTTTCAGTAATTCCGACAGACCTCTGACCTGCCGTTCTATTTGGATCACGCCGTACAACTTTGGGACGGCGAGTCCGGCCTCTTCAGCCAAACGTTTAGTCGTGAGTTTGTCATCCACGAGCGGATACAAATGCCGAGGATTGTGCCAGAGGGTATACCCGGCGTTCCGGTGATTTAACCCTAAGACGCCTCGTTCTGTTAAAATTTTCGCCAGCCCAAACATGACGGTTTATCCTCCTGACCTACTGGGCTAAGGCCTTGAAGCGACGTAATTCCAGCAGTCTGAACCCTGTGTATCGTCCCATGAGTAGGGTGCCGGCGAGGAAGAGCAAGAGCAATTCTGGAAACACAAACAACAAGTGTTCCATGTAGGGGATGGTCATGGCGATATACGTGAGCGAGGCAACGGCTAAACTGCCAAGCCCCTGTTGAATCGATTCGAGCGCACCCCGTTCTTCCCAGACGATGCACATGCGCTCGATGGTCATCGTCAGAATGACCATCGGGAAGAGTGCGACGGATAGTCCACGTTCTAACCCGAGCTTGTGGCTGATCACGCTGAGTGCCGCCATGAGAAGGATGACGATGATCAACAGGGAAGCCAGGCGAGGGACCAGCAACAGTTTGAGATGTTCCAAATAAAAACGAACGGCCAATCCTAACGCGACCACCAGTGAAAACAAGACGATGCCCCATACCAATTGCGTTTCGCGAAAGGCAAGCGCCATCAGGATTGGCATGAAGGTTCCAAATGTTTTAATGCCTATCACATTTCGGAGAATGAGCAGTAACAGGGCACCCATTGGAACCATCAACAAAATACGGTAGACGGCCTGTGCTTCAAGGGGTAGGCTGAATAAGGAAAATTCCAATAAATGAGGGGTCGCCAACTGCGTATGGTACATGGCGGCCCGAATGGCTTCTTCCTGGTTCGGAGCAATCGTGATTGTTATGGAAAAATGATCGCCGCCTTCGATTTGTGTCAACGGTTGTGTCCCGTGCCACCAGGTGAAGTAATGGCTGGGTATGTCGGGTCTGCCGGTTTCAGGATCGTGGAACTGCCATTCACCTTTATCGTAAATTTGTAGCCAGTGGATGATGACGGCTTCTCGTTGAAACCCTTTCAGTTGAACCCCATGCACCACACGATTGGGGATGAGTGCGAACGACAGGATGTCGGAGGCCATCTGGAGCTTTTTTTCTTGGGAACGGTCATTTCCCAGCAGCAGTTGAAGATTTGGATCGCCATTGGGGTGTTTGAGTCGTGAGAAAAGTTCGGCGATGAAGGTGGACGTGTCGGCGGACTTTTCTTTGATATCTGCGACAAAGGCTTGAACTGCGGTGAGCTGCGCACCTTCGAAATACGGCGGAAGGACTTGAGGGGATTCATTGTCTGTGTGTGGACTATCCACATCCACGCGACGGACGGTGGCCCGATAATACAGGTGCTGTTTCCCGTTCGCGTTGCGGATTGACCAGGTTGCCCGTCGATTGTCTTCGTCCTTGACGGTCGTTAAGCCGTACCCTTGCGAGATGAAATTTTCATCGACGATGGCATATCGCCGGGTGTTACGTGGCAAGGCCAATGAGACTTTGACGGGTTTGTCTTTGGCGAAGAACGTCAGATGCGCTTCGACGATCCACAGTTCAACTTGCGTTTGAGGGGTTAATGGGAAGTGCAGGACGAAAACTTTGAAGAAAAACAGGCCGAGACCCACGGACACCAAACAGAGAACGAGGATATACAGATGACGCTTGTTCAAGGAAATCTATTTATCCGAACAGTTGGGTTCGTGTTTATAGGTTTGCGCGGAATCGACCACGGCCTGATGTTTTAAGAAACTACGACCGATCAACATGTTGTACGTAAAGTTTTTCCGGTCTGTCAGGTTCACGAGTGCTTTTCGTTGGAAGATGTTCCCTAAACACAGGTCGAATTCGACGACGGGACGACGTTGAGGCTTCGCGCCTTTTCGCTTGATCTTGACGTAACGATGAATCGGTTTCTCAAGGGTCATGCTTTGTCCTTCTTTTGTCGTGACGGTGAACGTGACCCAACGTTCCGACTTTCGAACAATCTCCGAGACATCCGAGACATTGAGCGAGGATGTATCGGCCCCGGTGTCGATTTTCGCATGAAGCAAGATGTTTTCCGGGAGAATTTGGACTTTTTCCACCCAACCCACGACGAGTTTTGGACTGTGATCGATGACTAATTCACCGTACGCATCGAGAGGGAGGCTCCAGACGGTCATCCACATCACAAATCCAACAACAAGGGAATAGGGTAAGGCGAATGTCATGGATACGACGTGAGTGCTATTCCAGATTCAATGGCGTTTCTAGGTTGAAGATGGCGAGAAGGGTATTTCGACCGTTCTGGTAGAATAAAATCGGATATAAGCCTATATCGAAACGTTCCGACTTATCAAGTCTTCCAACCTTGTCACCGTGATTTCTGCATCCCGAGTCTTCGAAGTATGTCGGGCTTCCCTTATTTGGCGATGGTGATGCTCGGAACCCCAAGTCTCGGGACTTCGGAAACCGTCATCTGAAACAACTGATACAGAAGTCTGAAGGCTTCTCGATTCCAGTTATTCTGTTCGTCATCCCGGAAACCATAGTACTCGCCCTGATAATACACATATCGTTCCATGTCATCTAACACCCGGTCTGACTCGAGAATCTGTAGCGTTGTTGTCGGGTTTTTATTGACGGGCGGCGTTCGTGGATCTTTCGGAACATCGTACTCCGGCGCGTCATGGATGCCGCGTCCGAGAAAATTCAGAATAGCATGAAAACTGCGTAGTCGAAACTTTCCCTGGATGGGATATTCTCCGCCAGGATGGTCCGGTCGAACATCCACGAGAATATCGTTGGGTGGCCACCGGTCGGCCTTTTGGTGCAAGCGTATGCGTTCATCGTTGGGAAGATTATCGGGATCATAATTTGTGATAAGAATGCGGCCGGTGACTCGTTTCTCGAGGATATAGCGTTGATGGCTTTCATCAGCGGTGATCCGATAATGTCGTTCCAGCTCTCGAAAATCATCACCGGATACGTTGGCGGACGGGATGGTCCAGGTATTGTGGTAGATCATGGGTTCCACGTACAAAAGGTTGCGATCCTGCAATGTGGACAATTGCAAGACGACCTGTCGAAATACCATGTAGGACTGACGGTCCGCGGGTCTGTTGTAGTAGACGATTTCGCGGGGATTCCCCGGTATCCGTAGCTCGGCTGCCATGAGACGAAGAAGTAAGTCAATATCGACCCCTTGACGCAACAACAGGGTTAAGTTTCCCTCGTGTAATGGCGTGAGAAGCCGTTTCGTAAATGCCTTACCTTCAATGGGCACGATACTGATGGTTGGGTTTTCAGCGACGCTGGTGCCAAAAACCGGCGATAGATGGAAGCCTCCGTCTAGCCCGCCGAGGGGAGGGGTCGCTCCGGCATGCAAGCGAAAATCAAACGTGGCGGCGATATTCGACACGCCCGTGAAGTGAATGGGGTGGTGGTGGTGAGCGCGAGCGATATTGAGGAGTAGTTGCTCGGTTAACGTGTTCGTGACGGCATGATCATACGCTGTGACGGCATGGTCGAGCGCAAACGGTGAGAGGCAGGCCGATGTGTTGAGCATAAGCACGCTGATTACACTCCAGAGTCGAAACGTTCCCATGTGGCTTGATCCTTTTTCTGGATGTTTCATGCTACTGGACAAGCCGTCCAGTAGACATTTCCGTACCAATCCCCAACGACAGCAAGAAAACTCGTCGCGTATCGAAACGTTAGGAGCAAAACGGCGGTTCGACAACTTCGTCATCGTGTTCGACGAAAAGACCACGAGCATTGTGCTCGTGATCTTTTCGTTCAGGAAAAATCGTGAGGTATCGTGAGTCGCACAAGCTACTTTTTAAATGGCTCTTTTAGCACGACCTTCACGCCATCAATCGTTCCTGTGACGGCGTTTCGCACTTTTTCGCCTGCGCTTGAGCTGATTTCTTCTGCGGCTTTCAGTGCACTCGTAGCCGCTGCGGACGCCGCCTCGGCCGTGTCGACGCCGATAGTTTTCGCCCCCTCAATGGCGCCCTCCACACAATGTCTGGCGGTCGTCGCCAAATCGCCTCCAACTTTCGCCGTCACCCTAATCATCGAGCCTGCAGTGGTTCCCACGGTATCCAGCGCTTGTTCTCCCATGTCTTTGCTCGCTTCAAGCGCTCCGCACATCGTGGCCTTGGCGGTGGAGGCCAGGTCGCCGCCGACCTCGACTGTGGCTTTGACGATGTTGCCCGCCACATGGCTGATGGTTTCTACCGTTTTTTCTCCAACCTCTTGAGTGGCCTGGGCCGCCCCCATAATTGCTTGTTTTGCAGTCTCGGCTAACTCACCACCCACGGCACTCACTCCTTTAATCGCGGCTGTGGACGCCTGGCAGGCAGCCTCAGCGATACAGGATCCGACATCTTTAGCTGCCACGATAGCTCCCTCAACGGCCCCTTTTGTCGTTTTAGCCAAGTCACCGCCAACTTCTGCTGTGGTTTTGATCAATGTTGAGGTACTGACGCCTATGGTCTCCAGCGTGTCGGTCGTCACTTCTTTCGTACCCTTGACGATACCGACGATCACTCCCTTGGCCGCGGACCCCGCTTCCCCTCCGACTTCTGTGATGCCTTTGACCGAGCCGATAATCGTGTCTTTGAGCAGGTTGCCGACCTCGCCACCGACCACTTTTGTGCTTTTTAGGGCCGTCACTAATGTCCCACTGAGTTGCTCAAGCAGCGCGTTCGTGATATCACCGGTACCTTGGATCGCCTCAACGACGCCTTCCTTGGTTTTGACAATGAGAGATTTTTCGTCAGTCATTGTGCCCTCCTTGTGTGAAGTATTGGATAATGAGACCATGACTAATGCAGGAGAGGTTCCTCTCCTACTTCTTCGTGAATATCTTGGACCACTTTTTGTGCCGTGTGTGCATCCTCCACCTGTGCGATATGGAATAGCGCATCGCCTTGATTAATCACTGGCAGGTTTGTTCGTCCGATGAGAATGCCTGATGCTTTGGCCTTCACGATTTTTTGAGTCTCGCCCATGGGGTCTGTGATGGTTCCGATGTTTTCGTTCCGTTTCACCTTTCCTCCCATCGGATGGAACGAACGAAAAATACCACCGGTTTGGGCTCTGACCCAGTATGAAGACATGGAGATGATACTCTTCGATCGAGTGAAAGAACGAGATGTTCTGATCATGCCAAGAGCCTGCATGACTCGAAGAACGCCCCGGACGCCTAACCGAATCGCGAGTTCGTCAAAGCGTAATGCTTCACCCGCTTCATAGAGCAGTGTCGGGATGTTTTGGTCCGTCGCCGCTTGCCGCAAAGAGCCGTCCCGAAGGTCGGAATGGAGAGTCAGGGGAGCAGAAAAAATGTCGGCGAGGCGTTGAATGGTGGGATCGGAAAGATTTCCTCGAATCTGTGGCAGGTTCGAGCGGTGGATGGCCGCGGTATGCAAGTCAATGCCGTGCGTGCACCGTAAGACGACCTCCTTCATGAATAAATACGCCAATTGCGAGGACAACGAACCTTTTTTACTACCCGGAAAACTTCTGTTGAGATCCCGACGATCGGGCAGGTACCGGGAGTGAGATAAAAACCCAAAGACGTTGACGATCGGCACTGCGACCAGGGTTCCATGCAGGGCATTGAGAGAAGGCGCCTTTAAAATGCGACGAATGATTTCTAACCCGTTGAGTTCGTCTCCATGAATGGCGGCGCACATGAAGAGTCGCGGGCCATCTTTCTTCCCATGTATCACGTGAACAGGAATATCCATGGGCGTGTGAGTCGAAAGCAAACTGATCGAAAGATTGATAGACTGCCTTGATCCAGGCTGGACCGTCATGCCTCCGATCTCGAATGGTTCGCGATGCGTTTTACCCACGACCGCGTGTCTTTGTTTTGTGGGGTTTCGCATTCTTCTCGATGAACTGAATGATTGAACCCGCGACATCGATCCCAGTCGCTTTTTCAATTCCCTCAAGACCGGGGGATGAATTGATTTCCATCACGACTGGTCCATGTTTTGATCGCAATAAATCGACACCGCAGACATTCAAGCCCATGATATTCGCAGCCCGGGTGGCGGTCGATCGTTCTTCTGGAGTGATTTTGATCACTTCCGCCGAGCCGCCTCGATGAAGGTTCGAACGAAAGTCTCCCTTCGCCCCTTGACGCTTCATGGCCGCGATGACGCGATCCCCGATGACCAGACAACGAATGTCAGACCCTCCGGCTTCTTTGATGAACTCCTGAACCATGATATTCACTTTGACTCCGCGGAATGCTTGAATGACTGACTTGGCAGAGTTGTGCGTTTCTCCCAACACGACGCCAATGCCTTGCGTGCCCTCCAAGAGTTTAATGACGACCGGTGCCCCGCCAGCTATCGTAATGACATCATCAGCGAAATCATCAGAGTGGGCAAAGGCCGTGACGGGTAACCCGATGCCTTTCCGCGCCAGGAGTTGTAAGCTCCGAAGTTTATCACGTGAACGACCGATCGCGACGGATTCGTTCAGCGGCCAGACTCCCATCATCTCGAATTGTCTCAAAACCGCCAAGCCGTAAAAAGTGACTGAAGCCCCGATACGTGGGATGACCGCATCGTATCCTTCCAGTTTTTCCCCTTTGTACCGGAGTTCGGGGTTATGTGATGTGATATTGACGTACACTTTTGTGGTGTTGATGATATCGATATGATGCCCCGCAGCTTGGGCGGCTTCTACGAGCCGTTGATGGGAATACAATTTGGGGTTTCGTGCCATCATCGCCAGTTTCATGCAATCCTCCTTCTGAAAAGAATAAATGTGTCCGATGGTCAGGAATACAGTATGTCGTTATTGCTCCAGACAAAACGACTTTCCCGGGTGGACGAGATAATGTTGTCTGATCGCTGTGCGACCTAATAACATTCGAAAGCCCATTTGATCACGATTCGTCAGCGTGATTTCAATCGGCCAGGCCTTTCCGCCCAATGACAGGGTGGTTTTAATCACGATCCGTTCTTCTCGGCCTCCCCCGGAATTGGTCACAGTTCTGACATCATGGACTGGACAGGCACAGGTTCGGCTATCGCGATCGTTTTTTTGGAGTGGATGCACGGCGAATCGAACCCACTCCTGTCCTTCTTTCTGAAAGAGATGAATATCAAAGGCATGAAGCGCTGAAGTTCGCGCTCCGGTGTCAATCTTGGCCTTGATGCGATCCACGCCAAACCCGGGGAGTGCAACCCATTCCCTCCATCCAATGATAGGTTTCGTCATGTGCTCAATTCATCTCCTGTGAGATGGACGTGCTGGCATTACGAGACTGTTGGATTCAACATTTAATGAAAATTGACTAATGGGCTCCGCTTCACGATCCCGCGTAAGAGACGCCCCAGAATGTCGGCACCCGTAATGATTCGTTTATGGGCTTCCGTCCACACGAGTATCAGATCCTGATCGATGACATCATCTTCGTCATGTTCAGGGTTGACTTTCAATCGAGTCAGGAGTTCTCCAAGCGGCACATTCGCTCGATCCAGAATGATTGGACGATGACAGTGCCAGGAAGGTCGGTAACGCTCCTCGACCAGTAATTCCCTGAGGAATCCATCGGCATCGAGGACGAGGCGGGGATAGGCCGATTCGTCAGTGATAATCACCCATTTTTCTTTCGATCGATGAACACGTTCGACAAACAGACTCGAAACGGTCGGCGTGTCCGGGGGAAAGACGATTCGTTGACCATCAAAAGGAAGCTGAACGATGCTATGGGGATGCAACGGAGAACCTTCTTCGACGGAAGAAACATCATCAAGCTTCAAGAAGTTCGAGGCCCCATGGCCTTCGACGTCGCTGATGTCGGTCTCGGGAGCCTGAGCATGGATTTTCAAGAGCGTGTCGAGCTCATGCTCTTTGAACCAGGTAATTCCCTCCTTGCCTACGATCCAGTCAAGAAGCAAGGCCGAGGGTTTAGCCATGGGATAGAACACGATTTGTAATAGTTTGACGATCGGGGCAAATTTTGCTCCTAGTCGTAACGCGTTTCTTGAAAAATACGCTTGAGGCAAAATCTCACCAAATAGTGTAATGCCGAATAGCGAGAAGAAAAATGCCAGAATTCCAAGCATTTGTTCTTCAGAAAGTAACGTCAGTAACACGTTGACCGCAACGTTGCTCCACAGCAGGGTCGCCAAGAGAAAATTGGCATCTTGACGGATGTGTAATACGGTTTGGGCTTCGGCGTTTCCTTGCTGATCGAGCAACTCAAGATGTATACGGCTGAGGCTAAAGAATCCGAGCGTCAGGCCTGAACATACGGCGGATCCTGCTAGACAGCAGAGAATCCCTACCCACATCAATACAGATTCCATCATATGAATTTCGCTTTTATTTTTTTGCAACCAATGGTAGTTGTGTTCTTTTCTTGTGTTGCTATTCGAGTAAACTGGCAAAAATAGTAGCGAGTCCTAAAAAGCTGAGGAACCCCGCGACATCGGTTACTGTTGTCAGTATGATGGATGACGATTGGGCCGGATCTTGATTGAGGGCTCGCAGGATGATGGGAATCACAGCCCCGGAAAGCCCCGCCATGACCATCGACATGACCATGGAAATCGCGATCACCATCGTGAGTCCCCATGACCGACTCCAAATATAGACGGCAGCCGATGTTGTTGCCGCAACGGCCACCCCATTCACGAATGCTACATAGGATTCTTTCGTTGCCACACGGACCCACTGAGTCGGTCGGATATCACGCAGAGCCAAGCCACGCATGACGACGGCGAGCGCTTGCGCCCCCGTATTACCGGATTGTCCTGCTACGACGGGAAGCAAGACGGCCAAGGCTGTAAATTGGGCGATAGTGTCTTCAAACAGACCGACGACGAACGCTGCGAGGAAGGCCGTGAGCAAGTTAATTTGCAGCCAAGGCAAACGCTTACGTACCGCGAACATTGGTGGAGAAAGCGCACGTTCGTCTTTGCTCGCTCCTACCATGGTTTGCATGCCGATCGTAGCCTCTTCCTTTTCGACCTCGATGATGTCCCGGTTTCGGATCACTCCGAGTAAGCGGCCATTCAAATCAGTGACGGGGATCGTTAGCACCTTCCATTGATCGAACACTTCAACCACTTGTTCCTGGCTTTCAAGCGGATGAATCGTCGGCAATTCTTGTTTCATCAGGGATTGGAGGCGTTCATATTGGGGGGCGAGAAACAGATCTCGGAGTGGCAGAATACCAGTTAGGGTCTGATCGCGATCGATGATGTAGATTTCGTGCAAATCTCGTGGGGCTCGGCTTCTGACTTGGTGAATGGCTTCGTCGATGTTCAAATCTTGAGGAAGCGCGAAAAATCGCGGATCCATAAGTAGGCCAACCGAATCTTCCGGGTAGTCGAGGAAGATCCTGATCTCCGACGAGAGGCTTTCGGGCACCGTGTCTAACACGAGTTGCTGCTGTTGTTCTGGCAGTCTTCGCAAGAGGGTCGCGACCACAGCGATATCCATCTCGGGAAGGGCCTTTTGTAGCATGTCCGCAGGCATGGCGGCCAACACCTCGGCGGCTATGGCCGGTGTCATGGCAGCAACAGTCTTGGCGATGTCACGCCCCGATACCTCGTGAAGTATCTCTAAGATTTCTTCGACTGGATACGACTCGAAGACTCGCGCGGCTTCTTCCGGGTATTGCGAAATAAAAGCTTCATGCATCGAAAGTGTCGGGGCCTGCGTCATCTGAGCGTCTCCTCTTGCCCACGTGTAGGCTTCTCATGTTGTGCCGCCTTGAGTATATCTCCCATGGTCGTCATTAATCCGATTCCCGAAAGAGCGTAGGCCTCCCAGAGTTGAAGGAGGGCATCAGAGAGAAAGTGAGGTTCTGGTTCATCGTGTCGACCTTCCAGGAATTTTTTTAAAGCTCGATGGCGTAACACTCCGATAAAAGACTTTTCTTGCTCAACGACGGGAAGACTATCGTACAGTTGCCAAGCCGGGTGATTCAGCAGATCCTGGGCGTTTGCCGAAGCCGGGATCTTCTTGACATCTTCATTCATGACAAATTGTAGGGGCTTGTCGGCGTTGGCGGCGAGCAATTCTTTCATCAAGACCACTCCGTGTAATGTGGTGTCGTGATCCGTGATATATAAATAATAGATGGCTTGCTGGCATTCTTGGCCGATGCGTTTGAGCGCCTGCTCGACGGTAAGATCCGGTGGAAGCGTGAGGACACGAGGGTCGGCGAGGCTCCCAGCGGTAAAGTCCGGATGAGTTAACGTCCGTCGCAAATAGGAGGCAAGGGTCGAATCGATATGAGACAAAAGCGTGGACCGAACGGAGTCATCGAATTGTCTAAGCACAGCACGGGCTGCGGTCGTCGAGAGACGACTGATGAGTCTCCCGCTTATCTCTGGTGAAAAATGCTTCAAGACTTCCGACATGTTTCCTGGCAGATAATGTTCAAGGACCGAGGAGATGGTTTCTATCTGTAATTCCTTCAAAAACCGAGACGAAATAGCAGGGGGATGGGACTCGAGAAAGCGAGCGGCCTCCATCGGATGTTTCTGAATGTACGCGTTCGTGAGGTCTTGTTGGAGGCCCATGTTACGATCCCGATCCTGGTGAGATTACGCTCGCGACCTCGGTGAACTGAGCCGCCGGCACGACCACGCGGCCACGTTCCGTTTCCAGTACGACGACCATGGGAGTGACGGCGGTCACCGTCCCGAAATGAGGCCCAACCTGTATTTGTTCTCCTATTCGAATAATGGGCTGGATATAGTGTGCGGCGATAAGGTTGCCGACGGCCGATCGAGATCCAAACCCGAATGACAATGCCGCGCCAGCGATCAGCCCGGCGGCGATTAACACGATGATTTGATTGAGCAAAGAGGTATCGATCCCCAATTCGTTGATGGCTGTTACGAGCACCAGAAGCGTCGCTGCGACGTAGACGGTCTGAGCGATGACCGTGCCTTGACGAATGCCTGCTGAGTCACAGGCCAGGGCTATCAACTCACGAACGAAGTTGGTCGCCAGCAACCCAAGGACGAGGATAAGAGTGGCCAGGCCGACCCTGGGAAGATAATAGGCGAGACCGGTCAACGCTTGCGAGAGGAGTGACAACTCGAGGGTCTCGGTGGCGGAAATGAGGAAAAGAAGAAAAATCACCCAAAATGCGACCGATCCGATAATTTGGGAGATGGTTTTCTGACTGCCGGTTTTTTGTAACACAGACAACATCCCTGTTCCGCGAAGTAGTCGATCTGCTCCCAGCAGTTCCAGTAGACGACTGATTCCTGTTTTTACGAGTTTGCCCAAAGCGATCCCGATTCCGAGGAGGATGATGGCTCCGACGGTTTTGGGAAGAAAAGTCATAAAGAGCGTAAAACTGGCCTGTACGGAATCTTGTATTGCCGTCGTCCAATTTGTCATGTCCACAATGACACCTCCTTGATGATTGAATGCAGGCATGATAGGGAATGAGAACTTTCGATGAAGGTGTAGCAAGTCGCAAAGGCGACATTCACTCTCTGCCATAGGTCAAGAAAGTTCTGTATGACTCCTTCAGTCATGAGAGCTTCCGGCTATTCTTATTCATTAGTCTTCCGTTAATTCCGACCACGTATCCTCGTTGGGCGCGCCAATGAGGTTTGTTCTCGCGTATTCAATAAAGAACAGAATCGTATAGTGATTGTAATAGGTCGTTCCCTGATACCAGGAGGTAGACCGGACGAAGCGGTTGGTCTTATTTTCGTAAAATTCCAGAGAAAATCGTGTGTGGCCTGTCTGATAGTTCACCTTGTAGATCGCTAATTCTGGGAGGGCGAATGGCAGGATGCTGCCTTGGACTTCCGGCATTCCAAAAAAAGATTTGGCTTGTTCCGTCCCGAGCGTTTGGAGAATGATTTGAGCCCGGTAGGTTGCCAAGGTACAATTTTGTTGAATGACATAATCCTGCTTACCCAACCACCCGCTGAGCACGCCTATCATGAACTGTTGATTGGACGCTAACCCGGTGGCTGCCAGACAGATGGATGCTCCTGGCGGGATCGGGATGGTGGTCGGAGGACTCTGGGGTTCCAAACTAGACTCGACGGCTTGTGCCATGAGCAATTGCTCGATCATCGTGGGCGAGCTCGGGGCGGGTAAAATGTTGGCGGTCGCACAGCCTGAGAGCAGTGCATAGCTGATGAATAGCAGTGATTGGCTAATGAATCGATTCATTCTTCAGGGTTAGGAATATTCGTGAAGATACCTTAGATCCATGTGTGCCAGGCGCTGTATTCGATGAGCATACCTTCGATTGCCAGAACAGACAACCACTAATAGGCTAACCAATGACAGGTCTGTTCGTGATAGCCATTTCCAATAATGTCCGTCTGGCTCAACGTTGTCCCGCGCGGGGTTTGTCGTCTGTAACGATTGGCCCCTGACTGGATTCGCTATAATTCACATGACCTCAGCCAGGTTCCAGCAGACACGATCATCACGAACATGATCAACTCACTGACACTGAAGGGAGCCGCTGCCGACCAACAGGCATAGATCGTCGAATGCGTGGCTGACCCAGGGTATGGTTGTCATCGAATGGTTCGGCGGATTAGTAGCCAGGATTTCGATGAATGTTCCGATCAGCGTGTGAATGTCTTGAGATTGTGGGGGGGTATCAATCTCCTCGCAACGAACGAAACCAATGTTCCATCTGCCGACCGGCGGCTTCTCGTCCGCCCAGACCAAATGAGAGGGCCACGGCGACAGCGATCGCCCCGAGCGTGAGACCGAAGGCCAAATTGACGATATCATCGGCCAGCCCCATAGCTCGCAATCCCATGGCCAATATGAGCCCCAGGATAGCAAACCGCGCGATATTGGCTGCCGAAGTGGATACTGCGCGAGCAATGGTCGAATGCGCGAGATTGGAGAGCCAGAAGCCGACAGTGATGATGATCCCGCCAAGTAGAACCTGACTGCCGAACTGAATAAACATCGCCACCAGGTCAGACACTTGCTCGAACCCAAGGCGGTTGGACGCTTCCACGACAGCAAAAAGCATGATGAAAAAGCTCGCGATCTTTCCAGCGAGTTGAGACGGCGTGAGTTCGCTGGTACAGAGCTGTCCCACCCCGAGCTTCTCCGGCAGTGCATTGAATGCCATCCCTCCCAGAAGATTGCTGACCAGTGATGAAACCAGCGTGGACACGAAGTAGGCGATGACGAGAATAATGGCTGCAGCAAAGATGTGAGGGAGTGCCGTCATCATCACGTCTAACATTTCGATGGCAGGTGTGGTGAGCGCATCGATATTCAGGGCTTCCAGGGCGGCAATCATGGCCGGAATCAGGATGAGGATATAGACGACGAGTGCCACCAGATGTGACAGACTCATCGTTCCCCGAAGGCCGGCATTCTCTCCCAGACGATCCGCTCCCGAAGCGGTTAAGAGATTGCTGACTAAATCTCGTAGTATTTTGGCCACAAACCAGCCGACTACGCCGATGATGCCGGCTGCGACGACGTTCGGTAGCATCGCCAGTATTTCATTCACCATATCCTGCACTGGGTCGAGCAGTCCTTTGAGTTCCAATGCGCCGAGTATGGCTGGCAGGAATAATAAGAAAATAAGCCAGTATAAGATATTTCCCAGGACATCGCTCATCGGACGCATGCCAGCGCTCGAGGAAAGTTTTTCATCTAATGTGGTGGCACTCAGCGTCTTCGTTACGAAGGTGCGAAGGATCGTCGCTAATACCCAAGCGACGAGGAGCAAGACCCCAGCGGCCACTAATTTTGGGACAAACTCGAAGACCTGACCGACGAGTCCATGAAGCGGCCCCGAAACGGTTTCGAGCTTGAGTGCGTTGAAGAACGCCATAAGAACCAAGAGCAAAAGGACGTAATACAACCCCGCGGCGATGCCGGATTCGAGATCGATCTGAGTGCCGGTATTGGTCTGTAATCGACTATTCAGTTTGAGGAATCCGAGCGATTTTCGAATGCCACCTCGGATGGCCACAGCAATAATCCACCCCGCAACGAGAATCGCCAGAGCCCCAAGCACGGTTGGCAATGTCTCTCCGAGGGTTGCTTGTAATGATTCCGTGAGTCTACTTATGTCCATGATTGCCTCCCCTGAGATGTTAACCAATTCTTTTACCCTTGCTGTTCAAGGCATACAACGGCCTTCTTTGTTCCTTTCATTTCAATCCGTTGTGAAGACTTAGACAATCGAAGCGATCATTAGGTCACATTACTTTTTGTTACAGAATAGCCAGGAGCATATTTCTAGACAAAAATCTCCCGGCGATTCCTGATCCGAACAAGACAAAAAGTCTACTGCAACGTAGTGCGAAAGAACGGATGTTTGGAGCTTGAAAAAGCCTTGAACTTGCCGCATACTGTTGTGAAGAAAGCTCTAAGTGTTCCTTTAAGAAGTGTCTAAATTTTCTATTTTGGAGGGCAGGGGATTATGAACGATCTTCAACAACAAACACCCCTATTGGCGAGTGTCGTGACAGTGGCCGATTACAAAGCTGGTGAACAGGAATCGTGGGATGAGTTGCGGTTGACCTTGGAAGGGCTGGCCTCTCAGGATTTCGAAGGGGCAGTCGAGCATATACTCGTAGAAGCTGAAGATTCGACTCTGGATATCCCTGAAGCGTTACGGCAAATACTCCCCAGCTTGAGGGTTGTCCGAGCCAAAGGTCGGACATCATACGATTTGAAAAATGCGGGTGCTGCCGCTGCCAAGAGTGACTTTGTGATTATGCTCGATGCCGATTGTGCACCCCATCAACAATGGCTGAGTTCGGTCATGCGCCATCGTGCGACACATCCGAAGGCCGCCGCGATCAGCGGACGAACACTATATAAAACCAAAGGGCTCCTGCCGAACATTTTTGCCTTGCTCGATCGTGGGTATGTCGACCCCGGACATGCCGGAACGACCAAGGCCATCTCCAATAATAACGGCGCGTTTGCGCGTGATATCATCTTGAAGTATCCCTTGCGGAACGACGTTGGCCCATTTGGGTCCAAGCCCCATGCCGAAAGATTGCTGGCCGAGGGAAGAGAGTTGCGTTTTGAGCCGGGTATGGTCGCATACCATGGGTACGGTGGATGGGAAATGGCGAAAGAAATTCGGAAACATACCGGCTATTCGATGGCCCGGTATCGACAGATTAATCCAAACGCCCGGTGGGCCTGGCTTTACCGGACGGGCGCATTTGGCATTCCGGTCATCACGTGTATGTCAATCGCGAAGAGCTGCATGAAATGCGTTCAATTGGGCTCGTACTATAATATTAAATGGTATCAAATGCCCGTGGCGTGGTGGGTTGCGGTCAGGACGCATTTCTTGGAAATTCCCGGCTTGGCCCTGGCGATGAATGGTGGGACCATGGACGCGGAAAACGCGTATCGATAACCTCTGTCCATGTCGTCGGTCGCATCCACCAGCCCGCATGTCCTGGCATGGCCAGCGTTCAGGAAAGAACGCGCCAATCCGCATGCCGCCTTGCTTGCTCGCGCCTTGCGAGAGAAGGGGGTGGTGATCGATGACTGGACTCCAGTGCGTGCATTCATGCGCAAGGTTGATATCTGGCATTTACACCATCCCGATACGGTCGTCTATCCTCGTCATACTTTCGTCAGTTTCTGCGGCGTGGTGACATTCGCCGGGCTTTTGTGTCTTGCCCGGTTCCGTCGGACTCGAATCATTTGGACGATCCATGACTTCACGAACAACGATGGACTTCATCCTTGGTTGGAATCGTGGTTTTGGCAGTTTTTCCTGCCGCGCCTCGATGCCTGTATCTGTCTTACCGAAGGGGGGATCGTTCGAGCGCGTGAACGGTTTCCGCAATTGCGGGAACTTCCAGTCTATGCCGTGCCCCATGGACATTTTCTCGATGCGTATCCAAATACGATCTCGCGCGAGCAGGCCCGCGATACGTTGAATATTCCTCAGGACGCGACCGTTCTGCTGCATTTCGGACTCATGAGGCCATATAAAAACGTCCCGCATCTTATCGATACTTTCAACGCCTGCGATCAGCGGAACTCACTGCTGCTGATTGTTGGGAAGCCGTACGACCACCATGTCGAGAGAGAAATTAACCAGTGTGTGGGGACAGGATCACGGATACGATTGCGGTTGGGTTGGATCCCTCCCGAGGAAGTCCAGCTCTACTTCGTCGCTTGCGATCTGGTCGTGTTGCCGTATAAGCATATCGTCAATTCCGGGGCATTGATGCTGGCGTTGTCGTTTTCCCGGCCGGTATTGGTTCCCAACCTGGGAAATATGCGTGAACAACAACAAGCATTCGGCGAACGTTGGATTCGTGTGTATGAGGGGGCATTGACGCCCGTGACGCTTGCCGAGGCCTGCGATTGGGCTGTCTCGACCGAACGGCCGACTCAGAATTTGACCGGATTTGGTTGGGAGACCATAGCGGAGAGGACGCTAGAGGTTTATCGTCGAGTGTTGGGGCACCCTGATCCTCCCCATCCCGTTCTCGTGCAGCAATAATAGTGTTTTACGATGAGCTATCGAACCGTCAGGGGGCAAGGAGTCCGTTGAAAATCCGGGAAATACATCCATCTTATTTGTGGCGATTCGGCGTCCAGCGGATCTTTCATCGTACCTACCCGGAAACGCCGTTGCTCACGTCGAGTGCCGTGATTCTCCTGGACAATTGGCTCAAACCCACGGATCTCGGCCTTGAATACGGATCAGGTCGGAGTACGATATGGATCGCGCGGCGCATCGCCAAACTGACGACCGTGGAGCACGAGGCGGTATGGTTCAATCGCGTTCAACAGAAGATCGCCCATTCTGGGCTGTCAGGGAAAATTGATTACCGTCTTATTCCGACCAATGGCGGGCAGATGGATGAACCCTATGATCATCCCTACGCATTGGTCGCCGATGAGATGGAGGATACCTCGTTAGACTTCGTGCTTATCGATGGACAAATGCGCTTGCGGTGTTTGGAGCGCGCCTTGCCGAAGCTTAAGTCCGGTGGTTTACTGGTGCTCGATGGAGCGAACCGCTATGTGCCCAATTCGTTCGAGTCCAAACATACCACGATTCAACTCTTTCGGGATGAACCGTTGGACGGGGAGTGGCGAGAGATTCTGAGCCTCTTGCGTCCGTGGCGTTGGATCAACACAACCGATGGTCTATGGGATACCCGACTATGGGTGAAACCCTAATAAGGAGCCTATGACGACATTCTTGCGCAAAAAAGTGGAAAAAATACGGGCGCAATTCAGTGATCAATTCCTGGAGTTTAAGCCGTACATTGGCAACATTGTCATGGACGGACATTCTCTTCGATTTTTTTATGGGACTCCGCAGGCTGTCGATTGGTACGATCCGCTGCAGCGGCATACCAGGATCGAGTTCGAGTGGATGGCCCGTCGACTGCAAGGCACGACGCAGAAAATCATCGATGCTGGAGCGTATCATGGGCTCTATACGCTCGTGCTGGCCGCGTCGGCGGAACCGGGTTCAGAAGTCGTGGCGGTCGATCCTATACGTTCCAACTGCGCACTGATTGAGGTGAACCTTTTACTCAATGGACTCAAGGCCAGGATTGAACCCTGTGCGGTCAGTCGCCGAAAATCCATGGTCCGGCTTTCCAGCGGGAGTTGTGGGCATATTGTTAATCAGGGAGGTATTGAATGCCCGGCTTTGCCTCTGACGGATATCCTCCCCGATGCGACAGTCGCCAAGGTTGATATCGAGGGCGAGGAGTTTGAAATTTTCCCTGAGCAAATCGATGCGATGTCCGGGGTCCATACCTGGAACGTGGAAATACACCCGGGGACGGGTCGTCATCCTCAGAAGATCCTCGAGGCGTTTGCCTCGCGCGGATTCCAGCTTCTGTGGGTCAACCGTGACTCCTGTGAAGTGGAACCCTATCCACTCGCGCAGCCTTGGACCACACGAACGTCTATCATCGCCATACGGTAAACATTTATCGCTCCCAGTCGCCTCTCTCCTAGGTTGAGGAGGTGACGGTTGCGTACACATTCTCCACCATCGTAGCCGTCTGCTCCCAGTTCATCTGATTCTCTACGACATGTCTTGCCGCCGTTCCTAATCGTTGAGCCAGCTCTGGATCATCGATGAGGCGTTCAAGTGCGCTGGCCAAGGCTTCAGGTTCACGACGATAGACCAGTAAAGCTGTTTTCTCGTTAATGAGGTGTTCTCCGGACCCCGCGTAGGAAACGATCGGAAGGCCTGCGGCCATGTAGTTCATGGTTTTTTGAGGTAATCCTGGCGCTTCGAACCGTGGATTGATAGCGATATCCGATGCCGCAAGCCAGGCTGGGATGGCGTGGAACCCGTCCTGGATCAGCTCGATAGCATGGCGAATATTGAGTTCCTGTGCCAATCGCTCATATGGCAGAAATGATGTGTGTGTGACGATACGGAGACGTACGTTTTTTCGTCGGTGATGGAGCAACGCAAATGCCTGAAGTAACGGCTCAATGCCTTGATAGGATGCGAGATTCCCTGTGAAAATTACCGTACAGTCGTCTTGGCGGTCCCGGCATCGTAGACGAGAATCTTGAAATAGGTCCATTTCGACACCATTGGGAATCGTCAGACTTGTTTGGGGCGTTGTAACGTTTAGTTCCAGCAGACGTGTTCGGATGATCTCGGTTACCGTAATCGTGAAATCGGCTTGTCTTGAAACGGTCTGATCGATCCAGTACCCGATTTTCTGCAGCATTGACCGGATCGGTCCGATGCCATAAAACGGGAGTTCGGATTCGAGAAGCGTGTGGACGTCGAACACAATCGGGGTCTCCGGTTGGACGGACCGTGCTGACAGGGCTGTTAGGAGGCCTTCGACATGGTGGGCATGGATGACATCGAAGGGTTGCTCTCGCAACAATTGACGGAGCCGGCGTATGAGTAAGGTGTCCAGGATCAATAGCTTTTGAGGTGTAGGTCCCGGGTCCATCTTCCGGTACGTAGGGATGTTTTTGATCCGGTGAATATGCAGGTTTTCAGGCGCTGAAGTGAGCTTGCCAAGATGGTATGTCACGACGTGGACTTGATGCCCTCGTTTGGCAAGAGCCTCCGCCATTCGATAGATCCGAACCGGCGTGCCTCGTTCGCAGGGGAATGGACAGGCTGCAATCATGGCAATGCGGTATCCCCTTTTCGTCACGCGACTCTCCTACTGACCAACCGTCGTTCGTGAATTACTGGCTCTCGTCGAAAATGTGCGAACCCACGTGAGGCTTAAGATCGTCAAGATGAAAGCTTCGGTGGCCAGCGTGGTCCATGCGGCGCCGACAGCGCCCCAGATGGGAATGGCCCAGAAATTTAGCGTTAGATTCAGCACCGTGGCCATAGCCATGATCAACATGAGAGTTCGCTCGAGGTGAACGGCATTGGCAAGGCTTGCCCAGACGACTCCTGCTAATAGTAGAGGGGCGGTGAGAAACAGCACGCGTAAAATCGGTCCGGATTGACGGTACGCGTCCCCCCAGATGATCCCCATGATGAGATCCGGTCTTGGAGTGACCACTAGGGCGAACAAACCCCCAAGGGCCGCAGCGAGCAGGACTGTTCGCCAGAGAAGTTGGTTGACGTCTCCCCATCGCTGTTGCGTCGCGTACGTGACGCACAGGGGAAACGCGACGACAGCGAGTGGACGTACGGCTAGCCGTGTCACTTCGAGCAAACGGTACGCAGTCTCATACTCGGCCACTGCGGTGGCCGAGAGCATCGAAAAAATCATCAGGGTGTCAATCTTGAATTGTACGATCTGCAATGTTTCGATCATGAGAAGCGGCCAGCACAGGTATGAGATTCGGCGAAGGACCTGCCAATGTAAGGATATGGGAATCAGTCCAAATTTCATACGTACGATGATGTAACTCATGGTAAGCATGATGACGCTGGCGAGGACGTAACATAGCAATGTATAGATAAAATTGGCGTTGAACAGAACGGTGAGCGCGACGCTACCCATTAAAAATACAGGACCGGTGAGCGAAAGAAATAGCCTTAGCCGAAACCGTTGCATGCCGATAAGAAAAGCGCCAAAGCTATGGGATAGATCGCCGAGCAGAAAATGTAAGGAAGTCATCGTCATCATCATCAGTAACTCTGGAGCCACGACCCAGATGCTGCCGTTTAACAGGAAGAAGGCGATTACCGCTGATGAAAGGCGTAGGCCGAGCACTTCTCCCAGCTGCTCAAGTCCTTGATGGGGTTGAGCGGCGACGGCACGGACGAGATGGAGATTGGTGCCGAAAGACGCGATCATCGAAACAAAAAACGAGAGGGCTGTCGCAAAAAAAAAGTCTCCCATCACTTCGGTCGCATAGACGCGTGTGAGGATCGTCGCCGTCATCAGCGCAGGGGCTTTGTTGGCCATTTGGGTCAGTAAGGAAAAAAGGAGGTTGGGATCCAGGAGCCGTTTGGAGAGTCTCAAGGAGGGGCTAGCCGTCATTGGAGGAAACCTCATGCGCGCTTTTGTCATCTGATGTTGGGCTGTGTTGACTCAAGAGTGGTCTGCATAGGCACCAGTATGTATCCATCGCCCATGACAATCCCGCTACGAGTCTTATCTGAAATTGGGACTGTAGGACTCCTGGAGCTAACGGAAGCGGACCTCCCATGAGCAGGTCTTTGTCCTCAATGCGTCGTCGATGCTGAATCCACTGCCGTCTCTGTGCAATCTCTGGAATTTGTTTGATTTGCCACCACCAGGCCTGGAGCCATGCTGTGAACCAGCCTTTCCCGGCAGCAAATATGGCTGAACACACTTCATAGGCAACGAATACCGGTAAGAGCAAGGCCAATGTTCGAAGCCGGTAATGAAGGAGTATCGTTCGTAAGCGGTTTCGCATCGTAAGATAGCCCCTTCGTCTCGGATAGAGGCCATGGTCTCTAAACGACAGCCCAGGCGTCCCTCTTCCGCGATCATGGTACCCAACCGCACGTGGCTCGCACACCAATCGATGGCCTAAGGATCGCAATCTGAGGCCGAGCTCCATATCTTCCTGATAGATGAAGAAGCTTCCATCGAAACCGCCGGCTTCGATGATACGTCTACGATCTGCGAGGATACATGAGGAGGAAAAGGTCCCGATGGTCATCGGTGTTGCGGGTGCATCGACTAGCTGATCGCGGCTATGGCGTAAGATCATGGTGCCTGTAAAATGGATGTCCGCACCGTCTGCTTGAATGACATTTTCCGGTACTAACACGAGCCGCGGTACAACTACCGTGGCCTGTTCGTGTCGTAAACATTCGCGTAAGAGTTCTAAGGATATTGAAGAAAGGTAGACGTCGTCATCGATGAGCAAGGCAAGGGGAGACTTCGCCCGTTCAAGGCCGACATTCCGGGCTTGAGCTGGCCCGACGTTTTCCCCGAGTTCAATCACATGAACGTTGGGAAACTGACGCTGAATCGCCGTTGCGCTGCCGTCGCTCGACCCATTGTCGATGACGAGCAGTTCTTCGAACGCGTGTTCTCGTTCATGCAGTTCTTGCAGGCAACGAATGATATCTTGACCTCCATTGTAATTCACGACGATAGCGGTGACACCATCCATCGTTAGCTTAAAGACAAGATTTCTCGGTAGACACGAAGCAGGTGGTGAAGATGGGCCTCGATGGTAAACCGCGCCGCATACTTTGGGCCTTGATCGGCGAGACGTCGAGATAAATCACCGTCTTCGAGGATTTGTATGAGTGCATCCCGTAAACGGTCGGGCTCGTTTTGGGGGACAATGATTCCCGTCGTATCATGGAGAACTGCCTCGGGAATACCTCCGCGCTCAAAAGCAACAACCGGTCGTCCAACTGCGGCGGCTTCTATAGCAACATGTGGAAAGTTCTCCTCCCAAACCGAGGGTATGACTACGACATCTGTGGCTGCCAACATCTGCGGGATATCGTCTCGATACCCCGTAAAACGCACAGCATTGGTGATATTGAGCTGTTGGGCCAGGTGACGACAATAGTCGAGATCGGGCCCTTCTCCAACGATGAGCAACAGGGATCCGGGGAATCGTCTACGCATATCCGACATGAGGCGAATCATGATGTCTTGTCCCTTTTGGGCGATCTGTACGCGGCCGATGAGTCCAATCACGGCCGCGTCATCATCAATATCGAGTTTACGTCTCACGCGGGATTTTTCTTGAAGCGTTATGTCTGTGAAGCGGGTGAGATCTTGGCCATCATGAATCACGCGGATAATCGCGGGATCAATCCCGTACTCGCTGATGGCCCAGTTCCGTGCGGCATATGAAGGGGCGATGGCTGCCGCTGTCCATCGAGCTAAGTGCCGCTGCACCGTGGCCATGAGCAGGGGGTCGGGATGTAAGCTGTGGAAATGTGTGATCGTCGGAATGCGTTGATAGCGACCGACCATACGTCCATACAGACAACTTTTTGGCCCCAGTAAATGAAGTAGATCGACAGGATGATTCCTGACAATCCGATTGACGTCCGTTATCCGTCTGGGATCGCGTTTCGCTCGATTTATAAAGGTGACGGGTATCCCCTGGTGTTGTAATTCTTCGGTACCTGGAGTGTCTGGCTGAAGTACACAGAGAGAAGCTCGGACTACGGCAGGGTCGAAATGGCTAATCGTCTCCAACATGTAGGATGTGCCGCCAGTGCGTACAAGATGATCCCGCAAAAAGAGGACGTTGATCGGTCGATGAAGGGTACTCACTATTCTCCCAAAGCGAATTGGCTATGCGTCAGATTGTTCGCTATACCTCAAAATGAATGATGGGGGTTGAGGGAATTATACTCAAAAAGGTGTTGCATCAACTATTTCAGTGGATGTTGTGTTCCAGACGGCCTGACGGCCGAACCTTCCTGGATGATTTGTTCGTTAGGGATATGGAGTGGTCCTTGTTCTGGGGTTTGGAGAACAACGGACACGGGAGTAATTTTGACGATCCTGCCCCGGCACCCAACCAGCACAACCTCGTCTCCCTCATGATACAGCTGTGAAATGTAATAGCGGGCAAGAACGTTGGACATGATTGATCGGCTTCCCAAGCCTATCGAGATGGCCATCGCCAAGACCGCGCCCGCGATGATGATGGTGATGTTGGCGGTAAAGATGGTCATGTCCATGCCCAGCTCTGTCAGAGCCATGACGATGCCAAACCCCACGATCAGGACCTCCAAAGACGAACCCAGTAACCACGCATAGGCAAGGTTCAAGCTCGATGACGCCGATTGCACGCCATCTTTGATGACCCTGGCGATGTACAATGCGACGATGAGGATAAGAAATGCTCCGAGCACATGTGGAAGGTAAGCAATAAGCCTGTTCAAGGTATCGAGAACGACTTTGAATCCGAGTATTTCTGAGGCCGACACAAAAAATACTAACAGCACAATGTAATAGACGAGAGAGCTAAAAATTTGGTCGAGTGCTAACGAGACCCCGACTTTTTTCAATGTCTCATTGAATTTGACCTTCTCCCCCAATGCGGTTATTCCGCAGGCGCGGAGTAGTTTGCCGGTCAGCTTGCTCAGCGTCCTGGCTGCAATCCATCCGGTGAGTGTGATGAGGAAAGCCCCAATGACGTTCGGGAGGTAGGCCCCGACCGTCTCGACCAAGCTCTGGAAAAAGGTCCAGATGACCATGCCCCATTCTTTGACTTCATGTTGTGTGTCAAACATGCGTGCTCCTCTCACTCGAAAATTGTATCAGACAGTAGCGTCAACGGAATCGACAAATAAAATGCCCCGACTTCCTTGGCGACGAGAAGAAGGAAGACCGCTTTCATCACGCGTTCTTTCGTCATGCGATCAGGCTCAGGAAGCTCTAATGCATCTAAGACCTTCTCAAACACCAGCTCTTCGTCATTCATGGTTTTACCTCTTTGCGAAGCTTGGTCATCAATCGTGACACTCGCATCTTCACAGCACTGATACTGAGACCATGAGTCTCTGCAATTTCTTCGTAGGTATAGTCTCCCATGTATTTCATCGCCAGGAGTGTCCGGTCTTCGACGGACAATCGAGCAAGAATCGTGTTGACTTCAGCTGAATGCGTCGGGTCACTCGTACAGACATCTGTTGCTTCTTCGACTCTTTCCAACACACTGGCCGTCCGGGCTCTACGTTTGAGGTGATTGAGGCAGTGATTGGTGGTCAATCGATACAGCCATGTGGAGAAGGCTGCCTGTTTGTTGAACCCGTAAAGACGCAAGAACACTTTTAACCAAATTTCTTGCATCAATTCATGAGCATCCGCAGTATTGAGGCAAATAAAGTAACAGTGTTTCAGGACCTTGGAGGCATAGCGATCGTACAAGGTTTCAAACGCCTTGAGATCGCCCTGAACGATACGATCAATTAATGTGTTGTCCTCGTCAATATCGGCGATACTCATCTATGGAAACATGCGGATGAACGGAACCGTACGAGTGTACTCAAGGTGATGGTATGATTGGCTGTGACGGGATGAATACCTTGGTTATACTCGGGATCGCACCGCTGTCTTCCTATCCTTGGGTGTTGAGACGGTTTTGAGTATGACAAGATGGATGGCTTCGATCGCTTAAAAGTACACAATCTGTGAAGTGCGAGTAGACCGATGTCTTGGAGTTAGACCACTAGAAGAGAAAATTCGTCACTTTTCTTGAGGGGGGCATCGCTTCAATGAATCATGACTTCCGATCGTTCGAGATCACGCACGAATGACGAACACGGCTGCGGGCTCCGAATTGGGATCAAGGCGAATGATATATTCATCTCCGATGACTTCGTGACGATAATCCTGGATGAGCTCATGCATGACATACGTCTCCTGTTCGCCGATTCCCAGATCTTTTAACGGAATCGTCAGTCGCGCCTCGTGCGCGTGATAGGGGTCCATGTTCACGACCATGAGTAATCTGTCCGCGCGGTCGGCCGTCATTTTTCCATAAAAGAGGACATGTTCATTGTCACATGAATAAAAGCTCAAATTCGTGAAATCGTGCAGCGCCGGGTGTTCGCGCCTGATGTGATTGATCTTCGTTACATACTCGCGGATATTCCCCGGTCGATCCCAATCCCAATGCCGGATTTCGTATTTTTCCGAGTCAAGATATTCTTCTGTCCCCGGGATTGCGCGGTTTTCACACAATTCATAGCTGTTGTAGATGCCGTAGCTTGGAGACAGCGTCGCCGCGAGCGCGAGACGCAGCTTGAAGGCGGGCTTTCCCCCTTTTTGGAGCACTTCGTGAAGGATATCCGGGGTGTTGGTGAAAAAGTTTGGCCGGAAATAGTCTTTCATCGGTGATTGGGTCAGTTCGGTAAGATAGTCTGTCATGTCTTGCTTCTCGTTGCGCCATGTAAAGTACGTATATGATTGCGTAAAACCGGCTTTGGCCAAGACTCGCATCATCTTTGGACGAGTAAACGCTTCGGAGAGGAAGATGACGTCGGGGTGGTCCGATTGAATTTCTCGAATCAGCCATTCCCAGAAGACCACGGGTTTGGTATGGGGATTGTCTACACGAAAGATCTTCACGCCATGTCCGACCCAGAAGAGCAACACGCGTTTCATCTCTTCCCAAATTTCAGGCCAGGCCTTGGAGTAAAAGTCTAAAGCATAAATATCCTCATATTTCTTTGGCGGGTTTTCAGCGTATTTGATGGAGCCATCCGGCCGTTGTTTAAACCAGTCGGGATGGCTTTTCACGTACGGATGATCGGGGGTCGCATTAATGGCAAAGTCCAGGGCAATCTCCATTCCATGTTGTCGGACGGCTTCTTGAAAGCGGTCAAAGTCCTCAAGCGTGCCGAGCGCGGGTTCGACGGCATCGTGACCGCCATGCCGGCTTCCGATCGCCCAGGGGCTGCCGGGGTCGCCTGGCTGGCAAGTCAGGCTATTGTTGGGACCCTTGCGATTCGTCTCACCGATCGGGTGAATCGGGGTTAGGTACAACACGTCGAAGCCCATGTCACGAATCTGAGGCAGACGTTGCTCGCAGTCGAGAAATGTCCCCCCTTTCCCTTCTCCCGTGCCTTCGGATCGAGGAAATATTTCGTACCAGGCTCCATACCTGGCACGTTGACGATCGACGGTCACGTGCAGGATGTGCGCGTAAGTCGTCCAGGCGACTCGGGCCTCATACGTCTCCATTAACGCCGACAAAGCGGGGTCCAGGATGAGTCGGATCTGGTTTTCCTGATCGGGGGTGGCGTCCAATTCACTAAGCCAGTTTTTGATCTCGGTTTTATCGGTGCCCTTCGTCCGGGCGAGCGCTGCCTTGATTTGCGCTTTGCCCTCCAACAGTTCACTGGCAAGGTCTTGAAGCACGCCATGTTTTTTCTCAAGTTCGAGTCTCCATGTCTCAAAACTTTTGACGTAGGCCCCGACCGTATAGACATATTGCGTGTTTTCAGAGAGCAAAAATGACCCTTCCCAACGATCGTTGTCTATGTGACGCATCGGTGTCTCTTGCCAGTCTTTGTGCCCGAGAATTTTGTACCGCAGTAGGGCGGCGAGGGTATCGTGACCTTCTTTGAAAATATCAGCGGTGACCGGTAAGGTTTCTCCCACGATTCGCTTAATCGGGTACCGTCCACCGTCGAGTGCTGGCTCGACATATTCGATGACGATGGTCTGAAGCGTTTTCGACAACTTGTGCATGATGGACTCCTTACGTGTCTGTAGGCCCTCTAGAGGACAACCGGACTCTCGTAGCTTATCTGGCTTTTAGGATTTGTCGTATGCCATCTAACGGAATACCCACCCAATCAGGACGATTGTTCAGCTCATACCCCAATTCATAGATGGCTTTTTGAAGGATATAGGCATCTAACAGGACAAAGAGGTCATCTTGAGGTTGGGGAAGGATTTGCGCGTCTCGGGTCACGGACAGATACGCGTTCAGGAATATGGCACTTACCCAGAGCTGCCAAAATCTCGCCCAGGGTTCAAGGACAGGAAAGTCTTCCGGCCGTACGCCGGCGATTTGTCCCACGAGACAGGAGTAAGACGCATAGTGAAAAGAGCGGAGCATACCTGCGACATCCCGTAAGGGTGATTCTTTCAGGCGTCGGATACTCAAGGGACGTGCCGGTTCTCCTTCAAAGTCAATAATGAGAAAGTCTTTTCCCGTGTAGAGCACTTGCCCTAAATGGTAGTCGCCGTGACAACGAATGCGCATGGCATGAATTTTCTTGTCGCGAACCGGAAGAAAACATTTTCGTAGACGACTTTCCATGTCCAGAAAAGATTTGGCCGAGCCTTGCACGGAATCGGGTAACGTGTTGAGGCGCTGCCGAAGGAGAGGGAGGTTTTGATTCGTCAGGCCGACCATGCTTTGATAGAGTCCTCTGCGATAAAAATCGGTGAAAGGTTCCGGGGAAAAGTTGGGATCGTCCTTGTCGGAAGCGAGCGCGACGTGGAGCTCGCCGGTTCGCATGCCCAGGCGTCTTGCCTCTTCGAGGTATGGTCCGATGAATTCTTGAGCTGATGAAGGGACTTCTTCATTCAGGAGAGCCGGAAGAGACATGTCAGGAATCATGTCGGCTGTGAGCATGGTCGGGTGGGTTGAGGCGTTTTCATAATATCGGCTGAGTTCGTCAAGTGTGTACCGCCAAGCATCGCCCTCATTCTCGACATAACGCTGAAGAATGCCGATCGTGATGCTCTCACCATTATCTTTCTGGTACTCCAACAATCCGGCGACGGGAGCCATGTGTTGAAACCCGTGTTCCGTCAAAAATTGGCCGATTTCCCAATCAGGATTGATCCCCGACTCCGCCCGTCTGAACAATTTCAAGATAAATTCATTGCCGAAGAGCACCGACGAATTGCTCTGTTCGCCTCGATAGAGGGAGGGTGAGAGGTGCGATCGCCGAGTCTGCAATTCCCTGCGAAATTCTCGTCTGGCCGTCGCGACAAAATCTCCGTTCGGGCCGTTATAACGGCGATGCCGGGTCATGCCGTCGAGTAACTGTTGGAGAAAGGGTGTCGTCCACATCGCATCGCAGAGCATGCCGTCTTGCACGTGTCCTTTGCGCGTGATCTTGAGACTGGAGATCAACGCAGGAGTCTCCGCGAGCTGCTCCGCCTCTTCCAGTGTGATAAAACGCAGGGGAAGCAGGTAGGTTTCTGGCTCCCCTTCGGTATATTCAACTTTGAGGAACGACAGGATAAACAACGGATCATCATTGGGAACGGCGATAGTGTCGGCAATTTCAACGTTTTGCAGGATTCTGGCTTTTCCTCCAAACCACCGGCATCGCTGCAAGTAGTCGGGAAGAATGGCTTCCAAACGCTTCCGGTCCCGTCCCGTTAGAAGGTATTCCCAATCTCTCGTGATCGTGAGCTGTGGCATGACGCCAGAATCACCCGAACGAATTTGCGTCTCATCAGACGCCGACGGCTGGAGCTGGAACCAGTAGAATGTGTGACCGCTCAAGGTGAGAAAATAGGGCAGGTCACCGATAGGCGGAAACTTCGTCTTGCCGAACACGGAAATGGGTACCCGGCCCTTATACTTGGAGAGATCCAGTTCCACGCACTGCGCGTAACGCGACAGATTGGCCGCGATCAGGACCAGCTCTTCTCCGTATTGCCGCAGATACACGATGACTTTCCGATTGGCTGGATGAAGGAAGTGAATGCTGCCTCGACCGAAGACCTTGAATTGTTTTCGAATGGACAGCATTCGCTTCATCCACCAGAGCAGTGATTGCGCGTTATTTTGCTGGAGTTCGACGTTGACCGCTTCGTAATGATATTCCGGGTCGATAATGATCGGAAGATAGAGCTTGTGAGGGTTAGCGCGTGAGAAACCAGCGTTGCGATCGGCATTCCATTGCATGGGGGTTCGCACGCCATTCCGGTCTCCGAGATAATAATTGTCTCCCATGCCGATCTCTTCTCCGTAGTAAATCACGGGAGTGCCCGGCATGGAGAACAGCAAGCTGTACATCAGTTCGATTTTCTTCCGGTCGTTTCCTAACAGCGGCGACAGGCGTCGCCGAATGCCCAGGTTAATCCGGGCTTTACTGTCATGGGCGAACATGCGGTACATGTAATCCCGTTCTTCATCGGTGACCATTTCTAGCGTGAGCTCGTCGTGATTGCGTAGAAACAGCGCCCACTGACAATTCTCGGGAATGTCCGGAGTCTGATCCAGGATGTCGATGATGGGGTAGCGATCTTCCATTTGCATGGCCATGAACAAGCGCGGCATGAGGGGAAAGTGAAAATTCATATGGCATTCATCGCCGTCTCCAAAATATGCTGCCGCATCTTCCGGCCATTGATTGGCTTCCGCTAGGAACATCCGATCCTGATATTTCTTGTCAACATGATTGCGTAGCTTTTTGAGGTACGCATGCGTCTCATCGAGGTTTTCACAGTTGGTGCCTTCCCGCTCGTAGAGGTACGGAACGGCATCGAGCCGCAGTCCATCAACGCCCATGTCCAGCCAAAAGTCCAGGACTTCGAAGATGGCCCGTTGGACATCGGGATTGTCGTAATTGAGGTCGGGTTGGTGCGAAAAAAACCGATGCCAGAAATACGCCTTGGCTACGGGGTCCCATGTCCAATTGGACTGTTCGGTATCTTTGAAAATAATTCTGGTATCTTGATATTCCTCCCCACGTTCGCTCCAAACGTAAAAATTCCGCCATTTGCTGCCAGAAGGCGCAACGCGCGCTCGTTGGAACCACGGGTGCTGGTCGGAAGTGTGATTGACCACTAACTCGGTGATGACTCGCAGTCCTCGACGATGGGCTTCACGGACAAAAGCCCGAAAGTCACGACGGATGCCGTAGGAGGGATGGATGTTCGTAAAGTCCGCGATGTCATACCCGTCATCGCGTAAGGGAGAAGGGCAAAATGGGAGGAGCCAGATTGCCGTAACCCCTAAGTCCTGCAAATAGTCCAGTTTGTCCGTCAGGCCGCGAAAGTCGCCGACGCCATCGGCATTGCTGTCATGAAAGGCTCGGACATGGAGTTCATAGATGATGGCATCCTTGAACCAGAGCGGGTCGTCGTCGAGCAAGGGACTCGTTTGTTCGTTGTGAGGCATGGTGCTCATGAAGATTCGCTAGCGTGAAACGTTGTTAGGGATGCTTGCCTTCAAGCCTTGCAGTTCCAATAGTAATACATGTCCTTGGGTTTGTCATGGGTCCTTTAGTGCCATCAAGTTTCAAGGGACATCGGTGTTGAAATGGCGCTCCTTATGGCCATCGTCCGTTATGTTACGATCCATGCGGCGATTGGCAAGTCATGTCTGGCCTATGCCTGGAAGACTGCCGGGAGGGAAGCGGGCAAGTCACGGACATGAATATCCCGTTGTGGGAATGGGATTTCAACATGGTATTCGCGAAATTTTTCGACGATCGCGCAATTGACGTCCGAAATAACTTGAGCGCGATCCTTCGGCGAATCAAGCCACACGAGGAGCCGCATATTCCAGGCGCTATCGCCAAAGCTCATGAGCCAGGCTTTGGGCTTGGGATCCTGTAACACGTGGGGATGCTCTGTCCCTGCCTCTAAAAGAGCTTGCAAGACAACCCGTAGGTCTGAACTATAAGATACTCCGACATCAATTTCCACTCGTGTCCGTGGGTCACCATGCGACCAATTCGTGACCGTCCCGGAAATGAACTCAGAATTGGGCACGATGATCGACATATGATTCAGGGATCGAATCGTGGTCGATCGAATATTGATCTCGATCACATCCCCTTCTATGCCTCCGACAGTGACCCGGTCACCGACGACGATCGGGCGTTCAAACAGGAGCATAAGCCCGGCGATAAAATTTGACGTAAGATTTTGTAGCCCGAATCCAATACCGACCGACAGAAAACCAAACAGTACGGCGATGCTGCTGAGGTCGATTCCGATAAACTGAAACGCGATGACGCCGGCCAGCACCCAGAGCAGGTACTGAGCGATGCGGATAAGGGTGTAGTGGGTTCCAGCACTCAATTCCATACGAGACAAGACGCGGCGTTCGAGGAACGCACGAACAAGTTTACTCACGACGACCCCGAGTCCGATCACCGCACAGAATATGAAAAGTGAAGAGATCGTGATCGGGGTCTGATTCACGGTAAATAATGGAAAGCTCAATAATCGTTGAACCATGTCCCAACTCAATTCAGGCATGGATGTCTCCTTTCTTCACTGTTTGTGGGGCCATACCGTATTCTGGCGAATCATACCTTGATGATTTCAGGTCGCATAGCCTCGGACATTCTTCGGTATGGGCATGCCGTCGGTTTTCCACTAAAATAACAGATTGAAGGGAAATATCGCCGATTGATGGCCATAAGAAAGGACGGTTATGAAGGACGAACAAGGATTAGTATTCGCCGGCCTCTTGAATGGAACTGGAGGAATGACGTCGCTCACGTGGGATGGGATCCAGAAGTGGTGTGCTTCTCACGGATGCTTGTGGGTTCATCTTGACCGGTTGGGCGCGGATAGCCAACGGTGGGTGAGAGAAGAGAGCGGCCTCGACCCGATCGTCGCCGAGGCGCTGCTCGAGGAAGAGACGCGTCCGCGCATCATGGTCTTAGACGATAGTGTGTTTATGACGCTTCGTGGGGTGAATCTGAATGCGGGCGCAGATCCGGAAGATATGATTTCCATCCGTCTTTGGATCGACGCCAATCGAGTGGTGACCGTACGGCATCGTCTACTCATGACCATACAGGATATTCACGCCAGTTTGCTGGCCAATAGCGGTCCGAAAGGCCCTGGAGACTTTCTGACGGTGTTGGCCGATCGTCTGATGGAACGCATGGCGCCCGTGATCGGCCACTTGGACGACGAGATCGACGAAATCGAAGAGCACATCATCGAGGAAGTGAGTCATCAGCTTCGCAGCCAGCTCGGTTCCATTCGGCGTCAGACCATCGCCCTGCGCCGGTATATCGCTCCACAGCGCGAAGTCATCTCCCACCTTTCTCATACGCAGCTGACCTGGTTGACTTCCGTACATCGTGCGAGAATTCGGGAGGTCGCCGATCACCTCATTCGATATGTTGAAGATCTCGATGCCGCGAGAGACCGCATGGGCGTGATGCAGGAAGAGTTGACAGGAAAATTATCCGAGCAGATGAATAAAACGATGTATATCTTGACGGTGTTAGCCGGAATTTTCCTGCCTATTACGTTCGTGACCGGGCTGTTGGGAATCAATGTCGGCGGGATTCCTGGCTCCGATGATCCTGGAGCGTTTGTGATCGTGTGTTCGCTCTTAACGTCGTCGGCGGTATTCGTGGTCGGCCTTTTTCGTTGGTTGAAGTGGTTGTGACAGGCGTGCTTACTTGTGAGTGCCCATGGGCGGCGGTCTATCTGAGGCTATCGGTCGAATAACCGGATTTTGAAACATTATTTTCCGAGCGCGCGATCGAGATTGAAGGCGGCACTGATTAACGCAAGATGTGTGAAGGCCTGAGGGAAGTTACCGAGCGCTTCACCATGATGGCCAGTTTCTTCAGCAAAAAGGCCGAGGTGGTTGGCGTAGCCCAGCATTTGTTCAAAGAGCAGGCGTGCGTCGTCAAGTCGCGTCCGATCGACTTTCCCCGCGCGCGTCATCGCTTCGACCAGCCAGAATGTGCAAATATTGAACGTCCCTTCTTCTCCATCCAAGCCATCCTGGGTTTCCGCGATATTGTATCGATAGACCAACCCATTGGATACCAGCCCTCCTTTATCCGGTGATTGCTTGATAGCATCAAGCGTCTTGAGCATGCGAGGATCCGTGGGTGAGACAAAAAAGACCAGCGGCAGCATTAAATTGGCCGCATCGAGTGACGTATTGCCATAGCGTTGAACGAACGCCTGACGTGTTGAATCCCATCCTTTACTCATGATTTCTTCGTAGATCTGATCGCGTACTTGGAGCCATCGTTCTCGGTCTGCGGGAAAAGAGCGTTTGTCTGCGAGTCGAATCCCCCGATCCAACGCGACCCAGCACATGAGCTTGGAGTAGACGAAATGCTGCGGTCCGCCTCGAACTTCCCATATTCCCTCATCCTGGCGTTGCCAGTTATCGCATACCCAATTGATGAGGCGACGAAGGTGCTTCCACAGATCGTAAGAAATCGGTGTCCCATATTTGTTGTAGAGATAGACGGAATCCATCAGTTCGCCGTAAATATCAAGCTGAAGTTGCGCGTAGGCGCCGTTGCCGACCCTGACGGGCTTAGACCCTTTATAGCCATCGAGATGATCCAGAATTTCCTCGGTGAGCGTGTGGCGTCCGTCAATCCCGTACATGATTTGAAGTGCCCCTTCTGGACTCAATTCCATACATCGGGCTTCCAACCAGTTCATGAATTGAGCCGCTTCCTCCGTGAAGCCAATGCGGAGGAGTCCGTAGAGGGTGAAGGCCGCGTCCCGAATCCAGGTATAGCGATAATCCCAGTTCCGTTGACCGCCAATGCCTTCGGGCAGGCTGCATGTCGGAGCCGCCACGATGGCCCCCGTGGGCTCAAACGTTAAGAGCTTCAAGGCTAAGGCCGAGCGGTGAACCATTTCCCGCCAGCGTCCGGTGTAGGTGCATTTGGCTAGCCATTTCCGCCAATAGTGGACCGTTTGCCTGAACAAATCTTCAGGGTCGGCTTCACAAAGCAGAGATCTCTGATTATCCTCATGGAATTCTTGCAAGGAAAAATCCACCGCCTCCCCTTCTTTGAGCGTGAATTCCGCAACGACCCCATTACCCTCTTGTTGGAATGGTCTGCCGGCCTCCAAATGGAGAGAGAGCGTAGGGGATTGAAAAATCGCCCCTTCGGGGGTCACCTGGGTTGTATGCGAGTCTCGTCCATAGTTAAACGCTGGTTGACACACCGCGCGAAATGTCATAGTGCCGCGAATGGTATGAGCCCGACGAATCAGCCCATGACAAGGTGAATCGTGTACCTGCGTCCCGACCGGCATAAAATCAATCACCCGCCCGACTCCGTGGGGAGACAGGAACCGTGTGACCAGGACATTGGTGTCGGGCCAGTAATATTGCTTGTAAGTGACGTTTTCAGAAAGCGGAGCGATGGAAAACTTTCCGCCTTTGTGTTCATCGAGGATGGAGGCAAACACGCTAGGTGAATCGAAGTGTGGGAAGCATAGCCAGTCGATAGACCCATTCATGCCGACTAATGCCGTGGTTCGCATATTCCCAATGAGTCCATAGTTTTCTATTGGTTGATATGGCATGAAGCATTCCTCACGTTAATGTCAATGATCCCTGTAATCTCATGCGGTGGCTGCGATTGGTTACAGCCCGGTGATCTGGCGTGCTTAGATGGGGGGCAATTGTGCCCTGTTTGTGCGTAGAGGTCAATGAGCGACAGGAGATGTTTATTTGAGATGAGGGTCTAACAAGACCAAATATCCCCGTCGATTGAGGGCATGACAGCTCTCGTGATCCTCGAAGCAGACGGGATGGGCGTCTCCGAATGACACCGTCATGAGGCGGTCTTGGGAAACGCCAAGGTCGAGTAGATAATCTCGAATGGCCAGCGCGCGTTTATCGCCGAGCACCAAGTTATATTCTTCGGACCCACGATCATCACAGTGACCTTCGATGAGGAGGGAGGCCTTGGGATTGTCTCGCAATTGAGCGGCGGTGAGCTCCAGGACATGTTTGCCTTTGTCAGTCAATCTCCAACTGTCAAAAGCAAAAAAAAGGCTCGGGACATACTCAGGGAGTTTCTTGGGAGGGTCCGGTGAATGGTAATAGGACGCTGGCGTAAGCATCGGTAAATTCTCGGGTGAGCCAAGGGGGCGAATCGGCTCTTCCTGTAATACTTCTGATCGTGTTTGGGCAATGTCAGGGATTGGCTGAAGGTCGGGAGCGGCAAACGGTGTGGCTGGCGAGAATGCCGACTTTTCCTCGCCATATTCATGGGTGACCATGGACTGACAGCCGAAAAGTCCATTCAACAAGAAAAGTCCGATCAACGCCCCTAATTTCCTATGCCAAGTCATGGGTTCTCCATCAGTTAATGACAGCTCGTGATTGTGCCGTGATTCTGTATGAATGTTTCGGGGAGAATTCATCGGTTCTTGAATTGTGGGCCAGAGAATTTCAAGGCATCTCCTGTCCTATCCTTTTTTCAGCCATCAACAGACCTTCTTGTTTCTCCTTGTATGACCTTGTTGCTGGTTTCTTGAGTCTTGATCGGCTATGCGTTGGCATGATGTTGACGCGATACCGTACGAGATCTTTTTCTGGCTGTTGCTCTCAGGCGCCTTGCCAGGCCAGCGTCTCGTCAGAACCTCTGTCAGAATCTCTCTTCGAAAGAGTAGCCAGAAATTACGAGACGTAGGATAATAAAGAGAGGAGGAAAATCATGCGGAAAATCCTTATCTTGGGTGGCGGGAAAATCGGGTCTTTAATCGCGGTTTTGCTCGCGGAGACTGGCGAATATGAAGTGCATCTTGGCGATGTTGAGAAAGGCGCGACAGAACGGCTGGCTCAAGATATGGCAAGGGCCAACTTTTATGCGCATGAAATCGATGTCATGGCCGAAAAGGCTCTGGATACGTTTCTCGAGACAACACGAGTCGATGGTATCGTGTCGAGCCTTCCCTATTATTGTAATCCTCTCGTGGGGGAAATTGCCCGCGCGCATCGGCTTCATTATTTCGACCTCACTGAAGATGTTTCAGTGACCGGAAAAATCCTGGAAGTCAGTCGAGGCGCCCAGCAGGCGTTTATCCCTCAGTGCGGACTGGCCCCCGGATTCATTAGCATCGTTGCTCATGATCTGATGACGCATTTTGACGTTGTCGAGAGCGTGAAGATGCGGGTGGGGGCGTTGCCTGTCAATCCCAGCAATGTCCTGAAATATTCGTTGACTTGGTCGACGGACGGACTCATTAATGAGTACGGCAACACCTGTTATGGTATTGAAAATGGAAAGGACGTGCCGTTGCAACCTCTCGAAGGATACGAGACCATCGAAATTGATGGGTTGCTCTACGAGGCGTTCAATACCTCCGGAGGTCTCGGAACGCTCGCCGATACCTATGCGGGCAAGGTCCGCACCATGAACTACAAGACGTTACGCTATCCCGGCCATTGTGAAAAGATTCACTTGCTCATGAACGACCTCAAGTTGAACGATGACCGTGAAACCCTTAAACGAATCCTTGAAAATGCCGTGCCGAAAACGTTGCAGGATGTGGTCTTGATCTATGCCTCGGTGACAGGCACCCGGTACGGAGAGCTCTTCGAGGAAAACTACGTGAAGAAAATCTACCCGCAAACCATAGCAGGAAAGCTCTGGTCGGCTATTCAAGTGACGACCGCATCCGGTATTTGCAGCATCGTGGATTTGGTTTTTGCCAACCCTTCGGCTTATCACGGTTTTGTGACGCAGGAAACATTTCATTTGCACGATATTCTTGCGAATCGCTTTGGCCGGTATTTTTCGTGAGGGAAATCATGGATATTCTCAAAGAGCTTGATCTTCAATCTTCCAATCCCGGTGGATGTATGGGGCCAGGGCAGTGGACCACCACGACTGAATCGGGTGTATTGAGTTCAATCAATCCCGCCACAGGTGAACCCATTGCCGCAGTGAATCTCTGTTCGGCGAAAGATTATGAAGCGATAGTTCGTGAATCGGAGCGCGCTTTTCTTGAATGGCGAAAGGTTCCGGCTCCCAAACGAGGGGAGGTCATTCGACATATCGGGCAAGCGTTGCGTGACAAAAAGGATGCCTTGGGCAGTTTAGTCTCGATGGAAGTGGGAAAAATTAAGGCCGAAGGGGACGGTGAAGTGCAGGAGATGATCGATATGGCCGATTTTGCCGTCGGGCAATCCCGAATGCTATACGGGAAGACCATGCATTCCGAACGGCCGAATCATCGCATGTATGAGCAATGGCATCCCTTGGGGATCGTCGGAGTCGTCACGGCGTTTAACTTTCCGGTGGCCGTGTGGGCCTGGAATGCCTGCATCGCGGCCATTGCCGGGAATACCGTCATGTGGAAGCCTTCCCCCAAAGCTCCGCTCACGGCTCTAGCGGTTCAGCATATCTGTAACCATGTCATGCGGGAACAGGGATGTCCTGGGATTTTTTCATTGTTGATCACAGATCAGAACGACCTGGCGGAAAAGATGGTCGCCGACCATCGTCTTCCGCTTGTTTCGTTTACCGGTTCGGTGCCGGTGGGGCGGCATGTGGCGAGTCTCGTCGGAAGCCGCCTGGGTCGTACGTTATTGGAGTTGAGCGGCAATAATGCCGTCATCGTGGATGAAACGGCTGATTTAGACCTCGCGATTCCCGCTATCGTATTTGGCGCGGTCGGTACGGCCGGGCAACGATGTACGACGACCAGGCGTCTGATAGTCCATGAATCCCGGTATCAGGAGATCGTGACTCGTTTGATCAAGGCGTATAAGCAGGTTCGTATCGGCAATCCGTTAGATTCCGATGTTCTGATGGGTCCGTTGATCGACCGCCAAGCGGTTCAGACCTATCAAACCGCTCTTCAGGAAATTACCAAGATGGGAGGCGACATTCTCTTTGGGGGGCGTCCGCTCGAACAAGCAGGGTATTTTGTCGAACCCACGCTCGTGCGAGCCGAAAATCACTGGGATATCGTGCAGCGCGAGACCTTCGCGCCGATTCTGTACATTGTGACCTATAAGGATGTGGATGAAGCCCTCATGTTGCAAAATGCCGTGCCTCAGGGTTTGTCGTCTTCTCTCTTTACGTTGAACATGCGTCATGCTGAACGGTTTTTGGCGGCCACGGGGAGTGATTGTGGTATCGCCAACGTCAATATCGGTACGTCGGGAGCTGAGATCGGCGGGGCGTTTGGAGGAGAGAAGGAAACGGGCGGAGGGCGAGAGGCGGGCTCCGACGCGTGGAAGGCTTATATGCGGCGGCAAACAAGCACTATCAATTGGGGAACGGATTTGCCGTTGGCGCAAGGGATCACCTTTTCTCTGGATTCATAGACCCGATACGGTTCTGCCGGGAGCGACGAGCAACGAGAATGAGGAGGACTGATGATGACAACGACCCCTGAACTTGAGTCGACCGTCCTTGGTTTGGTCAACGAATATCTGTCGCGTAATCAAGCGGCTCGTACCTTTGCAAAGGGATTGAGTGAGATTGGCGTTGGGGTATTCCCGGTCCTGGATCATATTACCGTTCGTACCCTTGATATTGATCGACGGGCCGAAGAGTTTCTGCAGCTTGGCTATGTCTATACGGAAACGCTCAATTACGACGATTGGTACGCCAAAGTCTACCGCGTGGAGGGATATCCCGCGCTCTTCATCGATCAAGCGTATGACGATGAACGCGGGAAAACCAGCATTATTCCGGCATGGGTCGAGAAGTTCGGTGATCGCACGTTGCACCATATCGCGATTCTTGTTCATGACATCGAACAGGCCATGCGCGAGTCTCAGAAGCGGGGAATGGTTTTCGCCGGCCAGGTGATCGGCGAGCCGGGAGGCGATCTGAGGCAGATATTCACGGTTCCAGAAAAAGTCAACGGCCAGCCGTTTTCCGTCCTGGAACTGACCGAACGGCATAATGGGTACCGTGGGTTTTCACCGCCACAAGCCAATCGTTTGATGCAGTCGACGGTTCAATAACTGTCGCTATCTACGCTTCCAGGGAGAGAATCGGTAAATCGTTTTTATGTCGTCTGAGCACGTCAACGCCGAACCCGGGCTCTGGCTGCCCTGGCTGTTCGCGGAGCACCGGTCGTACTGCAGAATATATGATGGTCTTTGCTTCTTGAGGGGATGTCATGTCACAACTCACACGTGGACAGAAACGTCGGTTGATGTACATCGAATTGAAGTCGGGATTTGGTGATAGCGGTCCTGCAAGGATCGGGTGGGAGAGGTTTTCTAAAAGCGGACAATCGGTTTATTATAATAGTAAACGCTTTATAAAGTGTGCAGGAGTGAGTGGAAACTTTTATGATGTTGAAACTGGTGAGGAATATTGGATTTCTGGTGTTAAAAAAAGAGGAACGAATCGACATTGGGCTGGTAAGGGCCCAGTCGAGGTCGATGCTGATGCTGTCGAGGAATACGAAAGTTATACCACTAATCCGCTGCCCAATAACAGGTCTGTTCGTTCACGTACATGACCTCAGCCAGGTTCCAACACAATAGGGCGTCATTGCTTGACGTGACATCGTTTCTGAGCCTGGGCTTGGCGACGCGTGAGCAGCCCCTCTTCGATCTTCCGTTGTATCGGCGAGATGCGGGAAGAAGAAACCTCAAAGACCTCCGATCCCGTACACGAGTGGGGCGCGTCTGAGCCCGAGGGACACGCCGATTGAAGCCTTGCGTATACCACCCAATGACCCCATAAACTGGTGTGTTTGTTGCGTTGGCTATCTTCTTTCGGATCTATGAGACTCCAAAGGAGATTTCTGTTAATCAAAGCCTTCGTCGAATTCTGCCTTCTGTGTTTCATTCTCATTAGTTGCCTAGAGTTCAAGAATTCCTATTACAACAGTATTCATAATCAGTTATGAACTTGGGAGCATTGGCCTGGAGAGGTTTCTCATGCTTGACCTACCCCACCTGGGGTGGGGTAGGATGGGGATATGAAAGAAGAACACAAAAGGACGGCGATGAATCGGTTGAAAACCGTTCGAGGTCATATTGAGGCCGTCATCAATATGGTTGAAGAGGAACGATACTGTCCGGAGGTGATGAAACAGGTTTCGGCGCTTCAAGGTTCGCTGGAAAAAGTCAACCGAATCCTGCTCCAGAATCATATCGAAACCTGTGTTATGCATGCGGTGGCAGAAGGCCGCTCAGAAGAAATCGTCGACGAATTATTGGAAACGTTGAGGTATACCAATAAGGTTACCGGTCCCAACCCCAAATAAAGGAGGAGCCCATGGCTGCTGTGACACTCTCAGTCCCGGATATTTCTTGCGACCACTGCAAACAATCGATTGAAGGCGCTCTAAAAACCATCGACGGCGTCCATGCCGCCGAAGTGCATGTCGCCAGCAAGACTGTCGATGTGAATTTTGATGAGACGAAAATCCAGCAGAGCGCGATCGGCAAGGCCATTGAGGATCAGGGATTCACGGTCGCAGAATGAGTGTTCGTCCCTCGTGGGGTGTTTCCCGTCCTTCGTGAAGCGAGACGATGTGTAGTTGACGAATCATGATTCATCCGGCTCATTCGATGAGTAAAGATTTGAACTGGAACTGATGACGCAACCAGAACTCAAGACGATCAGTTTCGATGTGGAAGGCATGACCTGTGCGTCTTGTGCCGCACGGGTCGAGCGCGTTCTCTCGAAACAACAGGGCGTGCATGAGGCGACGGTCAATTACGCCGGCCAAGAGGCGCGGGCGGTTCTTGATCCTGACGTCAACGTTGAATCGATTCAACAGGCCATAAAAAAAATCGGATATTCCCTTCATCCCGTGGTTGCAAATACCAAGCGGGATACGGTCGTTCAACGATATTCCCGGGAGGCGCTGCATCAACGGCGCCTGTTGTTTTTTTCCGCCATCTTGACGGTGCCGCTCATGGTCCTGGCCATGGGTCTGCCTGAAACGTCCGCGACCCGTATTGCGCAATGCCTTCTCGCGACTCCTGTGGTTTTCCTGTTCGGCTGGCAATTTCACCGGACATTTTTAAAACAATTACTCGTGTTTCAGGCCTCGATGGATACGTTGATTTCTGTCGGTACGCTGACGGCATGGGGATATTCCGTGTGGGCATTGTTTGCCGGTCATCCCATCTTTTTCGAAACGTCCGCCATGATTATCACGCTGATTCTCTTGGGGCGCTATTTTGAAGCGCGAGCCAAGGGACAGGCCTCTCAAGCAATCGCTCGACTCATCGAACTTGGCGCGAAAGACGCGCGAGTGCTGCGGGAAGGGAAGGAAGTTTTGGTGCCCGTCTCGGAGCTGAGGCGCGGAGAGGTCGTGATCGTGTTTCCTGGAGAGAAGATACCAGCCGATGGGAAGATTCTTTCCGGCGAATCGGCGATTGATGAAAGCATGCTGACCGGAGAGTCGATGCCGGTCGACCGGCAGGCAGGCGAGCAGGTATTTGGAGCGACGATTAACCAGCAAGGCCGCCTGGAAATTCAAGTGACGCAAGTAGGGGAAGGCACGGCATTAGCCAAAATCATTCGTCTTGTCGAGGATGCACAAGCCAGTAAGGCCCCAGTTCAAAAACTTGTTGACTACGTCTCAGGTATATTCGTTCCCGTCGTCATCCTGATCGCCGTGGTTGTGTCGATTGGATGGTGGCTGGGAACTGATGATGTGACCACTGCCATCCGAAACGGCGTGGCTGTCCTGATCATTGCCTGTCCCTGCGCTCTAGGGTTAGCGACCCCTACCGCCATCATGGTCGGGAGTGGGAGGGGGGCTGAGCTGGGCGTGCTCTTTAAAAATGCTGACGTGTTCGAACGCGCGCGTGCGATCGATACGGTGGTGTTTGATAAGACTGGCACATTGACGATGGGGGCCATGACGTTAACGAATGTCGAGACAGATTCGGATGAATCACGGTTTCTGTATCTGGTGGGAACGGTCGAGGCGGCGAGCGGCCATCCGATCGGTCAAGGGGTCGCGCTTGGAGTCGAACAACGGGGGATCGAGTTGGGGGTTCCTCGAACGTTGGAAAGTCTGACCGGCGAAGGAATCGTCGGAGTCGTCGATGACCTTGAGGTGATCGTCGGAAAACTCAAGCTCCTGCAGGCCCGCGGGTTAGAAATGACCGAACGATTGGCCGCAGCGATGACGAAATGGGAAGGGGAGGGGAAAACCACATTTCTGGCAGGTTGGGAAGGCAAGGTACGTGGGGTGTTGGCCGTTGCCGATACGTTACGCCCTCGGGCGGCCGAGACGGTGGGTGCCTTACGGGATTTTGGCGTGGAACCTATGATGCTCACGGGCGATAACCATCAGACGGCTGAGGCTATCGCGCGGCAGGTGGGGATAAGGGAAGTCATGGCCGGGGTCCTGCCGGATGGCAAGGCCGATCGGGTAACGCAATTACGCGAGCGAGGCAAATCGGTGGCGTTTGTCGGCGATGGAATCAATGACGCCCCGGCATTGACGGCGGCAGACCTGGGTGTGGCGGTCGGCACAGGAACGGATGTCGCGATCGAAGCCGGTGATATCGTCTTGATGTCGGGAGATCCTTCGCTCGTGATGACGGCCCTACAATTGGCGAGAGCGACGTTTGCGACGATTCGCCAAAACCTCTTCTGGGCGTTCTTGTACAATGTGGCTGCGATTCCATTGGCCGCTGCCGGATGGCTCAATCCGATGGTTGCCGCGGGGGCAATGGCCTTTTCCAGCGTATCGGTTGTCACGAACTCGCTTCGACTCCGGAAGTTTCCGTTATCTCAATGAATGATTCTGCCCCATATTTTTGTGTCCCTATCACTCCTCTTTTCGCGAATCAACATTCCTTGTAGCCCGCTTCGTCGAGTCTCCGCCATTTTTCAAACAGAAACGTTTTTCCCTTTTCTCCGTTCATCGTGATTGTCCTGTTCGGGATGTGCTGGCAGCATTTGGATGAGATGCCGGCCAGCTGTTTTTGCAGTCTTGATAGGTTTGGAGAAGTTGGGAAATGCAACGTTATTTTTTTTGAATTTCTCATGTTTTTCAGGTTTTTTCTTGATCGCCGTCAAGACCTGGATCTCTTGGGCCGATTTAGGTGGGGGCCACAATCTTGTCCAGGAGTTCGCTATGGGAATGACCGCGGTCGAATTCGTACAGCTCGAAAAACTATGGAGTCGTATTGCGATTCGCCCTCCATATTTTGCGTTTGCTCAGCTCATGCTGGATCCCAGCGGCGTGTTATCAGCCCGGGTGCCGGTTCAGCATAGATTTTCCCTGGAAGCTGGCGCTATTTCAGCGGCAGAGATTGGTCGACATTTGGCGATTTTGGGCCTTTGTTCTGTCGCACTGCAACAGGGAACAGATCAAAAGCATTATTACCTGGCACAGCAGGCGCATTTGATCCGGCGTGGACCAATCCAGACATTTCTGACCTCCGAGCATTTTTTCGGGAAGGCTTGGCCGCTCGCAATCGATCATCGTACCGCGCTCGCGAGGACTCAATTGTGGGACGAGCATCAAGAAACGGTGTTATACGACCTGACTGTTCGGTATGCGACGGTTGGTGAACGTTTGTTCGAACGACTTTTTCAGGGATACCGACAGCAAGAGAGTGGCGAACCTTCTCGGGTTTTCAACCCCTATACACAGTCTCTCCCCCTGAAGAATGTCCAGATAGCAGGGAGGCGATTAACAGCTGTGCTGGGAATTGAATCGCCTCAACAATGCGCCGGGCATTTTCCCTTCTACCCTGCGATTCCGGTCGCCATTCTCATGCAAGCGTTAGCTGAGGCAGCCGGCCGCCTGACGCAAGCGCAACTTGGGCTGCCTGTGTTTTCCTATGTGGTGAGCGATGCGGAAGTCTGTGCTAAGAATTTGGCGTTTGCGGATGAAGGCATCGACCTCATCGCGGAGTACCTTCATCGAATGGATCATGCGCATGTCTTACATTGTCGGGCCAACACGCAGTCAGGCAAAGATGTCGGTCAACTAGAAGTCACGCTCGAGCATTGTCTTCCCTTTGAGATGGCGCAACAGCCGGCTTTGACGAACATCGGAGTCGGCCAGTCTTGATAACGACCGTCTTCGGTGGCGTATTCTTTCTATCTCATTGATTGCCCCAACCCTGTTTCCTCCATAGTTGGTATGATCCATGACTGACCGATCTGATTGTCGTCACAGCAATCAGGGTTCCATGCAGATTGTGTTGTGCCAGGGACTACGATATGCTGTCGTCCTTTCGGGGACGATTTGCCATCTGAGTCGTGGGGGAGATCAGTGTGGGGCTTTTAAAGATTGCTCGATTAGGGCATCCGGCAATCCGTGCTGGCGGAGAGATCGTGAATGCCGGAACCTGTGCGACCCAAGAGTTTCAAGACTTGCTCGACGATCTGATCGAAACGATGCGTGATGCGGATGGCGTGGGCATTGCCGCTCCGCAAGTGCATCGCCCGCATCGGGCTATCGTCATTGAGGTTGAGCCGACGAATCCCCGCTATCCTGGGTATCAGCCTGTGCCACTCACTATTCTCGTGAACCCGAAAATGACCCGGCATTCGTCAGAGACAATAGAGGATTGGGAAGGGTGTTTAAGCCTGCCTGACTTGCGAGGCCGAGTCCCTCGTTGGAGGTCAGTAACCGTCGAAGCGATAGATCGCCAGGGAGGAACGATTGAGTTGCAGGCCGAAGGGTTTTTTGCCCGTGTCCTGCAACATGAGATCGATCATCTTGATGGAAAAGTCTTTGTAGATCGAATGTCCGATCTCTCAACGTTGACCCATCTACACGAATACCGACGCTATTGGGCGTGTTGAATAATGAAATTGTCAAAGGCCATATTTCGTCAGAACGACGTTGTGACTCTGCTGAAATCCTGCTCGCTCGCCAGTGGGGTTCAGGCGGCCTGAGGCCGAGTACGCCGCTGGCGGCTTTTTTTCGGCAACCCCATGTTGGAAGTGATGTGATGATTGCTCGCATCCAAGATGTGAATGTGAAGGAAGCTGAACATGCGCTCTATGAACGGGGCGTCGCGACGATTGCCAATGTGGTCGATCCTGCAACCTGTGAAGAACTCATCGCGCGCTATGATGACACGAAATCGTTTCGCAAGCGTGTCAACATGGAGCAGCATAATTTTGGCGTAGGAGACTATGCGTATTTTGCCGAGCCACTTCCTCGCTTGGTCGCGGGATTGCGCACGCAGGCCTATCGGCAGTTAGTCCCCGTTGCCAATAGGATGATGCGGGACATGGGATTAGATCTTCATTACCCTGCCACACTCAAACAGTTTCGTGCGTATTGTCGTGAGCACGGTCAGACCCACCCAACCCCATTGCTACTTCATTATCAGGCTGGAGGTATGAATCGATTGCATCGAGATGTCTATGGTCCGACCCTGTTTCCTCTCCAGATGATGATCATGCTGAATCAAAAGGGACGAGATTATGAGGGCGGTGAATTCGTGCTGGTGGAAAATCGTCCTCGGCAACAATCTCAAGCGACCGTCCTGACGCCTGCTCAGGGCGATCTGGTTATCTTCCCGGTGTCTGAGCGGCCGATTTCCGGTAGGCGAGGCATGCTGCGTGCCTCTGTTCGGCATGGAGTGAGTCGAATTCATTCCGGTGAGCGATGGGCGCTTGGGATTATTTTTCATGATGCCCGTTAGTTTTTTCTCATTTCGAGCGGCTATCTTCGTTGGCGTGTCACATTGTCGAGAAGCTCTGTGACTGTATACTTGATGAGAGAGCTTTCTGCCAATGCCGATTGTACTGAAGCGAGTCTATAAAGCACCTGCGAAGGAAGATGGGTTGCGTGTTTTGGTCGAACGTTTATGGCCACGCGGGATTTCCAAGGAAAAGGCTCAGATTGATCTTTGGTTAAAGGAGGCGGCTCCATCCAAAGAGTTACGAACCTGGTTTGGGCATGATCCGGATAAATGGAAGGCCTTCAAAAATCGGTATTTCCAGGAACTCAAACACCATTCGAGCATTCTTGAAGACATGCGGCAAAAGGTCAAGACCCAACGCGTGACCTTTGTGTTTGCTTCCAAGGAAGAGCGTTACAACAATGCCGTTGCCTTAAAGGAATATTTGGAACATGATAGATAGGGAGGCTTGGCGGTTGTATCGTTGAATGCGGATACGTCGTATGGGGTAAGCCTGCCGCTCGCGTTCGTTTTATTCTCAGCGTTGGGAGGGAGTATGCGACCGTTCAATTTTCAGGGTTCAACGGCAATGGTGTTTTTTCTGGCATGCGTGTTTCTTCTTCAGGGATGCCTGCAAACTTCCCGCATCAATACTGATCCTCCTGGAGCGCAAATCATGTTGAACGGCGCGCCGCTGGGCAAAACGCCGATCTATTACAATACGCGAGCGGGAATTCCTAAAACCTATTTTTTAGAGATCGAGAAATCTGGGTGCAAAAAGGTCGAGACTAAATTGGAATCGAATTACCGCGCTGACCTGTCTCTTGCCTTGTTGATTCCAGGCATTGTCCCGTACTTTTTCAGTGCCCGATTGGAGGATGATTACAAGTTTATACTGTTGCCGTCAGATTCAAAGTCCACGTGTTGACCGTTCGCGCGCAATCTGGACGAGATCGGGTAGTTTGCAATATGATTGTCTTAGATTATTCGCATGCCGTCTTTTTCCAAAAGTGTTTCTGCCAAGCCATGGTTCGGTTGGCTTGTGTTTCTCATCCTCCTAGGCATGATTCTGCTGGGATGGATTTTTCTGCAATTGACAGAAACCTACCTCGGAGAGCTCAAGGGTTTATCGCCAGATGTTCCTCAGCCATCCTTTGATACATCAGCCTATCTGCTCATTTTGATTTCGATGGCGGCTGGGTTTCCGGCCGTAGGAATCGGAACCTACTTTCTGTATCGGGGGCATCGCATGCGGGTGACGCAACAACGGTCTGTGTCCAAAAATCTGGCCATCGAGCATGCTCCGGTCATTGGAAGCACACGAGCTATCACGCGAGGACTCGTCTTGATGATCAGCGGAGGATTGATTATCATTAGCGGCCTTGCTATGCCCCTTATCGTATGGCGCCTCGCCGAAACCTTCTAGACAGCAATGTAAGGAATGGTTATGAAGAAATTGACCAGCCGTCCTCATGTCACTCATGTTTTGTTAGCGTTTGGTATGACTGCGATCATGTTGGTGGGCTGTGAGGTGAAGAATGCCGGCCATGAGACCTTGCAGGATGCGCAGGAACAAGAATGTTTTGAGACTCAATCACCAAATTCGCCAGATTGTCTTGATCCTGAATCGTTTGATGAATACGAACGTCGGATGCAGAGTTATCCCTTCTAATGTCAATAGATGATCCATATCCAACATCCATTGGGAACGTTCTCTTTCTTTGAGCAGGCATTCAAATTCGATGCTTCTGATGGCTCGTTGCCTGTACGCTCTTTGGTAATATGATCCTCTCAAGTCCGGCGTTTCAATGGAGATGTCCGTAACGGTTCAGGCTTTTTTTATCTATCTTGAAAGAGAGGGTGACCATGAAAGGGTATTATTGTGCATTCTGTCTCTGCGTACTCAATATCTCCTTGCCGGCGAGTAGCCTTGCTGGCGATGCCAGTCTTGGTATGGCCGCTCATGGCAATATTCGGGTTCCTCAATCTGGTATGGTGGCCGATATGTTCGGAGCTCCTCGCATGCCGAATTTGGGTACACTCAAAAAACCCTATAAGACTCCCATGACGCGGGAGCGCCGACGTCAGGATATTTCCACGACTTCAAAAACCCCGCAACCAGCCAGGAGCCAGTCGCATCAGAGCAAACCGTAACGGACCGTTCTATGATCTCCCTAAGGCTTGCCGTCCTCTCTTAGACAGCTCAAGGAACCATGATGAGAATAATCAAGGCGGGTCTATGCTCTCTAGTGATCATGACGTGTCTGGGAGAGGTGAGATGGGCTCATAGCGAGAGTCCCCATGAGTTCAGCCAGAATTGTCCGAAAAATTTATCGGAGCTGGAAGAAAAAATGGAAAATCTCTTGACGCGCATCATCAATGATCGATTTAAAAAGACCATGCGGTCATCCATCCATGCTTCAATCCCTCAAGCTATCCAGCAGGCTGATGGAATCATCCAGCAAATGGCGTCTCTACGGAAGCAAATTCGTGAGCAACACCGCTCGCAAGCGCGTGCGGAATACGTGGCTCGAAAAGCTGTAGGAAATCTGGATCGTGATCTTATTGCCTGTAAGCCTGGAGAAGAAGGAAGGTACTGTGATGCGGTTGAACAATTTTATATCGGTAAAGCCTCTATCCTCGCGAATCAAAGTTTTCTGAATGCCTTAGCCTGTTATCAAGCCCAAGGGGTTCGTTAACAGCGCGTCCTCCGGTTTCGCGTATCGTTCGTGTCTGCTACTAATCCTCCGAACTATGAGTTGACCACCATACCCTGGATCAGCCAGGCCTTCGACGATCCGTGTCTGTTGGTCGGCGGCGGCTCTCTTTAGAGGACACATCCCGCGCGGTACGACGTAGAACCAGACGAAAGGTGATACCCGCTTGGCTGTCCTGACACACATGGATGTTTCCTTCACGTCTTGAAGAGCCAAGGCGTACAAGAGCGCGCTGGGCGTTTCGGTATCACTGAAACGGCTATAACGAACAGCCATGTCATTGGTTGGCGGATTAGTAGGCAATCTCTCGACTGATTTTTGTCATCGCGTGCACGAACTCTGGCAGGGGTACTTGTTGAGGCCTGAAGACCTGTTCCTGGCGTTGTTGTGCGTGGTGTTGGAATTTCGGCATTTGCTCGTTGGATACCATCAACAACGTACCCAATGACGTCAGGTATTCTCCACTGCCTTTGGCGATGTCTTGTCGTAGGTTCTCATGGTTGGTTGCCATAAACGCGTTGAGCCGTTGGTCGGGATGGAGAAGTCCATCTACGGTAAACCATGCTCCAGGTGTCGTGGAGGATAGGAAATTACTCGTGGCATCTGCGACTGACTCAGTCGACGCCTTGAGGGTACAACCCGTTTCCAATGCCATGAAACTGATGAGGGTGAGGATGAAGAATCGTCTTCGAGGTACGTGATAGTTCATGTTCGTTCCTTCCCGTTGATCAAAATTTCGTTCTATACTGATGAGAATTGACTCTGGAGTCAAGTTAGAAGACATGACATTCATCTTCAGAGGATTATCTATCGTTTCCATGCGCTTTGAAAGACGCATGAAGGAGCCGCGTTTAAGCCTGTTCTTCAAAATTCCGATGAGAAAATGGAGCGCGACGAGTTCGCGAACGACCGATTTATGACATAAGACCAAGATTGGGCAAGCCGTACATGCCAAGGACCGCCTTTCCTTCTTTCAGCGCTAGCGCCTCTCATGCATTCAGCTGTTCATTACGTGCGTTGATCATGAACGCGTCGGACGCTGAGCAGAAGAAGTTGTGGCAGATCTTTGGACAGCATGATGTGTCGGCCGTAGTCTGTCGGGACGGGCCAGAAGCTCTACAGTATATTCAAGAAGAATATTTTGATTTCATTTGTGTATCCGTTCCATTGGCGCAGACGTCGGAAAAACATCTTTGGAGTACGTTGAAAACGTCAGAATGGAACCAACGCACCCCATTGTTCATGTTGACATCGGCTAGCTCCCCTCCTGAGGCATCCTCCAATCATGATGGATTGGTGAGGATGTATCCAACCCACGAGTTTGCTGAATGCTGTCAAGATATGACCGCACTCATTATCTTGATTCAAGAACATCGTTTTTTTAAAGGACATATTCTGTACGTCGATGGTCATACATCCGCTGCGATGTCGATGAGGGAATCGCTCCAGCGAATGGGGTTGACTGTCACGCAGTGTGCGTCTGCGCAACAAGCATTTCAGATGTTTGAGCAAGAAGAATATGATCTTGTCGTCATTGCGATCGGTGATAAGGGTGCATCCCGGGATTGTGATTTGATCCAAACGATCCGTTCGATCAAGGGGCCAAAGTCACAACGACCAATTTTGGCGATTTGTCGGACGAAGAAACACGAGATGGTTCCCGAGGTATTGAACAAGGGGGCCAATGATTATATCGGCAAATTGGTGGTCGAAGAAGAATTGCAATGTCGTGTCAGAAATCTCCTCCTCATCAAAAACCTTCGTGATAAGGTCGATGCGCAGGAGAGAGAACTCCGTCAACTCGTCATGACGGATGAGCTGACCTCTCTCTACAGCAAGCCCTACTTGCTCAATGCCGGCAGTCAGCGGACCAATGAAGCCCATCGTCATGGATACCCGTTGAGTCTGGTGGTGCTCAGCGTGGATCATTTCGAACGCTTGATTGATCAGTTCGGGCAGATTCTCGGGGATTTGGTCTTACAAGAAATGGCCACGATTTTGAAGGCTTTCTCGCGGGAAGAAGATATCGTTGCCAGAACGAACGATGATGAGTTCGCGATCGCGTTTCCGCACTGTAGCGAACTGGATGCGCTCGCCAAGGTCGATCGTCTTCGACAACGTGTCGAGTCGGCGAATCCGGGCGGTGTTCCGGTGACTGCCAGCTTTGGTGTCGCCAGCCTTCCCCTGACCTTTCCCTGTGATTTTGAGGACCTGTTCTCAGCCGCTGATCGTGCGATGACGCAGGCCAAATCAGATGGTCACAACCGTGTCGTAAGTAGCGAACTCGTCCCCTCCGATTCCGGCCTCCTCAAAGTTGTGCTGACTCAACGCATGGCTTCGTAACTGTCTGCCCTCTCTTTGCCCGTTACGTCCCCAGGCGCTCCGCCATCGTTTGACTCTTCTCGATATTTAACGCCCGAATTCAAAGAGCTTAATCAAAGGCTTTTCTTCCCGCGTAATCGGGTCAAAGTCATCGGTACGTCCCGGGCGATATCGAGGGAAGAGTTTGAGCCCGCCAATCGATCTGCTCGAAGAAGATTTTGGAGGCGGAGAAGTTCGCCAGTCTAATTCGGGTTTGGCCGAGGCTCTCCACGGTAATTCCGGGACGGGCGGTTTGCGCCATTCAGTGGAATCGAGAATAGAGTCCGAGAAATTTGAACGATACGAGCCTTCGTCAGGAAGGATGACAGACTTTTCCGGTTGCGTAAGACCTCCTGCTGCGATCAGCAGGGGAACGGCTAGTAGCAGGCCCCAGGCGTCACTTAGGTTCAACCATGTCTCTTCGCGATAGCGAGGGATCATTCTTTCACACCGAGTTCTGTTCTCCACTCGAGGGATTGAAACCAGTACTTATGAGCGGAGGCTAACCAGGTATCGGCTTCACGTGCCGTAATCCACGCATTCAAAAAATTAATGAAATCAGCATCGCCTTTATTGATGGCAAAGCCCGCTTTCGTGGTCAGGAGGGGTTTGGATAACGGTTGATCGACTTTCCCTGGATAATCTATGGTGAGGAAGGTTGGGAGTGGCTCATGTTCGATATATCCATGGACCGTTCCCTTGGTCACCGCGTTTTTCGCCTGTTCGCTCGTCGTAAATGTCTGAACGTTCGCTTTCGGGAAGATCCGACGGGCTAACTCATCAGCCACTGTCCCCGTGACCGCGGCGAGGGTGACCTGTGAGCGGTTCAGGTCTTTGATATGAGAAAATGACCTGGTTAATTCAATATTCGTGGCCAGTCCGATTCCCGATTCGACGTAGGGTTGACTGAAATTCACTTTGAGCGCTCTTGCGGGGGTAATGACCATTCCGGCGATAATGATGTCTATTTTCCTGTGCAGGAGGGCCGGTAGAATGTCTTCCCAATCAAGGACGTGAAATTTTGGCTGAACGCCTAAGTCCTTGGCCAATTGTTTGGCGACGTCAATATCGAAGCCAACGAGCTCTCCTTTCGCGTCTCGTAACGTCCAGGGCGTGAATAACGAGACGCCAATTTCCAATGTGCCCTGTTTGAGCACATTTTTTAGGATACTGTTCGGCTCCTGTGCGTGATTCTCCGCATACGTCATCGGCGGGGTACGAACCACGACACAACATATGGCCAAAAGAAGCAATACGAGAGCGGTTTTCCAGGCTATTCGAAGAATGTTCATGATGTCCTTCATTTCATGATAAGAAGATGGGTAATGGTTGAATGTATACCATAATCGATCGCGGTGCGGCAGCGAGAGATAACGACGCCCCTGATTGAAACGTGAACGTGATGGTCCATCCTGGAGCAAACGATTGTCAATGAATGAACAGCAAAATACCAAAATCCGGGCACGAGCCTTCGCGATATTAGGGACCGGCTCGGATGTCGGGAAAAGTCTTGTCACAGCCGGCCTATGTCGTCTGTTCTTTCGCGCCGGCGTGCGGGTTGCGCCCTTTAAGGCTCAAAATATGGCATTAAACTCCTTTGTCACTCCTGAAGGCGGTGAGATGGGACGAGCGCAAGTGCTGCAAGCCCAAGCCTGCGGGCTGAAGCCCCATGTCGATATGAATCCTATTTTGCTGAAGCCAGAAGCGGATTGCCGCTCACAGGTGATCGTGCAAGGAAAAGTGTGGAACACACAAGATGCGCAAACATACTTCCGGAAGAAGTCAGATCTGATGAAGATCGTGGAGGAGAGTTACGAACGGTTAGCCCGGCGCTATGAAGTCCTCATGATTGAAGGAGCCGGGAGTGCGGCCGAGATGAATCTTCGAGAACGGGATCTCGTCAATTGGCCAGTCGTGAACATGGCCGATGCGTCGGTGATTCTCGTGGCTGACATTGATCGTGGCGGCGTGTTCGCACAAATCATCGGAACGATGGATTTGCTTGCTTCAGAGGAACGCCGCCGGGTTATCGGGTTTGTCATCAATAAATTCCGGGGCGATGTCACGTTATTTGAAGACGGCGTGAGAATGATCGAAGAACGGACTGGTGTTCCTGTCCTGGGTGTGCTTCCGTATCTGAAAGGACTTGACCTCGATCAAGAAGACAGCGTTGTCGTAGATCGGTATGCCTCATCACCATTTGGTTCCGACATGGTCAATGTGGCCGTGTTGCTGTTGCCGCATATGAGTAACTTTACGGATTTTAACCCGCTCGCGGCGGAGCCGGATGTCGTCCTTCGTTATGTCCGTCATCCCAAAGACCTTGATGGGGCCGATGTCGTCATTCTTCCCGGTTCCAAAACCACCATGACCGATTTTGCGTATGTACAGCAGGAGGGCTTTCAGGAAGCTATCGCCAAGAGACTTTCCCATGGCGTGGAAGTCGTGGGTATTTGCGGAGGGTTTCAGATGCTGGGGCAACAGATACGCGACCCTCAAGGAGTCGAAGGCGGTGGCACGATAGACGGTTTCGGTCTTTTGGATCTGACGACTGAACTCCTTCCTGAGAAAAAGACGATTCAGGTCACCGCACGACCGTTGCATGACAACATCGGGGGAGCGTGTGTGGTGGAGGGGTATGAAATCCATATGGGGGTGACGACGGGAGCCTGTCTTCGATCATGTTTCCACGTCACTTCCAGGAATGAATCCCAATTTGATGGGTATATGCGGGATGACGGCCTTGTTTGGGGAACCTATATCCATGGCCTGTTTGACCGGCCAGGCTTTCGCCGGCTGTGGCTGAACCGGATACGAGTACGTAAGAACCTGCAAGAGCTTGATATCACGATTTCGGAGGCGGTCTCTCAAAGATTATCTCAAGAGATAGATCGCTGGGCCGATCATGTGGAAACGCACCTTAATGTTGATCCACTCTTTTCTCATATGAAGCTCAAACCGCAATGCGTCATTGAATGCGGGCTGAGTCGGAAAGGATGTTCTCATGGCGAGGTTTGAAATACTTCCAGACTTGATGTTCGTCGACCGTCAGGGGTGGGGAGCCAAAAACTCTTTTCCAAGGCTGGGGCACCGTGTTCCTCGAACAAAGCGGACACATGTGATTATTCATCATACGGTGGTCACCGATCGAAGCGATACTTCACCCGTCGTGTGGGAAACGCTACGGGAAGTGTACCGAAATATGCGTCGATTGCAGACGATTCGTCCGGACTTGGGGAACGATGTGCCTTATAACTTCGTCGTCTATTTGATGGCCAAGAAGAAGGGAATGGTGATCTGCGAAGGGCGGGGCGAGGATCGATCCGGCGCTCACACCAAAGGCCATAATACCGAGGGTATTGGTGTGGCATTCGCTGGTGATTTCGAGGATGAAACGGTGGCTGGAATTGAAGTGAGCAGACGCTTGTTCTTGCTCTCCGGGTTTCTCGGGTGGCTCAAGCATGATCCTAGTCATCCGGATTATGGGATGTATCCTGCGATGAAAAACCTTGGCGTGATGCGTCCATCTGACCGGGCTGTGTATTTTCACCAGGACTTTAAGAGCACGGCCTGTCCCGGGAAGCGCGCGATTCCCCATCTCGCGCAGTTGGCATTTATCAACCCAAAAGATTTTTAATGTCTATTCTCGAGGATCTAGGTGTGAAGCAAGGCCTGCATTCAGTCTCCTGTCTGAGTGGAAGGCGTCACACAGCGAATGCTGTGCGGTCCAAAACATACGTTGCGCATAAAGTCTCCAGAGGGTTGATATTCGGGGAATTGGGTCCGTAGGTTACAGTGTAACTCCGATGATAATTCGTCTTCATCGTTGGAATTGTTGAAAATGTGGGGAATACACAATATGCAAGAATATAGAACCTTTCTGCTGTGCCTCGTTTGTCTATTATGTACCGGAGCGGTTTTGGCTGGAAGTGATGCCGATCGACAGATCGAAAATGTTTTGGCCGACATTGATCGTTACGAGAAGCAATTCGAGGGGAAGCCGGACGTGAATCTCAATACGGTCAAGCGAACCTTGAAACTGCTTGACCTGACTCGTCAACGTCTCGATGGTGTGGCTGATCAATCGACTCCGGCCTGGAAGGAAGCCGATGCCCGGTACAAGGCTTTTTATGAACAGTTGAATGGATTAGCGCAACCAGGCAGTGCTCAGAAATCTCGCCCAGTCTCACAGGACCATACTTCTTCCTCTCCCAAACAGGCGACGAAGCCATTGGGGTCATCCAAGCCGCAAGAAATGCTTTCACAGCATCAAATTCGAGTCAAAAAAATCAAGAGGGACGTCGAGAGCGTGTTTGAGACGATGGATAAAAGTGGCGTAAAACCGTTTCAAGATCCCAAGTATGTTCAGAAATACCAGGAATCGTTGGATCGGTCTAAACAGGCTCTCAAGAAATACGAAGCGTTTTCTTCTCATCCGACGGTCGTGTCCGCTCAAGAGTCCATCGACAAGCTTGAAAACATGATCAATTTCGGAAAACAGCAGGCCGCCAAGGATTTGGAGACTCTCGGTGACGTGCAGTCTCGTTTGCGGGCGATTCACGAGACGACGAAAAAGCTCAATGTTCCACCAGCGCCTCGGATTCCATTAGAAAAAGGGGAGATTGCCGCGTGGCTTGCCGTCCTGAGCGCTGCCCGTCAAGCGGCCATCCAGACCTATCAGCCTCTTCCACAGATCAAGCAACTGGCGTATTTGCCGAACACTCGTTTAACGGTTGAACAGTCTGGAGTCTATGAAATGGATGATGTGGAAAGGTTAGACCGTTCCTTACGTGGGATCGTGGCGCAGGTAGATTCTGGATTAACGCAATTCAACGAGTATCTGCACGTGAATGTCGCGGAAGTCGGGAAATCGTTGAGTCTCTATCAAGGGTACGACCCCACAAAAGAAGAGGATCGACTCAAACATTTTCTGTATGAAGGACGCGCGAAGCAGATCAAGCGTCGTCTGGCTGCCCATCATACTCTTGTGAGTGAAGCCATTATCTTTTCCCGGCAGCTCAAGACGAAGGATTTGGAAGCACGGGTGAATCTGCTTGCACAGATCGAGCAGGTCACGAAACAATATGAATCCAACTTTCACAAAGCGCTCAGCTTGGCAAGAATGCCGAAATCCGTGTCAACTGATGCCGAATTGCTGGACATCGCACGCAAAGCCCTAAAAAGTCCCATGACAACCGGTTACGACGCAGTCGGTGACATCAAGCGAATCGTGATTACATCCCAAAAGGTGCATCGTGCGAATGATGTCACCCATGAAACCTTCGATGATATCGATATTTCAAGCAGTGGAAACATCACGATGAGCGGCACGGCGATTACCAATCATTTCGAGTGGGATGAATTTAAAGTCGCGAGTGCGGAGGCGGTCGGGGACAAACATTATATTTTTTACAATTCACTGGCGTACTACACGCAGGGTGGGCAGAAGACGCCATTGAACCGTTGGGTGATAACTAATCGTTTAAAGGGCGCTGAAATTCAGGAAGAACATATACATGCTGAATAGGATGTTCCACTGTATGGCCACCAGCCAGAGGTGTAGGCGCGTGAGGGGACGTCTTGCGAAAACATCACGAACTTACGTGGGACATGAGGAAGGAGCCGATCGGTCCAGCCAAAAGGGGACCAAGGATGACGCCAATTTGCGGTAATTGTTCTCCCAACGTAATCGAAAAATGATTGTCGTGCAGCCAACGTTGTGGGTCTTGAATGGTCCCGGCTTGTCTGGCTCGTTCGGCAAAGTCTCGAGCTTGAAAACTCAGGTAACTCGCAGCCGGTCCATACGTTGTGATGAGCATGAGTGTGAAGGTCGTCCCCCAAAACATCGTGATGGCAAGGGCGGCGCCGGCATAAGCCGACTGGACGTTTGAATCGAGGACTAGCCCTGTTGGCCACCTCAGCCAAGCGTGCATGTTGAGGGTCCCGCCAACGAGAATAGCCGAACCAATATTTAACACGCCCCTGAGGTGACGCATTTGTATCGTGAGATGGGCGAGGTGATCCTGGGTCTTGTCGACGGGTGGTGCGAGAGTGCTGGACGCGGCGAGTAAGACGAGGCAGGGCACGATGACGGCTAAGGCGTTGGCCAGTGCCAGTAACGCGTCAATATGACCAAGAAATGTGGGACCATAGTATTTTGTGTGTTCAAGCGTATGAAAACTGAAATAATAGATGAGCTGAAACATCATATTTTTGGTCATCGCACTATAAATCAAACTTCCGATGCCCGCGATAACCAAGACCAGGCCAATCGCCTTCATCAGCATTAAGCGTCTGACGGAATGTGATCGGTAGATGATCGTGCCGCACAATACCGCGGCATAGAGACAGACCGTAAAATTTACGACGGTTGTGGCAAACCACATGTATCGAACCTTCATTTCAGTAAGCTGAAAGGACAAGGTGGTGAGATTTTGCGAAGCGATCAATGCCCCGATTTTGCTAGGCAGATCCCCTGAACGGTTTGTAGCGCTCAGTTCGAAAAGGACTGTTGCGACGAGATAGACGAAGATTGGCGGCAACATGAGCAGAAGATAGCCATGTTTCATTTGATATGTAGAGAATGCTCTTCGCATGAGATGGCATAGGGTGAAGGAATTCGTCGTTGAGGTCAAGTCAGGCGACGTGCGGCAGGGCCATGGCTCATGGGTTGGACATCGCAGGTGGGCTTGCCCACGTGACGGGATGGTTGCACGGGACATGCACTCAGGCGACGTGCGGTAGAGCTATGGCTCTTGGGTAGGACATCGCAGGTGGGCAAGTTGACAATGCTTTTGTTGCTGACCTACAGTCGAGCTTAACATATATTCGGAATGCATGGAGGGAAGCGGGTGTGAATCCCGCACGGTCCCGCCGCTGTAACTAGGCTATAGCCGCTTCCGATAACTTTCACAGCTTGAAGTATTTTATGACGCTGCGTCAGTTTAGGTGAGCTGACTGAGAAGTTCATTGGATTCGCTATAGTCCAGAAGTCAGAATACTTCTTCATTCTATGACCGTCTTTCCTTCGTGGGCTGAGGAAAAGGGTGAGGATGATGATACGGGTGCAATCCTCAAGGTCCGTCAGGCCTTGGGGATTTTTTATTTTGCGAACGATCCGGTGTCAGCGAAGTTTTTCCAAGGGCCTTCTTTATTTGACGGCTCTGTGTCTTATTGGATGTTTGCAACATGCTCTCTTGACACCCCTGTTTGCGGGAGACGGTGAATCCATGAACAAACGTCGCCAACAAGGAATTTTGACTGGCATGCCGTTTATGGCGAATGTGGCGCCCCGGACGTTTATTGACGACATGGGCCGGAAGCTGTTTCTGGCCAAGCATCCCAAGCGGATTATTTCTCTTGCCCCCAGTATTACCGAGATGTTGTATGCCATTGGGTCCGGTGGGGAAATTGTTGGCGTGACGGAATTTTGCAATTTTCCTGAGGAAGTCAAAACGAAGCCCAAAGTGGGGTATGCTCAGCCGAATATTGAATCGATAGTCTCGCTCCAACCCGATTTGATCTTAGCCCCAAAATCGTTCGTGCGCGTCGATCTTTTAAAGAAATTAGAGCAACTGAAGATTCCGACTTTTATCCTTGAAGCTCATACGGTTGAAGAGATCATGGCGCATATCAAGCTGTTGGGACGGATGGTGGGACGCTCCGATGCGGCAAATGAGCAAACGACGGCCTTGCGTAAACAAATATCTGAACTTTCTGACCGTCTGAAAGGACGAACGCGGCCTCGAATACTCTATGTATTGAACTCTGACCCGCTGATCACGGTCGGACCAGGAAGCTTCATCCACCATTTGATTGAATTAGCCGGTGGGCAAAATGTCGCCGAGCGGACGGCGACACCGTATCCGCGCCTCGCGATGGAAGAAGTCTTGCGGCAAAACCCTGAAGTCCTGTTGTTCCCTGTCGGTCGATTTGAGGGCATTCCACCAGCCGAACAAGATCAATGGAAACGCTGGACCACCCTCACGGCCGTCAAAGAGGGAAAGCTTTTTCAAGTCGAGAGCGACTTGCTGAATCGTCCGGGGCCGCGAATCATTCAAGCGTTAAGGCAATTGGTCAGCTTGCTCCACCCCGATGTGTTACAGGACGATCGGGTGGCCGTTGAGAGATGAGTGCCGGGCCAGGCGATCAGGTTTTTCATGAACATGACTCTCGCAACGAATTGAATAACCTCCTGTGAAATCTACCATCGATAGGCCTCCATTGCCTTCTTCTCATTCTTCAATGGGTCGTGTGGAGTTGGCCTCTTGCCCCTCTCGCAGTCATCCCACTCCGACGAGTTTTCGCCCACTTACGCTCAGCCGTTGGAGTTTCTGGGTCAGCCTATTTTGTCTGATTACGCTAGGGGTATTGATGGCTTGTCTTCGGTATGGCACGCAAGTCATCGAGTTCTCGACCATCGTGAAGGTCTTCACGCAGGTTATACTAGATCGTGCGGTGAGTAGTGGGGAAACTGACCTGACACAGACGATTCTGCTGGATGTTCGGCTCCCCCGTCTTCTCTTAGCCTTTTGTGTCGGGGGAAGTCTGGCGGCCGTTGGCGTCTCGCTTCAGGCTCTTCTGCGAAACCCGTTGGCAGATCCGTCGGTGCTCGGTATTTCCAGTGGGGCGGCCCTGGGGGCAGCGGTGGCCCTCCTGTTCGGAGCGGGTGCCTCGGTGTGGAGTTTATCATCTCTTCCCATTTGCGCCTTTCTTGGAGCTGTGGTAGCACTCTTGATCATTTATCGGATTGCCGCGACACACTATGGATTTTCGATTTATACCCTATTGTTGGCAGGCGTCGTCCTGAGCATGATTTTTTCTGCGCTCATTACGTTTCTCACCAGTATCGCTGACCCGAATCGCGCATTCGGCATGATGGCCTGGTTGCTGGGCTCACTGACCGGGCCTGATTATCCGACTCTTATGGTTTTGATCTTGTATCTTGGCGTTGGCCTCTGTGTGCTGGGTTCTCAGGCTCAGTCATTGAATCTCTTAACCCTCGGCGAGGAAGCCGCACGCTCTCTCGGAGTCGAAGTGGAACGAGTCAAGAAACTGGTGTTCTTCGCGACGGCCTTGATGACTGGAGCTGTCGTGGCTTTTAGCGGTGTCATCGGATTTGTGGGGCTCATTGTCCCACATGCCGTACGTTTGGCAATCGGGGCCGATCATCGTTTATTGCTCCCAATCGCCAGTTTGACAGGCGGAACCTTTCTCATGGTGGTTGATACGGTGGCCAGAACGGTCTTGAGCCCTGCGGAAATTCCAGTAGGCGTGGTCACTGCGCTCGTGGGGGGGCCGGTGTTTTTATATCTGTTAATGAATCGCCGGGCACAATTGATCACATGAGAAATAGAGAAAACGTCAGAACCATGCCGGCGATGTCCGTCTCGAATCTCACGTTTCGGTATCCCTCTCGGTTTGTGAAGAATCCTGAAATGGTCTTGACCGGCATAAACCTGAGTATTGAGGCCGGGACCATCCTCGGTATTCTTGGTCCCAACGGTTCCGGGAAAAGTACCTTACTCAAATTGCTAGCTCGAGTATTCTCTCTTCAAGAAGGATGTATTGAATTCTACGGTCAAGACATGCAGGGGCTCTCGCAAGCCTCCATCGCCAAAACCGTGGCCTTTGTGCCACAGGAAACACAGCAAATTTTCCCCTTTACCATCGGCGAAATGGTCTTGATGGGCCGTTTTCCGCATCATGCCGGGTGGGGTGGCTGGCACTGGGAAGATTCTGAAGATCAGAAGATTGCGGAACGTGCGATGGAGGATCTTGATGTGGCGCATCTCGCTGATCGGCTCATCACCGATGTCTCGGGTGGTGAACGCCAGCGTGCGATTATCGCGCGGGCTCTCACTCAAGAACCCAGAATTTTACTCTTGGATGAACCGACGGCGTTTTTGGATCTGCATCATCAATTGGATATCGCGAGAATTCTTCGGCGATTCAATCAAGACCGTGGGCTCACGGTCGTTCTGGTTTCACATGATCTCAACTTAGCGAGTCAATACTGTGATCAATTGCTGCTTTTGGATCGGGGACAGATCGTGACAACAGGGACGCCGGAGGACGTGATTCGGCCTGAGGTCTTGGAACAGGTCTATGGGTGTGAGGTGTTAATCGATCGGCATCCGCAATCTGGAATGCCAAGGGTTTCGTTGCCAATGTAGCGTATCGATGTTTGTTGTTCGCGATCCGTCTCTCGATTGCTTGTCCTGCGAGTGTCGAGTGACGAGATGCGTTGTGATGTAACCTTAAACATAAGGAGGAGGGGAATTTAAGGAGCAACGCTGGTTGTGACGGGGAAGCTGGTGTGAATCCAGCACGGTGCCGCCACTGTATGCGGGAAGCGACTCTGCAACAAGGTCACTGTGGATGAATCGTCCATGGGAAGGCGCAGGGAAGTGATGATCCGCGAGTCAGGAGACCCAACGGCCAGATCATTCCATAACACCCTTCGTGCCAAAGGGAGGTCGGTGCATGTGGTTGCGTGATGATCAAATTCGTGTGGTTTTACGGTTTTTCTGGGTTCTTCCTGCCTGTGTATTTTTTCCGTGCATGGTCTTTGCCGCGTCTGAGCCTGACCCCGAGGTGATTCAGAAGCTTGAGCCGGTTGTGGTAACCGACACAAAGACCCCGACGCCTATCAGTGAAGTCACGAGCGCAGTGGAGATGATCACAGAAGAGGACATTCGTCGACGGAATGATCGAACGCTGGTTGATGCGCTTGGGTTGAGTCAAGGTGCCGCGATCTTCTCCACGGGAGGATACGGGGGCACATCAACGTTTCGGATTCGCGGCGGAGCGTCTGGGCAAACCCTGGTCTTGATCGATGGCGCTATCATTAATAGCGCAACATTGGGTGAAGCCAATTTCGGGACGTTGACGACCGACAATATTGAATCCATTACCGTGCTCCGTGGCGCTCAAAGCATGTTGTATGGTTCGGACGCCATGGGAGGCGTAGTCGATATCCGGACGAAGCGAGGGGAAGGGGCGCCAGTCGCACGGATTTTCTCAGAGTATGGCTCGTTTAATTCTCTGCGTGAAGGAGGCAGTTTTTCAGGTCAGATGGGGCCAGTCGATATGTCGATTGCCTTATCCCGTTGGGATATGGCGAAGTTTTCTTCAATCAATTATCGGCGTGGGGCAGGCGAGCGTGATGCGTTTCGAAATTGGCAGGGATCTTCCCTCATCGGCATGAATCTGCCATGGAAGGGGCGATTGGAGTTGGCCTTCCGGTGGGTGAATCAAGATATCGATATCGATAATCCGAGTACCTTTGGCGGACCCTTTGATGTGTACAAAGCGAAGTCAACGAGCCGTCAGTATATCTACAGTGGTACCTATCATCAGCCAATGACCGATTGGTGGGACCAAAAAATTACATTGTCACAAGCTCGCGAAACCGGCATTAATCAAGCCGGGACGAATCAAATGAGCATCGCGACCGGGGCGATGAGTGTCCCGCCCGATTTCGGAAATTCTGATATTCGAACGAAAAGTAATCGCATTGAATGGCAAAGTAATTTTTATATTGGAAAACCAGTTATCGTAACGGTCGGGTATCAATTCCGTGAACAACTCGGCAAAAATAAAGGAAATTTTTCTGAGCATGTCATCTCCAGTCATGCCGGGTTCGCCCAGATGCAAGTGAAATTGTTCGACCGGCTATTCGGCACGGCCGGGTTTCGTCAAGACTCTCATAATACGGCCGGGTCGAAAACGACATACCGATTCACGGGCGGCTATTTGCTCAAAGAAACCGGGACCAAGGTTCGGGGAAGCTACGCAACCGGGTTTCGCACGCCTGATATCAATGAGCTCTACTTCCCAAATTTTGGGAATCCGACATTAGTGCCTGAAACCAGCAAAAATTTCGATGTAGCGGTCGATCAGACCTTCTTGAACAAGCGTGTCACGATAAGCGCCGGATATTTTTGGAGCCGGTATAAACAGTTGATCGTGACGGCGTTCGATCCGGTAGGCTGCGCGCCATTTACGATCTTTGGATTTTGTGCTCAGAATGTGGGGAAAGCCAGAGCCAAAGGTGTCGAGACGAGCCTCAAGATTCTTCTCATTCGAGAATTGCCGTTCCTGAAGCGGCTTGATTTCGATGGACAATATACCTATACCTCGACGCGTGATCTTGAGACCGGAACGCGATTGGCCCGATGGCCGGTGCATCAAGCGAGTGCGACGTTGACCTATCAACCGGTCGAACCGCTCAGAGTGACGGGAACCTTCCGATACGTTGGTTCGCGATTCAGTACGACGGGGAACCAAAGCCCGTTACCTCATTTTTACCTGTTTAATCTTGCGGCGACCTATCAGGTGAATAGCCACCTCGAAGTCTATACTCGTGTAGAAAATCTTGCAGACCGCAAATACGAAGAGGTCCTGTTTTTTGGCACGCCAGGTCGCTCGATCTGGGGGGGGGTGCGTGTCAACTTTGAAATACCGGTGTCGTCCGAGTCAGATACGAACGAATAATTTATTCGAGTGTCCATGAAAATCGAAGGATATAACACAGTGTACGTCAAAGGAGTTCCTTTGGATGTCTGACCAAGATCATCAGTCACGAATGCAACGACTAAAAGCCTCAGTTGATCGGCGGATTGAAGCCGCGCAAGAAGAAAAGGGCTTGCTGATCGTGTATACGGGAGCGGGGAAAGGCAAAACCACTGCTGCACTCGGTATGGCCATGCGAAGCGTGGGGCATGGGATGCGTGTTGCCGTCGTGCAGTTTATCAAAGGGGCGATCGATACGGCGGAAGAACGCATTTTGAAAGGTTTTGGTGAACGAGTCACGTTTCTCCGCATGGGAGAAGGCTATACATGGGAAACGCAGGACCGGGAACGCGACAAGCAATTTGCGCAAGAGGCATGGAGAACCGTTCTCACAATCTTGCATGATGAGCGGTATGGCATGGTCATTCTCGATGAATTGAACATTGCCATCCATCACGAGTACGTCACTCTTCAGCAAGTGTTGGATGGCCTCAATGAACGTCCTCCGATGATGCATGTCGTGATTACCGGGCGTGGGGCGAAGAATGAGCTGATCGAAGCGGCTGACCTTGTCTCGGAAATGAAGATGATCAAGCATCCGTTTCGAAAGGGAGTGAAAGCACAGAAAGGTGTGGAGTTTTAATAGTTTCTCTGGATAACAGGACTTTGGATAACCAAAGACAGAAATCGTGCAGTCGATGTGGAGCCACGTTTGAGTGTCTGTCCGGCCATGGATGTTGGTGTCAGGATGTGTCGTTGACGTGCGAACACCTTCGATGGATTGAATCACACTATGACAATTGTCTCTGCCCGGCATGTTTGAAGGCCGTGGGGCAGGAGCAAGGCAGCGGTGTTGACGGAAACACGGTGGTAGTTCCAGATGAATAAGCATATGTTTTCCACGATAGAACGTGATGCAGTCTATCGCGCGATCTTTGAACGTCGTGATGTCCGACGAGACTTTCTCTCGAAATCCATACCCAAAACGACATTACACAGAATTCTCAACGCGTCTCATCATGCGGGCTCCGTCGGGTTCATGCAGCCGTGGGATTTTCTCGTGATTCGCGACTCAGGCACCAAACAAGCGGTCAAGCGATTGTTTCTGCAGGCGAATGAAGAGGCGGCGCGGCGGTATCGTGGAGCGAAAGCCACATTGTACCGTGGCCTCAATCTGGAAGGTATCGAGGAAGCCCCTATCAATCTTTGTGTGACCTGCACCAGGCAGCGCGGCGGTCCGCACGTGCTGGGACGATCAACCATCCGTGAGACCGATTTGTACAGCACGTGCTGTGCCATTCAAAACCTCTGGTTGGCGGCCAGGGCCGAGGGAATCGGAATCGGCTGGGTGAGTATCTTGGATTATGAGGCATTAAAAAAACTGGTGGGTATTCCACGGCCCGTCAAGCTCGTAGCTTATTTGTGCATGGGGTATGTCAAAGAATTTTCTTCTCATCCAGAATTGGAGAAGGCCGGCTGGCGAAAACGATTGCCGCTCGACCAATTAGTGCATTATGAGACGTGGGGCCGAACATATAGCAATGGCAATGGAAAGAGAGCTGCGAAACGGTCATGAGCCCTCACGATGATCGTCTTTTACGTTGAGGAGTCGAGCCAAGCCGTAAATTTGGACCGGGGCCATGGCTTATCCATCCATGAGGTATCAGGAAGCGGGCGTTTCATGGCTTCGTTGACCGAGAGCCAACCCGAGGGAATATCGAGGCAGGCAGTCGTACCTTTACGCGTGATCCACCGGAAAGCTTTGTGTTGTTCGCTCGATTCGGCGATGTCCAGGGTCAGGCGGCAGTCTTGAGCCACGTAGTCTAAGACCTGTCCATGCTGGCCGTCTTTCCATAATTGCGGAGCGACGGAACCATCGATATTTTCTGGCTTACTGAGCCCTATGGCTTTCGCGGCGGCGTTCAGCCCCACGCCAAAGCCCTTTTCGCAGAAAATATGAAACAACATATCAACGTGGGTTCGTGCCAAATGCCGGCAGTCATCCCAACGATTGGATTCTTCGGCGAGAACATCGAAGTCAAAGCCTAATCCGTTCAGTGTGAGGATGGTGTACCCGTTGGCGGTTTGGGAAAGAAGAAAGTCGACGAATGCGGATAAATCCTGTTGGGTCATTTGCCCATCCGGAGTGCCGTCAGGCTTTTTCGAGTAGAAAAGGGCGGGCGATTGGTTGTGGCTGGCCCATGTGGCGGCACAACAAATGCCTAGCGGGCGGTGCGCGAGTAATTCCCCAAAGTCCGGGGGCAGAATTTTCGCGGTTTCGATATCAAACGCTAGATATTTTCGATCCATGCTGATCGTTCACCTGTCAGAATGGTCAGCATTGTAATGCACTCTGGTAGGATGTGTCATTCAGCTCGATTCATACGGAATGTTTGGAGAATATTGAGGTGAGGAGGCGATGATGAGGATATCGAAGGTCTATACACGAACAGGAGATGCCGGAAAAACGCGTTTGGCCGGAGGCCAGGAGATCTGGAAGGACTCCTTGCGAGTCGAAGTGTATGGGACGGTCGATGAGTTGAATGCTGTCGTGGGGTTAGCCCGTGTGTTTCATGAAGCAGAAGAGGCGGGCGAGAATTCGGCGATGCGTTTGGAATGGGCACTTCGCTGGATTCAGAATACGTTGTTTGATCTGGGAGGAATCCTGGCTACGGCCCCAGGAGACGCGTTCAATAATATGCCGTCGATCACGGCTGAGCACGTTCAGTATTTAGAAAATCTCATCGATGATTGCCAGACAGACCTCCAGCCATTAAAGGAATTCATCCTGCCCGGCGGCGGAAAAGTCGCTGGTTTCCTGCATCTTGCGCGTACAACGTGCCGTCGTGCCGAGCGACTGTGTGTGAAACTCGCACGAGAAGAGCCAGTGGATGAACATCTTGTGAAATTCTTGAACCGGCTCAGCGATGCGTTCTTCGTACTGGCCAGGTGGGTGGCTCACACGCGAAATGAGCCAGAATATTTGTGGGAACGGGAGACGGGAGCAGACCGGAACAAACCGGAAAAAACGTGATGGATAAGAGATTGAGTTATTCGATAATCGTCGTGTGGCAAGTCAAATGACAAAGTTTGTCGAACCAAAACGCTCTTCGAAGAAACGCTCTGTGCAAGGCGGACGAAAAAATGAGTTCATCTTCATACTGGGAGGAGCGCGATCGGGGAAAAGCGACCTGGCGCTTCAACTCTGCCGGTCGTTTACGCCGCGGGCATTTGTCGCGACGGCGGAGCCTTTAGATCAGGAAATGGAGAGCCGCATTCGGACGCATCAACGCCATCGTCGTGGAAAGTGGGATACGGTCGAGATTCCGGTGGAACTAAGCGCCTGGTTTCGAACCCAGGGAAGAAACTATGAAGGCGTTGTGGTCGATTGCCTGACATTGTGGCTGAACAATGTTCTTGGAGAGAAGACCCTTCGAAAAAAAATCCCTTCTTTGCTGAAGGATTGGCTGCAATCTGTTCGTGAAGTCCCTGGCCGAGTCATCGTGGTCAGCAATGAAGTGGGGCTTGGCATCGTTCCTGGTGAGCCTCTCGCTCGAAACTTTCGGGATGTGGCCGGTCGCATGAATCAACAAGTCGCCTCAGTGGCCGATGAAGTCTACTTTGTGGTAAGCGGCATTCCTCTTCGTCTTAAATAATGAAAGCGATCACGATGAAGACGATTCTTCCGATAGACCCACGACTCATCACCCGAGCGCAAGCCCGGTTGGATCGGTTGACGAAACCACTGGGCAGTCTGGGGCGTTTGGAACACCTGGCCGCACTCTATTCGGCCATTTCTCAAGAGGAAAAGCCTCAATGTCCACGGGGGAGAGTGTTGACGTTAGCCGGTGATCATGGAGTCGTTACGGAGGGCGTCAGCGTGTATCCCAGTTCTGTGACCGCCCAGATGGTCGTGAATTTTCTGCATGGTGGTGCGGCCATTAATGTGTTGGCTCGTCAAATGGGAGTAGAGGTCCAAATCGTGGATATGGGTGTGGCGAGTGACCTTGATCACCTTGATGGCCTCGTTGTGCGAAAAATCGGCCCAGGCACAAAAAATATGGTTTTGGGACCAGCCATGACTCGCGATGAGGCTATTCGATCTGTCGAAACCGGCATTGAATTAGTCGAACAGGCCTTTTCGGATGGCGTGCGTCTGGTGGCTACCGGGGAAATGGGTATTGGCAATACCACATCGAGTGCAGCCATCACGGCGGTGATGACGGGACAACCCATTTCCCGTGTCACGGGACGGGGCGCCGGTTTGGACGACGATGGATTGCGTCGGAAAAGACATGTGATCGAACAGGCTCTGCGAGTCAATGATCCTCAAGCCGGCGATGCCTTTGATGTGCTGAGCAAGGTTGGCGGGTATGAAATTGGCGGGCTGGTCGGTGTCATACTTGGCGGGGCGAGTTGCCGCATACCCGTGATCTTGGATGGGTTCATTGCCGGAGCGGCGGCTCTCCTTGCGGTGACGCTTTCACCGACGTGCCGGGAGTATCTGATCGCCTCTCATCGCTCGGCAGAAGACGGTCACCAACTGGTGTTGGAACATTTGCGACTGGATCCGCTCCTCGATCTTCAGCTTCGTCTAGGCGAGGGGACAGGAGCATGTCTGGCGATTGGGTTGCTGCAATCGAGCATTTTGCTCATGACGCAAATGGCCACTTTTGATGATGCCGGTGTCGATCAGGCTTCGTAAGAGGCGAATCGTCGATGCGAAACCTGTGGATGTCATTTTCGTTGGCCTGGAATTTTCTCACCATTCTTCCTTGGCCATGGGGGACGCAGGCCCACGTTTCAACCTCACAGTTGGCTCAGTCGATGAGATGGTATCCGTTCGTCGGCTTTCTTCTTGGAGGCATGCTGGCTGTGAGTGATTCAATTCTCCTGTCGGCGTTCTCTGAATCAGTGGCGAACATGATGGTGATCGTGATTCTGGTGTGTATAACCGGAGCGCTTCATCAGGACGGATTGGCCGATACGATTGACGCGCTGGTTGGAGGTAAAGAGAAAACGCAACGCTTGACCATACTTCGGGATAGTCACATCGGTGCCATCGGGGCCACCGGACTCATGTTGGCGCTCGGGCTTCGGTATGCTGGTCTGGTGAGTCTTCCTTCGGGGAGCCGGGAGTGGGTACTCCTGTGTTTTCCTGCCCTTGGCCGTTGGGCCATGGTGATCGGAACATGGAAGGTTTTTTATGCTCGGCCTGACGGAGGTGTTGCGGCCGCTTTTATCGAATACCTTTCGATACGGGATGTCATCGTGGCCACGCTCATCCTCGCTGCAGGCATGTTCTGGTCACTTGATCCCTTAAGAGCTATCTTTCTTTTACTGAGTATCGTGGTGGTCGTACGAATCATCGTATGGGGAGCGACGCGTCTCTTTGGAGGGATGACTGGTGATATTCTTGGTACGATCAACGAGATTGTCGAAATCGGATTTCTTCTCTCGGCGCCATTTTTAGTGCGGAATGTGTAAGGCCAGCGAGGATGTCATGAAACGAAGACTCCCCAAGACCTGTGAGCGATGTCACCGGACCTTTGTCTGCGGTCTGTTCGGGTGTTGGTGTCGTGAATTACCAATCACAGATCAGCAGTATGTGGAGATCACCGAACGGTACCACGATTGTCTCTGTCCCTCATGTCTTGCCGAATGGTCGGGGAAACCTCTCAACGCAGACCTGCTAAAGCTGAGCTCTCCCGCTTCCGAGTCATGACCCTTGCCTTGAAAGTTCTGGCGGTCAGCGGTCTGGATTTGCTGGCAGGCGATCCACGATGGATTCCCCACCCGGTACGATTCATGGGGCGGATGATCGCTGGATATGAACGAGTCGTATTGCAACGGACGCAAGGCCGGATAAGTCGCTATGTGGCTGGAGGCATACTCGCACTGGGTCTTCCCTGCCTGTTTTATGCCGGTGCAGCATGGCTCATTGAAGCCGTGACCCAACTGCATCCATGGGCCGGTCATGCGGCATGGATAGTTCTTGGGTACACGACGCTGGCTGCCCGGGACCTTGCAGATCATGCGAGTGAAGTCTACAGGAGGTTACAAGACGGAACGTTCGAGGAGGCGCGAAGAGCCGTTTCTCAGATTGTCGGACGGGATACTGCCAGCCTCTCTGAACAAGACATTGTTAAGGCAACCGTAGAATCAGTGGCCGAAAGTACTTCTGATGGCGTGATCGCACCTTTGTTCTACCTGGCCATTGGAGGGCCTCCATTGGCTCTTGCATATAAAGCGGTCAACACCTTGGACTCCATGATTGGGCATCGAACAGAGGACTATCAGTATTTCGGGTGGGCTGCGGCACGCTGTGATGACGTCATGAATTGGGTTCCAGCCCGGCTCAGCGGCCTTTATCTCGTCGTGGCCTCGGCATTGTGTTTGAAAAGCGGTCGAACGGCAGCGCGGGTTTTGCTGCGTGATGCCCGTAAACATTCGAGTCCTAACAGTGGATGGCCGGAGGCCGCCATGGCTGGCGGACTTCGAGTTCAGCTTGGGGGAGTAAATGAGTATGATGGCAGAAGTCTTGAGCGACCCTTCCTCGGTGATGCGATACGCATCTTGAAACCACAGCAGATTCCACGCGCTATTCAGTTGATGTACACGGCATCGGGATTGATGCTGCTTACGGTCCTTGGGGTTGTTGCCTGGTGAGTGCAGAGGTTTTGCATGGAGGACAAGTACATCAGGCTTCGCTAAAACGAGGTAAAGCACTCGACAAAATTCTTGACTTTAGCGCGAGTATCAACCCATTGGGGCTCTCTTTGGCCGTCCGTCGAGCCATCCACGGCGCGGTTCCTTCCCTTGTGCATTATCCAGATATCGAGGCGACAGTCTTAAGGCAAACGATCGCTGAGACTTATCGAATTTCTGAAGACATGATCCTGGTCGGCAATGGATCTGCCGAGCTGATTTCTGTCTTGCCCCGTGCGCTCGGTAGCCAGCACGGTGTAATCGTAGGGCCGACTTTCATGGAATTTGAGCGGGCGCTGATCGTCGCTGGAGCTTCTTGTTCCTACGTTCATGCCCGGCGCGCGACACAATACCGTCCACCTATTGATGCTGCCTGCCGCCAATTGTCGAAGGCAAGAAAGCGTCCTTCCCAACATAAAACGTCCCGCTCAGGGAGCCTTAGCCCTCCGGTCGATATGGTGTATTTGTGCAATCCCAATAGTCCAACAGGGCAACATTGTTCGCGACGCCAAATCCTTCAATTGTTAGGCATGACTGAGAAGGCAAATATCTATCTGGTTGTCGATGAGGCGTTTATTGAGTTCTGTGCACGTGGCTCTGTCCTGAATGAAGTCAAGAAGTATCAACGATTGATCGTGCTGAGGAGCCTCACGAAATTTTATGCAATGCCGGGAATACGAGTGGGATTTTTAGCGGGGTCACCAGGGATCGTTCAACGGCTGGCGGAGTATTTGCCTCTTTGGTCGGTGAATACTGTAGCCCAAGTAGCCGCGCGAGCTGCACTTGTTGATGAGACATTCCGTGTTCGTTCCCGTGAATTCATGAAACGGGAGCGAAAACGATTCTCCCAGCGTTTAACGCATTTGCCGAACGTGCGAGTCTATCCATCCGTTGCAAACTTCGTGATGGTCGAGCTTTCGTCCTACGAGCAGGTTCGAGTGATAAAGGCTGGCCTTCTCGAGCGCGGCATCTTGATTCGGGATTGCCAAAATTTTTCGGGTATCAAGGCTCCGACGATACGTCTTGCGGTTCGAAAACCGAGAGACAACGATCGACTCATTAAGGCTCTCCACTCTCTTTTGATATGACCTCAACATCGACGATCGATGCGTCCAGAACTTCCTTGCGATCGTTGATACTACGGAAGATGCCCCACGCCTACAGGTGACCAAATATCGGGTCTTAAGTGTACGGGAAACCCTACACTTGCGTTGAATAATAAAGGCAAAAATTATCCCATTTCATCGCGACAGTGTTGTTTTCAATCAACAAGTTACCAGGAACTCATGAACGGGAAACTCTACAAGGCATAAATTGTGCTGTTCATATAAGTTGGTGAACGTTTATCTCTGACCAAGGAATGCTCAATACGCGGGGCATGTGCTTGCAAGGGTTGGGGCGGCCAACTCTTTTCTTTGTCATGATCTTAGATTTGGAGGGGGCTCTATGCACAAGAGATCGCTTTTCATGTATGCGACGGTTTTTTTCGCGGTTCTTACTATCATTGGAATGGGTTCCGTGCCTGTTCAATCAGAGATGTCCTCGTCAGAGGCGTATGTTGATAAAAACATAGGTGCGAAAGAGATTTTCGTTGTGAAGCCAATTCTGGTCAAAGAAGAGCCGATTTGTAGTCCGAATAAACGACCGCATATCGATGCTGTCGAACCAGATGAGGTCAAGCCCGGTGATAAGATGATCGTGACTGGCCGTTTTTTTGGAGAGAAAAAAGAGTGCCTCTACAAGGTCATTATTGGGTCGGAAGAAGCCAAAAACCTGACCTACATTAACGAGCAAAAGGTTGAGGTCATTGTTCCAGATTCGGCGAGACCAGGGATGACTTTTTTAAACATTCAATCGGGTGGCGGAGCGGCACGTTCTGCCATACTCGTACAGCGTGCTCAGTAAATGCCGGGTCGAGTATGCTAACAATATTGACGTCGTCGATATCAAAAACGACATAAAAGCTTCACTTCTTATTGACTGACGCTATGGCGGTCGGCGGCTACGTTCCTTCTCTGCGAGCCGCCAACTTCCACAGTTTTTCTTTCCCGCTTCGTTTCATTACAATTCTCAACACGCTCCTTCCTGGGCAGGACGAGTTTTCGCACTGAAATCTATATAGGTTTTCCTCTACATTTTTAGCTATGGTTCAACGTCGTACCGCGCGGGGTTTGTCGTCTGTATCGATTGGAACTTATTAGGATTCCCTGTAAAAGTTGAAATCTCAATCTTGGGGTTTCTCTTCGTGATCTAGCTCCATGCAACTCGAACACGTCGTTCCCTTCGGGCGGTCGTTGAATGAATATCGGGCGATGTTCGATCTGTCACAGGATGATTTAGGCAGAAAGATTCTTGGGGTGGGCGATGGTCCTGCCAGTTTTAACACAGAAATGCGTGAACGGGGGCACAGCGTGATATCCGTCGATCCGCTCTATTCGTTCACGGGGAAAGAAATTCAACGGCAGTTCGATAAGGTCGTTAACGATGTATTCGAACAAGTAAAGTGTACTCCATCGGATTGGGTTTGGACGTATCACAAGAGCGTCGATGACCTGCGAATGCATCGAGTCTCCACTCTAGAAATGTTTTTGTCTGATTATGAAATCGGGAAAGAACAGAAACGGTACCGGATCGGGGAATTACCGCGTTTGCCTGAATTGTCCGATCACGTGTTCGATCTCGCGTTGTGCTCACATTTTCTCTTTTTGTTCTCCGAGCATTTTGATGCGCAATTTCATGTCACATCCATGATGGAGATGTGGCGAGTCGCCAAGGAGGTGAGAGTTTTTCCACTGTTGACATTGGGGGGGGACTCGATCAGCACATGTTGGTCCAGTGATTCAGGAGTCAACACAACGAGGGTATGCCGTTGAGGTCAAACATGTGCCCTATGAATTGTAACGCGGTGGGAATGAGATGCTCGTAGTTCGACACCGTGAATGATCTTCTCAGGACCACGATCTTTACGGATTGGGGTATCGCCTGATATAGAGAGTACACGTCATGTCAAAACCACTTCTCTTCGCCATCGCTCTTCTCGCATTTGGGGTGCTGTGGGTGTTTTCCACTCAGCCACCCAAGGGGCCTCAACTTCCCGATGATCCAAAAGCCCTCGAAGCCTTAGAACGAGTCAAGACCCATCAATCACGTGACTCAAGCACGATTGAACAGGCCTTGGAGCACGTCATTGCAGATATCAAGGCGCTTGGACATCCGATCCGTGTCGGGAATTGGCGCGTGGCCGTCGCCGGCGATCCATCGAAAGAAACCTACGTGGTCAGCCGGTTGATTCGAGAAAAGGGGGAGACCGGGTGGATCGAACGAGATTTCGCCTGGCGAGTCAACTTGAAAGAAAAGTGGATAAAGGTCGTGACCCTGGCCGCGAGCAGCGTGATGCCGTTGCATGAATTGGCCCCGCTGCCGCACTCCGACGAGATATCTTAGGAATTGTGTTGTTCAGTGGCTGGAAGCAAGACCTGTATCTGTCCATCCGATTCACGGACTTCGTACCGTTTGACTCTCCACGAATCGATCGGGTTCTTCATGCAAGTCCCTGTCGGAATATCAAATTTCCATCCATGCCAGGGGCATGCGACAAGCTGACCCTCAATCGTGCCTTCCCCGAGCGGCCCGCCCGCATGAGGACATGTGTTGTCCAGCGCGTAGATCGTACCGTCGAGGTTGAACAGCGCGAGACTTCTCTCTTGTAACTCGACAGACCGGCAACTTCCGGGTGCGATTTCTTCAGTTTTGGCCACAGTGATAAATCGTGTAGTCATGAATGGAAGGGGATGATCAGCCGGGAAACGAATAGTGTAGCAAGGGGATAGCCTAGCATCAAGACGATCAATTGGCCTGTTGATTCCTCACTGTGGAGGGTGCTATAGAAATATTATGTGTCATTCGGGTCGGTGATAGTTTTTGACTCTCATTAGTTACCCCCATGGAAATGACCTTACTCCTCAATGCTACCTATGAACCACTGCGGGTAGTCGATTGGCAAAAAGCCATTACGCTCCTGTGGCAGGGAAAGGTGGAAGTCCTTGAGTTTCACGACCGTGATATCAGGGGCGTGTCAATTAGTCTGAAACTGCCTTCGGTCATGCGGCTCCTCAAGGTTGTCAAACTCCGTGGCAACTATCATGCGGTAAAGTTTTCCCGCATTAATATTTTTACCCGCGATAATTACACCTGCCAATATTGCTGCAAACGGTTTCGGACCGAAGAATTGACCTTTGACCATGTCAGGCCTATCGCGCAAGGCGGGAAGAAAACCTGGGAAAATATTGTCACGGCCTGTTGGCGGTGTAATAACCGTAAGAGTGGGCGCTTGCCGCATGAGGCAAACATGAAGTTATTGAAAAAACCTGTCAAGCCCCGGTGGACGCCCCGCCTTACGTTAATGATCGGCATCCGTCATGCCCCGGAAAGCTGGCGGGATTATCTCTATTGGAATATGGAGTTGGATGCTGAGGGTTAGCGATTTGCTTCATCCTTTCTTCAATTTTGTTTCTTCTTGTTTTTCATCATCTCGTTTTCATCGTTGATTCACATTTCTTTATATTGACGTTCAGGTTTTCGAATTATTTCGTCCCACGCGAGTTCTCTGTTCGCTGGAAGAACCCGTCACAGGCTTCGATCGCTTGTAAATGGGGCGGCTGAAGGAAAGCTTCGAGGCATGGAGATCCTCGAAGCAAGGATGGGCAATGGATGAGCATTACGGTGTTGGCTCGGAATGAATCACAGCGAATGGGTACGGCCTGTTCCAACATGCAATAGACGCGATGTTTGAAAATCTACCATTTCGGTAATCATCCTGATTGCGTAATAGATATGCAGCCTGGGGTTAGGTCCGAACGAGTGGGTTTGGCGTCTGTTCTGCTTGCTTTCGACGACCACAATTAATACACACAAAAACCATTAAAGCCATGCCTGCTTCCATGTCAACTTCGCGATCGAGAATCATCGTGCCGTCACATTTTTCGCAACTTCGCATCAAACTGTTCCTTTCCTGACTTGAATAAATGAAAAAATGAAAAACAGGTAATCATGCGACAGAGAACAATAAAAACTGCTTTTCGTCTTGCGCACAATAAAGTGCTGACACGCTAACACAGTCCGATGCCCTTACGCTATAGTGCCAATGAGCCGTACGTCGAGGCTGTCAGGATGCGTGATCAGTTCTGTATGAGTCCACGGTGGAGTAGATCACGATGATGTCGTTTTTGAGGTTGTGGGGCATGAGACCGGTATCGTCATTGAGAAGAATGCCGGATGTACGGGATGTGTCGGGCGTAATTGCATGACTGTGATGAATCGAAAGGCCAGCGCTTGCGAGCGAGAGTCGGTGGCGACGGCGAGGGAAGAGAGCACCGTCATCGAACCGGAATGGGCCGAATGGTCCGATAGGCAACTCTTGGAGTTGCGTCTCTGTGATCTTCATGTTCAAATCAAAGGTACATCTCTCGCCAAACAGATCAAGCAACTTCATAGAGAACTCGCAACGCAAAAATTACTGTTTCGTCCGCACTGTTGGCTGTCGGATGACTGGTACTGCCCGGACGGCATCCCGGGTATCGCCATACCGTTTTACATGGGGCATCCACGGTTAGCCAAGTTGGAGCACAGTCAAATGCTTGAGGTTGAAGGAGGGACTGCAGAGTGGTGCATGCGCATTCTTCGACATGAGGCCGGGCATGCGATTGAAAATGCGTTTCGATTGCGACGGCGTACCCGGAGGCAGCAGCTCTTTGGCAAAACGTCCGAGCCGTATCCGGAGAATTATCTGCCAAAACCCTACAGTAAAAGCTTTGTCTTACATTTAGACACCTGGTATGCGCAGAGTCATCCCGATGAAGATTTTGCTGAAACTTTCGCGGTGTGGCTGACTCCCGGTTCGGATTGGAAAGAACGATATAAGGGGTGGCCAGCGCTCCGGAAGTTGAACTACATGGATAGTCTGATGAAGGAGTTGGCTGGCGTGCCTCCTCCCGTCACGAACAAGCAACGTCTGGATCCATTGCCGGCGCTCTGTAAGACACTTGGGGAACATTACCGACAAAAGCGTGAACGCTACGGCCTCGACTATCCGAATTTTTACGAACGAGATGTGCGACGATTGTTTTCAGACTCGAAGGAATACCAGGGGCAGCCGACCGCTGTGAGCTTCATTCGGCGGTTTCGAAAAGAAGTCCGGCGAAAAGTGGCTGATTGGACCGGGGAATATCAATATACCATCGATCAGGTCCTGGAAGACATCGTGAACTATTGTCGCGATCGACAGCTCCGCCTTACCATTCCTGAAGATCAGGCGAAACTCGACTTTACGATCCTGCTTACGGTTCAAACGATGAACTATCTTCATGGAGGAGGCCATCGGGTCGTGTTATGAGAAAACTTCGCGTTCTGGCGCTCATGCATGAAGCCCTAGTTCCCCCAGACAATCCGGGGGACGTGGATTTGGCGACCGTGGAGTGGAAAACGGAATTTGATGTCACCACAACCCTTCGGGATATGGGACATGAAGTGCGGAGTGTGGGCGTACGAGATGATTTGGAGGGTATTCAAAAAGCCATTCAAGAATTCAAACCGCACATTGCCTTTAATTTACTCGAAGAATTTAACGGACTTGGAAGTTTTGATCAGAATGTCGTGTCATACCTGGAACTGCTGGGGGTCCGGTACACCGGGTGTAATCCTCGCGGGTTGGTGCTCACACGCGACAAGGGATGGTCCAAAAAAATCCTGACCTACCACGGGATTCTCTGTCCGGAATTCGTGGTGTTTCCACATGGTCGGGCCGTGAAGTGGAATAATGATATCCCGTTTCCAGTCATCGTGAAATCAATATCAGAAGAAGCCTCGCTCGGGATCTCGCAGGCCTCTATCGTGAATGATGCCGAAAAGCTCGAAGAGCGGGTCAAGTTCATTCACGACAGTGTCGGTAGCAGTGCGATCGTCGAACAGTTTATCGAAGGACGAGAGCTGTACGTGGGAGTGTTGGGGAACAAGCGGTTGCAGGTGTTTCCAGTTTGGGAACTTATCTTGAATAATCTTCCGGAGGATGTCCATCGAGTGGCGACACAACGAGTCAAGTGGAGCGTTAAATATCAAAAGAAGTACGGCATTACGTCACAGGAGGCTAAGGATCTCACCAAGTCGATGATGCAGAAGATGAAACGGTTGGCCAAACGCGCGTATGGAATTTTGGGGTTGAATGGCTATGCGCGATTGGATTTTCGATTGGACAAGGATGGAAACCTGTATTTTTTGGAAGCCAATCCCAACGCGCAAATCGCCTATGGCGAAGATTTAGCGGAATCGGCTGAACATGCTGGCATGTCGTATGAGCAGTTGTTGCAATGCATCGTGAACCTGGGGCTGCGCTGGAAACCGGAGCATGTTCGTTAGTGATGGCATGGACTCCGAATGCACGACCGTAGAATTTGTCGAACTGGAATGGTTGTCGTTCATGAACGTACACATTTTTTTGAAAGCCCGATGAATGGTTCGCATACCGATTGGTATTTATTGATCGTGTGCCTATTGGTTATTGGTGCTGGGACCTATATCGTATCTATGGATGAAGTGGTATTTACGTTGACACACACGTCCACTGGTGGTTACCAAGACACTCCTCACACAGGGTGGTTCAAAGATCTCGTCGGTTGGACTCTGATCGTTGGTGGTGTTTATTTTGGTTGGAAAGCGGTGTCAACTAATGACTAGGTTATGTCAGGCTTCTTCTTTCAAGCCGACCGTTGTGCTTACTTTAAAGCTCCACTTCGCCTTAGTTGAAAGCCAGGAATCGGTCGCAGCCGGTAATGATGTTTGAGAGGACGACCAATCCGCAAAACGTCACTTCTTTCGGATACCCCTCGGTAGAAACCTTGTGTTGTTGGCATCCGTAGGCGCAAACAAAAAACTTGACCCCCGACGATGCCAGCTTCAGTAACGGCGGGTTATGTAGATTTTTCACGCCTTCGTCGATCAGGTACAGGTACACATCGACTCCAGCGGTTACCGCTTCTTCACTCAGTCGCGTCACGGAATGGGCGTTAGGGTTTTCCGGTGGGGTGGACAATAAAATCCCCAGTTTTTTGCCCTGAACCGAAAACCCTTCTGGGAGTGGAATCGCCATAACATAATACGTGGTACAAGCTATCGGTATGGAAATGACCGTAAAAACGATGAGTGAATCTACGCGGAACGGAAGGGGCTGTCAAGGGTTTGTGTTCGATGATTTGCTTGACGATGTTTTTCGGCCAATGTCATAATGTGGTACCTAATTTTTCTGTTTTTATAAGGGGTTTCTGGGGTTTTTGAGGCAAGATATGGGAGAATTCACACATTTCAACGAGTCGGGCCGCGCAAGAATGGTCGATGTGTCTCAGAAAGCCTCGACCGACCGAGTCGCCACGGCGACAGGAAAGGTGTTCGTTCTGCCAGAAACCCTTGAAAAGATTCAAAAAGGACGAATTGCGAAAGGCGATGTGCTGGCGGTCGCGCAAGTTGCAGGGGTGATGGGAGCGAAGCGTACGCCGGACCTCGTTCCCATGTGTCATCCTTTACTCCTGACCAGCATTGACGTGAATTTCGAGGAAGAGTCGCAACCTGACGATTCAGGGAGATGTTCGATCTCTATTTCTGCCACGGTCAAGACGACTGGAGGAACCGGCGTTGAAATGGAAGCGATGACCGCTGTGTCCGTCGCGGCATTAACGATTTATGACATGTGCAAAGCGATCGACAAAGGCATTCGTTTTGGCGATATTTGTCTGCTCACGAAGTCTGGCGGGAAGTCAGGAACGTATACGCGTGCGAGTTAGAGGGAAAGGGGAGGAACGATGCTGACGGTCAAACTGTTTGGGATGGTGAAAACCTTGGCGCAACAGCAAAAAGAACTGGTCATCGATTTCCCTTCAGAGAAGACCGTGAAAGATTTGGTCGAATATTTCCATCTTGAATATCCGAAGATAGGAGACTTGCTCAAGACGAAAAAAGTCTTGATTTCCGTGAATCAAGAAATTGCGCATCCGGATATGATCGTGAACGCCGCAGATGAAATAGCCTTATTGCCCCCATTCTCAGGTGGCTCCTGAATCTGTAGCGACAGGCAATATACATAAAATAGCGAGCACGCAAATGCACGAAACATCTAAGTCCGCGCCATACGATCGGACGTGGACGAGTTCACATTCCGTGTTTACCCAAGAGGAGTTCTGACGATGGCTGTTGAGACTGAAGAAACCATGTTGGTTCGTGTGCAAGCCGAAGATTTTTCTGTGGACGCAGAGATCGATCGCGTACGGGCTCGTTCGACTCGGATTGGCGGGATTGCTACGTTTTTGGGGACGGTACGGGATCGATCGAAAGGAAGAGATGTCAAGCTGCTGACGTTCGAACATTATGAAGGCATGGCGCAGAAAAAACTGCGTGAAATTCGAGAGCGGGCACTGCACGATTTTGATGTGATTGAAGTGCTGGTGCTGCATCGTTATGGAGCGATTGACATCGGTGAAAATGTGGTCTTAATCGTCGTTGGCGCGGAACATCGAGCCGATGCGTTTCGGGCCTGTGAATGGTGTATTGATGAACTCAAAAAAATTACTCCGATCTGGAAGTTGGAAGAGACGCCGGATGGCGAGGTGTGGGTCGAAGAACATCCTTAGTCTGTGTGGTTAACCTATAAGTTTCGCGAGCGAGAATGACGTGAAGGGGCCTTTGGAAGAAACGGTGGCGGGTCTATTGGATACCATGAATCGTCCGTTGCGGGCGTTACGTGTATCAGTCACCGACCGGTGTAATCTCCGTTGTCAATATTGCATGCCGGAAGAGGATTATGTCTGGTTGCCACGCGAAACCCTGTTGACCTTCGAGGAAATCGCACGACTTACGCGAATCTTTACTGCTCTAGGAGTTGATAAGGTCAGGATTACCGGAGGAGAACCGTTACTCAGAAAAAATCTTCCCGCGTTGATTCGTTTACTGAAGCAGAATACGCAGATTAAGGATATCGCGCTCACGACCAACGGCATCCTGCTCTCGGAACAGGCGCCGTCCTTATATGAGGCTGGGCTGAATAGAGTAACGGTGAGTCTTGATACGCTCAAGAGCGAGCGATTTAAGGCCTTAACGAAACGATCCACTTTTGCCCAAGTTCTCGAAGGGATCGAGTCGGTCGGGAAGACAGGCTTTCAAGACCTTAAACTTGATACCGTTGCGATGCGAGGATTTAACGATGATGAACTGGTCGATTTAATCGAATATGGAAAACGTGTCGGCGGTGAGGTGCGATTCATCGAATACATGGATGTTGGAGGAGCGAATGATTGGTCGGCTGATAAGGTGATCTCTAGCGCGGAAATCATACGGACCCTGACAGGCCATTATGGTTTGATCGAGCCCATTATCGAAGACTCTTGGGCTCCGGCCAATCGATACCGACTTCTTGATGGCACGACGTTTGGTATTATTGCTTCCACGACGCTTCCCTTCTGTTCCACGTGTGATCGAAGCCGTCTCACGGCTGACGGCATGTGGTATTTATGTCTCTATGCGAAAATCGGAGTCGATCTTCGGCGGTTTGTACGATCCAACTCGAGTGAAGATGAGTTGCTGAACCTTCTGCGTTCCACTTGGCAAGCCAGGAACGATCGTGGAGCTGAACAACGTAAAGCCCTTGAGCGTGATAACTCGCGAGGACGGTTTGTAGAGATTGAACGACTCCGTCAAGATCCACATTTAGAAATGCATGCTCGTGGTGGTTGAGTGACGATTGTTTGTTGGTTCTGTTCTCCCCTGTATTTTTCTTCTTCTGCTCGATTTTCCATTCATCAAATCCGTGTTGCTGCCTCTTGAGGGCTATGATATGGTGAAGCTTTCTGGGGAGATGAACCTTCTTGCGTCCAGTCGTTAACGTGATGAAGCGAATCCTGAACTATTCAATGTTTCTGACGTGCCTGGTGACGATTTTCCTTGGTGTAATCGAGGGCTAAGCAATGGGATGGTTTAAACGACAAAAATCCTCGGATGACCGCGAAAAGTCGTCAAAAGTTGTCGAGGGCATGTGGTTGAAATGCAACTCGTGTCGAGCCATTATTTACGCCAAAGAAGTCGAACGCAATGAAAAGGTCTGTCCTAAATGCAATTACCACTTTCCCTTAACCGTCGAGGAACGTATCGCGCTTATCGCTGACCCTGAGTCGTTCAGAGAATGGGACGCAGAGTTGGTTCCCGACGATCCTCTCGAATTTACTGATACCGTCTCCTATACGGAACGCCTGGAGACGGCACGACAGAAGACCGGTCGAAATGAAGCCATTGTCGTCGGTGAATGTGCCGTTGGAGGACGACGTGTCGGGCTGGGCGTGTTTAATTTTCGGTTCATGGGGGGAAGTATGGGGTCGGTGGTGGGAGAAAAAATTTGTCGAGCCATTGATCGTTCCCTTGAATCCCGGATACCCTTTGTGTTGGTCACGACGTCCGGAGGAGCCCGGATGCAAGAAGGCGCCTTATCCCTGATGCAAATGGCCAAGACCGCATCATCGCTGGCTCGCCTCGATGAAGCTCGTCTTCCCTTTCTTGTCTTGCTGACTGACCCGACCTTCGGTGGCGTGACGGCCAGCGTCGCGATGTTAGGCGATGTCATTTTGGCCGAACCCAAGGCGTTGATAGGATTCGCCGGACCTCGTGTCATCGAGCAAACGATCAAGCAGCGACTGCCGGAAGGTTTTCAACGCGCAGAATTTCTGCTGGAACACGGGATGATTGACCGTATCGTGTCAAGAAAAATCCTGAAAGCCGAACTTCAGACGATCCTCGAACACTTGATGATGTAAGGGGTCTCCTTGTGATGGTCTGGCTTTCACGATGCATCCTGTCACGATTTAACCCGCCGCCAATATTTCCGACTACCATACTCGTCTTCTCCTTCGTCAACGGTTGTCTTGTCTGGTATGGATTATAAAGATACGATTCAGTTTCTTTATGGTCTGTATCGACATGGAATTCGGCTAGGGCTTCAGTCAATCTCGGTCGCGCTCGAAGTCCTGCACAACCCTCATCTTCGCTACCCTTCCTTGCACATCGGCGGGACAAATGGAAAAGGATCAACGTCCGCAATCGCGGCGGCGATACTCCAGGCTTCCGGGTATCGAGTAGGATTATACACGTCACCTCATTTAGTCGATTTTCGTGAACGAATTCGTGTTGATGGGCAACGTATTTCAGAAATGCAAGTCGTGAACCTTGCGCGACAAGTGCAGGCGACGTCTCCTGTCCCTTTGACGTTTTTTGAATTCACCACGGCGATGGCATTCCAATATTTTTCCGACCGTGAGATCGATATCGCGGTTGTCGAAGTGGGAATGGGGGGACGATTCGACGCGACGAATGTTCTCTCTCCTCGGGCAGTCGCCATTACCTCAATCGCCCATGATCATGAGTCTTACCTCGGACAGCACATTTCCGAGATCGCATTCGAGAAAGCCGGGATCATCAAGCCTAATACTCCGGTAATCGTGGGTGAGTTGCCGCCAGACGCCGAGGTGGTCATACAACGTATCGCGGCGGAAAGACAGGCTCCCTACTTTGCGCTGGGGCGTGAGTTCCGGATTGATGGAGCCGAGCCAGGATTCTTTAGGTATGATGGGGTGCGGCAACGATTTCCGCATCTCTCCTGCTCGCTGCTGGGAACACACCAACGAAAAAACGTTGGATGCGCGTTGGCGTTGCTGGAACAGCTTACGCTGCAAGGATTTGAACTGCGAGAGGCAACGGTGCGTTCGACGCTTCCCGAGGTCGTGTGGGAGGGAAGGCTTGAGGTTCTTGAAGACCAGCCACGCCTGTTGATTGATGGAGCCCATAATGTTGCTGCGGCGCAGGCTCTTGTCGAGGCCCTAGCGCCTATGGTTGAGATGCAGGGGGGCAGACTTATTACCGTTCTCGGAATGATGCGGGATAAACATCATGCGCAGTTCATGAACACTATCGCGCCCTACGTGAGCTGCCTCATTTTGACCACCATGTCTGTTTCGCGTGCCGCCACCGTCGATGAGTTGAAAGAAAGTGTGCCTCATGGATTGTTTGAGGTTTTGACGTCATTCAATCCAACAGAGGCCTTGCAATTGGCCAGACAAATAGCGAAGCCAACAGATGTGATTTGTGTAACGGGTTCGCTGTTCTTGGTAGGTGAGGTGCGTCATCTTCTCGTACGCACGACAGAATCCACATCGATCCGGGCTTGCGAGTGATGATGAGTCGGATGTCCGTTGTGTTTTGGCCAATTCTCATGTGCGTGATGATCGGCCTTGTGACGCTTCCTGAGGTGTTTGCTCAGGAACCGCTTCCTGAAAAATCCTCGAACGCTGAATCGACATCTTCCCCTGTGGAGTTGACGGCTGACAGTCTTGATTATGATCAGGTTACCGAGGTGTACGTGGCGGATGGATCAGTTGAGATCGTGCAAGGGACCGTGCAGTTAACCGCTGATCATGTGACTCTGCATAAGCTGTCTGGAGATGTGAAGGCACGCGGCCATGTGCATCTTCGTGATCGACAGACGGATGTGTGGTCCGAGGCATTAGACCTGAACCTGAACACAGAGAAGGGAATCGTGACGGACGGTGAGGTCTTCATGCGTGAACAAAATTCCTTCGTGACCGGACAGCGTCTCAGACGATACTCGGAAACGCATTACCGCGGGACTGAAGGGTCATTTACCAACTGTGACGCCAAAGATGGCGAGGTGCCAGCCTGGCGTTTTACCTTTCGCGAGATGAACTTTGACTGGGATGATAGCATTTATGGGGAGGGGGTGTGGTTTAACATCAATGACGTGCCGATCCTGCCGCTTCCGCCCTTTCGCTACCCGCTCGGCAGCAAGCGAAAAACCGGTCTGTTAATTCCTACCGTCGGAGTCGACAACGTCTTTGGTTTCCGGTATCGACAGGGATTTTTCTGGGCGATCACGCCAAGCCAAGACTTCACGGTGAGCCCTCTCATCCTGAGTAAGCGCGGAGGCGGCAGTGATTTTGAGTACCGGTACATCATCGACCGTCAGTCGAAAGGAAACTGGATCCTGAGCACCTTGTACGATACGGAGCAAAATCGGGGGCGGGCTGATATTAACGGTGCTCATATTCAAGAAGTGAACCCCGATCTATCGCTGAAATTACGGGTCAACTACTCGACCGATCGTTCTTTTTTGCAGGATTTGAGCAATACGGGAGCTCTGCGAGCCCTTCCCAGTCAGGAATCTCTCATCAATATCAATCAACGATTACCCTATGGAAGCGCATACTTACTCGGTCAATACCTTCAGCCGTTGTCCGCTGGAGGGACGACGACGTTTCAACGTGTTCCCGAGCTTGGAGTCCGACTCCCCAGTTACTCCCTGTTTGGGAGTCCGCTGGCCATCAGCATGGACTCAACATTCGTTCATTTTTTCCGCCAAAAGGGCTATCAGGTCAGCCGTTTAGACCTTATGCCCGGTCTTGAACTCACGGGACTTCATCTTGGTCACGTGGTGGGCCTCAAGCCTCAAATGAAATTTCGTGATGTCTCCTATACGCGAGGAACGACCTCCAAGCAGGTTCAAAGCCGTGAGACGTTTTGGGCGGCTCTGGAAGCTAGTACCTATCTGTCTCGGCGTTTCAAGTTTGGACCGGAGACGCGAATACGTCACTCTATCGAGCCGAGCGTGATCTATGAGTTTGTTCCGCCCACCGATCAGTCAAAGCTGGTGCAGATCGATGCGGTCGATGATTTGCAGAAAAAAAGTCTCGTCACCTATTCATTGAAAACCCGGCTCAGCGAACAAAATCTCTCACAGGGATCCAGTACCTGGGTAGATTTCTTTATTGCTCAGAGCTACCACGTCGGGACTCCGCCGTCTCCGGCCAAACGATTTTCCGATATCTGGGGTTTGGTGCATTTGAATCGGCCAATCGCCTTCACCCAGGTCTTTTCGGATTTTCAAGCCTCCATAGACGCGTTTTACGATCCCCATCGTAAGCACTTTAGTCAGTGGAATACAGATGCCAGAGTCCTATCTAATCGATCCTGGTACCTTGAAGTCGGTCAACGGTATACGAGGTCTGGCCCACGCGTTCGGCGTGGGGATATCTGGAACCCCATCTCCTTTAATGAAGTCTTGTCCTCCGAAGATGAAATTCTCTTTCTCACGGCTGGCGGGGCTATTCGATTGCCTTTTGGCCTGTCTGTGGGGTCGAAGATTTATCGGGACATAAAAAAAGATGAAACGTCCGAACTCGATATCGTGGGATTTTATCAGAATCCTTGTCGATGCTTTTCACTCGGATTGTACTATATCCAATTTCCTGACCGGACGCAGTTTAACTTTTTGTTTAGTTTAACGGGTTTGTGGGCTGGGGCAGGAGAAGGACAGGGATTAATGAAAACAATCTTCGAGCCCATCTTTGGCGGCGAACGAGGGGTACCCTGGTCCATGAATTGACACCGGTTTTAATGCGGTCTTCATTTGGCTATAACACGATATGCTGCGGCACCCTCAAGGCAGAGGCAAGTGGTTGGTCATCATTCTGATCGGCGCCATGCTGTCTCTTCCCTATCTTTCCTGGTCTCAAAGTCCGGTGACGGATCAAGTGGCCGTCACGGAAAGTCAAGGGATTATCTTAGGTATTCATCAGGGGGAAGGGATTGCACGGGTTCCATTAGCGGCTGGGGAGACGATCATTACGAAGCAGGCGAAGGGAATCACCGGTTTTGTGCAGACTTCGTTGCGGTTACTCGGCTATTCTGGGAGGCTTCAACGATGGAGTCCCCAAGAATTCGATGTGTCGGAACGTATGCTCGAAACATTTGTCTCGCCCAGATTGATATTGGTCGTGAGTGAACGACGGCTATACGGGTTCCAGACTGAGATTGGAAGATGGAAAGTCCAGGACCTCCGTCCACGCGATTCCATGCAGCAAATCATCGTCAAAGATCATGTCGCGGTCTTGGTGGGTTCTGATCGAGTGTTTGGGTTTTCGGCATTTACTGGCGGGTTTTTTTTAAAAGACCTTCCACTTTCCGAGGAGATAACGAATATTCAGGCGAACGATAATATCGTGATACTCCAGTTCCAGGAAAAACAACTCATCTTTCGATCGGGGCTGGCCCTATGGGCTGAAATTCGATAGAGGCGGGTGACAACGAAAGGATGGATACACAGTCTATGTTCGTGTTGGACCGAACGTATATATGCAGCCTTGCTGGGCTGTTTGTCACCTTGGAACTCGTTGGGAGACTCTCCGCTGCGTTAATTCGAAGAAAGTGTGTTTGAAGTGAGGCTGGTTTGGGTGAGCCCCGGATAATCGACCCCAATCGGGCTAGTAGAGCAGTGTGTTCCCCACCATTCCACGACTTCATGCAAAAAGGGATCTTCTGGCCCAGTGGCGAAGAGATGTCCGTAGAGATATCCGGTCTTCGTGTCGAATAGAATGAAGATCGGCATGGAAGCGTTTTTAGGCACGATTCATTCCTCTGGTCAATCTGAAGCGGTCAATGCTCCTGGTATTTCCCTAGGATGCTTACTCCCCTCTTCGGTCAATCTGAAAAATTTCTTTAGGCCATTTCCTTGCTTTTTCTCAAGAAATAGAGATGACATTTCAGGTGTTACACGATCAAATTCGATGGTGTCAGAGAACGATTTCACCCATGAATTGCCTAGAAGAAAACTAACAATATTGTATGTTTGGAGAGGATTGAGACCATGATCTCCAGGAATTGACTTGACCTTTATTGCATGAATAATGTTAGCTACACGGTTAACACTAAGTCTTGCCGTTAAGTGTTTCGAGTATTTCAGTAAAAAGTTCTGAAAAAAGGAGGGTTTATGAGCTCCTCTGACTCACGCACTTCCCCACATTGTTCTTCTCCTGCCCATATCTTGCTCGTTGAAGACGAAAAAGACGTTCGCGAGGCGCTTAGCGCACAACTGCAAGACGAAGGCCATCAAGTGGTCGAGGCAGAGACAGGAACCGAAGCCCTCTCGTTGTTACAACAATCGCCATACGACATTCTTCTGACAGATGTCATGATTCCCGGAATTAGCGGGATTGAGCTCGTAGAACATATCACTGATCTCGAACATCAACCGGTGACCATCGTGATGACTGGGTACGGGTCCGTGGAAATGGCAGTGAAGGCCATTAAGGCTGGAGCCTTTGATTTTTTGCAAAAACCGTTTTCCGTCGAAGTCTTAAGCGCGACGATTGAAAGCGCTCGACGGGTAAAATCCTTACACAATGAAAATGTCGAATTGCGTCGAACCGTGAAAGGCCAATTTGGGTTGGGTAATCTCGTGAGTTCAAGCGAGGTGATGAAAGAAGTGTTTCGATTGATTGAATGTGTGGCTGATTCAGACAGTACGGTTCTCATCCTTGGAGAAAGTGGGACGGGGAAAGAGTTGATCGCCCAAACGACGCACTTTCACAGTAACCGGAGAAAAGGCTGCTTGATTCCTGTCAATTGCGGCGCTATTCCTGAAGCCTTGCTTGAAAGTGAATTGTTCGGCCATGAGAAAGGGGCGTTTACCGGAGCGGTGGCCACGCGTGTTGGACGGTTTGAACTCGCGGCTGGCGGAACGATTTTCCTTGATGAGATCGGCGATTTGAGTCCGCCCTTGCAAGTCAAGTTGCTCCGTGTGCTGCAAGAAAAGACATTCGAGCGTGTAGGGGGAAGCCGAACGTATAAAGCGGATGCCCGGGTTATTGCGGCGACCAATCAGGACCTTGAAGAATTGGTGGCCAACAAACAATTCCGAGAAGATCTGTATTATCGACTGAATGTCGTCCCGATCATGGTCCCGCCCCTTCGACATCGAACGGAAGACATTCCCTTACTGATCGAACATTTCATGCAACAATTTAACGACCGTCGGGCATCGAAATTAACAGGGGTGTCCGAAGAAGCCATGACGCTTCTTTGCCGGTATCAATGGCCAGGAAACGTGCGCGAACTGGGGAACATCATCGAACGAATGGCGATCTTAAAACGAGAAGGGCAGATTGACATCTCCGACCTTCCCGAGAAAATACGATCTCCTCATCCCATGGCGGTCGCCGAGGTGCCGGCGGCCATTCCAGTGGGTGGCATCAACCTGTCGAGTACGGTCGAAGAATTTGAAAACCGGTTAATCCTCGAAGCGCTCGAACGAACCAATTGGGTCAAGAGCAAGGCCGCCCAATTGCTCCACATCAATCGGACAACCTTAATTGAAAAGCTGAAAAAAAAGTCACTCGCTGAGATTGTCGCAAGCCGAGCCGGTAAAGAGCCCGACCCCGTGACGCCCTTCTGATTATCCTCGTCATCGGCAATTTTTTCCTAGCTTTTTACCTCCTGAAGCGCTTGCCACGCAGACCAAGTTTCTGACCATAACGTCAACCGATTGACGTTTTTCTTTCCTTCTAAAACCCACACAATTCACGTCAATTCTTTGAAATGCCAAAGAGTTCAATTCTTTCCGTTCAAATCTGACTTGTTCTGAAGCTCGGTCTGGTTTTTGCTCAACTGTCGTACATTTGAGAAGTGCAGAGGATCGAATCCTGTGAAGGAAACACTGATGGCCTTGGGACTTTTGATGGTACCGATGCTCAGCTATGCCTCGCCGTGTTCGGAGTTTCAATGGCACTATCCCCACGAGATGAACGTGCCTGAAGCTTTCGAGCACGGGAGAGAGTCTTTACAGCATTTCGAGTATGCCCATGCTCGCGAATACTTTAGCGAATTTTTGAGGGAACAGCCTGAGGGTGTTTTGGCCGAGGCCGCAGCGTATGCGTTGGCATCCTTGCCGGCCGAAGATGATCCTCCTGATGAGCAAGCCTTGAATGTCATTAAACGTCTGTCTGTCCAGAGACAAGCAACTCCGCAAAGCCCATATGCGCCATGGGCACTATGCCGTATGGGAGAACTCTATCAAGAAAGTGGGTGGTCGACAGAGGCCAAAGGGGCGTTTGAGGAGTTCCTTGCAACCTATCCCGAACACCCTCTCGTGGGTGGCATCTTGTTAAACGCGGGAAATAGTTTTCTGAAAGATCGACAATACATCGAAGCGTCCCTCGTTTATCGACGCATCGTGCAAGAGCCTCGGTGGTCTCGCTACCAAGTCCAGGGGGCACTTGGTCTTGCCGATGCCACAGCGTTTTCAGGAGCCTGGGATCAAGCGTATTACTGGTACCAAGTCGTCGACGCGGAGAATCCTCGATTAATCCGCACGTCAGCGGCTTCTTCTTTTTATTATGGTTTGACGAAAGCCAAAAAGAATCAACCCTTGGACGCTGTAGACTGGTATCTCATCACCTATAACCTCCATCCTCAAGCAATCGAATCAGGATACGCCTTAAATCACATAGGGCAGTACCTTCTCAGTCAGCATCGTGAACTGGCAGCATTGTGGTTTTTTCAGGAATCAGCTTCGCACTATGCACAGGAGGAGCCAGGCCGTCGTGGAAAAGCCGGGATTATCCGGTGGATGGTGTCTTATCTCTCCTCAGAGCATACCCGTGACGAGTGGAAAGCGCTGCATGACCGCTTAGACGCGCTCGACCTCTTTTTGCTGGTGTCATGGGACGGGGTCATAGAGGCCGCCAGGTCGTTGGTGAATTCACCAGAGCCGGAGTTAGCAGAGGAGGCACAATTTTGGCTGGGGAAAGCACATGAGGGGCTTGAAGATCAAGAGGGCGCTATAGCCGCGTATGGGGAACTCGTGATATCGGGACAATACGAACCCTGGAAGACTCACGCTCAAGAGATTTTGACGGCCATGCTCTTACGTGAGTTTCGTGCATTGTCGAAAGAGAAAAAATGGGTAGAGCTGCTTCGGTTTTACGATACACAACAATTGCGCTTACGTTTCCTGCCTCAAAAGCAGGAATGGATGAGGCTTTTGGCCAATGCATACGATCAGATAGGGCTCTCTAGGCAAGCACTCAAATGGTATGACGCGATTCTCCAACTTGCACCCCCCATCGAACAACACGACGAAATTCTTTTTCGATCCGTGCGTCTCGCTCAAGCCATTCGCGATGATGCGCATGTGCGTCAAGCGGCTGAAACGTACCTGCAAGCGTACCCCACGGGAACGCGACGCGACGACGTATTGCTGATATTGGGGCATCTCGATGCGGCAGACAAACGGTATAAGGAGTCTGTCCAACATTTTTCGAGCATCGTGGATTCCGGTCATGACAAGACGGCGCAGCGACACGCACGTCATGCCCGGGCCAGAGCGCATGTCGCGCTCAAACAATTCAAAGAAGCCATCGACGATTATCGATACCTCGTCGAACACGGCCCAGCACCGTTGGCCGTGAAGTTTGCGCTCGCTGATCTGTTGTATGAGCAACAGAGGTACGCGGAGGCCATTCCTGTCTATCGAGGAATCGTCGATTCAGAAGCCCCCGTTGAAGCCGACACTTGGGCGACGTTCCGGTTGGCGCTGTGTTTTCAAAAGACCGGGAAATCGGGCGAAGCTACGAAGTTGCTTGAAAAAATCAGAAAACCAGGTCAAGAAGTGAAAGACTTGGAGGCGACGATACGAGCCGCTGCGGCTGCCGTGATCGAAGAATACCTCCCAATCAAGGAGACGAGTTAATGCAGGAGATCGCAAGGTCATTCTCGATGGACGAACATTCAGGAAATTCCGTGATGGGTCAGGTTGATGATGTGCATCAACGGTTGCTCGATAGAGTACGGTATTTAGATTTGGAATTACGTGCAGTCTCCATCGGCCTTAAAAGCAAACTTGAAAAAACGTGCCTCATTCGAGATCAATTGACACAATGCATGGAAACTGTGCCGGTGGGAGTGATTCTGGTCGATCAAGACGGGCATGTACAACGGGCCAATGGGGCCGCGCGAATCATCTGCGGGTGGGAGGTGAGTGACTACGAGGGAAGATCTCTTGAAGCGCTGTGGAAGTGTCTAGGATGGCCGCCTGCGCCTTTTACCGACCTTCCCGTTGAGAATCGTATCTTGAGTTGTTGGGAGGAAGTGCTCGGAACACCGGGAACCGTGCCATGTTGGACCGCGCGATTTCTGTCGGACAGCGGCCGTGTGCTCAACGAGACGAAGGAACATTCGAGAGAGCGAAGCTTGAAGTCATTGGGTGAACGAGTCGCAAAAATTGCTCATGACCTTCGAAATTCCATGTCGAGTGTTGAACTGTTGGTTTCGCTCGTCGAACGACGCGTTTGCGGTGACCCGGGAGCCCATAAAATTGCCCAACAACTTTCACGATCAGTGCGATCACTCGAGTTATTGGTCGACAATCTTTCCACATCGGCAAATCCTCGAAAGCCGAAGATGAAAATGATATCCGTGAACTCGTTGTTTGACCAGATTGAGCTCTTATTAGCTCATCCGATTCAGAGTCATCAGATTGTCCTGAATCGGACGATCGACTCGGGTGCAGAAAACATCCTTGGCGACCCCATATTACTCACTCAAGCATGTTTGAATCTGGTCAATAATGCGATTGCCGCGTCACCGCGTGGGGGAGTGATTAATGTCGATAGCCGCATCACGTTTCCGCCTTCGAATGTCGTACCGCCTCTGACTGACCAAGGTTACGTACGAATTCAGGTTCAGGATTTTGGGTGTGGAATTGACCCAGAAGATCTTCCGCATGTTTGTCAACCGTTTTACTCAAAAATGAAGAGTGGGACTGGCCTTGGATTATCGATCGTCCGCGATGTGACGGACGTACATGCTGGAACCGTCGACATCCAAAGTCAGAAAGGGCAGGGGACAACGGTGTCCTTATATTTTCCACGACAGAGGAGACTCGCATGACTCAATCAGAGTGGTACGAAAAGCAATCGATCTTAGTTGTGGAAGACGATGTTCATTTGCAAGAGGCGTTGTCTCAAACATTGGGAGAGCATGGGTATTCGGTTTCCGTCGCGAAAGATGGCTATGAGGGGATGGATTGGCTGCAACGACATGGAGCGAGCCTGATATTGGCTGACGTCAATTTGCCGGGGAAAAGCGGTATGGAAATGTTGCGGGATATCCGGCTGTCTGGAAACCAGGTGCCAGTGGTGATGATGTCGGCGTATGGGACACTCGAGACGGCCGTCGAGGCGGTGAAGTTGGGTGCAACGGAATTCTTGCAAAAGCCATTTGCCACTGAAAAACTCGAGGCCATCATGTCTCGGATCAAGGGTGAGGAAGATGGCCAGAAATCGGAGCTCCCTCAGATTGCCAAAAACGACGTGGCGTCAGTCGGGTTTCTCACACGAAATGAACGTGTCCTGGAAACATTGCGAACGTTAGAGACCGTGGCCGTTAGTCAGGCCACTATCCTGATTCAAGGAGAAAGCGGGACAGGAAAAGAAGTGCTCGCTCGTTATGTCCATCGAAATAGTCCTCGCGCCAACCAGCCGTTTGTGGCCGTCAACTGCGCAGCGCTCCCTGAAGGCCTGCTGGAAAGCGAATTATTCGGGTATGAGAAGGGGGCCTTTACAGGCGCGTTGGCTCGACGATGTGGGAAATTCGAACTTGCGCATCAAGGTACCCTCCTGTTGGATGAGATTGGAGAGATGACATTGGGCCTTCAAGCCAAGTTATTGCGTGTCTTGCAAGAGCGTGAAGTTGATCGTTTGGGATCTCGAAGTCCCATCCATGTCGATGTTCGAGTAATCGCCACGACGAATCGGAATCTCTTACAGGAAGTGCAGGCTGGACGATTCAGAGAAGATGTGTACTACCGGCTGAGTGTGATGCCGGTTACGATTCCTCCTCTTCGTGAACGGCCAGAAGATATTGAGGTGTTGGTTGAACATTTTGTGCGGCAGTCTTGTGAACGAAACGGTCGTCCCAAAGTGCATATTTCGGAAGAAGTCATGAGCTACCTCAAGACCCGTCGATGGCGAGGCAATGTCCGAGAATTGGAAAACGTCATCGAACGAGCGGTCTTGTTGTCCGATGCCGGTTCCTTGCGCATTCAACATGTCACCTGTGAAGAGCCAGTCACGGCAATCCCGATCGCCTCCAATCAACCAACGGGGTCAATCTGGGAAATGGAGCGGGACCTGATCTTCCGGGTGCTCGATCGGCACGGCGGGAATCGTACGCACGCCGCCAGGACATTGGGTATTAGCATTCGAACACTACGTAACAAGCTGCGAGAGTATCGGCAGCTCAATGGCGGAGAGAATCTTGAACTCTACAATGATTGAGGGAAGAAGGGCAGCGATGAATAGGTAAACATTGCCGATAGGAACATTATGACTCCATACCGCATTGCCCTTCAGCACCAAAAATGATGATGCGAGCTCAAAGAGACGGGGAAATCCCGGGACGACTGCCGTTACGGAAGAATTTTCCTTTCTGCTGTTGGGTTTGGCAGGTTGGTATGAGGGTTGCTCAGTCTAGACGAATGGTACGTTGAATAGAAAGGAAGGAAAACAGCGATGGTGAGCTCCATCTGGGATAGTGGAACTGTACTGTACGAACGAGCGCTCGATGTCCGAAGTGCCGTTCACGAAACCATAGCCTCGAATCTCGCCAATGAAGAAACGCCTGGCTATAAACAACGAATACTGCCGTTCAGGGAGACCCTTGCTGCGCTGCAACGGGGAGAAACCCCGTTGGATATGAGTCAAAGCAACGCTCGACATCTGTCGCTGTTCAATCCTCAGACTCACATTTTTCACCACGTCAACATCGTGCACTCTGGTGGCGGCTTGGATGGAAATACCGTGAATCTCGAGCAAGAAATGACGAACATGGCCGAAAATACCATGATGTACATGGCGGTAAGTCAATTTTTAAAGGGGCGTTTTGATGGGTGGCGAACGGCCATCGCTGAAGGACGGGGATGATCGGGGGAAATATGAACGGAATGATGAGCCCTGTCACGCGTATCGAGGCTTCACGGGAATAAAAAGGAGCAGTTCATGAATGTCAATCGACTTTTTCACGTGGTTGGATCAGCATTGAATTCTCAACGGCAACGGCTCAATATCATCGCCGGGAATCTGGCCAATGCGGAATCTACTCGCGCTCCGAATGGGGGGCCTTACGTACGGCGAGATGTCGTCTTTCGGGCGAATGTCCCATCTTCTCCCTTTGCGACGGTGTTCTCGCAGGCTTTTGGCCGACCGGCGGAACCGCATGGGGTCAAGATTGAAAAGCTTGTATTCGATCAACGTCCTCCTCGCGAAGTGTATGACCCCCATCACCCAGACGCCGACAGTAAAGGCTACCTCCATCTGCCGAACGTGAACGTGATCGAAGAAATGACGAACATGTTGTCCGCTTCCCGCGCTTACGAAGCCAATCTGGCCGTCTTGGAGACTGGTAAATCGATGACCATGCGAGCGTTACAGATGGGGCAGTAGAACGGCATGGCTATCAAAGGATAGAGAGAAATGGAAGATTTTTCTATTCGTGGCTTTGATCCCATCCTCGAATCCGTCGCCAAAGATGCGTTGCGAGGTTCATCGTCGACGCATGGACCACGTTTTGGTGAATTGCTGAAGAATGCCGTGGAAGCGGTCAATCATCTTCAGCATGAATCGGACAGACTCGAGACTGCGGTTGCCAAGGGTGAAGATATCAGTATTCACGAGGCGATTATCGCAGGAGAAAAAGCAGGGCTGTCATTCCGGCTGATGATGCAGATGCGCAATAAGCTTCTGGAAGCCTACCAAGAAGTTCTTCGCATGCAAGTCTAATTCTGAGAAGGAGTCATGCATGAGGAGTCAACGTGATGAGTCGAGAATCGGTGATGATAGCAGGCTCGACGTGTTTTCTAACTCACTCGTAAATTGCTCGATTTATGGCTGAAGCGACGAAACGCCCACAATCACTACCTGAGACGATCCTTCACAATTTCCAGTCGTTGACGATGCCTCAACGCATTGGATTAGTGGTGGTATTGGCCTTGGGGATTGCAGTGATTCCCGTTCTGGCTCTTATGGGAAAAGACCCGGAAATGGGCGTGTTATTCTCCAAGTTGGAACGGGAGGATGTCCAGGCCATCGTGTCAAAGCTCGATCGTCAAGGTATTCCCTACCGAGTTTCAGAGAGCGGGGAAAAGATAGAGGTTCCTGCTGAAAAAGTGCATGAGCTGCGTCTGCAAATGGCATCCGATGGTTTGCCTGAGGCCGGAGGAGTCGGATTTGAAATTTTTGATCGAACCGGATTAGGCGTCACGCAATTCGTGCAGAAGATGAACTATCGCCGTGCGCTGCAGGGAGAATTAGCGCGCACGATTTCGCAGATACGTGAAGTCGAGCGGACACGGGTACATCTGGTGTTGCCGGAGCGCCGTTTGTTCACCTCGGATCAACAGCCCGCACAGGCGGCTGTGGTTCTCACGCTCAAACGAGGAGCAGCCCTGACGCAAGGGCAGGTACAGGGCGTGATGCATTTGGTGTCGAGCAGTGTGGAAGGTCTCGATCCCGCAGACGTCACGATCGTGGATAATCATGGACAAGTGTTGAGCAGCAGCACGGCCCAAAAAGATTCCCCGTTGACGACGTCGCAAGTGGAGATGCAGCGGGATGTCGAGCAGGATTTAGAGCGACGAGTGCAAACCATGCTGGATCAAGTCTTAGGGCGAAATAAATCCGTCGTGCGCGTGACGACGGAACTCGATTTTCGTCAGGTGGAAGTCACGGAGGAGACCTACGATCCTGAGAGTCAAGTCGTGCGTAGTGAAAATCGTAGTCAAGAAAAAGTCGTCGAGGAGAATGGTCCTGTTGAGTCCGGTATCCCTGGCGTTCGCAGTAATGTTCCCAATGATGGAGACGTCACGGTCGACAATGGACGGCCGAAAGAGGCGAAAAGAAAAAATGAGACGTTAAATTATGAGTTGAATCGAAAAGTGAGCAAAGTCGTGGAAGCGACGGGTTCGATCAAACGATTATCCGTAGCCGTGCTGGTTGATGGGACCTATACCGCGGGAGAAGGAGCTGAGACTGCGACATCCGGAGATAATGCCGACTTGAAATACGTTCCACGTTCGGAAGAAGAAATGGGGAAATTGGTCGACATCGTGAAAAAGGCCGTCGGTTTTTCCGAGGCTCGAGGGGATGAGATCGAAGTGGTCAATACTCCGTTTGAAGCCACTTCGGTCAAAGAAGGCGACGAACATATTTCGACCGTTGTTCACTCATTTCTTGCGACGTGGGGGGGCGTGATCAAGCCTGCGGTCTTTTTACTGCTCGGGCTGCTCGTACTGCTTTTCGTCGTGCGTCCCATGGTGACGAGCCTTATCACGCCTCCCCCGGAACCCGTACAAATCCCTCAAGATGGACTACCGGTTACGGTGGCGGACTACGAGGCGGAAATTTCTGAATCTCCAGAAGAGAGCGCGATTAAGCTAGCTGCCGATAATCCGACCACTGCCGCGCAGGTGATTCGTACGTGGATCAAAGGCGAACAGGAAGAAAAGATGGAGAAGGTTTAGGATGGCGAGTGGATTATCGGGGTATGAAAAAGCGGCGATTTTACTCCTGGCGATCGGGGAGAGTGCGGCCATCGAAGTCCTCAAGGTTTTGGACCAAAAAGATATTCGTGCGATTGGGGCTTATCTGGGAGGGATGGTCAATGTGGGGCAAGAAGAGCATAAAACCGTCTTGCGAGAATTTGTCCAAGTTGCTGGTGCATCAGGTCTCTCCGTTGAAGGGAAAGCCTACCTGGCGAAGATCCTGAATTCTGCGCTTGGAAAAGATAAAGCGCGTCGAATTTTGAGTTCTCTGAACACTTCCGAGAACGCGGGGTTTGAAACCTTAAAATCCATGGATCCGGCCTCGATCGCCAACATGCTGACCTATGAACATCCACAAACCAGTGCGCTTCTTCTCTCCAATCTGGAGTCTGACCAGTCCGGACAAGTGTTGGCTCTTTTGCCGGCTCACAAGCGGGATGCCATCGTCTATCGGATGGCGACGACGGAGGAAGTTTCCCCCAACATGCTGGAAGAATTAAACGGCGTGTTGCAGGACGAACTGCGCGCAGGCTCCTCCAAAAATGCCGTGGCCGTGGGCGGTACCGGCTTAGTCGCTGAAATCCTCAATACCGTGAAACGAAACGTCGAAGGTGAAATCATGTCGGCCTTAGAGGAGAAAAATGCTGAAATCGCAGAAGAGATACGGTCGAAAATGTTCGTCTTCGAAGATCTCGAGGATATTGATGATCGTGGCATGCAGGAAGTCTTGCGGGATGTGAGCAAAGAAGAATTAATCCTGGCGCTTAAGGCCGTGGACGATGTCTTGAAGGAAAAATTCTTTAAGAACATGTCCAGTCGCGCTGCAGAATCCTTGAAGGAAGATATGGAAAGCCGTGGTCCGGTCAAGCTGAGTGATGTGGAAGCCGCCCAGCAAAACATCCTGAAAATCGTGCAGAAAATGGCATCGGAAGGTCGTGTCGTTCTTGGAGGTAAAGGTGAAGAGCAAATGGTCTAAGGTGATCAAGTCCGAGACGCATGGGTTGGCCGTTCACGCATTCGAGATGACGGAGCTGATTCCGTTGCTGCCCAGGGAGATGGCCCAACGTCTGACTCAATACGACGAGGAAGAGGATCGTGAGCCGCCTCATGATTGTTCCGCTCTTCAACGACAAGCATTTGAGGCTGGGAAAGACGAAGGGAAAAGAGAAGGGACAGCTGAATGCCGAGAAGAGGTTCATCGAGAAATGCAGCGCGCGCTCGGTTTGGTCAAGCAAGTTGAAGAGGCCAAGGTCACGCTCTTGCGGCAGGTTGAGGGCGATTTACTTACGCTGGCCTTTGCCATCGCTAAGAAAGTGATCCATCGCGAAACCCAGATGGATCATCATATCGTCGCTGAACAGGTTCGACGGATTGTTCAGCATCTGTCGACAGCAAGCCATGTCCGTATACTGGCTCATCCGGACGAAGTTGAATCTTTGAAGACATTGCAATCCACATTGGTCGATCAGAATGGTGAAACGCCTACTATTCGAATCGAAGCTGACGCGACTGTCGGTATGGGAGGCTGTATCCTTCAGACCGATGGTCTGTATATCGATGCCACGATCCAGCAGCAGCTTGAGGTAATCGGGCAAGCACTCGAGTTGCAAAGCGAGCCACATGAATCTTCCCTGCCTGCTTCCTCTTCTTAACGACATTCATCCCGTGACGATATACGGGAAAGTTGTGAATGCGATTGGACTGACCATCGAAGGGACCGGTCCCCATGTGGCACTCGGACAGAATTGTCGAATCCTGAACCGAGCGGGAGCGACGGTGACCGAAGCGGAAGTGGTAGGCTTTCGACACAACCGTGTCATGCTTATGCCGTTCGGGGAAATGCAGGGAATAGGCCCAGGCGACAAGATTCGTTATGACTGTCGGCCCTCGCGAGTCGAGGTTGGCCCTGGCCTCCTAGGCCGCGTATTGGATGGATTGGGCCGGCCGATCGATGGTCGTGGTCCGATTCCGTTCGTTGAAACCTATTCGTTGACAGGGAACATTCCGAGCCCTCTTGAACGTGATCGAATCTCCCAGCCCATGGATCTCGGTATCCGTTCCATGAATGCCTTATCGACTTGTGGCGTCGGGCAAAAGCTTGGAATTTTTGCGGGAAGTGGAGTGGGGAAAAGTGTGTTATTGGGCATGATCAGTCGTCATGCTACCGCCGATATTAACGTGATTGCCCTTATCGGTGAACGTGGAAGAGAGGTGAAGGAATTCATCGAACGAGAACTGGGGCAAGAAAGTTTACAGCGATCCATCGTGATCGCCGCCACCTCGGATCAATCTCCATTGGTACGGTTGCGCGGTGCGTCGATCGCTACCGCCATCGCTGAATATTTCCGTGATCAGGGCAGGCATGTCTTGTTGATGATGGATTCTGTCACGCGGTTGGCTCATGCTCAGCGAGAAATCGGTCTGGCTGTCGGTGAGCCTCCGACCGCCAAGGGGTATCCTCCGTCGGTGTTTCATCTGTTGCCCAAAATCTTGGAGAGGGTTGGCCCGGCTCGGGGGGGATCAATTACCGGACTGTACACTGTGTTAGTCGATGGTGACGACTTGACCGATCCGATTGCCGACGCGGTACGTGCCATCTTGGATGGCCATATCGTGTTGTCCAGAAGTCTGGCCTCTCAGGGGCATTTCCCCGCCATAGACGTTCTCGGCAGTCTGAGTCGCGTGATGTCGGATGTGGTTTCTTCCGAGCATGTGGATGCTGCGAGGGCCTTTCTGGAGATCATGGCGGTGTATAAAAATTCAGAAGAACTTATCAACCTTGGCGCTTATCAACCAGGAAGCAACAGGAAACTCGATGTCGCCATCGCGATGCATGAACCCTTTCAAGAGTTTTTAGCGCAGAAACGGGATGTACGAATAGGTCTTGCTGCAAGTCTGGAGAATCTTCGGCAGGTCTTACAGCACGCCAGGAAGATGGCCTCTGGAAAAATGAAGGGAACTCCTTAGTCATGAACTGGTCAACACTCTTGCGATTTCGGAAACAAGTTGAAGATGTCATTCGGGAAGAAGTGGTAATGGCCGAACTGGAGCAATCTCGAGAGGAAACCAAAACGGCTCAACTACGGTCTGAAATGAATCGCCTATCGGAGGATATCGATCGGAGTCTTCGGACCGGAATCAGTACTATTTTCCTCGAACAACGATTCAGGTGGCTCGAAGAGAGTGGGAGTGCTTTGGAAGTTCAGGCGAACTGTATGCAAGAGTGGAATCGAAAACTGGCTGAATTACGAAAACGCCTCAAGGCCGCCTATCACGCTCGACGAATCGTGGAAATCGTTATCGAGAAAAAAGAAACCGCCTACATGCGAAAACTGGCCAGGGATGAACAGATGCTGATGGAGGAGGTGACCGCGCATAAATATGCGGATGTGATGGTCAATGAATGACAGGGGAGGAGCCGAAGTGCGAGGAGGAAAAGATGTAGGGGTTCTCTGTGGCTATCCAAAACACGACATGAGGAATAGGCATGAAGACATTTCAGGAACGCACAGGACAAGATCGTGTCAGGATCGATGTTGAACAGATCCGGCGTGAGTATCATCCTATGAGGTATGGACGTTCGTCTTCTCGTACTCGTCCAAATGCTTTAAGGGCATGGTTCCCGAAGCATACGATGGACAATTTCAGGCTATGGCATGTATGGGAGAAGATCAATGTTTTGTCTTGGCGACCGGCGGGGCTATCTGGCTGGCCATTCACGTTGGTGACGAACAAGAGTAGGCCACAGGAGTTCAAGAGAACCATGCAAAATTCGCCTGGGCGACCAGCGGGGCTATCTGGCTGGCCATTCACGTTGGTGACGAACAAGAGCAGGCCACAGGAGTTCAAGAGAACCATGCAAAATTCGCCTGGGCGACCAGCGGGGCTATCTGGCTGGCCATTCACGTTGGTGACGAACAAGAGCAGGCCACAGGAGTTCAAGAGAACCATGCAAAATTCGCCTGGGCGACCAGCGGGGCTATCTGGCTGGCCATTCACGTTGGTGACGAACAAGAGCAGGCCACAGGAGTTCAAGAGAACCATGCAAAATTCGCCTGGGCGACCAGCGGGGCTATCTGGCTGGCCATTCACGTTGGTGACGAACAAGAGCAGGCCACAGGAGTTCAAGAGAACCATGCAAAATTCGCCCAGTAGAACAATGTTGCCGCGTTTCCTGATTGTCCCGTGGTGGATGGTCTTTGTCGTGCTTGGGGCGACAGCGGTCGTATCGGTCTCGTACTCCGAAGGCGAAGAACCTCAAATTGCGGAGAAAACTTCTCAAGAAAAACAAGATGTTGAGGTTCATGAGCCAGATACTGCGATGACTGAGGAGGGATCGCTCATTCAACAATTACAACATCGGCTCAAAGAATTAGATGAGCGGGAACAACGTTTGCAGCAAAAACAACAACGTATCGAAGGGTTACAACGTGATGTAGAAGACTTAGCTGCACGACAGGCCAAAGAAGCCGAACGTTTGCAGAAGAAAGCAGCCGAACTTGAGTCCAAGCGTCAGGGCAAAAAAAAGGATGATCCTTCCTTGAGACATTTGGTGAAAGTGTATGGCGCGATGGACCCTGAAGAAGCGGCTTTGAGGATAGAAAAGATGGATGAGCATCTGGCATTGGAAATACTGTCAGGCATTAAAGATAAGAAGGCTGCCGTGATACTGGCAGGGGTTAATCCCCAAAAGGCTGCGTCGCTTTCCCAGGGATTGCGTCGGTTTAACGCCATACCGAAAGAGTCGAGTCAGAAACAACGATAAGGACGAAAACAAGAACGCGTACCGCCGTGTGTGTATAATGGACAGTTTTCTTTTTCCTCTCATTCCCAACGAACCGAATATCGCGCCAAATACGGTGAAGACCGGTCCTAAGCCGTCTGGTACGAGTTCCGCATTGGATACAACCTATGAGGGTACGTTTCTTGATGTGTTAGGAGGATCTCAATCTGCCATCGACCAGAGCGCCATACTGTCCTCTGATTTCGATGGAGACAGCTTGCTGCAATTTACCGCATCCACGAATCAAGAGAATCTGGAGGACCCGCTTCTGCCGGTTTCATCTTTGGGTGATGGGGCTGAAGTCGTTCTGAGACAGGTCGATGCGGGATTCACAAACCAGGTTCTTGTACACATTCCAGTCAATGTGAATCCATCGCAGGATTTGCCTATTGACGTGACGCGAGCCGATCTGGGAGCGCAGCCTCCAAGTCGTATTCCTCAGTCTGTGCCGGTAACTCAGACTCCTCTCCTGACTATCGGTGATGAACCGAATGCATCTCTCCCTCCACAAGTATCCCGAGGGACAACGGAGGCGGGAACGCTTTCGCCGAGCACGGCATTGCTCCATTCATTGAATGAGGAGCCGGAAAGTGTGGCACGGCGCATCATCGCTTCTCCCTCTGAGCAATCTGGAAAGAATCAAGAATCCCGGGTACAACCTTTATTGAATCAGCCCGTTTCTCCGGCTGCTCACACGCTGTCGTTCATAGCGCCTGCGGGCTCGCCGTCGCCGGGAATCGATACAAATGCGCAACAGGTTCATGCTCAATTCGACGTGTCTTCCCAACTCAAATCGGATGTCAGCGCACACTTCCTTCAAAGCGGACTTTCTCAAGCGCGCGATGACCTATCCTTGCCTTTATCCCGGATTGATGGTGATGGAAAGAGCTCAGCCAGTCTTGGGATCTCAACGGGTGGAGAGTCGGGCGTCGGAAATGGAAGCAGTGGTCTTACGTTTGGAAGTCAATCCGGTCAGACTCACGGACAATTATTGGATGCTTCACCACATACTTTGAACGCGACGGGGCATGCTCATACCAGCGTGAGAGCGGGAAATTTTGACGAGCGCCTGAATCTGATCAATGCATCGGTGCCTCATCGATTGCAAATAGACGTTCAGCTATCTGAGACGTCTCGCGTACAGGTGGATGTGGGTGTTCAGCAACGACAAGTGTTCGCAGGCGTGCTGATGGATAATCCTGTGTTACGAAATTTGGCCATTCAAAATGTCCAGGACTTGGATCAGCAGTTGGGGCAGGCAGACATGGATCTGGAAGAATTTGACGTCCATGATGAGAATGAATATTTAAAAGGAGCCACTGATGATCATGGTTTCGCTCAAGGAGGAGCCTCTCAAAGGGCGAGACACGCCTCCGGGCATGAACATCTCACGGCCCCGCTATCTGAACGCTCTCAAGGCAGGCTTGGGCATGAACGGGGTTGGCATGTGGTGGCCTGACGTGACGAACAATCTCTTCAATATGTGAGTGTGCGTAGCTAACAAGGGAGTAGGAGAAATGGATGCAGTGACCTCATTGTTTGAGACGACGCCCCCTCCAGTCAATAATATTACGTCGGCCAATGTTCAGGAACTGGGGCGAGATGTGTTTCTCAGACTGCTCGTCACACAATTGGAAAGCCAAGACCCGACAAATCCAGTTCAGAATGAAGATTTTATCGCTCAATTGGCGCAGTTCACCTCATTAGAGCAAACGACGAACATCAATGAAAACCTGGAAAGTCTGATCGGGCAAAATGATCAACAGGCAAAGCTCGATTTGGTGAATTTGATCGGAAGAGAAGTCAGTGCTCAAGGCAATGTTATCCCCCTGAAGGACACGGGGGACGTTTCGCTCGCCTATGTGCTGGAGGAAACTGCCGCGAACGTGGGGATTGATGTAGTCAATGAAAACGGAACCGTGGTTCGAAGGTTCAGTAATCTCGGCGTGCAGGAGGCTGGCCCACACAATATCGTGTGGAACGGAGAAGATCAGAATGGAGATCGAGTCGATGCGGGTGTGTATAGTTTTCTACCCACGGCCGTGAATCGGGATGGCGGCCCGGTGGTCGCCAGAACATACATGCGTGACATCGTAAAAAGCGTGATGATTAGCGAGGAGCAGCCGCTGGTCACTTTGGAGAGCGGGAAAACTCTCCAACCAAATGAAATACTGTCGGTCCAAGCTTTGTAATTGATGTTCATCGTTGATAAGGCATTTTTCAGCCGTAGGAGGAATGAAAGAATATGGGTATTACCTCTGCATTTTTTACAGCCACTAGCGGGATTAATGCGACAAGTCGCGCACTGAGCGAGATCGGCAATAACATCGCGAATGCGCAAACGACTGGGTATAAAACCCGGACCATTACATTTGGTGATCTCTTTGGAGCTTCCATAGGCGGGGGAGGGACGACGAATGCTCTCGTCGAAGGTCGAGGCGTTCGTGTGCTGGGCATCGATCCGAGCTTTAGTCAAGGATCGTTGCAGACAACGTCCAACGCCTTGGACCTGGCAGTCGACGGAGATGGGTTTTTTCAAGTCGTCGATCCGAATGGAGACAATTTCTACACTCGAGCAGGACAGTTTGGGACTGATGCTTCGGGCAATATCACCAATCCGGCAGGACTGAAGTTGCAAGGATACCAAGCGGATGCGAATGGCGTGATCACCGGGACAATCGGCGATTTAGTCCTCACGACGACTCAACAAGTGGGCACTGTCACTTCTGTCGTTGACATGTCGGGCAATCTTAACGCTGGAGAAACGGCCACGACATTCGATATTGACGACCCGTTGACGACTTCGTCATTCAGCACAGGATTTCAGTTGTATGACTCCCTCGGATTTGGACATGGAGTGACGATGTACTTTACGAAAACCGCGAACAATGCGTGGCAATACAATATTGTAGGAAATGCCTCGGAGTTCACCGTGGTGGCAGGCTCCACGTCCTCGGACGGCAATAGTGATTTGATCGCGACGGGGTCACTGGGCTTTACCAGTGGCGGTCTGCTCGATACGGAAAGTGCCGTGACCTATTACAATTCCGGAACCCCGACGGGCATTACATTTACGAATGGGGCCGCGGATATACTCTCCGCTAACTTGACCTTTGACTTCGGCACCAGCGTCACGACGGACAGCGGCCCAGGGACCGATGGAATGTTGCAGCAGGGCGGGTCTTCTGTGATTCTTACGCAGTCGCAAAACGGTTTCGCGAATGGGACGTTAGCTGGAACTTCGATCGGAGAAGACGGCACCATCTCGGGCCGATTTTCGAATGGAACGACGAGAAACCTTGGACAGGTCTTGCTCACGAGGTTTAGTAATCCTGACGGATTGCAGCCCATCGGACGGAACCTGTTTATCCAAAGTGCCGACTCAGGGGATCCATTAGATGGGAGCCCAGGGACTGGGGGATTTGGGAAAATCTTCGCAAACACCTTAGAAGCTTCGAATGTCGATCTTGGAGACGAGCTCGTCAACATGATTACTATGCAGCGTGGATTTCAAGCCAACGCTCGAATCATCACGACGACCGACACCCTTCTGGGCGAACTGGTGAATCTGTCGAGGTAATCGCCGTCAACAGCAGATATACACGGCAATCCAACGAACGTGAGAGGGGAACGGGCAGACCGATTCCCCTCTTTTGTTTTCTTCCCTGAGTTCTTTGTTATAATCAGCAGTACTTACCTCGATTGGTGTTGGTCTCGTCTTTTTGTCTTCCTTTTTTCACTGTTTTCAATCGCATTATCCTTTTGTTTCACGAGATACGTTATCTTATCGCCCCGACCATGGTGGTCGCCAATGTTAAGCCTCTGTTCTTGGCCTGATCCGTCGCGGATGGTCAGGGAATTTGATTGTCCCTCATTGACTGAAACTTGTCGCGTTCATCTCTTGAAAAAGCATAAGCACGCGTCAAAATTTGCGACGAGCTGCTGGCGCTTTTGACAGGAGCACGCTGAGAAGGTGGGCAAAAAATGACTCTCACAGAATTTCTATGTGTCCTACGTAATGCTCGATGAACCGTCTCCCCCCGAAGCGACTGTGAAATAACGGTTATTTTGATGTTTGCTGGAGAGGAATCTTGAGGCTCAGGCAGGCAAAAGTTGCCCATAAAAAATATGGCCATGGCATGAACGTTGCTCGCTTACATTCCAAGGAAGTCGCCAAATTGGAAACCGTGAAAGAGGGCAAGCTATGGCTGAAGAAGAGAAAAAAGAAGAGGCCGATGTTGGAGGAGGATCGAGCAAGAAACTTATCTTGATGATTGTCTTGGCAGTGGCGATTTTAGGTGGTGGCGGTGCCGCCGCTTGGCTGATGCTGGGATCAGGTGGAGGAGAAGAGTCCCACGCCACACAGCAATCACATGATGAGGAGGCAGCAGACGGCCATGCTGCTGAACCAGGACCGATCGTTGAGTTAGACGGTTTCGTCCTCAATTTGGCGGATCGTGAAGAATTGCGTTACTTGAAGATGACGATCAAGCTTGAATTAGACCGGCCGGAAGAAAAAACGGATTTTCCGAGCAAAGTTCCCGCGATCAGAGACTCTCTGCTGGTGCTGCTCTCGAGCAAAGAATCTCACATGCTTCGCACGACGAATGGAAAGCGTCGTGTCCGGGAAGAGATCTTGGAACGCGTGAACGGTATCATGAAAAAAGGCAAAATCGCGAATGTGTTCTTTACAGACTTCGTGATTCAATAATACATCACGGAATGTCAGTGGTGAGTCATGCATATCGAACATAGATGGCTTTTTCTCTAACCAAGAATTGATATCTTTACTTTTGCTTCGAAATTAAATGGAAAAAATTCTCTCACAAGATGAAGTCGATGCGCTCCTGCGCGGGGTTTCTGGCGGAGATGTCGAAGAAGCCCCTCCTGAGGTCGAAGAACCGACAGACGGCCCTGTCCCGTATGATCTTGGCAATCAAGAGTGGATTGTTCGCGGGCGCATGCCCACGCTTGATGTCATTCATCAGCAATTTTCACGGCTCTTCCGTATCTCCTTGGGGGAAGTTCTTCGGAAGACGATCGAAGTTACGGTCACGAATCAATCGGTGCTCAAATTCAGCGAGTTTACTCGCCGCTTGCCGGTGCCGGCCTACCTGCAAATCATTTCTCTGGAGCCGCTTCGTGGATACGCGATGGTCGCAACCGACGCGGCAACCGTCTATCTGCTCGTCGACCACTTTTTTGGAGGGATGGGGCAAACTCATGTCAAGCCTGAAGGCCAGGATTTTACGCTGATCGAACAGCGTATTATGCGAAAGGTCATGCTCATGGGGTTGGCCAACCTTGAGAAAGCGTGGGAACCGGTCCATAAGGTGATGATTAAAGCCGTTCGTGCAGAAATGAACCCGCAATTGGCTTCGATTGTGTTGCCATCCGACATCGTCATCGTGATCACCATCGGGATCGAATTGGGTGATGCGGTTGGAGATCTGCATTTGTGTATACCCTATGCGATGCTTGAGCCACTACGCGAGCGTCTTCAAGTCAGCTTCCAGAGCGATTTTTATGAAGTCGATCAAGGCTGGGTTCGTCGATTTTCCGACCGGATTCGCGAAACCTCCGTCACGATGTCGGTTCATCTTGGTTCGACGAGAATTTCTGTAGAGGACCTGATGAATTTTTCGGCGGGAGACGTCATCGTTCTGGAACAGGCGACGGATACCCCTCTCGTGGCGACGATAGAAGGCGTTCCCAAATTTTATGGTTATCCTGGTGTCACGAAGGCTTCTCAATCCTTTCAAATCGAGTCCATGATTACGACCAAAGATTGAAGAGGAGAGTAGATGAATCAGGAATTCCGACAGGGTGAAAGACCGGACAATCAAGGCAGATCGCTGGCTGAACATTCTTTGAAAAGGAAACAATGGCATGAGTGAAGAACCCGATGATTCATTTGACCCGGAGATGGACGCTGAAGCGGAAATGGCCAAAGCCATGGCGGAAGCTGAGGCGACTCAAGCCGTGCAGCCGGTCAACGCGGCTCAACCACCAGCAACCACGAGCCTGCCAGCCACGAGTCGCGAAGAATTCAATGATGCCAATCTGGATCGTATCCTAGATATTCCCCTGATGATTTCCGCGCAGCTGGGGAGCGCGCGAATGTTAATCAAAGAGTTGCTCCAATTAGGACCAGGTTCTGTGGTTGAGTTGGATAAATTGGCGGGAGAGCCGTTAGAGGTGTTGGTGAACGAGAAACTGGTGGCGCGCGGGGAAGTGGTCATGGTGAATGAAAAATTCGGCATACGGCTCACCGATGTCGTCAGTCAAACGGAACGTGTCAATCATCTTTCCTGAGCGAGAACGCCTTGCGTGAAACGCGTCAGTCATGTCAAACCGGTCGTGACGGAGCTATGCGTGACAACCAACGAACCGTGAGCTGATTCATGGATTTTGCGGATCAAGCCTTGAAAATGGCCGGAGCGTTAGCGGTAGTCGTGACGGCGCTCTTGAGCGGCACGTATCTCGTGAAGCGGTTTCTTGGGGACTCTTGCATGAGTTTTGGGAAAACCATGGTGCGACTGTTAGGGGGATTACGGTTGGGTCAGGGCAAGTCCATCATGCTGGTTGAAGTCGCGGGAGAAGTCCTGGTCCTTGGGGCAACGGCTCGAGATCTTACTCTCCTGACTCGCGTCACCGAGGCATCGCGAGTGGAGAAACTTCGTTCGCATGCTACCCGTTCCATCGGGGCGTTTGACCTGTTGTACGCGGGACGATGGGGACGCTCGACGAACGAGACTCCTGGAATACAGGAAAACCATGAGCCCGCCAACGTGAATCTTTCGACGCCATCAAACATTGCATGAGTCATCGATGAACACCATGAACAGCCCGCGCTCTCTTCTTAGACGCCCGATTCGCTGGAACCCGTATCCTATCGTCTTGGTGAGTTGTATCCTTGGGTTCTGGTTGGGGGTTCCAACTACCTACGCACAAGGTACGCAAGATCCATTGTTGACGTTTCAATTGTCTGGAGGGGAAGGAACTGAGCCTTGGACGATCGGTATCAAGATCCTGGTGCTCCTTACCGTCTTGTCGCTGGCTCCGGCTCTGTTGACGCTTTTAACCTCATTCACCAGACTCGTGATCGTGCTCGGCTTGTTGCGGCAAGCCATGGGCACCATGCATGCCCCTCCCAATCAAGTGGTGATTGGAATGGCTTTGTTCATGACCCTGTTCATCATGATGCCGGTTTGGGAGGAAATCCGGGTTGAGGCGATCAATCCCTATCTTGAGCAGCGAGTGGAGCAAGATGTCGCCATGGAGCGGGCGATTACGCCAATACGAGAATTTATGTTACGGCAGGTTCGTGAAAAGGACTTGACTCTCTTCGTTGAGATGGCTGGCTTGAAAGATCTCCGGAGTTCTGAAGATGTGCCGCTCCATGTCCTGATTCCCGCATTTGTCACGAGTGAACTGCGGACGGCTTTTCAGATCGGGTTTCTCATCTACGTCCCATTTTTAGTCATTGACATGATCGTCGCAAGCATTCTGATGTCTATGGGCATGATGCTGCTCCCGCCAATTATGATCTCTCTTCCTTTTAAGCTCGTGTTATTTGTATTGGCCGATGGATGGTTTTTGATCGTGGGTTCTCTCATGAAAAGCTTTCAGTAAAGGCGTGAGATGAAAGACGGCACACGTCAGAAGCGTCAGGGAAGGCCCGTTTTGACACCTGGCGTGTTCGGTTTTCCATCCGAGGTTTCACGGATCATGAGCTGTTATGACACCTGAAGGCGTCTTAGATATCGGGACCTCGGCGATTCAAACGATTTTACTCGTTGCCGGGCCCATGCTGGGCCTCAGCCTGGTCGTCGGGTTGCTGATCAGCGCCTTTCAGGCCATGACGCAAATCAATGAAGCGACACTGACATTCGTTCCGAAGATCGTGACGGTATTTCTTGTGATTCTCCTTGGATTTCCATGGATCTTGCAAACCATTCTTGGTTTTATGTTGTCCGTTTGGATGCAAATCCCTGATATGGCCCGATAGGGGCGCCTCCTACGTGTGACAGTCGGCCATGTTGAACTTTGAGTTTGCCGTACAGGAGTTATGGAGCTTTATCGTTGTGCTAGTTCGCACTGCGGCCATTTTATCAGCTATGCCACTCCTCGGAAGCGGGAATGTTCCCCTGCGCATCAAAGTCACGATGGCCGCAGGAATCGCCATACTTTTGACGCCGGTCGTTTCGCTTCATTTTGAGCCGAATTGGTTGCAACCGTTTACGTTATTGATGGGACTGATTGCCGAAGTGTTCGTCGGCATCACCCTCGGACTGGGGACACGTCTGTTGATGGCGGCGGTAGAGTTAGCCGGTCAAATCATGGGGTTTCAGGTGGGATTTGGGTTCGCGCAAGCCGTGGACCCGGCTACGCAACTGCAAACGCCGGTGTTTGGGCAATTGCTGACGGTGTTTGCCACATTACTGTACTTTCAGGTCAATGGTCATCATTTGATCCTGCTGGCATTGGGGAGCAGCTTCAAGCTGATTCCGCCCTTTGGGGCAAGCCTCCATGCCCCTCTCCTTGCGGACATTACGCAGTTGATACAGGAAATGATGCACACGGGGCTTCAGCTAGCGTTACCCGTCATCGCGGTCACATTCGTGATACATCTCACGATGGGCATTTTGGGGAGGCTCGTTCCGCAAATGAATGTCTTGGTCACGAGTTTTCCCATTACTATTTCTATGGGGCTTTTGGTGTTGGGATTCGGTCTTCCGTTGATGGCGATGATCTTTCAAGAATCCATCATGGGCCTGGAAGCGATCGTGTGGGATATTTTGAGAGAGTTAGGACGTGGCTGAGAATAAAGAAGGCCAAGAGAAATCAGAACAACCCAGTGGAAAACGGCTAGCCGATGCTCGCCGGAAAGGACAAGTCCCGAGCACGAAAGAATTGGCCCCTATTTTTGTGTTATTTGGCGGAGCCGGGATGATCGCGTTATGGGCTCCAATGGCCTGGAAACATCTTCAAAACAACAGTCGTCAATGGTTTGAATTAATCGGCACGTTTCAGCTCACGCCGGAATCCTTGCAGATATACGTGTCGTCCATCGTCGAAGAGATTTTTTTACCGCTTCTGCCCTTTGCGCTGATCGTGGGAGGGCTCGGGGTGTTGGCTTTATTCCTTCAGACTGGACCGTTGTGGGTTGAATCCGCGTTGCAACCGAAGATATCGAAACTCAACCCTAAGAACGGGCTGAAGAAAATCTTTTCTCTCCGAGGCGTGGTGGAGTTGTTGAAGTCCTTGTTCAAAGTGGGGCTGATTTCGGTGATTGTGTATGTCATCGTCAATCCGAAGATGACAGCGTTGATACACTTACAAAGTCAGAGTTTTAGCGATGCCTTCTCGACGATTTGGGAGATAAGCCAACAGATTATCCTCTGGGTTGGCCTCACGATGTTGGTGATGGCTATTGGAGATTTTCTGTATCAACGTTGGCAGATGACTGAAGATTTGAAAATGACGAAACAGGAAGCCAAGGATGAATCCAAGGACGTAGAAGGTGACCCACAAATCCGTTCACGTCGTTTGAGCTTACAACGGGAACGAGCCCGTCAACGGATGATGCAAGCTGTTCCAAACGCGGATGTCGTGATTACAAACCCGACCCACATTGCCGTGGCCCTGCGCTATGACGCCAACGCGATGGAGTCGCCGGAAGTCGTGGCCAAAGGGGCGGGAGTGTTAGCAGAAAATATTAAGAAAATCGCGCGGCATGCCGGTATCCCGATTATCGAAAACCGGAGTCTGGCGCGTGGCCTCTATCGCCTCGTGAAAGTCGGACAGGAGATCCCTGGCGATCTCTACCGAGCCGTGGCTGAAGTGTTGGCGTACGTGTATCGACTTCGGCAAGGCCAGGAGAAGGCAAGCTGAGACGGGTGAAACATCAGGCCGAGGTGAAAAGAGAGAAATGGCGGTCGTAGAACACGAGGGTGTTTTTTAATAGTGCCTTGCTTCTGAAGGAAACGTATGGCTGTGGACGTAAAGTCATTAAAAGCGGAATTGATGCCGTCTCATTATGGAGACATGATGCTCCCGGTCGGCGTCGTGGGTATTCTGTTGATCATGTTATTGCCGCTTCCATCGTTTCTTCTCGACCTGTTTTTGTCCTTTAGTCTGACGGTTTCTATTTTAATCCTGTTAGTGACCATGCATGCCGGAAGACCCGCAGATTTTTCAGTCTTCCCTGCCGTGCTACTCCTGGGAACTCTGTTCCGCCTCGCTTTGAATATCGCTTCCACACGCGTCATTCTGTTGCATGGTCACGAGGGGGCGGACGCGGCTGGAGACGTGATTCAGGCGTTTGGAGACTTTGTCGTCGGTGGAAACTTCGCGGTGGGCTTAGTCGTCTTTTCCATTCTGGTCATCATTAACTTTGTGGTCATTACCAAAGGCGCTGGGAGAATCGCTGAAGTCGCCGCACGGTTTACGTTGGATGCTATGCCGGGGCGACAAATGAGCATCGACGCCGACCTGAATGCCGGCATTATCGATGAGACAGAGGCTCGCAAACGTCGGGAACTGATCGCACAAGAAGCTGACTTCTATGGCTCCATGGACGGTTCAAGCAAATTCGTGCGTGGTGATGCGGTCGCGGCTCTGCTGATCATCTTTATCAACATTTTAGGCGGACTTTCTATCGGCGTTCTGGATCATGGATTGACGTTCGCGCAAGCGGCGCAGACGTTTACGCTCTTGACCGTGGGCGATGCCGTCGTCGCACAGGTGCCAGCCCTGATTATGTCAACGGCTGCCGGTATCATCATCACTCGTGTCAGTACGAAAACGAGTCTTGGCCGGGATCTTACCGAACAGATTTTCTTTAATCCGAACTTGCTTGCCGTCGTCTCCGGCATCTTTATTTTTCTTGGGCTCATCCCGGGATTACCGCATCTGGCCTTTTTGCTCCTAGGCGGTTTGAGCGGCGGAATGGCCTATATGTTGTTGCAGAAAAAAAATGAGGATGCCGAGGCGTTCACGCCAACGGCCACAGAGGCCAAAAAACCAGCCACCCACGAGACGGAAGCCGTCGAAACGGTGACGCCCCCTGATCTATTGGAGTTGCATGTGGGATATGGGCTTGTGCCGTTAGTGGACACGGCTCAGGGAGGAGAACTTCTCGAACGAGTCCGAGCCATTCGCCGGCAAACGGCGCAAGACTTGGGATTTGTGGTGCCTTCTGTCCACATCAGAGACAACCTCCAATTGAAACCGCATGAATACAGTATTTTGCTCAAAGGGGTACAGGTGGCGAAAGGAGAACTCGTGCCCAGGCATCTACTGGCGATCAATCCCGGCTCTGCAAAAAAGGGGATTGAGGGAAAGCCTGGAAAAGATCCTTGTTTTGGCTTGCCGGCATTGTGGATCACTCCACAAGATAAGGAGCGAGCGCAGATGGATGGGTATACGGTCGTCGATGGGGCAGCGGTCATTGCCACGCATCTGACCGAAATTATCCGCGCAAGTGGGCATGAAATTCTCGGTCGTCAAGAGGTCCAGAACTTGCTGGATAATCTAGCTAAGATGTATCCCAAAGTGGTCGATGACTTAATCCCAACGCAGTTATCCCTCGGCGCCGTCGTGCGAATTCTGCGAAATCTCCTGCGGGAACGGGTATCTATCCGAGATTTGAGGACGATCTTGGAATCAGTCGCTGACTACACGATTCAGACGAAAGATCCCGACCTCCTGACAGAATATGCCCGGCAAAATTTATCTAGGACGATCACGAACCAATATGCCACTCCTGAAGGACTCCTGCACGTGATAAGTCTGGAGCCAATGCTAGATCGGCGTTTGGCCGAGGCGGTCAATCCTGCACAGGGCAGTTTGCCGAATATCTCGCCCTCTTTCATGAATCAGTTCGTTGAATCCTTGAAGAAAGCGATAGAAAAAACAGTCGGACAGGGGTATCAGCCCATCGTGTTATGTTCTCAGACGGTTCGAAGCTATGTGTATAAGTTGATTTCTCCCGGGCTCCAAACGTTAGCGGTCCTTTCGCCGAATGAAATTGACGGAAAGGCCAAAATTCAAGCCATAGAAGTTGTGAGGTTGCCGCATGAAGCTGAAACGGTTTGAAGCATTGACTCTGCAGGGTGCTCTTGAGTCTGTCAAAGCCGAGTTAGGGCCGGATGCCGTGATTGTCTCCACTCGGCGGGTGAATAAAGGGGGAGGCCTCTTTGGGTTGCTCAGTCAACCCGTCGTCGAAGTGACGGCCGCGGTGGATCGTCAAACCAAAAAGAAACAGACTGAGACGACGATTCTGGAACGAATTGCTCGCTCTCATGAAGCGGCTGATCCGACCCCGGTCGAGGTTTCGTCACAGGTTGATGCGGTGTCTGAAACGCCAAGAGGTGACAGTTTTCACGATCAACTTCGAATGGCCACGATGTTAGATCCGTTTACCGAACAATTAACCGCGGTACGAGAGGAATTGAAGCGATTGCGAGAAGAGCGCAATGATCCAGAGTCTGTCGTCAGACCGTTACGGCAGGAACTCGAAGGGCTTCGGATTATCGTGGGAGAAGCTCTGGGCGATCGTATGCGGAAACAGGTCGATGCGTTGCCGGGGAATCTGACGTCCGATTATGAGGCCCTTGTGAGTCAAGGCGTGCAGCCGCAGCTGGCTCATGAACTTCTACGGTCGGTCGTCGAGACACTAGGAACAGCCGGCATCAAAGACCGTGTCATCGTGGAAGAAATGCTTCAAGAGCGAATTGAGCAAGCCATCTCGACATCAGGATCATTCTTGCCGACCAATGGACTGCAAAAAATCGTGATGCTGGTCGGTCCGACGGGTGTCGGAAAAACCACCACAGTGGCAAAACTTGCCAGTCTTGCGACCCAAGTGGAACGGCCTCGAAAAACGGTATTGATCACGCTTGACACGTATCGGATCGCCGCGGTCGAACAGCTTCGTGTCTTTGCCAAAATCCTGAAGCTTCCGTTAGAAGTCGCGATGTCTCCGCGTGATCTTTGTTCGTGTATCGCCCGGCATCCAGAGGCTGAATTGATCTTAATCGATACCGCCGGAAGAAGCCCTCGAGATCGGACAGGTCAAGAAGAACTCAAGGTGATCGCCGAACAGCAGTTAAAGATCGAGACGCATCTCGTCTTGGCCGCGCCGACCACTGAATCGGTTCTTCATGACGTCATCCAACAGTATCGAAGCATCCCGATTCACCGGCTGTTGTTCACGAAGCTCGATGAGATCACGCATTATGGAAAATTGTTTAATTTGCTGCACTACACGGGATTACCACTTTCGTATGTCTCGATGGGACAACGGGTTCCCGAAGACTTGGAATTAGCTTCCAGTCGTCGTGTGGTGGAATTGTTGAAGGCCAATTCAGGTAATTCGATGGATCTTACGCAATTATCAGGAGCGTCTATATGACCCCGAGACCTCATCGAGCGATGAACGCGGATTGGAAACGTCCTGCTACGCATGTCATCGACCAGGCGAGTGGCTTGCGCGCTGCGGTGCAAGCGCACAGTCCGAGAACGCAACCGGTGCAGGTTGTCGCCGTGAGCTCAGGGAAGGGCGGGGTCGGCAAAACCAATGTCGTGACCAATCTGGCGGTGGCATGCGCGAAACATGGGCGAAAGGTCCTGGTGATGGATGCCGACTTAGCGCTCGGCAATGTCGATATTCTGTTAGGGTTAGCCCCGTCGGCGACGATCGAAGATGTCTTAACCGGAGATCGAACGTTAGAGGAGGTGATTATCAAGGGGCCCGAAGGAATCAGTATTCTGCCAGCGGCATCAGGCATACAAGAATTATCGAATTTAACCTATGAACAACAATTGCGGTTGCAAGCAGGGTTTTTGCAATTGTCGAATCCTCCGGACCTTTTGATGATTGATTGTGCAGCAGGGATTTCTTCGAATGTTTTGTATTTTAGTCTTGTGGCGCATGATACGTTAATCGTGGTCTCACCCGAGCCGGGATCACTCACCGATGCGTATGCGCTCATCAAGATTCTTTCGACCCGCTATCACCAGCAGCATTTCCGGCTTCTGGTGAACATGGTGCGTAAGCCCAATGAAGGCAGAGAGGTCTTCCGAAAATTGAGTCTTGTCACCGACCGATTCCTGAATGTGTCCTTGGATTTTGTTGGATGGATTCCGTTTGATGATTGCGTTCCACTCGCTGTCTCTCAGCAACGTCCTGTCCTGGTCGCCTTTCCACGGGCCATGGCCAGCCGCGCCCTGAGCCAGGTGGGTGAAAAAATCGGCAAATGGACGTATGACCGTCATCTGCGGGGGGGGTACCAACTGTTTGGTTCCATGGGCTTTGGACCGATACATGAAGAAATGGGGAAAACAGCATGAAACGAGCAATCGCCGAAAAAGAACCTGTGAACACCAAACCCACGATTCCTTCCAAGATGATCTTGAAAGGCGATGAGCGGGAACAACTCATCCAGGATTTCGTGCCAGTCATCAAGTATATGGCCTTACGTTTGGTCATGCGTGTGTCGAGCGGGCTGAATGTCGAAGATTTAATCAGTGCCGGCACCGTAGGATTGCTGGACGCCATCACCAAATTCGATCCTTCCCGTGAAATTAAATTCCGAACCTATGCGGAATTCAGGATTCGAGGAGCGATGTTGGATGAAATCCGTGCGATGGATTGGGTGCCTCGATCTATGCGGGAACGGATCGGAAAGATCCAGCATGCCGCTAACGAGTATACGAAACGGAAAGGCCGGCCGCCAACCGAGGCAGAACTGGCCAATGAATTGGGTATGGAACCAGAGGAAGTCGATGAAACGCTGTTGCAAGCCAAGGGGTCGGTCATCTTAAGCCTTGAAGATTTGGGAAGCAACGATGACGATTCTCATCCTATCCTTGATGCGTTGGCTGATCGTGATCAGCCGAACCCTTTGGAATCTCTTCTCTCAGAAGATACGAGGAAAATCTTGGCCGATGCGATCGACCATCTGCCCGAACGACAACGCCTGGTCCTCACGCTGTACTATTTTGAAGAATTAACCATGAAAGAAATCGGTGCCACCCTTAATGTGACCGAGTCACGAATCTGCCAGCTCCATGCGCAGGCGATGATTCGGCTGAAGTCACACCTGCATAACCGTTTGTCACGATAAGCCCTTAGCCGGACATGCGTCGTTAATCTCTTCGATTCGATCTTCTGCGTTCTCTCCTGACCGTTCTTGCGTTTATTTTGTGTTGTCGCGTCTTTTCTTTTCTTCCTGAGAGCACTCGGACCCTGTCCTTCGCCCGGCATACCTGATGCCGATCACCACCTCTAGTTTCAAGGGTGTATCACCGAAGAAGGCAATGAGACCGAACATTCTCGGCATGTTCCCCCCTGCACCCATTGAACAAAGCCGGTGTGGAAATTCGCTCATGCTGAGAGGTGATAGCTTACCCATCGGACAAGGGACACGAGATGAGCCTTCAAGATACGCCCATCGCGCAAGACGGTTCACAGGTCAATGATGAGTCAGAGGGCGAGACGACGCTTTTACTCGTCGAAGATGAAAAAGTCGTGCGTATGGTGACGAAACGACGTCTGGAAATGCTGGGATATGTAGTTCTCGAGGCCGAAAACGGTGCTCAAGCCTTAGAGGTACTCAAGACGAGAACGGTCGATCTGATCTTGTCGGATTGGATGATGCCCGTGATGGATGGCCTTGCACTCTGTCAGATCGTCAAGGCAGACCCCACATGGCAGACGATTTATTTCATACTCATGACGGCGTTGGAAGAGTCGTGCCAAATTGCCGAAGGCCTCATACGGGGGGCTGATGATTTTTTGCCAAAGTCAGCGAGTGAGGAGGTGATCGATGCGCGAGTCAAAGCCGGGATACGATCGTGCCGGCTCATCAGAAAACTCGAACATTCTCATCGGGTGATCCTCCAGCAGCAGGCTGAGTTGGACGCCGAACTGCAGTCAGCTGGGAACTTCGTCCTGTCGCTGTTGCCTCTGGAGGGATCTCCCGTTCCTAACGTTCAGGTGGCATGGCAATACTTGCCTTCCTCGCGGCTTGGAGGAGACCTGTTTCAGGTTGCTCGATGGGGGACAGAACATCTTGGGTTGATGATTCTTGATATGTCAGGTCATGGGATTGGTCCCGCGCTCAGAGCCGTGTCTCTCGCCATGAGATTTCGAGACGAACATATTGTTCAGTTACACCCCACGTATGACCCCGGAGAGATCGTGGAACGATTGAATCGAGAGAACCCGCTGACTGATCAAGGGGAGTACTTTACGATCTGGGTGGGAAGTCTGCATTTACCTACTTTGCGTCTACGTTATACGACGGCTGGACATCCAGGCGTGATTTTGACCAGGCAAGGCAACAGCATGGATGTGTTGGGCGCGAAGACATGGCCCATAGGTTTTGGACTAGATCAGTCCTATGACAGTCAAGAATGTCAACTGAGTCCCGGAGATAGACTGTATTTGTTCAGCGATGGTCTGTATGAGGTCACGTCACCCGCCGGCGAACTCTGGGATCGAGAAGGTCTTGAGGCAGCCTGTCGGACAGTCCATGGAAAACCAATGAAAAAAGCACTGGAATGGGTCATCCAGCAAAGCCAGGCTTGGCAAAAACAGACCAACTTTTATGATGATGTGGCCCTGGTGGGAGTCGAAGTCATATGAGCCGACAACTCCTGTTTCTTCCTCCTGGCCGTTCGCAACCGGAAGAGAAAAATGATGCGTCTTTTACTCGTTGATGATGATCCGGTAAACCGCCATATCTTGCGTGAATACCTGGAGGACCAGGGGTACGATCTCGACGAGGCCGGAGATGGGCAACAGGCCTGGGATAAACTTGTCCATGAAGACGCTGCCTATTGTGTCGTTCTCCTCGATCGGATGATGCCGAAAGTCGACGGGCTTACCATCCTCAAGCGCATGCAAGAGGACGACAGACTCAAGTTCATTCCGGTCATCATGCAAACTGCAGCCGGCGCTTCCCATGAAATACGGGAAGGAGTCGAAGCCGGAGCGTTTTACTACCTGACCAAACCGTTTGACCAGTCCATCCTGCTTGAGATCGTGGGAGCGGCGATTCGAAAGGGTCTGAATCATCGGGAAATTCAGGATGATGTCGTACGGCAGTCCCGTTCGATTCAAAGTCTCCAGACAGGGGAATTTCGAATTCGGACTGTCGAAGAAGCCCATGATCTCGCGGTACTCATCGCCAAGGCCTGCCCTGAATCAGATAGAGTCGTCATGGGCCTCAATGACATACTGATGAACGCGGTTGAACATGGCAATCTCGGCATTACCTACGAAGAAAAAGGGGTGCTTCAGGAAACCGGCGAATGGGAACAGGAAATTCAACGTCGTCTTGCGTTGCCTGTAAATGCAGCGAAGTTTGTGGAGGTCACGTTCGAGCGGTTTGAGCAGGACATCTTGATTCTGATCAAAGATCAAGGCCAGGGGTTTGATTGGAAGAAATACGAACATTTCACGCCGGAATTGGCGTTGGCGAGTCATGGGCGGGGGATCGCGATGGCCAAAGCCCTGTGTTTCGACCGCTTGGAATATCATGGGGTCGGTAATGAAGTGCTGTGCGTGATTGCCGGCAATCCTGAACGAGGAGCCATTCAAAGAAAGCATGAGCCAGATGAAGTCACGACTCGGACGAATGTAAACTGAGTCATCTCACCTGCTTGTCCATCCGCGAGCATCGTACAGCTTCAGAAGACCTTCTTGAGAAGACTTCAGGAATGTTCGCCACAGGAACATGTGAAGACGCGTAAGACCTCAGGGGATATCCGTTGACGGCCATGTCTCGTCCCGCCATCGATGGTTGAATGCCATGAACGCAGATGACACTCCCTCCTTTTGGACGACCTATCAGTTGACCTTCCCTGTCGGTGTGGTCCTTGTCCTGTTCTTTGGTATTGGATTGCCACTTCTCGGTAGCGCGGTTTCCCTATTGGTCTTAGCTGAATGGCACTGGGATGATCAATCCTTTCACATGCTCATCGAAATTCTCGGAGGGCTGTTAGCCTTACTCTTAGGGGCGCTGTTGCAACGGCAAGCACATCTCCAAGCGCCGCAGCTCTATTATTGGGTGAGTTGTGGTTTGATGGCCATGGGTATCTTGGACATTTTCCATGCCTTGGTGGAAGTGGGGAAAATTTTTGTGTGGTTTCATAGCGCCGCGACTTTTATTGGCGGTGTCTGTTTCATGATGGGAGGGTATCGACTCGCCTCCACGGATCGTCCTCTGACCTTTAAAGGTCCATTGTGGATTGGTCTGTTGTCAACGCTGGGAGGCGTGCTCTCCCTGGCACATCCAGAAATGATTCCCATGATGGTTTCGCAGGGGGAGTTCACAGGGGCGGCGCGAGGGCTCAATATCCTTGGTGGACTCGGATTTTTCCTGACGGCCGTTCGATTTATTCAGCGCTTTCGAGCAAGCGGTGGGTTAGACGAATGGTTTTTCGCCGTCCACTGTACATTGTTCGGGTCGGCAGGGGTCTTGTTCGAACTCTCGTCCTTATGGGACGCCAGCTGGTGGTGGTGGCATTTCTTGCGATTGTTGGCGTATGGCACAGGCTTGCAATGTGTGTTTGCGATGTTGCTGCGACAAAGAGCGTCGAACGAAAAGGCGAACCTGACATCGATAGATAAAGGCCGAGAACCGGACTTTCAAGAAGCGATAAAAAAGAAAGCCACCTATTGGTTTCCGATGATGATCGTGGGCATCGTGGTGAGCAGTCTCATCACAGGAGGACGGATGATCTACCTCATTCATGATCATTTCATGGAAAACGAAGGACGGTCTTTATCGGCCTTGGCGTCTCTCTCGAGTCAACGGCTGACCGACAATATGTTCGAGCGCAAAGGAGATATTCAACTGCTGGCACAAGCACCAGTGTTTCGCACGGCCAATGCCGACGAAATGTCTCGGTACTTGAAAAAAGTGGCTCGAACGTATCAGGCCTATCTCGCGTTAAGCTTCGTGAATGCTCAGGGTGTGGTGGTTGCCTCAAGTTCAACGGGTCTGATTCAGGAAGACTTAGCTGGAGAATCGATCGTTGAGGCCATGCGACAGACTCCCGGTTTTCACTTTGCCGATGTCGAACGAGTTCCCACATTCATGGAGCTTCAGGGCGTGGCCTTGGCCTCACCAGTTTTTCTCGTGAATGGACAGTATCACGGCATGGTGCTTGGTTACGTCGGCATTCCATATTTGCAAGGCATTGTGACCCGTAGTCTTCAAGCGTTTGTCGAGAAGAAGGAAGAAGTGGGTTCAACGTTCGAATGGCAACTCTTGAAAGAAGATGGCACCGTCATCACCGATTCCAAGCCTACCCTGGAACAAGTGGTCAATCTTCGGACTTTGGGGCTGCCTTCAGCGAATCTGATCGGGATGAACGCGATGGGTTATGTGAAAGAACGCCATTTACGCCGGGACGTAGCCGTGATTAGCGGATATGCAGGAACTTCCGAACTCCTTGGCCTTCCTGGGAAGTACTGGGGAGTCTTGATGCGGCGAGATCAGGAGACCACCTTGGCTTCGTTAAAAGCCATAGAAGCGAAACTCGGACTGGCCGGATTGGTCGTCGTACTTCCACTCATCGGACTTATCCTTGCAAGCGTGCATCGAATGGAAAAAGCGCAAACGATCACCACCTATGCCTTGCAAATGGCCGAATCGAGTGCAACACAAACACGACTTATCCTCGATTCGGCTGCGGAAGGTATTTATGGCCTTGATGTTCATGGTCAGATCAGTTTCGTCAATCCTTCCGCCTGTCGAATGTTGGGCTATCACGCGACGGAATTGATCGGAAATTCCATGCATGCCATCGTGCACCATTCGAGGGCTGAGGGCGAACCCTATCCGCGCAGTGAATGCCCCATGCATTGCACAGCGGCGGATGAGCAGACACAGCGTGGTGAAGATGAGATCTTGTGGCGCAAAGATGGGACAAGCTTTCCCATCGCCTACACGAGCACACCGATCGTGGATGTGCATGGGCAGGCAATCGGCGCCGTGGTCACATTCCAAGATATTACAGAGCGGAAACAACATAAATTAGCCTTACAACATCACTTGGAACATTTAGAAGAGGTCGTCGCGAATCGTACGCAAGATCTCGCGAAGGCAAAAGAACGGGCGGAAGGGGCCAATCGGGCCAAGTCTGAATTTCTGGCCAATATGACGCATGAATTGCGAACCCCGATGCATGCGATCTTGAGCTTCGCGTCTTTGGCGATTTCACGGTTCGATCGCTCGCCTCGCGAGAAACTCCTGTCTTATGTGACTCAGATTCAACAGAGCGGCACGAGACTACTCGGTTTGGTGAACGACCTTTTGGACCTGTCAAGGCTCGAGGCTGGAAAAATGCCGCTTCAATTGGAGGACATCGACTTGAAAGAGCTGGTGTTTTCGATGAAAGCGCAAATCAACGCATTGATTCAAGAAAAGGAAATCAAGATCTCATACGAACATGAGACGGATGAAACCTCAATCGTCGGAGACAGGCAACGTTTAAATCAAGTCTTATGGAATCTTGTCTCGAATGCGGCCAAATTTTCCCCAGTCAGAAGTCGTATCCTGATCGGTATTCGTGAAGTGCATGTCAAGGGTACCCCAGGACTCTCAGAGTCAAGGCCGGTTCCAGGCCTCAAGGTGACCGTGCGTGATGCCGGCCCAGGAATACCCGAAGAAGAGCTGATGCGAATTTTCGAAAAATTTGAGCAAAGCAGCCTGACGAATACCGGGGCGGGAGGAACAGGGCTCGGGTTGGCCATTTGCCGTGAAATCGTAGAACTTCATGGTGGAATGATCTGGGCCGAAAACCATCCAGAGCAAGGCGCGATGTTTCATTTTGCGATTCCGCGAAAAGAAAGGAAAATGAACGACCAGGAACAGGTGACGGCACATGCCATAAAGGCGTGATGTTTTCTGATATTGCTGAGAATCTCTTGAGGAAAACTCTTAAGTCTTGAAAGGAGCATCCGATACAGTCTTTGAACTCGAATCTTGGATGTTTCACTGCCAACGCTTGATCATTGTGACATTCGAGAGTGCTGAAAGGAATGGTCGTCTACGTCAACGAAGAGACGAAAGTTGCCTTGATTGACTGGATACACGTCCCTCGTAGACTTGCCTTCGATCGAGCGTTCTCATTTCTTTCATAAATTGTTCTCGAGTTATTGGTGAGCGACGCAACCGTATCGTGGAGATATTCATATGGAAATCAAAAACCGTGCAGGCGTGGCCGTGCTGCAGCCTGAAGGGGATCTGACGATCTTCGAAGCTGCAGATTTTCGTGATGCCTTGTTGACGCTACTGGAGCATGAAGGTCCTGTTGAACTCGATCTAGCCGGTGTTGAGCGGGTGGATTCATCGGGAATACAGATGTTGGTCGCTGCCGCTCGTCAAGACCGATTCTCCGTTACGGGCATGTCTTCTGCCGTGAACGAAAAGGTCGCAAGCATTGGTTGCGCTCATTTTTTACTGAAAAAAGAACCGTAGAGCGAAAGAGAGTGGACGGTGGCTATCCGTTCTCTGTTTCACCCTCTAACAGGAGCGAGACATGAGTCCTAATTGGTGGTGGGTAGGTGGAGCGTTCGTTGTGGGCGGCGTCTTCGGGGCGTTGTGCAAACGACGGGTGTCAGGTGTCGACCAGACCAGCGTTCAGCCTCAATGGGTATCTGAGCATGAATTTCAGAAGGAGCGCAGCATTGCCACGAGTTGGGAAGCATTTGCTCGGGCATTGACCCCATTGCTGCCTGTCTTTGTCGCGCAGATGAAGTCGGTGATCAAAGAGACCGAGGAAGCTTCGAACGGGCTTATTCAACGGTTTCAAAAAATCTCGCAGAGGGCGAGGGAGCAAGCCTCTGAAACCGAGGCGCTTATCAATATGGGGGAAAGTTCGAGTGATTCGGAAGATGATTCCTCTGTTGAAGGGATATTGCACGCCACGAAAAGTACCATGGATATGTTCGTGAATCAGGTGAGTTCGACCTCCGCCGTCACCAACAGCACCATGGGAGTGATGGAAGAAGCCGTGGCCTCGACCACAAGAATTTCGAGCGTCGTTGAGGAAGTAGAGTTTATCGCCGATCAAACCCGCCTGCTCGCGTTGAATGCGGCGATTGAAGCTGCACGAGCGGGAGAGCACGGACGAGGGTTTGCCGTCGTGGCTGATGAAGTGACGAAATTAGCCAACCGATCAGGTCAAGCGGCTGAACAAATCCGAACGTTGGCGACGACCGTGAAAGGCACGACAGAATCCGCCATGAAAGAGCTGCAAGGGCTTGCCGCGATTGATTTGACCGAGACCTTAGGGGCCCAGCAGCGCGTGCTTGAGATGACGGAGGTGATGGCGTCAAAAAATGCGGCGTTGAGAAAGAACATGAGTCAAAATAGTCAACGGGCCCAGGAGTTGGGGAACGATATCGCACAAATTGTGATGGCGATGCAATTTCAAGATATCACTCGGCAGAAACTGGAACATGTCTATGAACCTCTTGAACTCATCTATGATCCCTTGCACGCCGTACAAGCCAGCGGTGATCATCAAGAATTTCCGGCGGATGTACTGAACCAACTGCAAAAACTGGAGATGTCCTACACGATGGAGTCTGAACGGACGATCATGAAAGCAGCCAAGGATGGGAAAGAAGTCGTGGTCGTGGGAACCGGGACCAGCGTAAACGAGGAAGACGCCGTCACGCTGTTTTAAAGAGACGAAAAGCGAGAGACCGGAAACGAAAGGCAGTGAAGGGATGGAGTGCAGCAGGCGTGAGCTGTATCGAGAGATGTCATGTTCTGTTGTGCGAGGCAATCAAGATCATCATCAATATCTGCAATGAGGACAAGCCATGGGTAAAACTGTTTTAGTCGTAGATGATTCCGTGTCGATGAGGCAAATGGTGACCTTTACCCTACAGGGAGCTGGCTTTGAAGTCGTGGAAGCTGGAGATGGAAAGGAAGCGGTCGAAAAGCTCAATGGTGGCGCCAAGCCCAATCTGGTCATCACCGATCTCAATATGCCCAACATGGACGGCATTTCCCTGATCAAAGCCATTCGTGGAATGCCAGCTCATAAATTTACTCCGGTCCTGATGTTAACGACAGAATCGGCGGACGATAAGAAAAAAGAAGGGCAAAGCGCCGGAGCGACTGGCTGGATCGTCAAACCGTTCAATCCGGAACAGATGTTAGCGACGATTGGAAAAGTGTTGCCTGCCTAATCGTTGGAATTCGAGCATAAGGAGTCGCCATGGCGGTAGATCTTTCGCATTTCCAAGAGTCCTTTTTTGAAGAGTCAGCTGAGCATGTTGAGACGATGGAGACCGGGTTGCTCGACCTGGAGCAACGGCCCACAGATCTCGACTTGCTGAATCGAATCTTTCGCGCGGCGCATTCCATCAAGGGCAATGCAGGCATGTTCAGCTTCACGGCTATTAGCGGGCTAACACACAAGATGGAAAACGTCTTGGATAAACTGCGCAATAGTCAGATGGTGGTGACCAAGGACATTATCGATCTCCTTCTCCAAGCGTTGGATGGCCTCAAATCGCTGCTGGATGCGGCGCGGGGGAATGGGGAGATTGATGTGACTCACATCGCGGCGCTGGAAGCGCGGCTGGTGGATTGTTTCAATGGAGGTGACGCGAGTCCGTCAACCGCTCAAGCTGCTGGCGTAGAGCGCGCCTCCTCCGTGACGGCTGCTGCCGGCCTGCGAACTGTGACGATTTCATGGAGGCCTTTGGCGGAACTCTTTCAACGAGGTCTGGACCCATCTCAATTATTCAGGGAACTTGCAACGCTCGGCAAAGTGTTGGAATTGGACGTGCATGTCGACGTGCTTCCTGATCTCGCAACCATGGACGCTGAACGTTGTTACTTATCATGGACGCTCGTCGTCGAGACCGACAAGCCGGTGAAAGACCTTGATGCGGTGTTCGATTTTGTCCGTGATGGGAGCGAGCTACAGATTACCGATCAAAATGAAGCGGATGACGAGTATAAGCCGCTCGGCGAAATCCTGGTGGATGAAGGGGCCGTTTCGCCAGAACAGGTAGACGCGGCTTTGGCGAAACAAAAGCCCCTCGGCCAGATTTTGGTAGAGGAGAAGGCGGCAACACCGCAACAAATCAATCAAGCGCTCAGTAAACAACAACAGATGAAGAAGGCCGAAAGTGCGTCGATTCGTGTTGATACGGAAAAGATCGACAAGCTGATCAATCTGGTCGGGGAACTTGTCATCACTCAATCCATGATCACGGATCTTGGAGAAAAATTTACGATGAGTCAGCTCCCTGTCCTTCAGGAGCGGATCATTCAATTGGAGCGCAACACGCGGGAATTGCAAGAACGAGTGATGTCCGTTCGGATGGTCCCGATCGGTGCCACAGCCTTTAATCGATTTCCGCGTTTGGTTCGAGATCTCGCTAGCAAGAGCGGCAAAAAAATTCAATTACTCATGTCCGGGGAAGAGACGGAATTGGATAAAACCCTGATCGAGGCGATTGGCGATCCCCTGACTCATCTTGTCAGAAATTCGGCAGATCATGGGCTTGAAGGACCGGAGGAACGTGTGGCCGCAGGAAAGTCGGAATTAGGGACGATCCGACTCAATGCCTATCACGATGGCGGCAGCATCTGTATCACGGTTGAGGATGATGGGCGAGGGCTTAATCGGAGCAAAATTCTGAAAAAGGCGGTTGAGAAGGGATTGATCATCGAGAATAACCAGCTTTCTGATGACGAAGTGTGGCAATTGATCTTTAGGCCTGGTTTTTCGACGGCGGAGACCATCACGGATATCAGTGGGCGCGGTGTGGGGATGGATGTCGTGAAGAGAAATATCGAAGCCCTCGGAGGAAGTGTGGCTGTCCAATCGAACGAGGGAAAAGGGTCGAAGTTGACGCTCAAGCTGCCACTGACGCTCGCCATTATCGACGGCATGACCGTTCGTGTGGCGAATGAGAATTACATCATTCCTCTGATCTCGGTGACGGAGTCGATACGTCCGAAACTGGAAGATCTTCAAACGGTGGTGGGCAAAGGAGAAGTAGTGAATCTCCGTGGTGAGTGGGTGCCGATGGTGCGACTCTACGATGTCTTTGGAGTCGAAGCAGAGTTCACGAACCCGGCCGAGGCCCTTCTCGTGATCGTTGAAGCAGAGGGGAAACGTGTGGCGCTGTTCGTGGATGAACTGACCGGTCAACAGCAGGTGGTCATTAAAAGTCTCGAACAGAATTATGAAAAGGTCGAAGGCATTTCGGGGGCGACGATCCTGGGCGATGGGCAAGTGGCCTTGATTCTGGATATCACAGGTCTGGTCAAACTGTCCAGGATGGCCAAGACGGTCGCGGCCTAAGGACGTCAAGACGAGTATGACGCGTCAGGCGTGAGACTGACGATGAGCGACGAATAATGCAAAGAGTCCAGGTCGGGGTGAGGAAAACATATCGTGCGATGTAACCGTTTACACCTCATGCCTGGCCGATTGAGAAGGAGGCAAGAATGTCTACAGCGATAGCAGAGGTCACGGAAGTCACGAGTGGATTGAGTGCGGATGGCCAGCAATACCTGACGTTTGACCTGGCCGAGGAACATTACGGAGTCGATATCTTAAAAGTTCAAGAAATCAAAGGCTACACGGCTGTCACCAAAATTCCGAACACGCCGGAGTATTTGAAAGGCGTGTTGAACCTGCGAGGGACGATCGTTCCAATCGTTGACCTGAGGTTGAAGTTCGGGATGGGAATGACCCAGCCCACGGCGTTTACGGTCATCGTGGTGGTTAACGTGTGCAAACGGGTCATGGGCTTTCTGGTGGATGCCGTATCGGATGTCTTGGAGTTCGCGAATAAAGACATTCAACCTCCGCCGGAATTGGGCAGCACAGTCGACATCACATTCGTTTCGGGGATCGGAAGTTGTAACGACCGTCTGGTCACATTACTGGATATTGACCGAGTGTTAATTGATACGGAAGTCGCGGCCGTGACTGCGGCCAGTCAAGAGCAAGGAGAGCAATGATGAGCCTACATGCACAGTCCGTCAATGTATCACGTCTTTTCAAACAATCACAGAAGACACGAGGGGGTGAGGGAGCGATGAAACAAGTCATGCAGACGTTTTTAAGCTGGGGCATCGCGGCCAAACTGGTCACGCTATTCCTGATATTCGGGGTCCTTCCGATGGCCGCAGTCGGAATGATTGCCTACAACGCCGGCGAGGATATGAAAACCGGAGTCGGGATGCGCTTCCAGACGACCGCAGTAGAGTTAGCCAATAAAATCGATCGAAATTTGTCTGAACGATATGGCGACGTTCAAGCCTTCGGGTTCAACGATGCGGTTCATCGTATTTCGCAATGGTATGATCCCACCCCGTTCAATTCAATCAGTCAAGTCATGAACCGGTATTCCGCTGCGTATGGGATCTATGACCTGCTTATCATGGTCGATACCAGGGGCGATGTGATCGCAGCCAACTACAAAGACCCGAATGGTAAGCCTATCAATAGCCAGTTTGTCTTCGAGAAGAACTACAGTAACACTCCGTGGTTTAAGGCCCTCTCGAACGGGGAATTCACGACCAAGCAGCCCTTCACCGCTCCAGGAAACGATACATGGACGGGGACGTATATCGAAGATGCTCATGTTGACTCTGATGTTGCGAAAGCAACAGGGGGCGATGGGTATGTGATGGGATTTTCCGCGCCCGTGTATAACGACGTCGGTGAAGTCGTGGCCTATTGGACCAATCGGGCCAGCATGCGCGGTGTCGAAGAAATGTTCCAGGATGCCTATAGGAGTTTAAAGTCACTTGGATTTCCCGGGAGCGAAATTACGTTGTTGGATGCACACGGACGTATCCTCGTGGACTTTGATCCATCGACGCATTCCACCGATGAGGTCGTCAGAAATTTTGACGTGTTAATGAAACTCAATCTGGCAGAGAAAGGCGTCGAGGCGGCTCAGCAGGCCGTCGCCGGAAAATCAGGAAGTCTCACGGCCCAGCACATGCGTAAACAAATCAGCCAGGTTTCGGGGTATACGCATCTGGTCGGAGCGAACGGATTTCCCGGGATGAATTGGGGAATCATGGTGCGGGTGCCGGAGGGAGAAGCTCTCGCCGATGCGAACAGCGTCCAGAATTCCGTGTTGCAAACGGGATTGATTTGTTTGGCCATCATCGCTCCGATCGGATGGTACGTCGGTCGAAAAGGTGCGGCCAATTTGATCAAAGTGAGCGATGTGGCCCAGAAGGCCGCCAATGGCGACTTGACGCATCGCGCAGAGATCACGAGTAAGGATGAATTGGGGCAATTGGCCGGGGCATTTAACGCGATGATGGATAACCTGACGAGGGTCGTCGGCGACGTCCGGCAAGCGGCCGAGCATGTGTCGACGGGATCAGCGGAGATTACGCAAGGCAATGAGGATCTGTCCCAACGGACATCTCAACAAGCCAGCGCGTTGGAGGAAACCAGTGCGTCGATGGAAGAAATGACTTCGACCATCAAGCAGAACGCCGACAACGCCAAGCAGGCCAATCAGCTCGCTGTCGCGGCCCGTGAAGTCGCGGAAAAAGGCGGCGCGGTGACGGAAAACGCCGTGAATGCGATGAGTGAAATCAATAAGAGCAGCAAAAAGATCGCCGATATCATCAACGTCATCGATGAAATCGCGTTTCAGACCAATTTGCTGGCCTTGAACGCGGCTGTTGAGGCGGCCAGGGCCGGTGAGCAAGGCCGGGGCTTTGCCGTCGTCGCGTCGGAAGTTCGAAACCTGGCCGGCCGATCCGCGACGGCCGCGAAGGAAATCAAGACCTTGATCAACGAATCCGTGCAAAAAGTGAGCGATGGGAGCGATCTGGTGAATCAATCAGGTCAAACGTTGGAAGAAATCGTCAATTCAGTCAAACGCGTCACAGACATTATTTCAGAGATTAGCGCCGCTTCACAGGAACAAGCCGCGGGTATTGACCAGGTCAACAAGGCCGTGATTCAGATGGATCAATCCACACAGCAAAATGCGGCGCTCGTCGAAGAAACGACATCGGCTTCACAGTCCATGCGGCAGCAGGCGAGTGAGCTGTTGCGGCAAGTGTCCTTTTTTAAGACGGACGAAGAAGACGGTGAAGATTCCGGCTACGGAAAAGTCGCGCAAGCAGGACGAGCCGCGCATGGGCAACCGAAAGCGAAGGCACCTGTGTCCTCCGCTCCAGTTGTGAAAGCGGCCAATAAGCCAGCGTCGGCGCCAGTCGCGAAATCTCCTCAGGCTCCAGAGCCGGCCGGAGTCGGGGCGGGCAATGGTCATGAGCGCCGAAAGGGCAATGATGATTTTTTTGAAGAATTCTAAAAATCGTTAGGCGTGAAGCGTCGGACGTGAAGTGAGAGGTCTTCACTTACCGTACGTCTTCCGCCTAACCTCTCAGGAACACTGTTTAAAAAGGAGTGTGTATGAAATACGTATCAAAGAACAAAATCTGGTCAACGATCATGGCCGTGATGCTGATTGTGGTGGTCGGCAGCATGACGTTGTTGACGAACGGTCAGGCCGCCATGACGAAAGACTTTACCCTCGATCGCGACGCCATGACCAAGTATATCTTGGCCACGGTGCAGGCTGCCCGTACGATCTACGTAAAAAGTGTGCTTCGTAAAATCAAGAAGGCTGGGATGACGGCTTCTGAGGACTGGGTCAAGGAAGACCACGCAGTGATGTTGCCAGCCCAGTTCGTCAAATCCTTGGGGTATGAGATTCAAGGCTATGAGTTGTCTCTCGTCGGGACAGATCCTTTGTACGACACCAATTTACCGAAGACCCCAAAAGAGAAGGAAATGCTGGGCAAACTGGCGAGCGGGAAAGAGAAAATGATCACGTTCCAGGATGGGACGCAATACAAGGGCATGTCCGCGGACTTCGCGATTTCGCAGGGCTGCGCAGACTGCCACAACCAACATAAACGCACCAAAAAACGGGACTGGAAGAAGGGTGATTTCATGGGCGCCATCATCATCCGGATGCGGGGATAAGCACGAAAAAACGTCATACGTGAGACGAGAAACACGAGGAAAACATCGTCTCGTCTCACGTCTCCCATCTTTTGCTTCCGTTGCACGACTGCTTGTATCTCCTCCTGTATAGAAACCCAGACAGATTGACATTCCCCAGTTCAATCGCTACCGTACGCACTTCAGAATGAGGCGTTCTTAGCCATTATTATCATCACTCTAATGGAGGGGGTGTTATGAAGAATAGGTTGAGAGTTTCGACTGCGGTTTGTGCGTTAATCGTGGGGGTGGCGATGGTGCTTCCATCGGCGCAAGCCGAGGACATTAGCAAGGGCCAGGCGGCTGAGTTCATTCTGGCCACAGCCAAGGCTGCCCGTACCGTGTTCGTGCAAGACATCATCGCCAAGGCTAAGGAAGGTGGAGTGAATCCCAATGAAAATTGGGCGAAGGCTGATCATTCCATTATGTTGCCGGCGCAATTCGTGAAAGCCGTGGGTTCGCAAATCACGGATTTTGAATTAGGCCTCGTGGGCACCGATCCGTTGTATGCGGCCAATGCGCCCCAGACGGATGCCGAGAAAAAGGCGCTCGCCGATCTTGCAGCCGGTAAAGTGAAAGTTGTGACGTTCGAGGATGGCGGAAAAACGGTGGGTATGTCTGCGGACTTTGCCATCGTCCAAGGCTGCGCTGATTGTCACAACCAACATCCTAAAACCACGAAAAAAGACTGGAAGAAAGGTGATTTTATGGGAGCAGTCGTGGTCCGCATGAAGTAACCCAAGGCCTCTGAATAGCAAGACTTGAAAAGGCACGAGGGCATCCGCCCTCGTGCCTTTTTTTCTACATCCCCTCGCATCGTCACGCACGTCTTTCTGCTCACGTTTTTTGATCGTTCCTTCCCCGCATTTTTTCCTCTCATGCCGTATGAGTAATCAAGGTTTACGCTTTATTATTTTCGTCTTCCAGCCGATATAAGGTTCATCGTGTGTCGCAGCAGAGTGGGGGGTGGACACTCCGTAGATGCGGCTTCCAATCGTTCGTTCGTCTCAATGGCTATTCATGATCTCATCTGGTACGGAGTGCTGGTCAGCATGACCATCGCCTACGGTATTGCGTTGGTTGGCGTTCGCGCGGCCAAGCAACATGACGTGTTCCATCATTCTCAATGGATGGTCCTATCATGCTCGTTAGTGGGGCTGTGGCTCGTGGGGTACGTCACGAAACAAGTATTGTTTGGCCGTGATCAATTTGGCGGAACCACAGACCAGTACTGGACGTATTACGTTCCCGTGTTGGTCCTTCATACGATGCTGGCGATCACGACGGTTGGCCTGGGAATCATCAACCTCTATTCGGGTCTCACGAAGCTGCGGTATGGCACGGGAGTCGGGGCCATGGTTGCAGGTGTCACCCGGCATCGGGTGTTGGGGAGGGTCTTGATCGGGACATTTTCTGGGACGATTCTGACGGCCTATGTTGTTTATTTAATGTTGTTTCAGTGGTTCTCCGAACCTTGACACGCATACCATGGGCGAAGGCATGAAGTGTAAGGGGTACGAAGCGAGCCATGATTTGAACGATCAACCATTATCGAAGGTGAACCGGGAATGAATGTCACGACCCTTTCTGACACCGAGTACGAACAGTTTCAGGCGTTTATTTACGCACAAGTCGGGATCAAGCTTAATGGCGACAAAAAAACCTTGCTGGTCTCTCGATTAGGAAAGCGACTTCGACAGCTTGAGCTTTCATCCTATCAAGAATACCTGGATTACGTTCGCGGCGAAGCCGGCCACGAAGAACTCACAAATCTTTTGGATCTCGTTTCGACGAATAAGACGGACTTTTTCCGTGAGCCGATTCATTTTGATTTTCTTCGGCAAACGATCATTCCTTCACTCATGGATCGGCGTCAGATTCGAATTTGGTCTTCGGCGTCTTCCTCTGGCGAGGAGCCTTATACGATCGCGATGACGTTGTATGATGCCGTGCAACGTCCGGATCAATGGGATTTTAAGGTCTTGGCCTCGGATATCTCGACGCGTGTCTTGGCCAAGGCGGCGGCGGGCATTTATGACGATGAACGGGTGAGCAGTTTGGATCCGGCACTGGTTCGTCGACATTTCCTCAGAGGGCGGGGGGAGCAATCACATTCCATCAAAGTCAAACCGCATATCGCAAATCTCGTGCGGTTCCGGCGTATCAATTTAATGGATGAGACGTTTCCGATCAAATCTGCCTTGGATGTGGTGTTTTGCCGTAATGTCATGATTTATTTCGATCGAGACACCCAGTCCCGGCTCGTGAAAAAATTCTATCGATATTTGAAGCCAGGAGGGTATCTCTTTATCGGGCATTCCGAGAGTCTTCAATGGGTTGATCATCCATTCGAGTACGTGCAGCCGACGATCTATCAAAAGCCCGAAGAAGGCCTGCAAAAGCCTTGAAGAGTGAACCGTAATCTGTCAAACGATGCATTCAAAAAAGGATCTAGCTCTTTGATTCACTGCGCGTGATGGGATTATGCGTCACTTGGAATCGTGATGGACTTTGCTCATATCAGACGTATGACGGATACACGATTTCCGCATGAGATCGCGGTCATCCTTCCAGGCGAGTACTTTTTGAGTGAAACTCCAATGGTGGTGTATACCGTGCTGGGTTCCTGTATTTCCGTGTGTCTTCGCGATCCCTATGTCGGGGTGGGCGGAATGAATCATTTTATGCTTGCCGCGCCGAGCGCATATGGGGGGAGTGACAGTTGGGCTGAGTCAGGCCGCTACGGGAGTTACGCGATGGAAATGTTGATCAACGGTATCTTGAGTCGCGGAGGACAACGGAATCGACTCGAGGCGAAGGTGTTTGGTGGTGGAAAAATCTATGAAGGCAGTCTGGATGTGGGCGCCAAAAATGCCGCGTGGGCCATGGATTATCTGGAGCAGGAAGGTATGCCGCCGATTAAGGCTGATGTTGGTGATGTCTGTCCGAGAAAGGTGTATTACTTCACCAATTCCGGAAAAGTCTTGATGAAAAAATTAGACCGCCTGGAATCGCATTCTATCGTTCAAGAAGAGAAACGCTACAAATCGACGTTGGAAACGACGACGACCAAAGCAGACGTGACGTTGTTCTGAATCGATGAGGCGCGCACGTAGGCTGAGGCAGGTGATGGGAGCCGGCGTGGCAAACCCCGGAAGATATAAAGCGGAACGTGCAACACGAGAGGGAAAAAGGAGTGAAGAATGACTGGGAAAAAGATTCGCGTACTGATCGTGGATGATTCTGCATTAATTCGTGGGGTCATGACCGAGCTCTTATCCCACGATCCTGAGATTGAAGTGATCGGGACGGCAACTGATCCCTATGCGGCCAGGGATAAGATTAAGAGCCTCAATCCGGATGTCTTGACCCTTGATGTCGAAATGCCAAAGATGGATGGATTGACCTTTTTACAAAAAGTCATGCATGGGCATCCGATGCCTGTGGTGATGGTCAGTTCCCTTACGGAGTCCGGGTGTGAGACCACTCTGCGCGCGTTGGAATTTGGTGCGGTTGATTTTATCACCAAGCCCAAGATTGATGTGCAACACGGCATGGAAGAGCTCGCTGAGACGATCACGAGCAAAATTAAGGGTGCTGCTTCGGCGTCGGTTCGAAAGCGTACTCCGACACACTCGAATCAAGCACGCATTCGGGAGTTGGCCAGCCATAGCTCCATGATCAAGACCACCGATACGATCATCGCCATTGGCGCTTCGACGGGAGGCACTGAAGCCTTGAAGGAACTTCTTGAAGTTCTGCCGCCGAGTGTTCCTCCGATTATCATGACGCAGCATATGCCTGAACGGTTTACCAAAACTTTCGCAGATCGTCTCAATCAAGTCTGCCAAATCGGCGTGAAGGAAGCCGAGGAGGGGGATAGCGTGATTCCCGGACAAGCGCTCCTTGCGCCGGGGAACTATCATATGGAATTACGACGGAGCGGAGCGCGGTATCATGTCACGCTGAATCAGAAGCCGCCAGTGAATCGGCATCGTCCATCAGTGGACGCGATGTTTCAATCGGTCGCTCAATATGCGGGCTCCAATAGTCTTGGGGTTATTCTTACGGGGATGGGCAATGATGGGGCGGCGGGCATGTTAGCCATGAAAAAGGCGGGAGCGTTTAATTTGGCGCAAGATGAAGCTTCTTGTGTGGTCTTCGGGATGCCGAAAGAAGCGATCAAGGCCGGAGGCGTAGACAAAATCCTTCCATTACATGACATCCCCAGCGCGATGCTCGCACATCTCAAGTCTTTGGGGTAGTGAGGCATGGAACGTGATTGCGTCATCATCCATGATCCGTTACGTGTCACTCGTGTTCCTCCTATCAAGTTCTTGCAGGTGGATACCGATTGAAGAGACATAAGCGGACGGTCTTTCTCAAAAGCTAGAGGGCATTTCATGAGTTGTGCAAAGGGCGATAGATGATGGATGTTTTCTACAACGTCGCGACATTTTTGATGGGCGCAGGTTTAACCTATGTGATCTCGCTTAAATACCTATGGCCTATGAAAGAGGCAAAGATTCAAGCGGAGCTCCGTGCGCGAGAACGAAATGAGTCCAAGAAGATGGACGTCAGTACGTTGGTGCCGGTTATTGAGAAAACGAAAGCCCACGTTCGGGAAGTTGTGGATATTGTCGAGGAAGCGGTCCTAGAACTCATCACGCGATTTCAAATGATTACCGATTCGGCCATCGCGGAGTCCAGAACAACAGCCGAACGTTTGAGCCGGGAAACACTGAGTGGGGAAAGTAGTGAGAGTGATCAGTCTTTGCTCGGTGAAACGAACCGGATTATGTCGAATTTCGCCGAAAGTGTGGTGGAATCATCGAGACTTGGAATGGATGTCGCGACCGTGGTCGAAGAAGTCGAAGTAAGCACGAAACGGATTCCTCCGCTGTTGGAAGAAATCGAATTTATCTCAGATCAGACGCGATTGCTCGCGCTCAATGCAGCGATCGAGGCCGCTCGGGCCGGAGAACATGGACGTGGCTTTGCGGTGGTCGCGGAAGAAGTCACCAAGCTTGCGACTCGATCTCAAGTCGCGGCGGCCAATATCCAAGATGTCATCAAGGCCATGAATGAGAGTACGGAAAAAGCCATTAATTCACTGCACGGGTTTTCGTCGATCGATTTAACGGGGGCCCTCGATACAAAAGAACGAATCACTGAAATTACGAAAGTGATCGAGGCGAAAAACCTCGCCATGCAAGAAGGTGTCGTGCAGGCGACCAACGCCGCACAAAAGCATGCCAATGAAGTCACGGATATCGTGATGTCGATGCAGTTTCAGGATATTTCTCGGCAACGGCTTGAACGAGTGATTCAGGATCTTTCAGGCCTTCAGGAGATCATACAATCGTTTCAGGTTCATGCCGACAAGTTGCCCGGCCAGGAAGAAGGACTGGCTTCTCTTTCTGTTTGACCAGAAAGGCTCGTTTATCCTATCGGAAGCAGGCTTGAGCTTCTCCTCCTCGTCCAGATCTTTTTTCTATCGACAGACGTAAATCTTATCATGCCCTTTTCAATGTCTTAGGGAAAGTATCTAAGAACAATCGGCAAATGTTGCTTCAGAAATTCCGAGAAAACATGAAATACTCGACCTGAGTTGAGTCGAGACGTTGTGTTTAATTTTTTCCCAATTCATACCGATAATTCTTTTGAGCCTGTTGACCATTTCTGGCATCGTCTCTTCATAAAACATCTCCTGAATTGAATACCAAACGGAGACATTTTAATCATATTCGTTGGATATGTGCTGCCTAGTACCTGAAAGGGACGTTCTTCTATGAGTGATATGGATGCGGCTGTCTCAGAATTTCTCATCGAAAGTGATGAAAACCTCAATCATGTCGAACGGGATCTGATTAACCTAGAGGGAACACCGGACGAAAGCACGCTTTCCAGCATTTTTCGGGCGATTCATACGATTAAAGGGACGTGTGCCTTCCTCGGCTATTCGAAACTCGAGAGCCTGGCTCATACAGGGGAAACTCTGCTGAGTCTTGTGCGCGACGGGGAATTGTCGTTGACTCCCGAGATGACCAGCGTTCTGTTGGCGATGGTCGATGCGATTCGCCAGATGCTGGAATGTATCGAACAGAGTGGAGGAGATGGCGAAGATGAATTCGTCGAACTTAAGGCACGATTGACGGCCCTGCAGTCCCGTGACCCGCAGCCGATCGCATCGGAGGAACTGTCGACGGTTGTTCCTCAATCTGCCGTTTCTCCTACGGAAGAATCCAGAGGGTCTGACCCGGTTCAGTCCGATCCATCTTTGGATGAGGCGGTCTCAGAATTTCTCATCGAAAGCGATGAAAACCTGAGCCAAGTCGAGCGTGATCTTGTCGATCTGGAAGAACATCCGGATGAACAGACCTTGTCGAGTATCTTCCGTGCCATCCATACCATCAAAGGAACATGTGCATTTTTGGGGTACGTCAGGCTGGAAAGTCTCGCGCATACGGGAGAGACGCTGCTTAGCCTCATTCGAGATGGCGAACTTGTCCTCACGCCTTCCAGGACAAGCGCTTTGCTGACGATGGTGGATGCCATCCGTCAGATGCTCCAGAGTATCGAACAGCACAAGCATGACGGAACGGACGATTTCGCTGAACTCAAAGCACAGCTGACCGCACTGCAAAGCGATGCTGAGGCATCGTCGTCTGCTCCTGTCTCAACCTTATCAGAACCCGAGTCAACTGGGTCGGACGATTCTCCAACGGGGATGCCTTCTGCAGAATGTCTTCCGGCTGATGTTTCCGCCCCTTCCTCATCATTCTTGAGCCCCGGAACTCCTCAAGTGGAATTTGAATCCAAGTCGGACCCGAAAACCTTAGCTCCAGGCGAGGCCAAAGGCCCGTCAGCAGCTGAATCTTCCATCCGTGTGGATGTCGGTTTGCTGGATAAATTAATGAACATGGTCGGCGAACTGGTCTTGACACGCAATCAAATCCTGCAATGTACGGGAACTCAGGATGATGCGGGTTTACTCGCATCGTCCCAGCGGCTGAGTCTGATTACGTCGGAATTGCAGGAAGGCATCATGAAAACACGGATGCAGCAAATCGGCAATGTATGGAGCAAGTTTCCACGAGTTGTCCGTGATTTGGCCATTTCATGCGGAAAAGAAATCCGCCTTGAAATGGAGGGCAAGGATACTGAACTGGATAAAACCCTGATCGAGGCCATCAAAGATCCCTTGACTCACCTGGTCAGAAATTCAGTCGATCATGGAATAGAGCCCCCCGATGTTCGGGAACAACGTGGAAAGGCCCGTGAAGGAATACTCTTGCTCCGAGCCTATCATGAAGGTGGTCAGGTCAATATTGAAATAACTGACGACGGAGGCGGCATCAACGCGCAACGTGTGGCCGAGACAGCCGTAAAACGGGGAGTGGTGACACAGGAACAGGTTTCCAGGATGCCAGAACGGGAACTGCTGAATCTTATTTTTCTCCCAGGGTTTTCGACCGCAGCCAAGGTGACGAACGTCTCCGGTCGCGGCGTGGGAATGGATGTCGTCAGAACGAACATCGAAAAAATCGGCGGCACGATTGATATTTCGACGAAATTGGGTGAAGGCACCACCTTCAAGCTTAAAGTCCCTCTGACGTTGGCGATTATTCCTGCGCTGATCGTAACCACGAGCGGTGAACAATTCGCGATTCCACAGGTGAGCCTTCTAGAGCTTGTACGGTTAGAAGGCGAGATGATCCGGAAATCGATCGAAAATATTCACGGCGCCCCGGTCTGTCGACTTCGTGGCCATCTCCTGCCATTAGTGTACTTGCACGAAGTGATGCAACTCACCCCGAGCGCCTGTCATGGAGAGGATGATTCGGAGGTTGTGAACATCGTCGTCCTGCAGGCCGACGGTAATCGCTTTGGACTCGTGGTGGAAGACATTAATGATACCGAGGAAATCGTGGTCAAACCCTTGAGCAAACAACTCAAAGGGATTCCTGTGTTGGCGGGAGCGACGATTATGGGTGATGGACGCGTGGCCTTGATTTTGGACGTCATGGGATTAGCCCATCGCGTGGGCCTGGCAGTCGAAAGCGGCGAGCATATGCCCGGAGATCAGTTGGATGGTCGGAACATGGAAGGAAGTGGGAGTCGCAAAGCCCTACTGATTATTCAGGTCGGAGACAGAGGACAGGTTGCGATTCCCCTCGATATGGTCGCGCGTTTGGAAGAAATTCCCGTGTCATCGCTTGAAGTCGCTGGGGGACAAGAAGTGATTCAGTACCGGCAGGAAATTCTTCCCGTCATTCGACTTTCCTCGGTCTTGTCGACTCATGGGTGTGCTTCGTCATGTGAACAAGAAACGATTCAAGTGGTGGTGATTTCGCAAGGAGACCGTCAGGTGGGATTGGCGGTGGACCGCATCGTGGATATTGTCCAGGAAGAGGTCAAGGCCAAAACGACGTCTGCTCAGCCCGGTATTCTTTGTTCGGCAGTCGTTCAAGAACGGGTCACGGATTTACTCGATGTGCAAGCGGTCGTGCAACAGTGCCGTCTGGCACCCTTTAAAGAAGCTTATCAAGAAGTGGTGGGAGTCTAACCCATGTCTGATGCAAAACAATATTGTACGTTTTATCTCGATGGCCTTTTTTTTGGCGTTGATGTGTTGAGTGTTCAAGAGGTGATTAAATTCCAGGACATGACGAATGTACCGCTGGCTTCGAAAGTTGTTCAAGGATTGATCAACCTGCGAGGACAAATCGTGACCGCTATCGATCTGCGACGGCGATTGGAGCTGAATGAGCGTTCGCCAGATCAAGAACCCATGAATGTCGTGATTCGGACGGATGACGGGGCGGTGAGTCTCTTGGTGGATGAAATTGGCGATGTCATTGAAGTGACGGATGACACGCTGGAGTCTCCTCCGAATACAGTCAAGGGAGCGGCCCGTGAACTCATTTGCGGAGTCCATAAGCTCGAAGGTTGCTTGCTGCTGATTTTGGATACGGAAAAAGCTATCACCGTACACCATGCATTGGCAGGGGTCGGAGAATAATGACGAGAAACACATACGCAAGGCATTTCAGCAGATGGAGAAAGGATGGAGACTTCAATGACGACCACAGTACAGACGGGTAAACATTCCACTTCGATCTTTGAACAAATCGGAGGCTCAGAAAGTGTGACAGCAGCGGTTTCAGCGTTGTATCAGCGTGTGTTGGCTGATCCGATGCTTCAACCGTTTTTTGTCAATGTGGACGTCTCGACGCTCAAGGCCAAGCAAGTGCTGTTTTTTACTCAAGCGTTAGGTGGACCGGCAGTTTACAAAGGCCCCCCCATGAAGCCGGCTCATGCGCATCTTTCGATCACACAACATCATTTCGATCGTGTCGCCGAACACCTGGTGGAGACGTTGAACAGTCTCAATGTCTCATCGGAATTGATCGACCAGATTGTCGCGCTCGTCGGACCACTCGCATCAGATATCGTGAATACGATCAATCCCATACAAGAGAACCACGAGGAAACTGAATCTTTACCAAATCAGGGGAGGAAGAAGAATATGGGTACAGTAGGATCTCAAGGGGCGACTGCCGTGATGGATGTACAGACGGAACATGTGGGCAATGTTGCGGAACTCAAAAGTCTGTACGAAGCGATGGATAAAGTGCAAGCCATCATCGAATTCAATATCGATGGCACGATCATCACGGCCAATGACAACTTTTTAAAGACCCTGGGCTATTCCCTCTCGGAGATCCAAGGCCAACACCATCGGATGTTCGCGGAGCCAGCGTATGCCGCCAGTCCCGAGTATGCCGCTTTTTGGGCCAAACTGAACCGTGGTGAGTTTGATACCGGAGTCTATAAACGGTTTGGTAAAGGCGGAAAGGAAGTCTGGATTCAAGCTTCGTATAACCCCATGTTTGACGAGTACGGAAAACTCTATAAGGTCGTGAAGTTTGCCACGGATATCACGGAATTCAAGAAACTCAACGAAGAATATGAAGCCAGAAACACCGCGGTCGGTAACGGGAACGCGGTCATTGATTTTTCGATGGATGGAACGATCCTGGACGCCAACAAAAATTTCCTGAACACGATGGGGTATACGCTCGATGAGGTCAAGGGAAAGCACCATCGGATGTTCGCGGAACCAGCCTATGCCGCCGGTCCAGAGTATGCCGCTTTTTGGGCCAAACTGAACCGTGGTGAGTTTGATGCCGGAGTCTATAAACGGTTTGGTAAAGGCGGGAAGGAAGTCTGGCTTCAAGCCTCGTATAACCCAATCGTGGATTCAACCGGTAAACCCATTAAGGTGGTGAAGTTTGCGACGGATGTGACGGAAGCCAAACAGGTGGAAATCCAGGCCGCTCGTGTCTCCAACATGATGGAGAATGCTCCTGTAAATGTGTTGTTTGCCGATAAGGACTTGCGTATCAGGTATGCGAATCCAGCCTCGCTCAAAACGCTCAAGACTCTTGAGCAATACCTGCCGTGCAAGGTGGATGATCTGGTCGGGCAGAGTATCGATATCTTTCATAAGAATCCTTCACATCAACGGAATTTTCTCAGTGACCCCAAGAACCTGCCTCATCAGGCCAATATTCAAGTGGGGCCGGAGATGCTCAGTCTCCTGGTGAGTGCGATTCATGATCATGCCGGCAATTATCTTGGGCCGATGGTTACCTGGGAGGTCATTACCGAAAAGCTCAAGACCGAAACGGAGATGGCCCGGGTGAATTCCATGATGGAAAATGCTCCCATCAATGTGATGTGCGCGGATCTGGACCTGAAAATTCAATATATGAACCCGGCTTCCAGGAAGACATTGAAAACGATCGAACAATATCTGCCGATTCCGGTCGAACAGATGCAGGGACACACGATTGATGTCTTTCATAAGAATCCTACGCATCAACGTCAATTGTTGAAGGATCCCAAAAACTTACCGCATAAGGCCCACATTCAAGTCGGCCCTGAAACATTAGATCTTCTGGTAAGTGCCATCTATGATCAAAACCAAAAGTATCTCGGGCCGATGGTCACCTGGGAGGTCATCACAGAAAGGCTGAAGCAGGAAGCTGCGATTAAGGAAGCCAATGAACGTGAAAAAGCCACGGCGGCCCAGCTGAAAGATGGTGTGAGCCAAGTCGCGGATATTTCGACAACATTGGCGAGCGCATCAGAACAACTCACGGCCGTCAGTCAAACGATGGGGACGGCTGCGGAAGAAACGTCGAGCCAGGCCAACGTCGTGTCTGCGGCTGCTGAAGAAGTCAGTAAGAATGTTCAAGGGGTCGCGACGGGCTCTGAAGAACTCAGCGCGAGTTTTAAAGAAATCGCCAAGAACACGACTGATGCGGCCAAGGTTGCGAGTGAAGCGGTCTCCGTCGTTGAAGAGACTAACATGACGGTCGGAAAGCTCGGTGAGAGTAGTGCCGAAATCGGCAGCATCATCAAAGTCATCACTTCGATCGCGCAACAAACCAACTTGCTCGCGCTCAATGCGACGATTGAAGCCGCTCGTGCAGGTGAAGCCGGTAAAGGGTTTGCTGTCGTCGCGAATGAAGTCAAGGAATTGGCCAAAGAGACGACCAAGGCGACTGAAAATATCGGCAAAATGATCGAGACGATCCAGGGCGATACGAAAGGCGCAGTGGATGCGATGGGACATATCAGTGGGATCATTAAGCAAGTCAATGATTTCATGAATACGATCGCCAGTGCCGTTGAAGAACAGTTAGCGACCACGAACGAGATGAGCCGGAATATCAACGAAGCCTCCAAAGGCACCGGGGAAATTGCTGGCAATATTTTGAATGTGGCGCAGGCGGCAAAGGGCACGTCAGAAGGTGCCGTACAAACGCAGACCGCCTCGGCTGAGCTCTCCAGAATGGCGGCAAATCTGCAAGCCGTCGTTCAACAGTTGACGACATTGCAATAGCGTACGCAAACGTATGATGAAGGACGGTACGCGGAATATTGAATCTCTGTCTCTGCACCGTGGACCGTCTTCCGTCTCGCGTTGTCCGATGAAAAGTTCCGAGAGGAGTTCATGAGCCGAATAGGCGCAATCGCATAGGGAGGGAAGTATGAAGGCATTGGTCATCGATGATTCAAAGGCGATGAGGATTATTCTGAAGCAGATCCTCGAGTCGGTAGGAGGAAAGGTTGAGGAAGCCGGCAATGGCAAGGAAGGGCTCGATAAGTTGAAATCCATGGGCAGTGTTGATGTCGTGCTCGTTGATTGGAATATGCCGGAAATGAATGGACTTGAATTCGTGCGCGCCATTCGTTCAGACGCGTCTCATCGAAAAACGCCCGTGATGATGGTCACGACCGAGACGGAAGCGTCTCAAATGGGGAAGGCGCTTGCCGCGGGCGCGAATGAGTATGTCATGAAGCCTTTCACGAAAGACGTGATTCAAGAAAAGTTGAAATTGTTGGGCATTAAATAAGACGAAAGACAGAGCACGTCGGACGCAAGGCGAATCTCTTCTGGAATTTCCAGGCTGACGTGTTCCGAAAAAAGGGATACCCCACAATGGCCAAAATACGCATACTGATCGTTGACGACTCCGTGGTGATTCGCCGGCTTCTTTCCGACGAATTGAGCAAAGATCCGATGATCGAAATCGTCGGAAAGGCTGCTACCGGCAAGATTGCTCTCTCGATGATCGAGCAGGTGAATCCCGATGTCGTGACGATGGACATCGAAATGCCGGAGATGGATGGATTAACGGCTGTGAGTGAAATTCGGAAGACCCATAAGACTCTTCCCATCATTATGTTCAGTACCTTAAGCCAGCGCGCCGCCAGGGAAACGCTGGAGGCATTGTCACGGGGAGCCAATGATTATGTGACCAAGCCGGCGAATGTGGGCAGCGCGGCTTTGGCCATGCAACGTGTGAGGGATGAGCTACTGCCCAAGATCAAGTCATTGTGTTCATCACGTTTTCCTCTAGCCTCACCAGCGCCAACAGTGTCTCCCGTTCGGATGACGACGGTGAAGCCGCAACCCATGTCGATCCCTGAGAAAAGGGAACCATCGCGTATTGACGTGATCGCCATTGGCGTGTCGACCGGCGGTCCCAATGCACTCGCCGAGGTGCTGCCGTCTATTCCCAAGGACTTTCCCGTGCCGATCGTGATTGTTCAGCATATGCCTCCGGTGTTCACGAAATGTTTAGCTGAACGCCTCACGGCGAAATGTCATCTGCCGATGGAAGAAGGCATAGCTGGTGCGGCCGTTCACTCAGGGAAAATGTGGCTCGCTCCGGGGGATTATCACATGGTGGTCGTTAAAAAGGGGGCTTTTATCGAGCTAGCGCTGAATCAAGATCCACAAGAAAATTCTTGCCGTCCGGCTGTCGATGTGCTGTTCCGTTCCGTGGCCCAGGTGTATGGCGAACATACGTTGGCTGTCATCCTGACTGGGATGGGACAAGATGGGCTTCGAGGGTGTGAGGTCATTCGTGAGGCTGGAGGGCAGGTAATCGTACAAGATGAACAGACTAGCGTTGTATGGGGTATGCCCGGCGCTGTGGCTCAAGCAGGGTTGGCGGATAACATTCTTCCTCTTTCGGAAATCGCTGCTGAGATTCAAACACGTGTCATGATAAGCCGTCTTGCGGCGGCCGTTGGTGCCTCGCATCATCGTTAATCTATCTATTCACATTCGAGAAATGGCAAATCCGTGGAACTACCTCCTCAAGATCTAAAATTTATCTGTGATCTCGTTCGTGAGCGAGCGGCAATCGTGTTGGAACCGGAAAAAGAGTATCTGGTTCGTGCTCGACTTGAGCCGATCGTGAAGCAAGAAGGTTTGGCTTCCCTCAGTGAACTCGTCATGAAACTCCGTGGCGCGCCCTACGGAAAATTACATGAGCGGCTGATCGAAGCCATGACAACCAACGAAACGAGCTTTTTCCGGGATTTGGTTCCCTTTGAGGTTCTGAAAAATACGATTCTTCCCGATCTGTTGGAAAAACGAAAAAACGAGCGACGCTTACATTTCTGGTGTGGGGCTAGTTCGAGCGGGCAAGAGCCTTATACAGTTATGATCGTGTTGCGAGAACATTTTCCACAACTGTCCTCCTGGAAAGTTCAATTCGTGGCGACTGATTTGTCGACTGAAATGGTGAGACGGTGTCAAGAAGGCAAGTACTCCCAATTGGAAGTGAATCGTGGGCTGCCGGCCAATTTGCTCGTGAAGTACTTTGCAAAGAAAGGTCTGATGTGGCAAGTCAACGATGACATTCGAAATATGATCGAATTTCGTCAGATGAATCTCATCGGGAAATGGTTGACGTTTCCTAAACTGGATGTCGTATTTTAGCGCAATGTCCTCATCTATTTTGACGTGGAAATCAAAAAACAAATACTCAGAAACATTCGGGAAGCTCTCAGTCCCGACGGATATTTATTTTTAGGTGGTTCGGAAACAACCCTGAATCTTGATGATGCCTTTGAGCGGGTATCAGTCAGCGGAACATCATGTTATCGGCTTCGTCAGACATAGGAGGAGAATGCGTATGCAATTTCTTGAGCAAGAAATTTTAGAAATCACGGAGGCCACATGGCAGTCCATGCTTGGCTTGGACATTCAAGCGACGCAATGCGCCTCTGCCCCGGACATCGAGGCAGGTTCGTTAACGGGTCATGTAAGCATTTCTGGTTCCTGGAATGGTGTGGTGATCTTACAGGGATCCGAGAAACTGACCCGTTCAGCCGCGGCGGTAATATTCGGCAAAGAGTCCAATGAAGTCACAGAAGAAGATCAGCAGGATGCGATGTATGAACTCTCGAATATCATCGCGGGCAATATCAAGGCGCTTCTCCCCGAGCCCTGTCAATTGTCGCTTCCCACCGTTAACCCTTCGACATGTGAAAGCGAGCCTGTTTCCAGTCATACGCGAGTCAGTGAATTACTGTTTAATTGTCAGGGAGAACCACTGTACGTCACGGTGTGGCAACAAACGTAATTGTGATCTGCGCCAGGAAGGAGAAACACCGTATGTGTGAAAGCGATAACCGTCGAGAGTTTACACGGGTTCAGGTCAAACTGGAAGCCGAATTGCAGGCCGGAGGCAAAGCCTTAATCAAGGGACATCTTGGCGACATCAGCATGAACGGGATGTACTTGGAATGTGCGGGGAGATTGCCGCTGAACTCCCAATGCCGCGTCATGTTGATCCTGGACGGCGGGCTTGACGCGCTCTGCATTCAAGTCCGAGGGGTCGTGATTCGAGTTGACGACTTGGGCATGGCCGTGCATTTTACCGAGATCCTGGGAGAGGAAAGTCTCGGTCACCTCCGAAATCTGGTTCTGTTAAACAGTCAGGAGCCGACTTCGCAAGTGGAACAGGAATTCCAAGCCCACATTGGAATCAAGCGTAAAGAGCCGAGAGATACTATCGATCCGTTGGCCGTAGAGTAAGGGCACCGCATATGGGTATCAGAAATTCTCTGATTCACTCCTTCATTTTTTCCTACCAATAAATAGCTTTTTGCCTTAATTCCTTGGGTTTTCTGACCGATAAGATTGGCAGGGCCATTTTTTATCATGATTTATGACTGAAAATGGACTGTGGCGCAAGGGTATTGGAGCTAGTCAGACATGGGTTTCTGATGAGAGGAGGTTCCTATGCAGATCTCTGAACAGACAGGAGAAGAGGGCATTGTTGTCCTTGACCTGGAAGGAAGGTTTGATTTTTCGTCGAGAAAGGCATTTAAAGATACCGTTGAGCGCATTCAAAAAGAAGGCTGTTCGCATATTATCATCAATATGGATCGCGTCTCGTTCGTGGATAGCTCAGCATTAGGGCTCTTAGTGATCGCTTCACAGAATTTAAAATGCAAACACGCTCAGCTCAGCATCGTCAATCCCCAACCGTATGTGCGCCAAGTATTGGACCTGGCGAATGTGCCGAAAATGGTCCCTGTATATTCGTCGCTGAATGAAGCCAAACAACAGTCGCCCAGTCCGGCAACCGCGACATCATAAGTCCGTTGGTCTGTGACCCGTCGGAAATCCTAGGTGAATGTTTGTGGTCGATGACGCCTGTCAGCGCGATAGTATGAGTCTTGTATTGCCATGAGGGTATCTTCTCCTTTTGTGCGACCTTCTTCTACATCAAGCATGAAGCGAATTCCCACCAGTCAATTGACGAGAGGGATGTTTCTCGTCGGAGTTGACGAGTCATGGTGGAAGTCTCCCTTCTTTCGACACAATCGTCTTTTGGAAACCCAAAAAGAAGTCGATCTCCTTCGAAAATCCGAAATCAAGGAAGTGATCATCGATCCTTCACGCGGACTGGATGTTGGCGAACATGATCAAACAGAAGTGTTTGAGGCAGAGTCTAGGCAGACGGACGTTCTTGTCGACAATGATGCGCAAGGTGGAACGACCTTCAATCAAGGGGATGAGAGCAAACCGGCCGTCCACTCACATGAACCGACTTCGTCCCATGTGGCAGAGGAAGTACGGAATGACGCCATCAAAGCGATGGAGAGTATTTTTGACGGGATCAAAACTGGCGAAGCCATCGACGAACCCAAGCTTCAACGAACAGTCAATGCCTTGTTGCAGCGCGTGATGACCCAAGGCGAAGGCCTGGTTGAGGCGATGCTTATTCAAAATCTTCGTCAGTTTGACAAAGCCCTCTATGGACATGTGGTCGATGTCGCCGTGTTGTCGACCATGGTCGGCATCCAACTCGGGATGAATGAAGAGTCGTTGCGGCTGCTGGCGCTGGCAGGATTGCTTCACGATGTGGGCCATGTGCGGGTGCCTCGAAATATTTTGCGTCGCAAGCATCTGCTCGTCGGGGATGAGCAGGCAGTGTTCGAACGGCATGTCGAGTGGAGTCTTACCATTCTTGGAGAATGCCAAACCATTCCGCCGGAAGTCCATCGAGTGGTGAAGGAACATCATGAGCGACAGGATGGGTCAGGCTATCCTGATCATCTCACGGCCGAACATCTGTGTGATTTGAGTGATGTCGTGGCGTTAATCGATCAATTCGATCTATTAGTCAGTCCTTGGGGCCTTCAACCGTCAACGCCTACGGCACTCGCGATGCGATCGCTCTATCGTGACGCGCATGCCGGGAAGTTGCGTGCTGTGTCTGTCGAAGCGCTCATTCGATGCGTGGGCGTGTATCCGTTAGGCAGTCTCGTGAGTTTGTCGACGGGGGAGCGTGCCATCGTCATAAAAACGAACCCGCTCGAACGGTTAAAGCCGACGGTGAAAATTATCGTCGATGCGCAAGGGAAGCGTTGTCACGTGCCCATCACCGAAGATTTAGCCGCGCATAGTCCTAAGCAAGGTGAACGAGTCATCCAAGACATCCTGAATCCTGCAAGCCTGAAAATCGATCTGGCCAAATACTTATAAGGATGGAAGAGAGAAGGCGTCGAACGTGAGCTGTGGGGAGTACAGAAGCAGAAGGAACGTCTGGAAATTTTGATCTTCCTTTTTCCACACTCGGTACACGATGAATCTTTGAGGTAAACATTGATGAGCTGTCCAGAGTCTCCACAAGAATTTGAACAGGCATATCGTCAACAACTGTTCATGAATCAGGCTCTCCTGAAAGCCCTATCCGTCGGAGTATGTCTGATTGACGAAGCCGGAGCGATCGTCTCCTTAAATCATGCGGGTTCTCGACTGCTGGGATGGAGCGAATCGTCAGTCAAGGGGAAGCCGGCCCATGATCTTTGGGAATGTGTGCTGCCAGAGTCTGACCGGGAGAGGCCTGCTTGTCCTCTTCACATCTGTCAGGAAACCCAGTCGCCGATCTGGTCGCCAAGTGTGAGGTTGCGGACACGTCAAGGAGAATGGTTATGGGTTGAATTGTCGTGTCTCGCAATGACGGAGATGGGCGGGGTCGGGACGATGATCACGTTCCGTGATTTACGGACGGAAATACAATTACGTGAGGAATCACGACAATTGTCTTCTATTCCCGAGGAAAGCCCATTTCCCATGATCGAAGTGGATGCATCGGGAAATCTCTTGTATGCCAATCCTGTGATGACCCGATTGATGCAGGAGTCGGGCATCGGGAATTCGGGATTTTCTGAGGCATTTCCAGCACATTTTCTCAGCTTGATTCATGACTGTTTGACGACGAATACGATCCGACAAAATATCGAAGTCAATGTCGGGCAGAATCAGTATGCGTGGGTATTCAGTCCACATCCTGAAGCGGGGCTCGTGCGTGGGTTCGGAATGGATATTTCAGAACGGAAGCTAGCCGCAGATAAGCTTACGGCTTTTGCCCGCCGGATGGAATGCAACAATCGGGAACTCGATCAAGCCCTGATCAAAGCTGAAGCGGCGACCAAAGCCAAAGCCGCATTTTTGGCGACGATGAGCCATGAAATACGGACCCCACTCAACGGCGTGATTGGTATGACAGAAATGCTCATGGACTCGACGTTGACCTTGGAGCAACGTGAGTGGACGACGCTTGTTCGTTCTTCTGCTGAGGGACTCTTGACGATCGTTAATGACATTCTCGATTTTTCTAAGATCGAAGCTGGAAAACTGCAATTAGAAGTCGTCAGGTTCGATGTACGGCTCGTGCTTGAGGATGTCCTTGATGTGTTCGCGGATCGTGCCCACAAAAAAGGTCTTGACCTCGCCGGATATGTGCACCACATGGTGCCGCGTTACTTACATGGCGATCCTAATCGCCTTCGTCAAATTCTGACGAACTTTATCGGGAATGCTATCAAATTTACCGAACATGGCCACGTATTGGTGAAAGTGACGGACGTCTCGGCGGAACGGAACGTTGGGAAAGATGTGAGGTCTGAGAAGGATCAGGAAGTGCAAGACAAGATACCGCAACCCGATGACCCGTGGTCTTCTCCCGGTTCATCTCATTCGTGTTCTGTCCATCTACGGTTCTCCGTGGAAGACACTGGAATTGGGATACCAGAAGACGCTCAGCAGCGACTGTTTGAGGCGTTTTCGCAGGCGGATGTGTCGACCACACGAAAGTATGGTGGAACCGGACTTGGGCTGGCGATTTCTCGTCAACTTGTAGAATTGATGGAAGGCAGTGTCGGCGTTAACACCACTGACGGAGGCGGGGCGACGTTTTGGTGTCACATCCCTTTTATCTCTGAGCCGGATGATCGGCAAGAGCAGGCGATGGTTGTCCAGTTCTCTGAAGAACGTGTGTTAAGCGTCGGCTGTTTGCCTGCGACAGCCAGTGCGTTACACGGGGTATTCCGGGAATGGTCGGTCAAATGGGAAGCGACGACTGACTGTGCAAAAGCTCATGTTTGGTTGCGTGAGGCGGCAGTCAAAGGTCAGGGCTTTTCCATATTATTTGTGGATGCCTGCATTCCAGAACCTTACCAGCAAACGTTCATCCTAGCAGTGAAGGCCGATCCGCTTCTGCATCACCTTCGTGTGGTGTTGCTCGCGAATATTGGCGTGGGTGTGCTTCGACATCAAGATGAAGGCTGTGAGATTGATGCGTGCTTGAACAAACCGGTTCGTCGATCTTCATTACTCCGCTGTTTATCCGGCATGGCTGAATCCGATCAGGATCAGCCCAGTGGTATGACGGTCGAGTCATCCGCTTACGCCGATAGACCTGATCATCAGCACATTCAAGTCTTACAGAGTCCAGGCCTAGCGCAAGGGCCGAAGGTTCTGGTCGTGGAGGACAATGCTGTCAACCAAAAAGTCCTCACTTGGGCGCTGAAAAAAATGGGATGTCTGGTGACGCTCGCGGGAAATGGCCGGGTGGCTCTGGATGTGTCTTGTGGGGAGGAATTTGATCTGATTTTCATGGATTGGCAGATGCCGGAAATGGACGGGTTGGAAACGACCCGGGCGATGCGGATTCGCGAAGTGGAAGATGAGGAGCGAGAGGCGATTCATGATCAAGGCAATAGACGGCACGTGCCGATCATTGGGATGACGGCCAACGCGATGAAGGGTGATCGGGAGCAATGCTTAGAGGCCGGGATGGATGACTATCTCTCCAAGCCTGTTCGAGCGCAGGATCTTCGAATCATGCTGGAGAAGTGGGCTCCCGACTTCTTTTCCGAGACGCCATCGTCTTCCAGGGAATCGTCAGAGGAGCTGCATGACGCAATCACACAGGAAGGACCGATGGCTCCTTCAGGAATGGAGGAGTCTGACTCTCTCTCTTTCCCTGATACCGCTCCGGTGTATGACCTTGATCATGCCCTACGGGAATTAGAAGGTGATGAGAAGCTTTTACTGAGTCTTGTTGAAATTTTTCTCCAAACAGGTCCGGAATTGATGCATGCCATACACACAGCATTTGAGGAGCAGAACTATCATGAACTAGAAAGACAGGCTCATCAACTGAAGGGAGCATCGGGGACTTTGCAGGCTCATGAGGTTTCTGGCGCCTCAGCACGAGTCGAGAAGGCCGCGCGTGCCAAAAATCTTGAGGCGCTGCGGAACGCGTTCGTTGAACTCGAACATGAGTTTGTGCAGTTATGTCCAGTCCTGGAAGGTCTTGTTGCACGAGGCATTCAAGCATCCTGTGAGTCCAATCGTTCCGTCATGTCGAAATGAACATGCGGCCAGTCCCCGAGTAGAGGAATGATTAATCCGCTGAGCCATTCGATGACAACCATACCTTGGATCAGGTCATGAGAGTAAATGAACAGACCTGGCATTGGTTAGCTGATTAGTAGTTCAGAGCGTGCTATGAAGAATCCAGTTGTTCCGGAACGTATCCTTGTCGTTGATGATGAACAGTCGATCTTGGAGGCGATGGCTGAGGCAATTCGCATGTTGAACTTTACTGTGAGTACCGCGCAGCACGGCGATGAAGCCTGGAAAAAATTCGAAGAAGAAAAACCGGACGTTGTCGTGACCGACGTTCATATGCCTCATCGTGACGGGTTAGCGTTGACGAGTCAGATCAAAGTGTTCGCTCCCTCTTGTCCGGTCATCGTCGTAACGGGGTTCGGGAGTGAGGAAGCTGCCATCTCGGCTCTGAAGGCCGGAGCGTCGGATTATCTTGTTAAGCCTTTTCAATTTTCAGCTCTTCGCCAAGCTGTTGAGCGGGCATGTACGCTCGTTCGAGCCAAAAAGGCCGACGAACAAATTGTCCCTGTCGTCGATCAGGTGGACGGAACCTTTATCCTCGATAATATGCCTGAAATGGTTGGAAGCGTCGTCAATGCTGCGCTGCGCACACTCAGTGGATGTATGTCGGAAAAGCAAATATTAGGTGTGCGAGTAGCTTTGCAAGAATTACTCATCAACGCGATGGAACATGGGAATTTAAATATTTCTTCCGATGAAAAGAGGCGAGCGATACTTGATGATACGTATGAGGAGCTCCTGGAAACCCGCCGTGACAGTCCAGCATACCGAAACCGTCGCGTTCGTCTTTCCTTCTGTCACGATGTATCAATGGGAACGGTGGAATTTCGAGTTCATGATGAGGGAGACGGGTTCGATTGGAAATGTCTGGTGAACAGGAATGAGGATCAATTGTTGTCCGCATCGGGGTCGGGCCGAGGCATTTTTTTAGTCAGAACCCTCATTCACGACATTCGGTATGTGGGCAAGGGAAATGAGGTTGTGCTTCATGTCACTCATGCGATCGATGAGGAAAAAGTTCACGAAAGAGTTTCGTAGTTTCTTCTAATAGTCCTCAAGTTTATTAACGAGAACTCCGATACGGAAAACATTAGCAACCTTAAGGAACGAGGTACCTTCATGAATGATTTGCTCACATTACACGAGGTTTCTACATTTTTAAAAGTCCCGAAGTCGACGATATACAAATTGGCTCGCGAAAGACGTCTTCCCGGTCATAAGGTAGGTAAACACTGGCGCTTTGTCAAAGAAGAAATCGAAGCCTGGGTGCAAAATGCGGGGATCGAAGAGGCCGTGGGCGTCGGGGCTTCTCATAACGCTCACGATCGGTTTAGTTTGAACTGACCGTGATCGGTTTTCTGCGTACGCCGAAGTATCCTGCATTTTATTCTCTCTGTCTTTTGCTCATGTTTTATCACGTCTTCATATTCAACAAGTTCACGTGGGGGCTCTGCCCCCGCTGAATTTCTTGGCCGATGTTGGCCCTCCGCAAGTGTTCACGCTACAACCTTCCTCTCCATGTGACTTCAGAGAATTAAGTTTTCACGAGTCTTCGGGCCTTGATTGGCACCCATGGTGCATGCTCGCCTTGACGATTGATGAGGACTGTATGTTCCGGCTTATTAAAAAAGTCTCATCGAAAATGGATTTTGGTCTTGCCTGACTGAGTGGAGATATCCAACTTTCGATGGAGTATGGCGTGCTTCTCATCATGATCAGGGTCGAGAGTAGGATCATCGTAAACTGATGAATCGGAACACCGCGAATGAAATGTTTGATTCGTGAACATGGCCGGACTGACTGTTTGCGTTTTTCCATTCATCCGATCGAAATATTCGAGGTTCGTTGCTTAAGAAATACTTTACCTTGACCGATGCTCACTATGAGATTCAGAAAAGGTTTTGTCAGTGAATACTGGTTTCTGCACTGAATCTTTTCGCTTCTGCGTGAATTGCATGCAGGTCTAATCTGAAGGGGAGGGAAATCGTGTTTGCAAGAATTCCTCGAACTGTGTGGATAGTTAGAGTAACCGAAGGAGGGTTGACGTTATGTTGGACACGAATATGAAAGTCTTAGTGGTTGATGATATGTCAACCATGCGACGGATCGTGAAAAATGTGTTGAAGCAGATCGGATATTCGGACATTGCCGAAGCCGAAAATGGCCAAGATGCGATGGCCAAACTCAAGACTGGTGGATTTGGGCTTGTGGTATCCGATTGGAATATGCCCGTCATGCCGGGCATCGAACTGCTCAGGAATGTCCGCGCTGACGCCGACCTGAAATCCTTGCCGTTCCTTATGGTCACGGCAGAGGCGCAAAAAGAAAATATCATAGAGGCGGTGCAGGCAGGCGTGAGCAATTATGTCGTGAAGCCTTTCACGGCTGAAGCCCTGCAGGAAAAGCTCGAAAAGATCTTTGCCAAAAAATGAGTGTTCGGGAGGATTGCGTAATCCTTGTCGCGGGTGTGGCTTAATACAAAGGAGATCATATGCTGGTAGACCGGGGATTTGATGAACCAAAAGAAGACCTGACCGAGACTTCTGAGCAATCGATCTATGATGAATTGGGAGAATTGACCAAATATGTCGAAATGATGACTCGAACGATTGCTGAAATGGAAGTGCCCGTTGCTTCTACCTCTGATCAGCTGCCGGATGCTACCGCGCATCTTGGGGAGTTGGCCAAAATTACCGAAGAAGGCACACACAAGGTCATGGCCTTAACCGAGGAAATGACCCATTCTCATGGGCAAATGAAAAAACTGCTGAGAGAGCTGTCGGGGCAGCCTGAGTGGGAACAGAAGGTGCAGGATATCATCAAGTTGATCGATGAAGATGAAGCACGCATTACCAACATTACCGTCTCGCTTGGGTTCCAAGATATTGTGGCTCAACGTGTCGCCAAACTGATGACCGTTCTTGATGAAGTCCAACATAAGCTCTTAAAGCTAGTCGTGGTGTTTGGACTTCAGAATAAGAAAGATAAGACTAAGAAGGAAGGGCGAGGATATGAAATGTTGCAGCAGCTTGAAGCCTCGAAGAGTACCGCGTTGAAACAGGACCTGGTAGACGACATTCTATCCGAGTTTGGGTTCAACTAAAGGAGTCGAGCGGATCTGAAAGACAAAGGGGAATGAGAAGAAAAATACTCCGATGACGAAGCCTCTCGTCCACACCGTATTCCGCTTCCTGTCTGCCGTTTCACGAACATGTGGAGTCTGTCATGAATGATGAGATGAAAGAGATATTGAATGACTTCCTCGCCGAAGGCTCCGAGATGCTGGAAGCCCTGGATCAGCATTTTGTGCAATTGGAAGCTGATCCGAATAACGCTGATTTATTGAATGAGATCTTTCGAGCGATGCATAGCATGAAAGGTTCTGCGGGCTTTCTTGGCTTTGCGAATCTTGTGGAAGTGGCCCATCAGGGTGAAAGCCTTCTGAATAAGTTACGGCAGGGAGAGATGGACGTCTCTCCCTTTGTGATCGATATCATTCTCGAGGCCGTCGACGCCGTGAAACTCTTGCAAGAGGACATCCGTGATACGGGAAAAGATACCCACGTTGACACGAGCCTCATCGTGAACAAACTTTCCCTGGCGATTGATAGCGCCCCTGTGGTGACAGGAACTGCCGCGTCTCCTCGAACGGAACCGGTCACGAGTGAAGAGGCTGATGGAACCCTCGAACGTCTTCTACCTGAGGCGCCTGAGCCCTCCTCAGATGTCGTTTTACCTGTGCCTTCTCTTGAAGTGTCCATGGAAGAGCCGCCCTCTCCAATTGAAGTATCGGAGTCCGACGGTCAAGCTACAGAACCGAATCCATTACTGGAGGCTCAGGCGAATCTCTCATCCATGTTGGGGAAGGTAAAGGATGTGGCCAGCCGTACCATGCAAGCCGCCAAGCCTGCTCAAGCCAGGTCCGCGTCTGGGAAAGAAGAAGATCAGACCGTTCGCGTCGAGACCCGTCGTCTTGATCATGTCATGAATTTGGTCGGAGAACTTGTCCTGGGCCGTAATCGGTTGATGAAGTTGGGCTTTGGTCTCGAAGAGCAGTTTGAGAACGACCCACACGTTCGTGAGCTGGGACTGACGTTGGCGCAATTAAATCTCGTGACGTCCGACCTGCAACTTGCGGTCATGAAGACCCGCATGGTGCCGATCCGGAAAGTCTTCGCCAAATTTCCGCGTCTCGTCCGTGATGTTTCGAATAAGCTGGGGAAGCAAGTTCGTCTTGAATTGCGGGGAGAAGACACGGAAGTCGATAAGTCCGTCGCTGATGAGCTGGGCGATCCCTTGGTCCACCTTGTTCGCAATTCGATGGACCATGGATTAGAAGTGGCATCTGAGCGGCAAGGGAACGGCAAATCACCGGAGGGCTATGTGCGGTTGACGGCGTCTCAGGAAGGCAACAGCATCGTCATCCGAATCGAAGATGATGGACGAGGGCTGCAGGTTCAAAAAATAAAGCAGAAGGCTTTGGAAAAGGGCCTCGTGACCGAGGCTGATCTTGCGACGATGGGTCCTCGCGAAATCATGAATCTGATCTTTCTTCCTGGTTTTAGCACGGCAGATCAAGTCAGTGATTTGTCCGGTCGGGGTGTTGGCATGGATGTGGTGCGAACCAACATCAGTCGGATGAACGGGAGCATCGAATTGGATTCAGAAGTGGGGTTAGGCAGTTGCATCACGATTAAGCTTCCCTTAACGGTCGCGATTATTCAAGCCCTGATGGTCGAGGTCGAATGTTGCACGTTTGCGATTCCCTTGGCCTCTGTGATCGAGGCTGTGAAGGTGACGAAAGAGGAAATCAAGACCATTAATGGACAAGCGGTGTTAAATCTTCGAGAACGCATTCTTCCCCTGCTTCATCTGTCTGAAAAATTTCAGATACCCGTGAATTCCGAGACCGACGAATGTTATGTCGTGGTGATTGCGATCGGAGAACGTCGTTTTGGCGTCGTGGTCGATCGGCTGCGTGCTCAAGAAGAAGTGGTGATTAAATCGCTCGGAGAATTTCTTGCCGAAGTAACTGGAGTGGCCGGCGCGACGATCACGGGAGATGGAAAGGTTGTGCTCATCTTAGATATGGCCGATTTGGTCCAGGACGTGCGTGGCACCTCGATGGTCATGGGATGATGGATCAGGAAACGTTTACCGTAATCCGTGAAAAGTCAGCACGTGAAATGAATACCCCGGATTGTTCCTGCGTACTTTTACGACTTACCGCTCTTGAGGGAGAACGAACATGTCGACTTTGATGGCAGAAATCGATCAACGGACCGGATTGGCCGGGGCCAACAAGATGGAACTCCTCATGTTTCATCTTGGGACGGCTGAGATCTACGGGCTCAATGTCTTCAAGATTCGTGAAGTCATGAAAATCCCTCAGGTCACCAAAATTCCTGACTCCGATGCGCGCATTGTGGGTATCGTGAATCTTCGAGGCGAAAATATTGCTCTTGTGGACTTGAAGCAAGCCATCGGGTTGGGGCCAGTCGACCCTGAAGGCGCCAAGCTCATCATTACGGAATATAACGATAGAAAACAGGGATTTTTGGTCTCAGGAGTGGATCGCATTATCCGGATGTCCTGGGAACGTGTGCATATCCCGCCCCCCATGGTCCAGTCCAGCCGCCAAGGCGCGGTGACGGCGGTGACGAAACTTGATGATGGGCGAATGGTGTTAATTCTTGATGTCGAGAAAGTTCTCGTGGAATTACATCCAAAATCGGATGAGGAAATGTACATCGGTGTCGAGCCAGTACCGAGCCTGGCTGGAAAGCGATTGTTGATTGCTGACGACTCGGTGGTGGCACGGAAACAAATAATCAAGACCTTAGATCGCGTCGGTGTGATCTGGGAAGAAACATGTACCGGCAAAGAGGCTCTGAATCGTTTGCGGTTTTACGCACAAAGCGCTGAGGAAACGGGGAATCCTCTGAGTACGTACGTGGATGGACTGCTTACGGACATCGAAATGCCGGAGATGGATGGATTTTCACTGACAAAACTCGTTCGACAGGATCCTCGATTTACCGGTCTGCCTATTTTGATGCATTCTTCATTGTCGGGACGCTGTAATGTCGATAAAGGGAAATCAGTCGGGGTGACCGATTTCGTGACTAAATTTGATCCCAGGGTTTTACGTCAAAAATTGATTCAACATGTCGGAACGGTCGCAGGATGAAGACCGTTTAGGGGCAGAGCGTATCGAGTAAGACTATCGACGCGCAGTCAGGAGCAGGGCACAGACTCGCTATTGTCATCGTATGATGCAAGTCCATATCGCATTGATCTCTAGGTCGGTTTTTCTTGTAAGAAAGGAACGTGTCCATGAATAGCATGAAGATCGGGACGAAGTTTATCGTCTCACTCGGATGTATCGCCGTGGTGATGATTCTGGTTGGCCTGTTCTTTATTTTTCATCAGGAAGAGCGTCGATTGCATGCGATGCTTGAAGAGCAAGGCGCAATGGTTCAAGCCCAGGTTGAAGTGACCCGCGCGTACATCGCGAAAAATTATGTCGGAAAAATTAAGCAGTCGACGATCGGTTCAGATATTGTGGTTGCGCGAGAGCATGGTATCGATCCGCAGGCCATTCCATTTCCGGCGACCGCCACTCAAGAAATCGGGAAAGCATTGGGGGAGAAGGGGATATTTGAAGCCAGATTAGTCAGCGATCAACCGATGAACCCCGCGAATGCGCCGAAGGATACCTTTGAACGTGATGCCCTGGCCGCTATCATGGCCGGCGCGGATTCTTATTCTGCTGAAGAAATGGTGAATGGAGTCCTGACCTATCGTCGGGCGAGTGCGGATAAAGCATCGGTTCAGGCGTGCGTGACGTGTCATGTTGGCAAGGAAGTTGGCGATTTAATCGGTTTGCTAGCGGTTTCCATGCCGATGACCAGCGCCAAAGAAGGCATGATGACGTCCATGGCCCAAACCGGTGGATTATTGGTTAGCGTCATTCTTGCCTGCGTAGGGTTAGTCTATGTTTTGATGCAGAAGTTTGTGTTGACGCCGTTACAAGGATTAACGCAAATCTCTCGTGATATTGCCCAGGGGCAAGGCGATTTGACCAAGCGAGTGCCTGTCCACAGTCATGATGAGATCGGGGAATTAGCCAGGTATTTCAATCTTTTTATCGAAAAAATGCATAAATCGATGACGAAGGTCGCGGGCGCTATTGATCGTATTGCCTCTTCCGCCACGGAGCTTTCCGCCACGGCTGAACAGCTGTCATATAGCGCTAATGGTCAGAATTCCCGTATGGTCCAATCGGCTTCAGCCGTGGAAGAGATGACCATGACTGCGGGAGAAGTGGCAAGGAATTCGACGGAAGCTGCTCGTATCGCTCAGGAAACGTCCGAGACGGCTCGAACGGGTCATGAAGTTATGGCGCAAACCGTCTCTGGCATGCAGCAAGTCTCCGATGCCGTCGGACAGTCCGCCAACATCATCATGACGCTCGGGAAATCATCCGATCAAATCGGAGAAATCGTGCGAGTGATCGAGGATATTGCCGATCAAACGAATTTGTTGGCGTTGAATGCTGCGATTGAAGCTGCGCGAGCAGGAGAGCAGGGACGGGGATTCGCAGTCGTGGCAGATGAGGTGAGAAAACTGGCGGAACGAACGACCAAAGCCACCAAAGAAATCGGGGATATGATTCGGCAAATTCAACAAGATACGAAGAGTGCTGTGGCTTCAATGGAAGATGGAACTCAGCGAGTGATGGGCGGTGTGGAGTTGGCGAACAAAACCGGAGAAGCTCTTGAAAAAATTCAATCAATGGTCAACCAAACGACCTCGATGATCCAGCAAATTGCCGATGCCGCAGAAGAGCAATCTTCCGCAACGAGGCAAATTGCGAGTGATCTTGAAGCCGTGGCCAAAAGCACAAAAGAGGCTTCGGGTGGTGTCTCGGAATCTGCAAAGGCGAGTCATGATTTGAGTATGCTCGCGACAGAACTCCAGTCATTGATCGGAACATTTCGAGTATAAACTCTGTGAGTATCTGAAAGTACCCTGCTTCGCTTCTGCCTCGTGAATTCTGTCAGGCCGCATCGGGGTCGGCAGGAGGAGGAAGTTCTTTAGAGAAAAATGGAGGATCCTGATCTCGTCGTTGGTTGACTGCGCGTTCCAGGACGACGACGGAATCCTTTAAAAGGTCAGCGGCACAGGAAAGTGTGACATGAAGTTGTTGCATGGCATCATCCCATCGGCCTTCTTTTTGCAGTTCCTGAAAACGACGATGTTGTTCTTGGAGGATAGCTTTCTTTGCGTCGAGCATGAGGCGTTCCGCTTCGGTACTGGGTTGACGGTTCATAGGAATTTCCAATCTTTATAAGAAGTTATAGATGATGAATGCTGGTTTTCAGACTATCAGAGCGCCAGAAATCCTTTCAAGAACTCATTGTTTTCAGTTCTGTGCTCTTGTTGGAAAATTGATGACATTCATCGTGGCTCGTGAGTTTTCGAGATACGTGAGTCGTTGTTTGTTCGTGAGAGGACGGAAGGGAATGGACCTCGCGCAGACTGTCTGAACCAAGGGATAGAGGTAGAGTGTGGAAGTTCTAAGCACTCATGATTGAGAGACGGAGGATTGACCCATGTATGAATCATCAACGGAAATGTCAGCGGTCCTCGAGGCGACTGGCGAAGATGGTGGAGACCTCCTACAGCTGGTGAGTTTTCATGTAGGCGAAGAAGAATTTGCGATTGATATCCTGGGAGTCCAGGAAATCATCCGAATGGTCGAATTAACGCCGGTGCCCAATGCCCCGCATTTTGTCGAGGGAGTCATTAACCTCCGAGGAAAGGTTATCCCCATCATCGACTTGCGCTCTCGGTTTGGTCTTCCATCGGCGGAACGGACCAAAGATACGCGAATTATCGTTGTGGAGATTTCGAATACCGTTCTCGGGTTCATCGTCGACTCAGTGGAGGAAGTGCTGCGTCTTCCAGAAAGTTTGATCGAAAATCCACCAAACACCGGACGGGGCGGAAGTTCGGACTTTCACAGAGGTATCGGTCGAGTCGGAGGGCGATTGCTCATTTTGCTCGATCTCGGCCAGATTCTGGGAATAGGAACCTAGGGACAGTTCGAGTGGAATAAGACCATATGGATATTCTTACCATTGTCGGGCTCGTTGTGGCTGCTGGCGCGATTCTCGGTGGTCAGGTGCTGGAGGGGGGGCATATCAGCTCGATCGTACAGCCGACTGCGGCGCTCATCGTCTTCGGCGGGACCATTGGCGCCGTGATGATTAACTATCCGATGTCGATCTTCATGAAAGCGATGGGAAGTTTGGGAATGGTCTTTGGGAATGTATCCGTCGATCAAAAGGGTATCATCACGAAAATCGTGGAATTAGGGAATATTAGTCGCAAACAGGGGCTCTTGGCACTTGAAGGACAGATTAAAAGTCTGACGGATCCTATGATGGCCAAAGGCGTGCAATTGGTGGTTGATGGCACGGAACCTCCCAAAATCCGGGAAATCTTAGAGGTTGAAGTCGAAATGTTCGAGGAAGAATATACCCTGGCAGGAAAAGTCTGGGAATCGTTCGGCAGCTACGCGCCGACTATTGGAATTTTGGGTGCCGTCATGGGCTTGATTCACGTCATGGAGAATCTTGCCGATCCATCATCTCTTGGCGGCGGCATCGCAGTCGCATTCGTCGCGACGATTTATGGTGTTGGCGGCGCGAATCTCATCTTTCTGCCAGCGGGGGGGAAAATTAAATTAAAAGCGAAAGAATTAATCATCGGCAAACTCATGGTGATTGAAGGTCTTGTCTCGGTCGCTCAGGGTGAGAACCCTCGCATGATTGAAGAGAAATTGAGCGGATATCTGTCTGAAGCAGAAAAGAGTAAAAAATAGACGCCCACCGGATTCTCTCTGCACATCTCGTGTAGAGAAAGATGCTACGCGTTCTTGGGCTTCGTGGAGTAAGAAGGCTCCGTCTTGAAAAAAAAACACGAAGAGCATGAGAATCATGAACGTTGGCTGGTGTCATATGCCGACTTTATCACGCTGTTATTCGCCTTCTTTGTCGTGATGTACGCGGTCTCTTCGGTGAATGAAGGAAAGTACCGGACATTGAGTGAATCGATGGTCAGCGCGTTCAGTAATCACAAGCCATTGGGCAACCTGTCGATCATTGAACTGCCATTCGAAAAACGTAAAGAAGTATTGACCACCGACCCTCCAAAAGTCAGGCAAAATGTTCGGGCGTACGTGAAGATCGCTAATGCGATTCAGATGGCAAAGTTACCTGAGGGCGTGACGGTCACGTCAGGCAAACGCGGGTTGAACATTCGCATTGCCGACGATGCCCTGTTTGCCAGCGGCAGCGCGTCTCTTCGACCCGATGTGAAGGAATTTCTCGATTTGATCGCGGGGCTGGTGAAGAACCTGCCTAATTTCATCAGCGTCGAAGGACATACCGATTCTGTCCCGGTTCGAAAAGGGCCTTTCCCGTCAAATTGGGATCTCTCCGCTTCTCGCGCAAGCATCCTGGTGCGGTATTTTACGGAAATTCGCGGCTTGGACCCCAAGCGTTTTTCAGCGACGAGTTTTGCGGAGTTTCGACCGGTCGATACGAACGAGACTGCCAACGGGCGAAGCGCGAATCGCCGGGTTGAAATCGTGATCCTTCGGCATACGCATGCCCCTCATCAACCGTCTCATCCCTTCCTGGATTCGTAGTCTCTCGCCGCTTTTTGTGTTGTGTGAATACCGTTGTGTGTTTTCCTGATAGGCAAAAGATCCTTGCACGGCAAGTTTTGCTCGATCATCATGAACCCCCAAAAAGTTTGAGTGTGAGCAAGATGGAACATGTCTAGGAAATAACTTCATCTTACATGGAAGGATTTTCCTGATTAGCCGATATTCACGACTCCTGTTTGTGATTGTTCACTCCGTTCATTCTGTAATTCGCCCGTTTCCCCAAGTCTAGTGCTGTTTCTTCCATTGGCATGTCCGTTGCTTTTATCCACATCATGATCATTTTGAGGATTAGACGATGAATCGAGGCATTTACCCACCATTAGCCGGGGCCATTTCGTTCGAGCGACGGCTGGAAGTCCTTTCTCACAACATCGGCAATGTCAATACGACTGGGTATAAGAAAGATAAGCCGGTGTTTGAGACCATCCTTGGAGCGGCTTCGGCGAGACCCTACGCCGGGATGGATTTGTTTCCCCGCGTGGGCAACATCATTCCTGAAGTAGCTCAGGGCGCGCTGGAACAAACAGGGCGCGAGCTGGATGTCGGCCTCAATGGGCCGGGGTTTTTTGTCGTCAAGACTGAAGAAGGTAATCGGCATTTTCGAGGCGGCCGTCTTTTTATGAACGAGAGCGGTCAATTAGTGACCCATAGTGGAGATCCCATCCTGGGCAAAAAAGGGCCGGTCACCGTCCCGCCAGGAGCCATCTCTATCGATGCCAATGGGGCGATTAGCGTCAACAATCTTGTCATCGACCAGCTGAGAATAGAGGACATCCCCGCGACGGAAACGCCCGTGAAAGCAGGGGACTTGTACTGGAATATTCCAGCACAGGTGATCGGGGCACCGAACACGACGGTACAGCAGGGCATGTTGGAAAAATCAAACATTAACCCCGGCATGGATCTTGTGGAACTGATTAAAGTGACGCGTGCTTATGAACAAATGCAAAAGGCGATTCAAACGATGGATCAGTTGGCGAGTCAGGTGATCCAAGTGGCGAGAGTACAGGCGTAGATATAGAGGATGTGAGCCGGAAAACGTGAGGTAGAGGGGGCCAACCGACAAGATAGAGGTCCACGGAATATCAGAAAGGCCAGCAAGGAGCAACACACATGATTCGAGCCATGCATACAGCCGCGACAGGAATGTTCGCGCAACAACTCAACATCGATACGATCGCTCATAACCTCGCCAACGTGAATACGACTGGGTTCAAGAGAGGCCGAGCCGAGTTTTCGGACTTACTGTATCAAATTTCACGTTTGCCCGGGTCGAGCGCTTCGGCGGTCGGGGTGTTTCCCGTCGGAATGCAAGTCGGCCTCGGTGTGCGTCCTGTGACCGTTGCCAAAGAGTTTGTCCAGGGAAATTTAAAGCAGACGTTTAATGATCTGGACCTGGCCATAGAGGGGCGTGGCTTTTTCCAGGTCCTGCGTCCTGACGGCACGACCATGTATACCCGTGGTGGTTCGTTTAAGCAAGACAACACCGGCAATGTCGTGACGGGGGACGGCGATACCCTGGTGCCCACCATCACGATCCCATCCGGTGCCCTGAAGGTCGATGTTGGTCAAGATGGCACTGTGTCCGCGCTGCTTCCCGGTGTCGCGACGGCGACACAACTCGGACAAATTCAACTCGTGCGTTTTGACAATCCGGCAGGCCTGGTTGCGCAGGGGAATAATCTGTTTTCCGAGAGTGCGGCCTCCGGAGCCGCGCAACAAGGTACTCCTGGTTTTTCAACGGGGTTCGGACTGATTCAGCAGGGGTTCTTAGAAACATCGAACGTCAATATCGCGGATGAGATGGTGAATATGATCATCGCGCAACGCAGCTATGAATTGAATGCCAAAGCGATCCAGGCCTCGGACGATATGATGCAAGTGGCCAATAATCTCAGGCGGTAAACCATGAACCTTCTCATCATTGTCAGCCTGTTGGTTAGCGCTTTGTCCGGATCGAACGCGTTTGCCCAGGAAAAGGGTGAATTGACAAAGTCTGCCGCAGGTCCATTAGCGAAAACTCCTGTCGTGTCAATTGGAGAGTTGAAAGCGGCGATCGTCAAGAAAATGCAAAGTCGTATTCCTTCTTCCGACATGAAACTGGCTGTTGAAGTGTTGTTCCCAAAGACTCCTGTGCCAGTCCCCAAGGGGCGTATCACCTTACATGTTCCGGACGATCAATTTGGCAATGCGGTGGGGCGTCGTGCGTTTCGTGTGCGGATCACTCTCGACGATACGCCGGTCAAGACGGTGAGTGTGCTCGCTTCTGTCACTCTGGAAACTGAAGTGGTGACGCCGGTACGTTGGATAAAGGTTCACGAGATTTTACGAGAAGAAGATCTTGTGCGAAAGACCGTGAGCCTTCGGACCTTTACCCCAGATATCCTTCGGCGGCTCGACGATGTTGTCGGCAAGCAAGCCACTCGATCGTTGCCTCCTCATCAGCCCCTTTCCGCCTCGTTCGTCTCTGATCCTCCGCTCGTTCATAAGGGCGATCGAGTGATGATCGAAGTGCGGCGTGGAGGCTTATTCATTCAAACGATAGGGGTCGCCAAGGCATCCGGACAATCTGGAGAGCTGATTCCAGTGACGAATCAGTCATCAGGGCGCGAGATTCTCGCCACCATTTTGTCTCCAGGAATCGTTGAGGTCCGATTTTGAAATCTATGTACTCTTGGGTGCCGATCGGAGGCCTTGTGGGGGCGTTGATTCTCATGTATGGGTGTTCCACTCCTCAGCAAACAGTCAAAAGGGTCGAGGAGAAACCCTTTGAGCAGCCGCCGCTCTCTCTTCCCGAGACAACTGGGTCGCTGTGGCAGGAAGAGAACGGCCGGGCCTATCTGTTTGAGGATCGTCGAGCCAGTCGGGTAGGCGATATCGTGGTGGTTCAGATCGTGGAACAGCATCGGGGTTCGAAGACGGCCAGTACGACCGCCGATCGTGAGTCCACGTATAGGAATTCTATCGGAGGCTCCATATTCGGGTTCAATAATTTTGCCTCGACGTTTACGGAAGGACTCGGAATCGATTCAAGCACGCAGAATGAGTTTGAGGGCTCGGGCTCAACGAGCCGGGAAGATACTTTGACCGGTACGATCGCGACACGTGTTACCGAGGTGCTGCCCAATGGAGATCTGCGGATACAGGGTAAGCGTGAAGTGACCGTAAACAGTGAAAAGCAGACGATGATCCTGAACGGCATCGTGCGTCGTATCGACCTGGACACATCAAACAGCGTTCTTTCTTCAGCCGTCGCTGAGGCGAAGATCGAATATACCGGGCTCGGAGTCGTGGATGATGTGCAGCGGCCGGGTTGGCTTGTGCGGATTCTTGATTGGATAATTCCCTTTTAGCAAGGCGTGAGGAATGATACGTGAGTCGCAAGGAGTCTAGATTGCCATACGCTTCATTGACGCATCGTCTGTCTTCTTGTACCTGGTATGTGGTGCTGATGACGGTGATTGGCCTTGTCTCTTCCGCAGATGCAGCCCGCATCAAGGATATCGCGTCAGTTGAAGGCGTGCGCGAAAATCAATTGATCGGTTATGGCCTGGTCGTGGGACTCGATCGTACAGGGGACTCGGTAGTTGGCGGACAGTTCACGGCCCAAGCGATCATGTCCATGTTGAATTCGATGGGTATTAATCTCAAGGTCAATCCTATTCAGTTGTTGACCAAAAACACGGCCTCGGTGATGGTGACCGCCAAGCTTCCTCCATTTGCCCGTCCGGGCATGAAATTGGATATTCAAGTGTCCTCCCTGGCGAACGCCAAAAGTCTGAAAGGGGGGACCTTGTTGTTGACGCCGTTGAAGGCTCCCAATCAACAGGTGTATGCCGTCGCGCAGGGACCGATCTCCACATCCGGGTTTGAGGCCGGCGGGTCCGGAAGTTCGGTAACGAAAAATCAACAATCTGGCGGGATCATTCCAGGCGGGGCTATCGTGGAAAAAGCGGTTGACCTCAACATCGAAGAGTGGAAGTCGTTTTCGTTAACGATTCGACAGGCGGATTTCACGACCTCGCTTCGTGTGGCCGAAGCGATTAACACGCATTTTGGGCCCGGTGTGGCGTTTCCCGTCAGTTCCGGGCAGGTCAAGGTGGGGATGCCGGAATCGTTTCAAGGGAAAATTGTCCAGTTGATCGCGGCCGTGGAAGGTCTGAATGTCGATGTGGACACCCAAGCGAAGGTCATCGTGAACGAGCGAACAGGGACGATCGTGATGGGTGAACATGTTCGTTTATCCAGCATGGCCATTTCCCATGGCAGTCTGACGATCAAAATCAAGACGAAATTCGATGTGTCTCAGCCTGAAGCGCCAGGTCTCGTCGGCAATGCCGCCGGTCAAACAGTTGTCACATCGGAGTCGGATGCCAGTGTGGAGGAAGAGCCTGGACGTGTCATTCAAATCGATCAATCGGTCACGCTGGGCGATTTGGTCAAAGCCCTGAATTTTATCGGCGTTACTCCACGTGATCTTGTCGCCGTCTTGACCGCGGCTAAAGCCGCTGGAGCCCTTCAGGCTGATATGGAAATGATTTAAGTCATGGGGCGCGGGATCAGTGAAAGGAGTGAACGGACATGCTAGACGGAATACTCGGTCTTGGGAATGTGCCGCCGGTTGACGCGCTTCAGTATTCCAAGATTGAAAAGTTTGAGCGTCTTCAGGGTCGTGAAAACATTCGGCAGGCCGCCCAGGAGTATGAAAGTTATTTTCTTGCCTACCTGATGAAAATGATGAGAAATACCGTGCCAAAAGGCTCGTTAACCTCAAATCCGATGGGGGAAACGTTCTACTCCTTCTATGATGAAGAAATCGCCAAGCGGGCGGCTCAGGCCGGAGGTGTCGGACTTGCCGATTTCGTCTTGTCTTCTTTAGCTCAGGAAGGCGCCAAAGCTGGACACATGGAAAGTGAGACCGACCTGGAAGAATCTCAATAGAGTGGAATTGACGTTAAAAACTCACCTTTGGGCATGGTTGTGAGCCGTCCAGTTAAGTTTTTGCTGATTGCCTCCGATACAGGATAATAAAGAAGGAGGCGTGAAATTATGACAATTTCCGGCCTGGATCCCAATGGTGAGCTCGGGCGACTGTTTTCTGCTCTCCAGCCCCGTGCGGTTTCTCACTCCGAGCAGCGCTCCTCGAATCAAGTTCTGAGTGGAGGGCCCCGAGACGATGTGGCCTTGTCAGATTTGGCGAAAGAAGTTCGCGCGGTCACAGCACGAGCGGAACGTGTGCCTGATGTACGTGTCGATCGTGTCCAGGCGAGTCGTGAAGCCGTAGAGTCTCAGCAAGTATTGGCCACGTCCGGTCAAATCGCCGATGCGCTGTCTCGTGAGACGATACTCAACGCGCTCGCCCTATCATAATCCTGCTTGCATCGAGGTGATATGCGATGAACACTGAGAAGCCATGGGGTGAGCTTCAACGCCTATTTCAGGAAGAATGCGCCGCGTACCGTCGACTGGCTGACGTGCTCGAAGAGGAGTGGACGCTGTTAAAGCGGCTTGACCATGCACGGCTACATGATATCTCCGACCGGAAAGAAGACATACTCAAGCACATTGAAGGTTTGGAACGCTCCCGCACTCACTGCGTGCAGCTACTTCATCCGATTGATTCGTCGAAACAATCGCTGGAATGGGTCGTTCATACACAGGTTCCGGAATCCATCCCCGTGAAGCGAATCTTACGGCAGCTCATCTCAATCGGAAAACGCGTCAAGCAGTTGAGCGATCAAAATTCTCGATTGATCAGTCGCGGCCTGCATATCGTACGAGAAGCCATGCAGGTTGTGCATGAAGGGTTAGGGTATCAACCGATGTACGGAGAGACGGGCGGTTTGCGGTTTCCTGGACGTCCGACATCCTTGGATATCAAAGGGTAATCAGAAATGTCTGGGATTGGACACATTTTCGAGATTGGTCGAACGGGGATTCGAGCGCATCAACAAGCACTCGCCACGATCTCTCACAATATCAGCAATATTGAGACTAAAGGGTACTCTCGGCAGGAAGTCGTCCTTGAAACAGCGTCTCCGGCAAATGGTCAAGAAGCTTCCGGGGTCCGGGTTCATGAGATTCGGCGGAATGTCGATGTGTTTTTGGAAGACCAGATTACCAAGCTCAAGGAAGATGTCGGCCGGTTGGATTCCCGTCATAATTTTTTAGTGCAGGCCGATGGCGTCTTTACCGAAAGTGATAATCAGGGCATTGCCCATGGATTGACGGAATTCTTCAACGCCGTTCGTGATGTGGCCACAAACCCTGAAGGCACCGTTCAGCGAACGGTCCTTCTCGGAAAAGGGAATGCGTTAACAGACGAAGTCAATCGCGCTGCCACAGCCTTAGATCAGATTCGACGGGATGCGGATGGCCAAATTGGTCGACATCTGACGACGGTGAACAGTTTAGCGACAGAAATTGCGACGTTGAATGATTCGATCTTCCGGGCTGAAGCCAGCGGCGGGGCTGCCCTTGATCTCCGAGATCAGCGCCAACTCCGCGTCAATGAACTGGCCGAACTGGTCGATGTCTCAGTCGTCGAGGGGAGAGACGGGTTGACGATCAATGTCGGGGGACATTTGTTAGTGGGTGGGAATCATGCCAATACTCTCGTGCAAACGCCAGATGTGGACAACCCGCCGCTCAATGATGTGGCCATCGTTCGGAGTGACGGAACCAATCTGGTGATTACTCCGCGGATAGCCGATGGACGGATAAAAGGCCTTCTGACGCTGCGCGACACGGATATCGTCGGGTTCCAGGATCGTCTGGATCGTACGGTCGCCGTCCTCGTCAACGAGTTCAATCAGCAGCATGAGGCGGGGTATGACTTAGATGGTGATACGGGGAATGCGTTCTTTACGGCATTGAGCCCCGATGCTCCGGTTGCCAGCGATAGCAATACCGGTGGAGCCGAGGGAACGTCCGTCGCCGTATCCACGGCGAGCTCGCTCACATTCAGCACGTATCAAATTTCTTTCACCAACGCGACGACGTTTGATGTGCTGGATACCACGAATGGCACCACGGTGCTCAGCGGGCAGACGTATACGTCGGGGAACAATATCGTGTTTGATGGTCTCACCACGGTGATCACCAATAATACCGGCGCGCCGGCTGCCGGTGACGTCTTTACGGTCAGCGCCCATAAAGGCGCGGCGGCGGATCTGTCTGTAGCCCTCACGGATACCGATGACATTTCGGCCTCCTCGACTGCCGCGGGGGTACCAGGGAATAATCTGAACGCGCTGGCACTCGTCGATATTCATACGACGCGTCAGAGCACTTTGGGCAGCGTGACCTTGAATGACTACCACACCATCACGGCAGGAAATGTCGGGAGCACGACACGAGAAGTGAATCTATCGCTTATCGCCAAAGAGGCCGAGACGGAACAAGTGGAAGCATTCCGCGAGGGTGTATCCGGCGTATCTCTGGATGAAGAACTGACCCATTTATTGAGTTTCCAACGTGCCTTTCAAGCCTCAGCTCGTCTCATTACCCTCGCCGATGATCTGCTCGAAACGGTGCTGGGGCTCGGACGCTAAACGCGGAGGAGTCTTGAGCTAAGGGTCGGAAAAGGCTGATTGCAAGAAAGCTACAAGAATGAGAGTGACTGATCGACAACAAACAGACGCACTGATTACTGCCGTACAGAATATCCGACGAACGATTTATGACCGGCAGGAGCAGGTGTCATCCGGCAAGCGGGTCAATCGTCCGTCTGATGACCCGATTGCGGCCGAGCGCATTAGTCAATTCAAGAATGTGTTGCAGACCACAGAGCGGCGTCTGTTCTCTGTCCAGGAAGCGGTAGGCAGGTTGAACGTGTCCGACAGCACATTCTCGACGGTGGGTCACGCCGTTCAGCGTGGAAGAGAGCTTGCCATACAGGCGCGGAATGATACCAACTCGGGTGTGGAACGGGCAAATATCGCGAAGGAAATCAATCAACTCTTTCAATCACTCTCCGGACTCGCGAACACTCAGTTGAATGGACGTTCCATATTTGCCGGGCACGAAACCCTCACCGATCCGTATGTTCCCGGGACGGTCACGACATCGGTGGGGTCGAACAACACGGGAACCGGCACAATCTCCGGTTCCGTCACGACGGCATCGGCTCTTGAACCGAATCTGTACCAGATTCAATATAACGGGACAAACTACGATGTCCTCAACCTGACAACGGGAGAATCCGAAGTATCGGGCGGGACGAGCCCCCTCACCTTTGACGGGTTGACTGCGACGATAGGCGGGACGCCCAACACGGGAGACGTCTTTTATGCGAGGACCGGCTATACCTATCAGGGCGATTCGAATGCAATCGAGATCGAGATTGGAGACGGAAAAACCGTCAGTTCTAACGTGCCGGGAAGTGCCGTGTTCTCCGGCCCCACGGTGAATATTTTCACAGTGTTCCAGGACTTTCATCAAGCCTTGGTCACGAATGATGAAGACGGTATTGCGGCAGCGATCGCGGGGTTGGATAGTGCCCTTTCCCAGGTCACGAACGCCCGAGCCGATGTCGGTTCGCGAGTCAATCGATTAGAGACTGTTCAGGAAAGCCTCAGTTTGGTGAATGTTAATATCGATTCGCTTCGTTCCGATTATGAAGACGCCGATCTGGCTAAGGTGGCTTCAGAGCTTTCCACGCTCCAGGTAAATCTTCAAGCTTCCTTGTCAGTCCTGACACGTCAATTTGAAACCAGCCTGCTCAATTTTCTTCGTTAGATTTCTCATTTTGCTCCATTCGATGGCTTTAGGAGAATCTTATTCATTCCGATAAGGTCTGTAATGGTGTGCGTTTGAGGTTAATGGGCCCTCGGGTTAGCGTATCTTTGTGGTGGATAATGAGCGTTCGTCTGATAGAAACCTGATCTGGCAGGTCCCCTCGAAATGCATGTTCGTCCGTTTGGTTTTCTGCAACGATTAGTTGGGGTGTTGGATAATACGGCGTTGTGAGCCAGCAGCTTCGGGGCGGTTCAAAAAAGTCTTGGCTCATCTTCCGTGTTTCAGTTCTGTTGAACACTTCATCATGCGAGGGAAGGGGCCATTGGCGAAAATCATGAGCAATGCGAGCCAAGCAGCAAGGCCGAGAACGCCGCTGGCGGCTTTTTTCAACTGCCCCTTGGTTGGTCCTGGCACACGAGGAATCCGGCAATGCGCATATTAGTCGCGGACGATGATCCGATCACGTTGCATATGGTGGTGTACCGAATGCGTCAATGGGGGCATGAGGTCGTGATGTGCACTGACGGGGAAGAGGCCTGGCGCATCTTGGAATCTGATGCGCTCCCGCAAGTGGCGATTTTAGATTGGATGATGCCCGGACTCGATGGCGTGGAAATATGCCGGAGAATACGTACGCGTTCAGGGAATCCTTACGTTTATGTGATTCTGTTGACGGGGCGGGATGATACGGAGGATATGATTACGGGCCTGGAAGCGGGGGCCGATGACTATTTGTGCAAACCGTTTCATTTGGGCGAACTCGAAGCGCGCCTCCGGTCTGGAAAGCGTATCGTGGACCTGCAAACTGAACTCATCGAGGCCCAAGAGTCACTACGAATTCAAGCCATGCAGGATCCACTAACGAAAGCACTCAACCATGGCGCGATCATGGACTATCTCCATCGAGAACTCTCCCGGGCGCAACGGGACGATTTGCCGGTGAGCGTCATCATGGCGGATTTAGACGAGTTTAAGCGAGTGAACGATACGTTCGGACATTTAGCGGGTGATTATGTGCTGGTGGAAGCCACGAAGCGTTTTCGGGATTGTCTTCGTCCCTACGATGCGATCGGTCGGTACGGGGGAGAAGAGTTTTTGATCGTGCTTCCCGGAAGCGATGCTAATACCGCGATGAAACAAGCTGAACGCATACAGGCTTCTCTCTCGGATCACCCCATCCTGCTCTCGAATTCGGCGATTCCGGTGACCGTCAGCCAAGGCATAACGACTTGGGAAGGCACGTGTTCGGATGATGTGAGAGCACTGGTAAGTGCGGCGGATAATGCGTTGTACCTGGTCAAAAGTAGTGGCCGTGACGGGATTGAATTTTTAGCGTTGGATGAAGAACCGCATGCGAGGCCTTTGATGACTCCGAGGCCAAAAGGGTAATGGCCGCATTTCCTCCTTGCTCCCTTAGGACTCTTGCTTTAGAGTTCCTCTTGGACAGGGTGAATGGGATGCGGAAATCCTGTCGATTTAACTTTTAAAGCGCAATAACCGATAAGAGAATATAGAGAAGCAGCAGTGATGCATGGCCCTGGACGAACTTCGTATAATACTCGTGAGGATAGAAGGATTGCGCTATGAATGTGTCGACGAGCCGTTTTGGAACGGTTGAAGTCTCTGAAGAATCCTTGGTGACGTTCGCTTCTGGTCTTGTGGGTCTCCCGACCCATACCAGATATGCGGTGTTTGAGGTCGAGGGAGGAGGGGGCTATCAATGGTTGCAATCGCTCGATGATGAAACGCTGGCTGTTGTCATGATGCCCGCAGAAATCCTCGAACCGGATTTTGTCCGGACGATTCCACAGGAGAGCGTCGCCGAGTTGGATATTCAAGACGATGATCAGGTGTCGATTTCTGTGATCGTGACGATTCCTCCCGGGCAGCCGGATCGAGCGACTGCGAATTTTCGCGCCCCCATTGTCGTAAATCTTCGCACGCGCATGGCCAAGCAAGTGATTCTGCATGAGTCGATTCCCTTGCATGTTCCGCTCATGCCTGATCATGCGAATGACGGTGTAGCGGTCGAAACTGAACAGGTTTGCCTGGAAGGTGCGATCAAGGCATGAAGTGATTCTGGATCGTTTCTTGAAGAGAGACAATTTGGATAAGGTATGTAGGACGACAATTCCAACGAAGATGGCCACGGAAGGCGTATGTTAATCTTAACAAGAAAAAAAGATGAAGCGATTCGTATCGGAGAAAATATTCGAATCGTTCTCGTGCAAGTCAAGGGCGGACAAGTTCGAATAGGCATCGAGTGCCCCTCAGACATGCGTGTGTTACGAGAAGAACTCTATGAAGCGGTTCGGCAAGAAAACATGAATGCCCTTTCAATCAGCCCGGATCAAGTCAAGACCCTTCCACGGCAAGCAGGGGTTGCCCAGCGCAACCAGCCTGATACTTGAACAGATAGCCTTTCCGTTTTCCTCCCCTTTCTTTTTCTGAGTGTTTCAGTCGCGAGGCGTTCTTGTCGTTGTACCGTCAGGCTCTCCTGTTCCTTTCGCGCTTATTGACTCGAGATTTCCAGCCGCTTAGGCAAAATTTGCCTGTTGAAATTCGACCCAACCTCAACTATCCAAGTCTCTGACCGTATCAAATACGTACTGCGTCTTCTCCGATGCCTGAGTGTGGCGTTGGGGAAGTTGATTTGTGGCAGTTAAGACATATCTGCATTCTCGAAAGTCTAAAAAATGTCCCTCGCTTTACTGGCCTGGCATAGGACTTGAATTACGTTCGCTGTCAAGGTAGCCCAGATGTACGATGTCATCATAATCGGGGGCGGGGTGCTTGGTTGTGCTATTGCCCGAAGTCTCACGGCTCAACGAAAAACCGTCTTGATCTTAGAGAAAGAGCTGGATGTAGGACTCCATGCAAGTGGTCGTGGCAGCGGTATCGTGCATTCGGGCTTTCATCACGAACCTGGCACCCTTGCGGCAAGGCTCTGTGTCGAAGGCAACTATGCCCTGAAAAAGTATGCTGAATCACGCCGAATTCCATTCGCACAGATTGGAACGTATGCCGTGGCTACCGATGAGACGCAGGTTCCGGTGCTCGAGAGATTTAAAGGATGGGGTGATCGAAATGGCGTGCCCAACCTTCAACTTGTTCCCGTGTCCCACATACGCCGTCAAGAACCCTCAATTCATGGACATCGCGTTCTCTATTCCGAGACCGGGGCCGTCGTGGATTCCCGTGCGTTCATCAAATCGCTCTTGAATGATGCCCTCAGGGCTGGAGCTCATATTCTCTATTTACAGGAAGTCACGGAGATTCGGGAAGAAGCTGAGGCCGTACATGTCGCGACGCATGATGACCTGCATTCGGCCCAGCGTGTGGTCAATTGTACAGGGGTCTATGCGGATCGTCTCGCTCACTCGATGGGAGTTGGGCTTGAATACCGCATGATGCCGTTTCGGGGGATGTACTTTACCGTGAGAGGAGCTGGTTCACCGATGACGCAGTCAATAGTCTACCCCGTCAAAGAATTCACGTCGCCTGTTGGTGGCGTGTCTGTGAGTAAGACGCTGCAAGGGTCCGTCATCGTGGGGCCGGGATTCTTCCCGACGGTCAATCGTGAAGCCTATGACCGAAGACAAACCCGATTGAAACGAATGACGACCTGGGGGGGACAGCAGGTCATGTGGAAGGCCGTCATACAAAATAGACGGCTCCTTCGGCTGATTTGTCAGAAGGATACAATGGCTGTGGCTCAACAGAATCTCTGGAATGAAGCCAGTCAAGTCATCGAAGGCTTACGTCTCCAAGACTTGTCGCCTAGCCGGCGCGTCGAAATCCGTCCACAGTTAATCAAAACCGACGGCCAACTGGTGGATGATCTTGTCATCGGGACCACTGATCGAAGCATTCACGTCTTGAATATGGTCTCTCCCGGGTTGACGTGCTCTCTTTCATTCGCGAAGTGGCTGACGGATCGAATGCAGGATTCTCGGTATGGATCGAGGTTCAATCCATCGACATTGGCGAGCGTCTCATGAGAGTGAACAGTGAAGCGGGCTTGGCAAGTCAGAGAGAACGGAATACGAACATATAAGCGACTTGTGAGGGGATGAGTATGAAAGTCCTAGTGACCGGTGGCGCTGGATACATTGGCTCAATATTGGTTCCGGCTTTATTGGAAAAAGGGTATTGCGTAACCGTTCTTGATAACTTTTTTTACCGTCAGAACAGTCTGATGAATTGCTGCGGAGATCAAAAGTTCGAGGTCGTACGGGGTGATTGTCGGGATGAGCGTCTTTTGTATGATTTAGTCACTCAGCATGACTGCTTTATTCCGCTCGCCGCATTGGTTGGTGCGCCACTCTGCGATCAAGATCGCTTAGGGGCCCAGTCGATCAATTTCGAAGCGGTTCAACTGCTGTGTAAGCTGCTTTCTCCTTCTCAGATGATGCTGTTTCCCGTGACGAATAGCGGCTATGGCATCGGTGAACAGGGACAGTACTGCACGGAAGACTCCCCACTACGCCCACTGACCTTATATGGGGAGAGCAAAGTGAAAGCCGAACGGGCCGTGTTGGATCGGGAAGCGAGCATCACGTTTCGCTTGGCGACTGTCTTTGGAGCATCTCCCCGCATGCGGATGGATCTGTTAGTGAACGATTTCGTGTACCGGGCCGTGCATGACCGGGCCGTGACGATTTTCGAGGGACATTTCAAACGTAATTATGTGCATGTCCAAGATGTCGCACGGGCCTTTCTCTTTGGCATTGAGCATTTCGATTCGATGAAAGGCAGATCATACAATTTAGGGTTGGATGAGGCAAACCTTTCGAAAATTGAATTGTGTCAGGCTATTCAAGCGGTATTTCCTCAGTTCGTCTACCTTGAAGCGCCAGTCGGAGAAGACCCGGACAAACGGGACTACATCGTGTCGAACGCGCGGATTCTCGAAACGGGGTTTCGCACCCAGTGGTCGTTGGAGGATGGGATTCGGGAGTTAGGGAAGTGCTTTACCATCTTGCGAAAGAATCAATATGCCAATGTATAGGGAACAATCGTGTATGGCCAACAGACCATGGACGTGGTGATTCTTTGCGGAGGAAAGGGCAGCCGTTTGCGGCCGCTCGTCTCAGATCGTCCGAAGTCCATGGCCTGCTTGCGAGGACGTCCATTTTTGGAGTGGCAGCTATTGGCGCTTCAGGCGAAAGGATTCTTCCATGTCGTTCTTTGTACGGGATACATGAAGGAGAGCATTCGAAGCTATTTTGGCGAGGGAGAACGAGTGGGGCTACAGATCAGCTACTCGGAAGAATATGAAGCAAGGGGAACTGGAGGGGCACTCAAGCAGGCGGTGTCCCATCTCCATGCCGACTCAGCATTGGTGCTCAACGGGGATTCCTGGTGCGATGTGGACGTGCATCGATTGGTACAGTTTCATGAGTCTCATGAGGCGAAGGGCACGCTCACCTTGACGACGGTCGCTCAGCCGCAACGGTATGGGCAGGTTGCTTTGGGTCGTCATGGAGAAATCGAGCGGTTTTGCGAAAAGGAAGAGACCAGGTCGTGCGGACGTATCAACGCCGGCATCTATGTGCTGTCGTATGAACTGCTTGCCGCGATTCCTTCCGAGACCCATGTCTCGTTGGAATACGATGTGTTTCCAAACTGGGTAGGGAAGGGGCTTTATGGATATGAGGGCGCGCATAGATTTTTTGATATTGGAACTCCCACGTCTTACATTCAAGCTGAACGGGAATTTGAAGACGTGTTTCAAGGACTGAGCGTGGAACATCACGTATGAAGGCACCAGTATGAACTGTAGAATTTGCCATTCGAAGGATTTAGATCTCGCCATCGATCTTCAAGATCAGCCATGGTGCAACCATTTTTTACGCGTGGACGAAATCGGGACTGAACCGTTTTATCCCCTGCGAGTCGTGTATTGCCACGCCTGTCATACTCCACAGCTTGACTATACCGTGCCCAAGGAAGTGATGTTCGGAAATCACACGTATTTGTCCGGTGTGACTCGCACGCTCAACGCACATTTTCAGGCTGTCGCGCAATGTGTGGATGACAGTTTTTGTAAACACCTCCAGCACAAGCGAGTGTTGGATATCGGGTCCAATGACGGGACGCAGCTCAAACACTATCAAGAGCTCGGGTATGACGTGCTCGGCATCGAATCGTCGAAGGGGACGGCTGACATCGCAACACAAGCAGGTATAGAAACGATTCATGCCTTTGCCGATGGGGATCTTTTGAGAGGCCTGCCGCATCAATTTCATGTCATCAATGCCGCCGGCGTGTTTTTCCATTTAGAAGAACTGCATTCGATAACGGATGGAATCCGTGCAGCGTTGCACCCTGACGGAGTCTTCGTCGTGCAATTTCTCTACATGAAACAAATCGTCGACAACATGGCGTTCGATCAAATCTATCATGAGCATTTGCTGTACTATAATCTTGAGACCATCGAGACCCTATTGAACATGCATGGGTTATCCATGTTCGATGGGTATCTTTCTCCTATCCATGGCGGCTCGATCATCGGGTTTGTCGGACCAACTGGGAAACGGGAACCTTCTCAACGATTGCAGAAACTTCGGCAGGAGGAAACCGTTCAACACAGCAATCAGTTTTCCACGTATCAGACATTCGCCGAACAGATTCAATGCATGAAATCCTCCAATCAGGAGTTTCTTCACGCGGCGAAAGACCGGGGGCTGACCATTTACGGATTTGGAGCCCCGGTCAAGGGGAACACGCTGTTAAATTATTTTGAAATTGGCCCTGCGCACCTGGACTGTTTAGTGGAAAAGAATGCGTTGCGCCGTGGGCTGTACTCTCCGGGCCAGTATATCCCCATCGTCATGGAAGACGAACTCGCTCATCCGCCCGACATGTATTATGTCCTGGCATGGAATTTCAAGGAAGAAATTCTGGCCAATAACCGAAAACTGATCGAGCAGGGTGTCGAGTTCTATTTCCCGATCGATCCCAGGCCCGTTCTCGCATGAAGATTCTCGTCACCGGCGCGACAGGATTTCTTGGGCAGACGTTGTGTCGCCACTTATCCGATGCCGGTCATATGGTCGTGGGGTTGGGGTCGAAGGATGCCGACCTGACCGACGCAACGAGTCTCTTGCGCTATAACCAGCATCGTTATGATTATGTGTATCATCTGGCGGCTTGGACTCAGGCGGGAGACTTTTGTCTGCGGCATCCGGGCGAACAATGGATTAAAAATCAACAGATCAACACCACCGTGCTCGCGTGGTGGCGTGACTGTCAATTTCAGGCCAAAATGGTCGGAATTGGGACCAGCTGTTCCTACGCGCCTCATCTGGCTACCACCGAAGAGTCCTACCTTCAGGGAATGCCGATCGACAGTTTGCTGGCCTATGCCATGACTAAGCGAATGTTGTATGTCGGGTTACAAGCCATTCAACGTCAATACGGTGGTTCATTCGTCTATGTCGTGCCCTCCACTCTTTACGGACCCGGGTACCATACCGATGAACGGCAATTGCATTTCATCTTTGATTTGATCAGAAAAATTCTTCGCGGAAAGTATCATGGAGAGCCGGTCGTCTTATGGGGCGATGGCGAGCAAACCCGGGAGCTCATCTACTTGGAGGATTTTGTTCATTGCCTCCTCGACGTGGGTGAACGGTGTGAGAACGACATCATCAATATCGGGACCGGTGAAGCAAGGAGCATCAAGTATTTCGCGAACAAAATTTGTGAGTATGTGGGATATCCATTTGAACGCGTTCAGTTTGATCCTGCGAAGTACGTGGGAGCACGGTCAAAATTTTTGAATATCGACAAGTTGAAAAAACACATTCCTCAACTCAGCTTTACGAAGCTCGAAGCGGGTTTGGCCAAGACGATCGATTGGTTTCACGCGCAGAAGGGGTGGGAGAAATCCATAGGGATGGAAGGCTAAGCATCCGATGATTATCACTCAAACGCCGGTGCGAATCAGTTTCTTCGGCGGGGGAACTGACTATCCAGAACATTTTGACAAGTATGGTGGCGCCACATTGGGAGCTTCCATCGATAAGTACACCACCATCTCCGTGACGCCACTCACCAAGTTTTTCGATCATCGAATTCGTATCAGTTATTCTCAGATGGAATTGTGCGGTTCGATCGATGAGATTCGGCACCCATCCGTTCGAGAATGTCTGCGGTATGTCCACATCGATGGCGGGGTCGAAATGAGCGTCGTCAATGATCTGCCCGCTCGAACAGGTCTCGGGTCGTCCTCGTCTTTTACGGTCGGTCTCCTGCATGCCCTTCATGCCTTTAAAGGTGAATTAGTCAGTACGGAGCAGCTCGCCCGCGAAAGTGTGTACGTTGAACGCGAACTGATTAAGGAACGGGTCGGTTTGCAGGATCAATACACCTGTGCGTTGGGAGGAGTCGTCAATCTGGAGTTTCGTGATGGCGGCAAAGTTGTCGTGAATCCACTGATCGTTCAGAAAGAGCGTCTTCATGCCCTCGAAGAACGGCTGCTCTTGTTCTATACCGGCTTGCAGAGGAATGCTCACGATATTCTTGAGCATCAAATTTCCCGGACGGCAAAAGGAGAGGTCGTTTCTCAACTCATCCACATGCAGGCGCTGGTCGAAGATGGTGCGCGGATACTCTGTAACGGTCGCGACCTGCGGGAATTTGGAGAGTTATTGCACGAAAGTTGGACGTATAAACGACAGCTTTCCGAGGCCGTGAGTAATCCCTTGATCGATGAGGCTTATGAACATGCTCGTGGTGCGGGCGCGGTAGGGGGGAAATTGCTGGGCGCAGGCGGCGGAGGATTTTTATTGTTGTATGTCGAACCGTACAATCATGAATCTGTCCGGCAGGCCCTGGCGAGCATGCTGGAGGTGAATTTTCATTTTGAAGACCAAGGTTCCCGTTTGATTTTCTACCGGCCATGAATCAGAAATTCTCTGAGATTGTTTGTGATGTGTACCGGTGGAGGCTTGTTGGTCTGGATATTGCTTGATATTGGCTCAGAGTCGTGAAGGCAGAGAATGACCGCAACACTATCCAAGGACCTCAATGTGACCATCAAACGAAAACATGCGACGAACGATGCACGGTTCTTAGAGCATTATTTCTCTCAATACCGGAAGGCCTTGGAAGAAATGGATGTGTCAAGACAATTGGTCGAGCTGAAAGACATGATGGTGCATGCTGAGAGAATCGACAAGAAAGTGATCATCGTTGGCAACGGCGGAAGCGCTGCCATCGCGAGCCATTGTTCGATCGATTTGAATAAGGTCGCGGGAATTCGTTGCATGACCTTTAACGAGGCCTCCCTGATTACTTGTCTGGCGAACGATTATGGGTACGAGTCCTGGGTCGCCAAAGCCCTTGAATTTCATGCCCAAAAAGAGGATGTCGTTGTTTTGATCAGTTCCAGCGGGAAGTCACCGAATATGATTCGTGGCGCCGAGTACGCACGTCGTCTCGGGGCCAAGCTCGTGACGTTTACGGGCTTTTCAAAGAACAACCCTTTAAAGGTTCTCGGGCATATCAACTTTTGGATGAATAGTAAAGACTACAATATGATCGAATGCTTTCATCAGCTCTGGCTGTTGTCCGTTTGCGATCTGATCGCAGAAACCCGTCAAGAACGAATCCAACCTTCCTTGCGAGCGCTACCCAATACGCACCCGGTTTCCCCCACTGTTCCTACCGCGGCATAACTGCTGAATTTGTTGACAGTATCGTCAGGGGCTTGACGCGACGTTCCGTCGAATTGACGGATGGTTGATATATTCTTGGGCATTTCTTGCCTTTTTCCTTTCTCGAATACCAAAAACGATGAGTAGTTTGAGGGTCTGATATTTGCAGAATCTTCGTGTATATGGATTTCGTGAATGTGATGGAGTTGTCGGTGTGAAGAGTGAACGGGTGTCCTGTAATGAACAAATCATGAGGCGTATTCTTGTTACGGGAGGGGCGGGCTTTATCGGCAGTCATCTTGTCGACCGCTTGATTCACGATGGGCATCATGTATGGGTTCTGGATAATTTTTCAACGGGAAGGCCTGAAAACCTGGCTCATCTCTCTGGTCATCCACGCTTGTCGGTCTCTCAGGGCGACGTGACGGATCGGAAGGTTGTCGATGAGGTGATGACGGACATCCATTGGGTCTTCCATCTGGCTTCGCTGGCTGACATCGTGCCTTCCATGGTGAACCCCTTAACCTACTATCACGCCAATGTGTCCGGGACAGCCACCGTCGTGGAAAGCGCTCGTCAGGCCGGTATTCAACGATTCGTCTATACGGCGTCTTCTTCCTGTTATGGCCTCCCTGATGTGTATCCAACTCCAGAGACTGCCGAGATCCGGCCACAATACCCGTATGCCTTAACAAAAAACCTTGGCGAGCAAATCGTGATGCATTGGGCTCAGACATATGGGCTGCCTGTCGTATCGCTTCGTCTCTTTAATGTGTATGGACCGCGGGCGCGCACATCGGGAACATATGGGGCGGTCTTTGGCGTGTTTTTAGCGCAAAAACTCGCTCGAAAACCGTTTACGGTGATCGGTGACGGTACCCAAACGCGTGACTTTACGTATGTGACGGACGTTGTGGATGCGTTCGTGAAAGCTGCCGAATCGCAGTGTGCCGAGGAAATTTTTAACATTGGCTCGGGTGGGACCTATAGCATCAATCATTTAGTCGATCTGTTGCGAGGTCCCGTCGTGCACATTCCCAAACGCCCGGGAGAGCCGGATTGCACGTTCGCCAGTATTGAAAAAGCGAGGAGCATGTTGAATTGGACTCCAACGATGACGTTTGAAGAAGGCGTTAGCGTCATGCTGCAGCATATACAGGCTTGGGAAAAGGCGCCGGTCTGGGACCCTGAATCGATCGCGGTAGCCTCGGCGGACTGGTTTCGCTATCTCGGTCGAGGCACGACTGAATTAGCCAATTGTGGGGGGCAGGTGTGGGTCGAATCGCGATATTGAGCAAAACTCGTTCGCTTGAAGATTTGTCGGCACTTCTCGATGAAGCACGCCTGCAAGGAAAAACGATCGTCCATTGTCACGGAGTGTTCGATTTGCTGCATGTCGGACATATCCGGCATTTGGAGGAAGCGAAAGCGCTCGGTGATGTCCTGATCGTCACGGTCACTCCCGATTGCTACGTCAATAAAGGCCCTCATCGTCCCGCGTTCCAACAGGACTTGCGAATCGAAAGCATAGCGGCGTTGGATGCCGTCGATTATGTCGCGGTCAATCGTTGGGAAACCGCGGAAAATGCGATCAAAATATTGAAACCGGACATTTATGTGAAGGGCCCTGACTATGGTCAAGGACGCCCGGACTTAACCGGTGGATTGTCGAAAGAAGAAGACGCGGTTGAATCAGTTGGAGGGCGGCTGGAGATCACCAATACGGTCCAATACAGTTCGACCAGTTTGCTGAATCGGTACGTTCCCTTGTTTCCCCCTGACATGAATGGCTGGTTGGGAGAGTTTCGCGACGAGTATACGTCCGGAGAGATATTGGACTATCTGGAGCGACTACGCGAACTTCGCGTGGTGGTCATTGGCGAGGCCATTATCGATGAATATGTCTATTGTAATGCGCTCGGCAAGTCATCGAAAGAACCGATATTGGCGATGCAGTTCGATTCCAAGGAAAAACATCTGGGCGGCAGTTTAGCGATTGCCAATCATCTGGCTGATTTCTGCGGGGAAGTCAGGCTAGTGACCTATTTAGGGACTATTCATCCGCACGAACGATTCATCCGGGAGAATCTCAAGCCCAATGTCCAGCCAGAGTTTGTGATGAAGTCTGGCTCATCCACGATCGTCAAACGTCGATTTATCGAGCAATATCAATTCTCCAAATTGTTCGAAGTCTATGAGATGAACGATGCCTTCCTGACGCCACACGAGCATGCACAATTGAGCGAGATCCTAGCGAAAGAACTGGCCCATGGTGATGTCGCTATGGTGGCGGATTTCGGGCACGGACTTTTATCCCCGGAGGCCATTCGCATGGTCGAAAGCCGGGCGCGATTTTTGGCCGTCAACACGCAAATCAACGCTGCGAATCTGGGTTACCACACGATTTCGAGATACCGGAAAGCTGATTATATTTCCATTCAGGAAAAAGAGATACGAGTGGATCGGCGGGACCCGCGCGGGAAGCTCAATCCTCTCGTCGAATCCTTATCGAGGGAGTTGCAATGTCCATCGGTGATGGTGACGCAGGGAAATAAAGGCACCTTGCTGTACCAGCAAGGCCAAGGGTTTTTCGAAAGTCCCTCGTTGGCGACTAAAGTCGTCGACCGCGTGGGGGCGGGGGATGCGCTCTTCGCTTTGACCGCCCCATGTGTGGCGATGGGAGTTCCAGCGGATGTGGTCGGATTTATCGGAAACTTGGCGGGAGCGCAAGCGGTTATGACCGTCGGAAATAGTCGAGCCCTGGACCGTGTTCAACTTCTGCGAAGTGTGGAGTCGCTGTTGAAGTAAAATACGAGAACGCCGCTTACAGCATTTTCAAACAGACTTTGAAACACAACGGCGTTGCCGAATTGGAGCGATGTATATGATCACTCAACCCAGATTCAAGACCGTTTTGGTGACTGGTGGAGCCGGCTATGTGGGTTCCGCTTTGGTGCCCCGATTACTCGATGAGGGGTATCGCGTCAAAGTATTGGACCTGTATTTGTACGGGGAAAGCGCTTTGCGGGAAGTGAGAGCCCACCCCCATCTGGATGAAATCAAGGGAGATATACGCGATCATCAGCTCCTGGCTCGCATTATTCCAGGTTGCGATGCCCTCATCCATTTAGCCTGCATTTCCAACGACCCCAGCTTCGAGCTGAACCCCGAGCTTGGCCGCTCGATTAATTATGAGGCTTTTCGCGGACTGGTGGATCGAGCTTGTGAAGGCGGAGTCAAGCGGTTTATCTATGCGTCTTCCTCGAGCGTGTACGGAGTCAAAGCAGAAGAACATGTCACAGAAGACCTTCCGGTCGAACCGTTGACGGACTATTCCAAATACAAGGCGATGTGCGAAGAAATCTTACTGAACGAACCATACGATGGATTGGAACGCGTCGTGATCCGGCCCGCTACCGTGTGTGGATATTCCCCCCGACTGAGACTGGATCTCACGGTCAATATTCTCACGAACCATGCGGTGAATAACAGAAAAATTATGGTGTTCGGCGGGCAACAAAAGAGACCGAACATCCATATCAAGGATATGGTCGAGGTGTATGTTCAATCTCTCACGTGGCCGGCGGAAAAGGTCAATGGGCAGGTATTCAACGCCGGGTATCACAATCTTCGTGTGGATGACATAGCACAGATGGTGAAACAGAACGTGGGCGAGGACGTCGAGATCGTTCACATGGAAACAAATGATCATCGGTCTTACCATATTTCCTCTGAAAAGATCGCCCGGACGTTAGGGTTCACTCCACAGCATTCCGTTCAAGATGCGATCGGAGATTTGCTTAGCGCGTTTCGAGAAGGTCACATTCCAAATTCTTTCGACGACAGTCGATATTTCAACATCAAGCGCATGCAAGAAGTTCAGCTTGTGTGATTGATATCACCGCATGGCAATCGAGGTCTACCACTCATGAGCATAGTCCACGTAAAACCCTCGGAATCTGAAAACTTCTCCACTGATCTGTTGCGTCGCCTGTATGTGGAGATGTTACGGATTCGGCTGGTGGAAGAACGCATCGCGGATCTGTATGCGGAAAAAGAAATGCGTTGTCCGGTGCATTTGTGTATCGGGCAGGAGGCCATTCCCGTGGGCATGAGCGCGACATTACATCGGGAAGATGTTGTGTTGAGTGGGCATCGTTCGCACGGACATTACTTGGCCAAGGGTGGGGATTTAGGACGGATGTTCGCGGAAATCTACGGCAAAGCCTCAGGGTGTGCCAAAGGAAAAGGCGGGTCCATGCACTTGGTTGACCGTTCGGTCGGATTTCTGGGCGCGACGCCGATTGTCGCCAGTTCCATCCCGATCGCTGTCGGCGCCGCATTTGCGGCGAAGCGACAACATATGAATGCCGTCACCATCGTGTATTTTGGTGAGGGCGCGACGGAAGAGGGCGTTGTGTACGAAAGCATGAATTTTGCCGTCCTGCATAATCTTTCCATTGTCTTTGTCTGTGAAAATAATCGGTATTCCGTGTATTCACCGCTATCGGTTCGTCAACCGACCACCAGAGACATCATCGAGATTGCCGAGGCGCATGGGTGTGAAGGCAAGCGGGTCGATGGAAACGACGTAGAGGCCGTCTATGAAGCATCCCGGCAAGCCGTGGCGAAGGCCCGAAGTCATGGAGGCCCGACGTTTTTAGAATGTCAAACCTATCGATGGCGTGAGCATTGCGGACCGAACTTCGATAATGATCTTGGTTACCGGCACAAGTCGGAAACTGAGCATGGGCAGGCTGATTGTCCCATCGAGTATGCCAAATCTGAACTCATCCGACTCGGAGAATACCGTGATGCATGGGAGTGTGAGCAAAGAGATCGCATCAGTGCTCAGATTGAAGCAGCCGTTCAATTTGCCAAACGGAGTCCTTTCCCAAGCAGGGAGCAGGTTTTTCATCATGTGTATGATGAATGCGCTATGACATCAGAAGAACAAGCGGCATGAACCGGCAATTGACTTATATCGAAGCCATTCGAGAAGCCTTAACCCTGTGCCTGGATCAGGACCCTTGCGTGTATGTCATGGGCTTGGGCGTCCCTGATCCAAAGGGCATATTCGGGAGCACGCGCGGACTACAGGAGCGATATGGCGAGCATCGGATCATGGATATGCCGACTTCTGAGAACGGGATGACGGGAGTAGCTCTAGGCTCCGCCTTGATGGGCATGAAGCCTGTTCTGACTCATCAACGCATGGATTTCGCGTTGCTAGCCATGGAACAAATGGTGAATCAAGCAGCCAATTGGCGCTACATGTTCGGAGGGCAGCATCGCGTGCCCCTAGTCATTCGACTGATGATTGGAAGGGGCTGGGGACAGGGGCCTCAGCATTCTCAAAGTTTGCAGGCATGGTTTGCCCATGTTCCAGGCTTGAAAGTCGTGATGCCGACGACGGCTTATGATGCCAAAGGATTGCTCATCGCGAGTATCGAGGATCCCAATCCCGTGATTTTTCTTGAACATCGTTGGCTGCATGAAACGGTCGACGATGTGCCGGCAGGCCATTACACGGTGCCGTTGGGGAAAAGCCGTATCCTTCGCCATGGAAATGATGTCACGATCGTCGGGACATCCTACATGGCCTTGGAGAGTGTTCGAGCCGCCGATAGGCTCGCCGAGGATGGGATTAACGCGGATGTCATCGACCTTCGGAGTCTTCGTCCGATGAATGATTCACTCATCCTGGCTTCGGTGCGTCGAACCGGACGTCTTCTCGTAACGGATACGGGCTGGACTTCATTCGGCGTGACGGCAGAAATTATCTCCAGAGTCGTTGAAGGAGCGTTTTCTGCACTCAAATGCCCACCGAAACGAATCGCGCTGCCTGATTGTCCGACGCCAACGTCCCACGCATTAGCCGAACATTATTATCCGCGGGCCACGCACATCATGAATGCCGTTCGTTTGCTCATGGAGAAAGAAGCGATCCCTGATATGCCGTTATCCCATTCCTCTTTACCCTGTGATGTGCCCGATCTCAGTTTCGCCGGGCCATTTTAGAAAGAACGTGTATGGACAAATTGCCGTCACAAGATTGTGTCGAATCCCCCGGGCCTAGAACTATCGCGGTCATCGGCAGCAACTCGTTTTCGGGAAGCGATTTTATCGATCTTCTTTTAGAAGACCCTCGGAATCGAGTGGTCGGTATCAGCCGATCCACAGAAAAGCACAAGGAGCTGCTGCCTTATACCCGCCACAAGAGATCAAACTTTACGTTTCATCGGATGGATATGAACACGGATGGGGATCGCCTGATACGACAATTGGACATGCTGAAACCTGACTATATCGTCAATTTCGCTGCGCAAAGTGAAGTGGCGCCCAGTTGGCGGCATCCAGAGCACTGGTTTCAAACCAACGTGGTCGCTCTGTCCAAACTTACGAATGCTCTTAAAGAGCGTGACTATCTGAAGCGATACGTCCACATCTCATCCCCAGAAGTGTACGGAACGTGTGAAGGTCGTGTGACTGAAACGGCTCCATTGAACCCAAGCACTCCGTATGCCGCGTCAAAGGCCGCCGCCGATCTTTTTCTCTTTACACTCGTGAAGAACTACAGTTTTCCTCTCGTCATGATCCGTGCCACCAATGTCTATGGCGCGTACCAGCAATTATTCAAGATTATTCCGCGGACGATCATTTCATTGAAAACAGGAAATACGATTCAATTACATGGCGGAGGAACGGCGGTCAAATCGTATATCCATATTCGTGACGTGTCGCGGGGAGAGCTGTTGGCCATGGAGAAGGGGGAGCTTGGTGCCATCTATCATTTTTCTCCTGAACATGGAATCGCTGTGAAAGAGGTGGTTCAAAAATTATGTCACGTTTTGGGAAAAGACTTCGAGCGTTCGACCATTTGCGTCGAGGAACGATTGGGCCAGGATGCCGCTTATGTCATCGATTCGAGCCGAAGTCGAACCGAGCTCGGATGGGAGCCTCGAATTACACTCGATGAGGGGTTGCAGCGCACGGTGGATTGGATCGCAAGGAGCTGGCCGATCATTGCCCATTGTCCATGGGAATATCAGCATGCGGCATGAGATCGTGCTATGCGTCGTTGACAGCGATTTTGAATGGTGTGGTGACAAATGAAGCTTTCAGACTATGTGGCCGATTTCCTTGCTCGTGAGGGCGTGAAGCATGTGTTTTTGATTTCGGGAGGAGCGGCCGTTCATCTTGTCGATTCTATCGCGAGGCATCCATTTTTGACGTATGTATGTACTCAACATGAACAAGCAGCAGCTATGGCTGCAGATGGATATGCTCGGAGCAATGGCAATCTGGGAGTAGCTTTGACGACGAGCGGTCCTGGCGCTACCAACCTGATGACTGGGGTCTGTTGTTCCTATTTTGATTCAATCCCAACGTTACTATTGACGGGGCAAGTTGCTCGGCATCGTCTAAAAGGCCGTTCGGCCTTGCGGCAAAAAGGATTTCAAGAAACGGACGTCGTTTCTATGTTTAAACCTGTCACAAAATATGCAGTGCAAGTCACAGATCCCTTGAAGATTCGATGTGAATTACAAAAAGCCGTGTTCATCGCCAGGGAAGGTCGACCCGGCCCGGTCTTAGTCGATATCCCTGATGATCTTCAGCGGGTTGAGGTTCGTGTAGACGATCTTGAAGTCTATCAACCTGAGAAGTCTTTATATCCATTTGCCCATAAACCTGAATGGTGTGAGAAACTTCAAAGCCTTCTGGATGAGGCAAAGCGACCGGTTCTTATTTACGGAGCTGGGATTCGTATTGGAAAAGCTGAGCAACAAGCTAGGGCGTTCGCAAAGAGATTGGACATTCCAGTGCTTCTGACTTGGGGGGGCGCAGATCTGCTTTCATCAGATGATCCGGTCAATGCGGGAAGGGTAGGGGTTTGTGGCCCACGAGGGGGGAATTTTACGGTCCAAAACTCAGATTTAGTGATTGCGGTAGGGACGCGATTGAATCAGATGGTGATTGGTGGACGCCCGGACCTTTTCGCACCCAACGCCTCAAAAGTGATGGTCGATATCGATTCTCAAGAATTAGAAAAATTTCAAGATCATGAAATCAAAATCGATTTAAAAATTCAGGAGACGGCGACAACTTTTTTTGCGGCTTGTTCGAGTTTGAACTGGAATCCTGACAGCCGATCACATGAAACGTGGTGGAACTGTATTAGGAGCTGGAATAAGGACTATCCCATATGTCCTGATGAATATCGGGATCGTGAAAAAGATGTTGATGCCTATGTGTTTTTAACCAAGTTGTCTGAGCGACTCAAAAGCGATGATATCGTAATTACCGATGCCGGAGGGAACTTAAGTTGGACGATGCAGACGATAGGTATTAACGAAGGGCAACGTGTGTTTTCGGCATGGAATCATTCCCCGATGGGTTATTCGCTTCCTGCCAGTATTGGGGCAGCATTGGCGACGGGACGACGGGTCGTCTGTATTATCGGAGATGGTGGCCTCATGATGTGCCTAGAAGAGTTAGCGACAGTCATGAGGCATCAACTGCCAGTCAAGATTTTTGTATTCAATAATCACGGACATGGAATTCAGAAACAGACGCTGGAAGCATGGTTGGATGCCCGCTTCGAAGCAGTAGACGAAAAAACGGGGTTGTGTTTTCCTGACTTTCAACTTGTAGGCAAGGCTTTTCGAATTCCGACTAGTCACGTTCAAACCCATCAAGAGCTGACAAGATCCCTTCTCGAAATATTTGAAGATGATAGTCCGGAGTTATGTGAAGTTGAGATTCGTTCAGATCAGAAGATTACTCCGATGTTGAAATATGGAGCAGGGCTCGAGGACTTAGACCCCAAGATCCCTCACGAGGAATTACACAAGATCATGAATATGCGTGAGCGTGCATGACGAAAGGAGAGTGAGGCGGTATGAGTCAGAAGCTGAATACTACGCAGGGAGCAATCTCCGAAATGCACAAGGTTGGACAGGACAAGCGAGAGCGGGCCAAGACCACGTTGGTCACCCTAGAAAGAAAAAAAGCCAAGAAGGAAAAGGTGGTTGCGGTTACGGCCTATACGTATCCTGAGGCACTGCTCGCAGATCGGGCCGGTGTCGACATTGTCTTGGTCGGCGATTCGTTGGGTATGACGACGCTCGGGTATAAGACCACGATTGCCGTGACGATGGAGGATATGATCAGTCACTGTCGTGGAGTCTGGCGTGCGAACAAAAAAGCCATGCAAATTGGTGATATGCCGTTTATGTCGTACCAACCATCCAATGAGATCGCCATTAAAAACGCCGGACGGTTTTTGCAAGAAGGTGGATGTGACGCAGTCAAGATTGAAGGGGCCATGATTGATCGAGTCAAGGCTATTGCCGATTCAGGCATTGTCGTGATGAGTCATCTTGGATTAACTCCCCAAACCCGTGCACTGCTTGGAGGCTACCGTGTGCAAGGAAAAACAAAATCTGATGTCGATAAGATTTTAGAGCAAGCCGTCGCTTTGCAAGATGCGGGATGTCGTCTGTTGCTGTTGGAGGCTGTTCCGCGTGAGTCAGCGGCTTACATTGCCGCCAACTTAGCGATTCCTGTTTACGGCATCGGTGCAGGAGAAATGGTCGATGGGCAATTGGTCATCATGCATGATTTGATCGGAATGTTCTTTGAATTTAAATCAAAGTTCGTCAAGCGATACTGTGAAGTCGGAAAGCTCATTGAAGAGTCATTGGCTCTATATGCTGATGAGGTGCGAATGGGGACATTTCCATCCCAAGAAAATTGTTATGAGATCAATGACGGCGAATTAGAAAAACTGCTGGCCGATCCAAAATGGAAATATGTGACAGAAGAAAAAGGGGCCACTCTTCCACATGCCTGTTAACGAACGATCCTCAAGCATGGTGGAGGAATGGGACGAGGTCAAGCATATTGCGTCTGACGTGAGGACGACATGTTCTGCTTGTGGGAATCGGCTTTCATCGCCTCTGCTTGACCTTCCAGACCTTCCATTAACTGAAATGTATTCCGCTCAACAAGTCCATGAGAAAATAGGTTTCGTGGATCAGGCATTTCATTTTTGCACGGTGTGTGGGCATGGGCTTTTGGCTCATGTGCTGGATCCGCAAGTCGTATATGGTTCGCAGTACACGTTCAGATCATCGACGAGTCATACTGCGATCAAGGCCTTGGATATGTTCAATACATTCATCTGCAGAGTTGTTAGGGATCGAACCTTCGACATAGTCGTCGAGATCGGTTGTAGTGATCTCAATCTCCTGAAAAAACTCAGAGGGCGGGCGTCTCGGTTGATTGGCATTGATCCGATCTTTGCACATGAGTCTTACCCAGACACAGATTTTACCCTCATTGGAGATCTCGTTGAACACGTCAACGTGCACGACATAACTGAAGGGACAGACTGTCTGGTCGTGAGTAGTCATACCCTGGAACATCTGTCCGACCCGAGAGCGCTGATTGAAAAATTGCTTCACGAGACTTCGGATAACACGATATTTTGTTTTCAGTTTCCTGGACTTGAGTATTTAGTCGCAGACTGGCGGTTCGATCAGATCTTTCATCAGCACCTCAATTATTTCAGCCTGCGTTCATTAACTCATATGTTGGAAAACTTGGGTGGAGAGTTAATCGGGTATGACGTGAACCCTCATCATTGGGGGACGTTGCTCGTAGCCTTTAAAAAACGATCGCACACAAAAAATGAACCTCGCTTTCGAGCCTCTAGTTTTCAGAAGCTTCAGGAAGAAGAGATTCTCAAAAACTATTCAGGATTTCGTTTGACGATGGATTCCGTATCTACGCGCTTGACCAGTTTTCGGGATTCAAAACGAGTGGGATATGGGGCATCTCTTATGCTGCCAATTTTGAGTTATTACCTTCAAAACGATCTCTCCTGTCTGGACTGCATTATGGATGATGATCCTCAAAAGGACGGCCAATTTTATGTGAACCTTCCCGTTCCTATCCAACATTCCTCTCATGTGGCCTCATTGGAAGATACCGTGTGTTTGTTGACGTCGGTCGCTTCTCGGGCGAATGTGAGACCGATGATGAAAAAGTTATTCGACCGTCATGTGCGTGAAGTTATTGTGCCATTGAGCTCGGTATAAGAGAGACAAGACTAAAACATGGATCTAGGTATTCAAGGCAAGTTAGCGGTCGTGACGGGTGCCAGTCGAGGCATTGGCCGTAATGTCGTGAAGGTGCTGGTGTCCGAGGGGACAAGGGTCATTGCGATTGCGAGAAATAAGGACGATTTGGATTCACTCGCCGGGGAAGTGAAGGATGGTCAGCATGAACTTGTCTGTATCGTGGCCGATTTGATGGCAGCAGGGGTGCCGACATGCGTGATGGAGGAGATTCAACATTCGCATGGTGATCCTGACATTCTCGTGAACAATGTCGGAGGCACGCTAGACATTAAAGATCCGTATTGTTCCCTCGATGATTGGTCAAAAGTCTATCGATTTAATTTGGAAATTGCTTTGGAGATGAATGGAAACGTCATTCCGGCTATGACACGAAACGGATGGGGGCGTATCGTCAATATCGCGTCTACGGCTTCGCTCGAAAATAATGGCCCAGTGACCTATTGCACGATCAAAGCTGCACTTGCGGCCTACACTCGATGTATGGCGAGGATTTTAGCTCCCGATGATGTCGTCATGTCTGCGGTGCTTCCCGGAGTGGTCGTGACCGAAGGAGGGCATTGGGAAAGAGCGCAACGCGAGCGCCCGGAACATGTTGAGAAGTATATTGCCGAGCGTTGTCCGTTAGGAAGATTTGCTGTCCCGAGCGAGGTAGGTCCGCTCGTAGCATTTTTATGCTCTCAATTCGCCACGTTCTGCCAAGGCTCTCTCGTGCCTGTCGATGGGGGACAAAGCCGCCACTATTTCGGTCAGTGATGAAGGCGAAATCCCCATTCGTGAGAGGCGAGTGCAGGTGTCGTTGGGTATCGATTCTGCCTGTTTTTGAAGATAGATGGATTGAGGAAAAAGACCATGAAAAAAACGATTAGCTTTGCAGACTTAACCCATACAGGTCAGTTGATCGCGTCGAACACGTTTCCCTATGGCGCTTCTCTCATCGCAGAGTATATTCAGCAGGAAATCCCCGATTATTTTGAATCGTTCGTCTGTAAGTATCCCGAAGATCTCAGCCAATATCTTGATCACGTCATACCTGATTTGGCGTGCTTCTCGAATTACTCGTGGAACTTTTCCTTAGCGTACGAATTTTGTACGCGAATCAAAGAACATTCTCCGGATACGATCACAATTTTCGGAGGACCGAATTTTCCGATCTCCAACGAAGAACAAGCAGAATTTTTACTCGATCATCCGAATATTGATTTTTATATCCAATTTGAAGGCGAACAGGCTATGGTCTCTCTCTTGCAGGAGCTGAAAGCCTGTGATTGGGATTGTAAGAGATTTAAGAGGACGAGAACAAAACTCTCCAATACGCATTATCGAATTGATGACACAGTCATTCATGGAGAACTCGGACCAAGGATTGCCAAGCTTGGAGATATTCCCTCTCCGTATTTGAGTGGGCGGTGTGACAAGTTTTTCGATGGTGTGCTCATTCCGATGTTGCAGACGAATCGAGGATGTCCCTTTCTTTGTACATTTTGTACTGAAGGGCAATCGTTCTACAACAAGGTGAATAAGTATAGCCGGGAACGAATATTCCGCGACCTGGATTACATTGCCGAACGTGTGACCGTTCCTGACCTCTATATTGTTGATTCGAATTTTGGCATGTTCAAAGAAGATTTAGAGGTATGCCGGTATATCTCAGATCTTCAGAAAACATATGGTTGGCCCAAGTACCTGCATGTTTCAACGGGAAAAAATAATAAGGAGTTGGTGCTAGAGGCGGCTTCAATTTTGGATGGAGCGATGAGTTTTTCTGCCACGATACAAACGAGTGATCAGCAAATCCTCAAAAACATCAAACGGTCAAACATTTCACTCGATCAGCTGATTGAAGCTGCCAAAACGGCTCAGGGAGTTGGAGCGAACAGTTATTCGGAAGTGATTATGTGTCTTCCGGGTGATACGAGAGAAAAACATGTTGATTCCATATTGGCGCTCGTGGATTCCGATGTGAATTTTGTACGGATGTACCAACTGATGATGTTGCCGGGGTCGGAAATGTCTCAGAAACAAACTCGGAATGAATATGGCATGAAGACGAGCTATCGTGTGATGCCAAGGAATTTCGGTATCTATCGATTTCTTGAGGACACGTTCAGCTGTGGGGAAGTAGAAGAAATTTGTATCAGTAATGCGACGTTCTCATACCAGGATTATGTGGCCTGTCGAGAATTTCAATTAACCATTGAAATGTTTTATAACGGCGGGATTTTTCGTGAACTCATGCAACTGCTGAATCGAAAAGGCCTGACGACTTCTTCATTTATACAGGCGGTTCATGCCCATGCGGTCTCTCACGAGACCTTGCAGGGACTCTACAGAGGTTATGTGCAAGAAACCGAAGGCTCGCTGTGGAGCGATAAGGAAGAGGTCAAGACCTTATTAACCAACCCAGAGCAGGCTCGGCGATATGTGTCTGAAGAAGCCGGAAATAACGAACTCTTTAAATATCGAGCCTTAGGATATTTCTTTCACATTGATGCTCTTCATGAAGTTGCATTTCATATTGCTGCGCAGCTCCTCAAACAACATGCTCAGGATGATGAATTGACGGGTCAATACTTGGTGGAATTGAAAAGCTATAGCCTCCTCAAGAAACAGGGGATATTAGATCACGGACAATCTATCAATGAGTATTTCCATTTCAATTTTTCTGAACTCGAGGAGCAAGATTTCAAGCTTGATGTCGATCAGGTGTATTGCTCTGAAGGATTATCTTTCGAATTTTTTCAAGACGAGGAGCAACAAACCGCTATCGAAGGGTATCTCAAACAATATGGAAAGTCAGTCACGGGTCTAGGACGCATCTTGCTACGAAGTCACATTAAAACACTGTATCGAAGAATGAAGCCTGCCAGGGTTGCGGTCCAAGCTGAACGAGGACCTGTGTCATTGCCTCAACAATCAGTTGATAACAAGGCTGCAGTTGCATGATTGACAAGGTTCTCATCGTCGTTCCTCCGCTCGTGAATAGTGAAGGGAAGAAAGACTCCAGTCACCACCGTCCAGATTTTGAATCTTACCGATTGGTCTCGCCAATCGAACCGACCCTTGTCGCATCTGATTTACGAGAAAAAGGATTTGAGGTTCGAATTGTGGACTTAGGGGTCTACACCAATGATCGTTTTGATCATTTAGCGACGATAATTGAGAACTTTAAGCCCGATGCTGCTGTCGTGATTCAATCCATTTTGACCTTTGCCACAGCCCAAGATTGGGATGCTAAGCGAGTGTTTGACATAGCAAAGGAACAAATGCCCGATATCGTTACTATTTTAACAGGGGGGCATGCCAGTAATTACCCTGGACAAGCCGTCAAGGAAGGCATCTGTCAGTATTCGATTAAGGGGGAGGTCGATTTTGCTGTTAGTCAGCTGCTACTTGCCATCAATAACGGTAGCAATCTTTCCAGTGTTGCCGGTTTATCGTTTCAATATGAAAGTAAAGTCAGGGTTTCACATGAATATCCATTGGTCGATGTGAGTGAACTTCCCTTGCCAGCTTATGATCTCTTAGATGGGGACCATAAGCTTGGTTATTCCTCGGTTCTAGAATTTGGAAAAATTCGATTTCCTGAACGCAGTAATCAATATCGAGACATTATGACCTCCCGAAGTTGTCGACTGCGTTGTTCGTTTTGTAGCGTTGCTCATTTACGCGGGGAGAAACAGCGATATCGAAGAAAACCAGTGGAAAAGGTCATCCATGAAATAGAAGTCGCTCTTGAAGAGGGAATTAAAGAAATACACTTTTTTGATGATTTGTTTGCTGAAACAGAAACGCAGATACTGGAATTGACGAATGAAATCATGAAAAGAAACCTGAAATTTCCTTGGTTTGTCGCTCAAGGTATGCCACTTTGGCCTCTCACTCACCATGTCTTGAGTGCGATGAAAGAAGCTGGGATGTACCGGCTCATTTGTCCATTAGAGTCAGGGAATGATCGGGTATTGAAAAAGGTCATTGGCAAAAGTTTTTCGACAGTTCAGCATCACCATAACGTCATCATGTGGGCGCACGATCTCGGCTTAGAAGTCATTGGAATGTTTGTGATCGGCATGCCTGGAGAAACTCGTGAAGAGATTTTGGATACCTTGACGTTTGCCGAGGGCCATCCGGAAATCGATTATTCGGTCTTTTCCATCGCAACTCCCATGATGGGGACACGATTAATGAAAGCAGTAAGGAAGTCCGGGCAATTAGAAGATTCAGGGAAGATCAATCGAATTATTAAACGAACCGTTGCACTATATAGTACCGAGGCATTTAGCGAGTACGAGTTGGGAGTGATTCGGGCATTTGATTGGGATCGTATTAATTTTTCTTCAGAATCTCGTCGTGTGAAATATGCCGCGATGGTTGGCGTTAGTCTTCAGCAGCTCGAGGAGCTCAGGACGCATGCGAAAGACACCTTCTTTCACTTTTTCCCAAACTATGACGGTCCTTGGTCTTTTCGAGAGCTGTATTACCAACCAGATCTTTATCGATCGATTGCCCCGAAAATTGCTTAAGGCAAAAATTTATAACGCGTCATGACGTGGCTCTCGGCACGACAGTAAAAGCAAAATCTTTTTAAGACGTGTATATGTAGAACCACGCAACAAAAAACAAGGAGAAGGTTAATGAGTGAAGTGAATCTGTTAGATCGGTATCCGCAGGCAACACGACCAATCGAGGAACGAGGGGCACATATTCAAGAAGATCATCGTCAGATCGCACGTCAATTTGGAAGAGAATACTTCGATGGAGATCGTCTACATGGATACGGTGGCTATTCATATCATCCCAGATTTTGGCGGGAAACGGTTAAGCGGTTTCGAGATTTCTACGGTTTGACGAATGAATCCAGCGTGTTAGATGTCGGCTGTGCCAAAGGATACATGCTCCACGACTTCAAGGAACTTCTTCCTGGATTGACCATCGCTGGTATCGATATCTCACCTTATGCACTCGAACACAGTCTTGAGTCCGTGCGGTCTGATCTTCAGCTTGGCAATGCGAAAGACTTACCATTTGCAGACAACTCTTTTGATTTAGTCATTTCGATCAATACCATTCATAATCTCGATTTAGAAGAATGCCGACAGGCATTGAAGGAAATTCAACGCGTATCGAGAGGTCCGGCTTTTGTTACGATGGATGCATGGAGGAATGAAGAGGAGCGAGAGCGGTTACTCAAGTGGAATCTCACTGCGTTGACCTACATGGATGTGCAAGATTGGGAAAAAGTCTTTGAAGACGTGAAATACACAGGGGATTATTACTGGTTTATTGCCGCGTGATGGACGAAACAATCATGAAAACGGAGTCGAAGAAGAAAATCAATGACGATCATCGTCCTTCCCTCGTTGGGGTATCGACGACGCAAGCCGCCGTGTTAACTCAAATTGGTTCTCCTCTCTCCATTATGACTCTTTCTCTGCCCCCGTTGAATCCGGGACAGGTGCTAGTCCAGGTGACATACAGTGGCCTCTGTCGGACTCAAATGATGGAGATGCAGGGAAAGAAAGGACCTGACAGGTATTTGCCCCATACGTTGGGACATGAAGGGTCTGGGATTGTCATGGATGTCGGATCGGCGGTCAAGAAGGTTAAGCCTGGAGACCATGTCATCTTGTCATGGATCAAAGGTACGGGGGCCGAAGTTTCGTCAACACAATACCAGAGTGACATGGGCATCATTCATTCAGGTGCCGTCAGTACGTTTATGAGGCATACGATTACTTGTGAAAATCGAGTGACGCCTATTCCGTCATCAATGCCCCTGCGAGAAGCTGCGTTGTTGGGCTGTGCGGTCCCGACGGGTGCAGGCATTGTTTTCAATACGGCACAGATTCAACCTGGAAGTCGTGTGGCGGTCTTTGGGCTTGGAGGCATTGGACTGAGTGTGTTGTTGGCCGCCAGTAGTGTAAAGGTCAAGTCTCTTATCGCGGTTGATATCTATGATCACAAATTGGAACAAGCCCGTTTGTTGGGTGCGACGCACACATTCAATGCACGGTCAACGAATGTGAAAAAAGAAATCATGGACATGACCGACAATCAAGGTGTCGATTATGCGATTGAAGCGGTCGGACGTCGGGAAGCCATGGAGGACGCATTTCATGTCGTGCGGCCCAAAGGCGGATTGTGCGTCCTTGCGGGGAATGTCGCATACGGAGAAAAAATGTCCATCGATCCGTTCGATTTAATCAAAGGGAAACGACTGATTGGTACCTGGGGAGGCGAATCGGTTCCTGAACGTGACTTTCAACAGTATGTAGAGAGATTTTTAAACGGCGATTTTCCGTTGATGCGTCTCATCACACACGAGCAACCACTCGAAGAAATCAATCGAGTAATTGAGGCGATGGAAATGGGGCAGGTTGGCCGAGCTTTGATAACAATGAGATAAGGTTTATGGAGGCAATTGAATTATTCACTGCCTGGCTTATGAAGAATTGTAACCTTTTTCAATAATAGCTCCTTTATGTCTCAGCTCTCTCTTTCTGCCGTCATGGCAAATTATAACCATGGTTGCTACCTGCGTGATATGTTGTCGTCCATATTAGGGCAGAGCCGGAGACCGGAAGAATTCATCGTCATTGACGATGGGTCAACCGATCATAGTGTGTCAATTATGGAAGAAATGAGCGCACAGGATCCCATTATGAGATTTGTCCGTCACGATCAAAATCAGGGCGGCGTCGAATCGGTGAGAGAAGCCATTGGGTTGTCTTCAGGAGAATATTTAAGCATTCCCTCAGCGGACGATAAATATTCGACTGAATTTTACGAAAAAGAAATGGACATACTCGCTCAATTTCCTGAGGCGGGGCTCTGTATGTCTGATTATTCTTTTTTGTTCGTCGAATCAGGAAAAGAAGTTACCAAACGGCACGAATGGGGTGACACCTCCCGGTATTTTTCGCCAGACGAACTGGCTCACGTGATGAACGGAAATTACATTGCAGGGATAACCGCTATTTTGAAACGTTCCGCCGTTGAAGAAGTTGGTGGGTTTTTAGAGTCATTAAAATGGCACTGTGATTGGTTCACAAATTTAGCTGTGGGATTTAGGTATGGGGTATGTTATGTGCCTGAAGCATTGGGTGTCATTCGCGTGCAAAATCGTAGCTATTCTGCGTCCGGAAAGCGAGATTGGAGTGAGCAAAAAATAGTTCTTCATCGGATACTTTCGTTGTTGAAAGGTTTAGAATTTCAGGACATCCTTCCGTATTTTATTAAGGGCAAAGTGATGAATCATTTCGGTGATGAAATTATTCGCGCTGTGCTCGAGGCGCCTGAGCATTGGGATCTGAAGACCTTACAACTCATTCACTACCCGTGGTGGCAGTGGAGTCAGCATATTCAAAGAAAAACCGCCACGAAAAGAGGATGGGCGGCGCTTTCTCCATTGGAGCCAAACGTCGCGTTTACGGCTGGATGTTGCGATGAGGCAATTGCCCGAGCATCCCTCAACGAGGCATTGCCACTGGGAATGCAATTCCTGCGGGAAGTCCCCGAGAGAGTCGAAGCATATCTTTCTTTAGCGTTTACTGCATTTGCCTTAAACAATATCAACATTGCCGTCGAGACGTTGAAAAACGGAATATCCAGGTTTCCGGATTATCTCCCACTACATCATGGCTTGGCGGAAACGTATTCACGCTTGGGAGAAACCGAATTGGCCATGAAGAGCTATAAAAACATGCTTGAGCTCGATCCCGAGAACTCCCAAGCTGAGCGAGGACTTCATGATCTGCGAATGCTTGCACCAGCTGTTCAGGAAATTTATTCCTCACCTAAACAAGGTGAGATTTCCACGGGGTGTCAACAAGACTCACTCATGATCAACTGTAGCACGAAGAGCCGTCCAAAATTTTCCATCGTGACACCATCTTTCAACTGTGGTTCTCTTATTCGTCACTGTATTGAGAGTGTGCTGAGACAAAATTTTGAGAGTGTTGAACATATTGTCGTCGATGGTGCATCCAAAGATAGTACGGTTGATATTCTCAAAGAATATCCCCATGTAACGTGGATTTCTGAGCCTGACAATGGAGAAGTTGAGGCGCTGAATAAAGCGTTGAAAATGGCAACTGGAGATATCATCGGATGGCTCAACGCCGATGATTGTTATGTAGATGGTGCCCTAACGCGAGTGGCCGCTGAAATGACTGTCATCCCAGACTGCCATCTCGTGTACGGGAAAACCATGTTTATTAACGATGACCGGCAGCCCACACATTGGGTCATGCCAGCCGTACCGGTCAATATGGTGACCTTGCCGCGTTGGTTCCGGTTGAACCTCTTCCAACCTTCTATGTTTTTTTCTCGAAAACTCTTTGAAGACGTTGGGTATTTTGATCAGCGTCTTTCCTATGGAGTGGATTATCAGTACTGGTTTCGGATTGCCATGAAAAAGTATTCATTCCATTTTCTTGATCACGTGTTTTCTCAATCAATGATTTATCGTTCCGGTGGCAAAACGGAAACGCCCTATGCCGTGAAGGCCAAAGAATGGTTCAACATCTGCACAGATTACCTTCCCTGCCTCACATCTGGAGAGCAAATTCAATTTTTCAAAGACTTTTACGCGTTTCGTATCTCTATGAGCAAAACGTATTATGACGATGCCCCTATCGAAACGCCCGATACTTCAGAAAAATTATCTGGGCTCATTCTGGCCTTTAAAGAATTGATAAACATAAGTCCGGAGACGTTCTTCAGTGTTTTGATTAAGACCCCACAACTTATCACGGCAGATATTATTGGGGCATTCGCTGAAAACTTGTATCGTCATGGGGAATTCACAGAAGCAAAAAAGGCTTTTGAGTGGGCCTTGGCATTAGAGTCGTGCGATCCCTTCGTGCGTAAGAGGTTTGGCATATCTCCGTTGGATTCGGTGGGAGACGAAACTGTGCCCACTTGAGAACCCATGAAGGAATACGACGTGAACTCTATGAACACAGCAATTTCGAAAGCTCTTGTCTTCTGGCCATTTTATGCCTTCGGCGCACGAACCGGAGCCCATCAAGTTCAATTGTCGGATTTAATGGCTTTGATCGGTTTAGGGTATCAGGTCACGTTGTTCGGTTCTGAACTATTCGGTGATCCCGATACAGCCTGGAATATTAAGGACATTGGCAAGCTCGAAGATGCCTGGGGAATCAAAGTGCATCTCAGCACACCTGGCCCGATCGATCGGTTGTTTCATGCACATCAACGAGCGACGAGGCTCGAGCATTGGGATATGTATCACACTCCATGGTTGCTTGATGAATATCGAACGGTCTTTAAGGATCTCAATCCAGATCTTGTGGTGATTTATTATGCGTGGTGGGGAAAGTTTGCCATCGGTGATGAATTCCATTCAGCGACCAGAATTCTTCGGAGTCTTGATGTGCTAAGCCACAACGACCAGATTATTCAAAAAGTCCTACCTTATTTAAAAGAACCCTCTTTCCCTGAGTACGTTGACCCGATTATCACCGAGGAGGATTTCTTTTCAAATCTACAAGATGGACAGACAGTACAGTCAGAAGAGTATCGGATATACGATGCCTATGACTGCACCATCGCTATCACGCCTGCGGATGCGCGCATCATCAAGCAACAGACTTTACAGACAACTGTTTGTGATGTTCCTCCTGCCTTATCCGTTCAAGCACTCTCCAATGCCTATGATGGGAGCCCCATTTTCGTTGGATCAGATAATCCGCTCAATATTCAAGGGTATGTGTTTTTTGCGCTGCAAGTGTTACCCGCGGTCTTACACCACTGTCCGGACTTTTCCTTAAAAGCCATAGGAGGGTTTTCCAAAAAGGTTGCTCATGTGCGTGGGGTGGAATTATTAGGATATGTTCCAAATTTAAAGCCTTACTATGCTTCAGCCCCCTTTTCCATCTGTCCCATGCTTGGCGGAACCGGTATTCAGATTAAAATTCTTGAGTCTATGGCTCATGGAGTTCCGGTCGTTGCCATGAAGCAAATCGCTCAAGCCTCGCCTCTTGAGCATGGAGTCAACGGTTTTATCGCCAACAATGCTGAAGAGTTCAGTCGATATGTTATTCAACTATCGACTGACCGAAGTCTCTGTCGAAAATTAGGAGAAGCTGCACGAGACACCATTGCCGGACAATTTTCATTGAACCGAATAGTGAAAAAATGGAGGGAGGCGATCGAGTCCGCTCAGTGCAATAGGGAAAAAACAACGACATTGCTGCTCCCCGCGATCATGGAATCCCGATCTTGTAAAGAGGAAAAACAGCCTATGACGTCCTCAGACAAAATAGACATAACTCATCCAAAAATTTCAATCGTTACACCGACCAAAAACTGCGCTCATTATTTACGTGAATGTATTGAGAGTGTGCTGGCGCAAAATTATGAAAACTTTGAACACATTATTGTTGACGGGGCCTCCCATGATGGAACGGTCGAAATTTTAAAAAGTTACCCACATGTCAAATGGATATCCGAGCCGGATAACGGAGAAGCCGAAGCGCTCAATAAGGCGCTGGGGATGGCAGAAGGCGATATTATTTCCTGGCTCAACGCGGATGATCATTACGTCGGTACGGATGTCTTGCGACTCGTGGCTCGAGCAATGAGTGAAACGGAAGGACGGCATCTTGTCTATGGAAAGACGTTGTTGACGGATGAACGAAAAACGATTTCGTGGCTGCAAATTCCGAGGGTTCCAATCACTTTGCCTGTTTTAATGCGGTGGTGGGATCTTCACGAGCTCTATCAACCGTCGATCTTCTATTCAAAGGCATTGATCGATGACATAGGGAAGTATAGAGAAGATTTGTATTTTTCGATCGATTATGAATATTGGCTTCGTATCGCCGCAAAGGGATATTCATTTCATTATGTGGACCAGGTGCTTTCGCAATCGCGATTATTCCGGCAAAGCGGGAAATCAGCGCAACCGAGAAAAGAGCAAGAAGAAAGCTGGACGCAAACGGCTGCGGCTTTTCAAGATCATTTGAGTGAAGTCGAACGTATTCATTTCTGGAAGGATTACTATCGCTATCAGTTACCTTATTTGAAGCAGTCTGATGAGCCGATTACTCCGCCAAATGATGAATGGGCGCAGATAGGGCTGGCCTTAGTGCTTCGAGGGTGCGGTGTTGGGTCTGAAGTCGTGAAACTTCTTGAGAATACAATAACGTTGGCACCGGAAAACGCTGATGCTCATTGGTTATTGGGTGACGAGTTCTTGCGTGGTATGAAGGACATTGATCGTGCAACGCCCGTGCTGGATAAAGCTCAATCTCTATCCTTCAATTTGCAAAAAATAGCCACCAAAAGAGACTTTGACATCGGGCGAAAGACGTACGGAATGTCATGTGGAAATGGCAGTGAGGAGGTGACGCATAGCGTCACATCATCTCGTCCTCACACGATCTCTCAAGAAAATCGTTATGTGGATCAAGGAAATCGTCCACTCAGGGTCTTATTCCAGAATCGTCCTAACGCAATGTCTCAGCCCGGTGGCGATACATTACTGATGAATAATTTCAAGAGAGGACTGGAGCGAGCAGGTGTTCATGTCGATGTGGCGTTGGGGCAGGCTCAATCTCATGACTACGACTTGGTTCATGTGTTTAATTTCGCAACGCCAGAATTCACGGAGCAATGTGCGAGGGATGCGGTTCAAGCAGGAGTACCTTTCGTGGCAACTGCCTTGTTTGAAGACTGGCCACGGTTTCTCTCGAAAAGTTCTGCGACTATTGATGTGTTTAGACAATATTTTGCCAGTGGTTTCGACGAGCAACAGTTTTCTACTGCTTTGAAGCAGTTACATGGCCTTTCATCGTCTCCTCCCTCTGGTAATGCCTTTGTCGCACAGCATGCAGGGTGCGTGTTTGCGAGTGGTGAAGCCGAACGACGTCGCTTGCTTGAAGTCTATCCTCAATTAAGGCGAGTGGAGATCGTGAAGATGGGCATGGATCATCTGAGCACTCAAGGCGGCTCATCGTTATTCTGCGATCAATATAACGTGACGGACTATGTGTTGTGTGTTGGACGTCTTGAAACCCGAAAAAACCAGCTCATGCTCTTGAAGGCTCTTCAATATGAGTCTCTTCCGATCGTATTTGTCACCGGTGGAGTCTCCTACCAACCGGAATACGAAGATCTTTGCCGACGATTTCCAAGAACAGCTCCGACCATCTTTGTTGGCCGCTTGTCTGATGAGATGTTAGCGTCCTGTTACCAGGGGGCAAAAGTCTTTTGTTTGCCCAGCTGGTATGAGTTGCCGGGGATCGTGACAGTGGAAGCAGCTCGATTCGGGTGTGCCATTGTGGCAACTTCTTGGGGGACCTTGAAAGATTATCTTCCTTATGGTGTTCATTACTGTGAGCCTGACGATCCGAATAGTATTCGCGATGCCATCCTCGATGCGTTCCGCATTCCGCCTCCGGCCATTCTTCAAACCGATGCCGCGCAATTTTGTTGGGACAAGACTGCCAATCGGTTGAAAAGTTTATATCTCGAAGTTTTAGCGCAAGCGCGAAAGACTTCTTCTCAATCTAGAGGGCGCTCTTCTGAAGGCTCTGATTCTCCTCACTCCGTGAGGTCCGAACTAAGCCTCGAATTACAAAAAGTCCAAGTTGCCATTACAAGAGGAAGGCTTGATGAAGCCCAGGATAGTCTTGAAAAAATCATCCGACATAATCCTACCGAATCAGACGCCTGGCTATCGTCTGGTGTCTTGTCTATGCAGCGGCAAGACTATCGAAGTGCGGTTGATGCCTTTATGAGAGCACTGAAATATGGAGGAAATGATCGAAAGTGCCGTATGGGACTCGTTATGGCATGGATGGGGGCCGAAGAAGCCCCAAAAGCGTCGAACGAGGCCTTAGAGATTCTGAAGGCGTATCCCGATGATGAAGAGGCTATTCATTGGTTAATCCGGGCTTGCACTGCCCTTGAAGATTGGAAAACGCTCGAGACGGCACTTTCTTACTATTTACAACGGAACCCTGCGAATTGTTCAGTTCGATTTGCCTTGGCGAGTGTGTATGTTCGTCTTGGCGAAAAAGAAGCTGCCAAGACGCATATCAACACTTTAAAACTTCTTAGTCCGAACTTTGACGGGATGGACGAATTAGAGCGGTTGATGAACGCGCGCCCTAATTCCTCAACCCATTTTCAGCACAACGTTGGTACGCATCATATGACAGCAGTTGAAACTAAGGGTACCTATGGCAGAAATTTAGGAGAGAGCAATGTCCTGCAGGATTTGGAGATAGGAAGACCAGTGTAGAGTTCCCTAGATGATACGTTTATTACCGGGTGCGTGGAGCTGTCATTCAAGTTAGTCGCGTCCTTGATCAAATGGACCGTTGTTGTGCCTTCCAAGTATTGCCTTCCGAATTTTCTGGGGTTGATTAGAATTCCAAGAGCTGTTCCAACCAGAAGCCTTACCATAAATTCCTCAACATTCGTATTTTAAGAGTAGCTCAATTAATCCCCATATTGATCATTGGTACAGTCATTTTATCTTCACTACCCTAAAGAAACCTACAAGAATTTCCGAGAACAGTAAAAGAGTCCATCGAGTCCGTTGGTAGCACTTTTCTAACAATGGCGTTTTTTAGGTTTGGAATCCAGGCCAAACATAGAAGCATGTGAGACATGTAGCCAAAGGACCCCTTTATTCATAACCACATTGCTTGGTGATCTATGAAAGCACTCATTACGGGAATTACAGGACAAGATGGATCATATTTAGCTGAGCTTTTGCTTGAGAAAGGCTATGAAGTCCATGGCATTGTTCGGCGAGTGGCGCTGGAGGATCCTGACCGACGTTTATGGCGAATACGGCATATAAAAGACGATGTATGCTTGCATGCGGCCTCATTAGAAAGTTTGCCGAGTTTGTATCGGGTTTTCAAAGAAATCGTGCCGGATGAGTGTTATCATTTAGCCGCGCAAAGTTTCGTCACGTACTCGTTCGAAGATGAGTTTTCCACGTTGCAGACGAATATCAACGGGACCCATCATGTCTTATCCGCGCTCAAGGATTGTGCTCCGGATTGTCGATTCTATTTTGCCGCATCGAGCGAAATGTTTGGGAAGGTAGCAAACGTCCCGCAAGACGAGCAGACACTTTTTCACCCACGTTCCGCCTATGGAATTTCGAAAGTGTCCGGGTACCATCTGACAAGGAACTATCGAGAGGCGTATGGTATTCGTGCCTGGTGTGGGATTTTATACAATCATGAATCCCCGCGCAGGGGATTTGAATTTGTGACTCGGAAAATTACGTCTCACGCCGCGGCGATCAAACTCGGGCTGAAAAACGTGTTGCCATTGGGCAACCTTGATGCCTTGAGAGATTGGGGCCATGCTCAAGAGTATGTGTATGCGATGTGGTTGATGCTTCAACAAGATGATCCGGATGATTTTGTTATCGCGACAGGAGTCCAACATTCAGTTCGAGAATTTGCAGAAGAAGCCTTCGGATGTCTGGGGTTGGACTATCGTGACTATTGCCGGACCGAATCCCAGCTCTATCGACCTGCCGAGGTCGAGACGTTGCTCGGTGATGCGGAGAAGGCCAGAGTCAAGCTTGGCTGGTCTCCTCAAATTACCTTTTCCCAACTTGTGGAAGAAATGGTCGAGGGAGATTTAGAATTTCTGGAAAAAGGCCGTGCTCAGATCGTCGAGGGCCAGATGTTGAGTGCGGTCTAAGAAAGAACTTTTGCGTTCTGAACGCGTGCCAATAATTCTGTGCATAATTTTAGCATTCATCATGCCGATGCATTCATAAGTTTTGATAATTTCTATTCCATTGGAATGTGAAGTCCAATGGAATGAAACCCTGCGCTCAGACTATTCCTTCACGTCAGATTGTTCTTTTAGCGATCTACCTTTTCCGTAATAACGCTTCCTGGCAATGTGCTCATATCTTACATGCTTATTACTCTACAGGCGACAACCTGGCTGTGTCAGAAAGTACTCTTATGCTTAGAGAAGGGATATATTAATGGATACATTGCTGCTTACTTCATTAAATAGATATATGCACGAATCTATGGACCTTGTGCTTTACGATCTCTACGGGACTGCCTTGTCAGCGTTTTCTAGGAAACCATCATTGCGAGTGGCGGTTATCGGCGTGGATCAGTCGATATTTGAGAATGCCGAAGCCATTCATGATTATCGATTGGCAATCGAAGGATATTATGCAGGCCGTCCGCATGACATCTTTCATCCGAGCAAATCGATTCAAGAACTTCGAAGCTCTGATTATGATCTTTTAATTGTCGGTGCGAATTCACAAGCTGAAGAAACCTCGCTTCTTCAGGAAATGAGCGATTATTTTTCTGGTGTCAATCGTTTAACATGCCCAGTCCTCTTAGCGAGAAGATTACGATCGGGTGTGAAAAATGCCTTTTTGAAGATTGGCCGCTTGGATACCTGTTTGAATATGAGAAAACTTGGGCTTGTTGCTCAGGCCCTGCTTTCGACTTACGACGGATGCATTTTAGAGTGTGGGGCTTTCAAGTGTAGCACGACGGTGTTTATGGGGCAGCTCTTGAGGGAGTGGGATGATGTCAGGCGCATCTATGCTCTGGATACCTATTCCGGTATGCCTTCCCCGACAACTTCAGATCAAGAGACGATTTATCAGCCTGGGACCTTTACTGAGACTTCGTTAGAGAGCGTGACGGGCTATGTCCAGGGACAAGGATTATCGAAGCAAATCAATCTGGTGAAAGGGCTGATCCAAGAGACGTTGCCAAAGGTTTTAGAACAAGAACCGCATGTCTCATTTGCCTTAGTCGATACCGATCAATACCAAGGAACTTTTGAGAGTCTTAACCTTATCGTCCCGAAACTTCAAGAAAATGGGATCGTTCTTATCGATGATTATAATGTCGAGGGTGTCAAGAAGGCTGTTTCCGAGATACAGGCTCTCTACCCCACTGTTGGCGGCGCAGAGATGTCGATGAATTTTTACATGCTCTGGAATCGGACAAATTCCTATTTCTTATCGAGTTGTCAGCCCTGCTGAATACATTCGTTCTCAGTCAATAATCTTCACAATCTCTTCTTCATCATATCCCTAGCCCTTTGCCGTATTGTGATTCTTGGTAGTCACCCTAGAGCATTTCTCTTGTCTTCCGCCACGCCTTGACCATTGCTGGCAAGAAATTAAAGAAATATCGAAAAAGCGCCGACAACGAGAAAGAATATGCTCAATCGTCTCGTTATTCAGCTGGCGAGATTAGGTGATCTCGTTCAAACTTTGCCGGCTGTCGTCGCTTTACAGGCCGCTTACACTGAGGATCAGTTTGATCTTTTGTGTGCGGCGCCTCTGGTTTCGGTCGGCAAATCTTTCCCAGGCGTGAAACAGGTCTTGCCATGGGACGGAACCGAATGGGAGCAAATGGCGCAAAAAGTCTCATCTGAGACTGATACCGCGCTGTCTCAAGCGGCTGCATATCTAGAACGGTATCAAAACAGTGCGTATGCCTTGGCCTATAACTTGAATAATCATTCTCGGGCCATCTTGACCGCGCATCTGTTGGCGGCCAAGGTGAATGGCCCCGGTTGTTATGGACCTCTTTCATCAGAACTTCCAAACTGGAGCCGGTATTTGAATTTGGTCGGAGCGCATCGAGGAAGGAATCGTGTCCATCTGGCCGACGCGTTTTGCGGTCTGTGCGGGGTCAAACCTCCACGGACCGTTCCCATGTTGTGTCTGTCAGCCGCGAACCATGTGGAAAGGCTCGACGGTTTTATGGCGCAGGATGCGCTGCGCGTGGCCGTCATCATCGGGTCGGGTGATCCTGAGCGACGCCTCCCGCTTCGTACCTGGGAGGAATGGATCACTACGTTTTTTTCTGCTTCCGCGCGGGGCCGTGTGGTCCTGGTTGGCGGGCCGGGAGAGCGGGAATTGGCTCGCGCGCTCTTGGATCTGGTGCCTCCGTTGTACATCGGGCGGATTTGGGATGTGTGCGGTCAAACGACGATTCCGCAGTTGGCGGAGCTCTTTTCTCGATGCGCATGGGTGGTCGGGTCTGATACGGGTCCGCTTCATCTGGCTGTGGCCAGCGGCGCCAGGGTACAAGGTTTCTATTTTTCGCGTGCCCGCGTTCATGAGACAGGGCCGTATGGGAAGGGGCATTGGGTATGGCAGGCGGAACGAACACCACCGCGACATACGTTGTGTGACATGCCGAATATGGGAGAGCCCGGGGTATGGCCGGAGTATTGGCCGGTACGGGAAAGTGTGGAACTGATGCTGACGGAAAGATGTGCAAAGCTCCCGGCGGGATGGAGTCTCTGGCGAAGCCAGAAAGACGATTGGGGTGCTCATTTTTTCGGGTATGCCGCCTCCAGTCAGGAGCCGTCTGCCTATCGTCAACAAATCTGGGACATGCTCCATGAGCAAGAGAACGTGGATTGGGATGGCGTGTCCGCGCTCCTTCATGATGCAACCCGCGTGTCTGTGCCGTCCGGTGAGCTATGAATATTCTTCTCTTAGGGTTTCCCGTCTTGAAACATGCGTTCCTGGAGTGCGGCCATGATGTGCGTACGTGCACTACGGATCAAACCGGCGATCTGTGGATTCCTGAATTTCCTGTCCCGGCTGAGCAGGTTATTCAGGCGCTCCCTTGTGGATGGAAGCCAGACCTTGTCCTGCTCATGGACGAAAGTACGGAGCCGATGTTTTTAGGGTTGGAACGCCTCGATATTCCACTCGCCTGGTATACGATCGATGCTCATCTGCATTTGGACTGGCACAAAGCCTACACAGCCGTATTCGATTATGTGTTCGTGGCCCAAAAAGATTACGTGCCGGAGTATGCGTATGATGCCTCCCGTCAGGTTGTTCAATGGCTGCCGTTGTTCTGTAATCCTGAGAAAGATCGTTATGCGCCCTTGACGAAAATATATGACCTGAGCTTTGTGGGGTACCTGAATCCACGATGGAAACCTGAACGCAGCCGGTTGCTCGAGGCGATTCAAGAACGAATTCCCATTCATTTGACCACTGGAGAATATGTGAGCGTTTTCAATCGTTCGAAGGTTGTGTTGAATGAGAGCGCGGCCAATGACGTCAATTTTCGCGTATTCGAGGCCCTGGCATGCGGAAGCTTTCTGTTGACGGAAAAAGTCGGAAACGGCTTTGAAGAATTATTCCAAGATCGGACGCATTTGGCGATGTACGAACGGGAGAATGTCGATCAGATCGTCGAACTCGCGAACTTCTATGCGAGTCATGATTCGGAACGTGAAGCCATTGCGCGGGAAGGAAGAGCCAGAGTGCTCGCTTCTCACACAACCACGCACCGGGCGCAAACCATCGTTCACACGATACGGCATGCTGACTCCCAGGCGCTGGTCAGACAAAGACAGGCCCGGCTGCCGGACATCTATCGTCAGTTGGATCGTGTCTATGATCACGCTGGAAAGGTCTATGAGTTGGTCGGTTCCCAGTACGCGAATTCTTTCTTAAAGTCGCGCGATTATTTTCGGACCGCAGCGGCGTATCGAAACGCCAGAGTCCATGTCGTTCAGAAACTGAGCGAGGAACGATCATTCGCACGATCGAACGGCCCATGAAGATACTATTGTTAGGATTACCGGCGTTGAAGGATGGTTTTCGCGAGTTGGGGCATGAGGTACTGACGTGTCCCACGGATAATACCGGCGATATTCAAGTGCCGGAATGGCCGATATCCATCGATCGGTTGTGGCATTGCCTGCCCAAGCGATGGGACCCTGATCTGGTTTTGCTGACCGATGAAAGTACGCATCCGCTGTTTTTCGGGCTGGAACGTCTTGAAGTGCCGTTAGGATGGTATGCGATCGATTCACATATCCATCATCGGTGGCATCAGGCCTACGCCGCCGCGTTCGACGCGATCTTTGTCGCTCAACGGGACTTTATACCAAGTTACATGCGCGACGAGTCCAGACAAACGGTCAGGTGGCTGCCTCTGTTTGCTCCGATCATCCCCGCCGTCGATGAAGATAATCCTCGGGTACATGATTTGAGTTTTGTCGGCAGCATGAACCCTGCCCACAATCCTACGCGGTGCCAATTTCTCCGAATGTTGCAGGCAGCGTTTCCTCTGCATGTTTCGACCGGAGATTATTGTTCCGTGTTTACTCGGTCCAAAATGATCCTCAACCAATGCGTCAACAACGACATGAATTTCCGTACGTTTGAAGCGATGGCATGTGGAGGGCTATTGCTGATGGAACGGGTGGGAAATGGCTTGGAAGAGCTATTCCAGGACAAGACCCATTGTGCGATGTACGAAAAAGGCAATATCGACGAAGTTATTCAGATCGCTGAATATTATGCTTCACATAGGGAGGAGCGTGAGGCCATTGCTGAGCGTGGACGTTCAGAAGTGAGGGAGAAACACACGGCGGTTCATCGCGCACAGTCCATTCTTGATTCGTTCGAGGCGATGGATGCGCAATATATTCTTCGCCAGCGTCGTGATCGTCAAGGTGAGATTCTTTTTTTATTGGCTTCCATCTATGAATACTGCGCCTCCTGTTACGACGGAATCTCCCAATGGCCTCAGGATAACCCTTCGCGGTCCAGGCGATACGTAGAGGTTGGGAAAAGGTATCGGGAGCTGAGTCATCAAATCCATCATGAGATAGGGGTCTAAGGAACGTGTTGCGATGAGCCTGTTACAAGAAAATCTTGAAATTGTTCGTCTTCATGATCCTCAGCTAGCTCAACAACTTCTTGTTGAGAGAGGAGGGGCTCTCAAGGTTGAAGACGCCAAAAACGGGATGCTGACCGCGAAAGCTGGAGGACAGTGGATCCATAGCGCGTATGATCCCCTCAAAGAGGCCAATACTTGGGCAGAAGGGGTCGTGGCAAAAATCCAACCGGATGAAATTCCGCTCATCATGGGAGTGGGCCTCCTTTATCACGTTGAGGCCTTACAACAGCAGATTGCACATGCGACCTCAATTCTGGTGCTCGTCCCGGATTTGAGAGAATTATATGATGCGCTTTCCGTGAGAGCGCTTGGTCGATGGGGGGAGCGTATCCAGTGGCTATGGGGCGAAAGTCAAGACGTGGCTGCTTCTGTCTCCCAAACGCATGCCAGGCTCCATCTCATTCGTCATGAGCCATCGTCAGCGTTGCATGAAGAATATATCAGGACGTTTCAACAGCACCTGCGTGAGCGAGTGTCACATGAACGGGGAGGCAGGCTTCATGTTGCCGTTGTGGGGCCGATTTATGGCGGGTCTCTTTCGGTCGCTCACCATGTCGTTGCAGCCTTGGAACATCTCGGACATCGAGTCAGCTGGATCGATCATTCTCTTCATTATCCTGGTTATAAAAGTTTGGAGAACCTTCGCGATCCACAATTACGATTGACGATGCAGAGCCGTTTCGGCGAGACGCTTGGAGTCGTCAGCCTTGCTCATATCGCGGACGATCCGCCCGACCTTGTTCTGGCGATGGCGCAGGCGCCGTTGTCCATGCCGGTTTTGGAACAGCTTCGGAAGAAGAAAGTGCTCACGGCCATGTGGTTCGTCGAAAATTTCAGACATTTTACCTATTGGCAGCAAGTGGCCGCCGGCTATGAGTTCTGGTTTGTCATGCAGCAGAAGCCCTGTATCGATGCGTTATCGCATGCCGGGGCCAGGCATGTGAGTTACTTGCCGCTGGCGGCGAATCCGGAGATTCATCGCCCACTCGTCTGTTCGCCGGACGAGGAGGCGGAATTCGGTGCGGACGTCTCGTTTTTGGGCGCGGGCTATCCCAATCGCCGTTTCCTGCTTCAAGCACTCCTGCATCAGGGTTGGTCATTCAAAATCTGGGGAAATGAATGGGAGAAGGCCGGTCCGCTTGAGGCTGTCTTGCAACGAAACGGAGCGCGTATCGATTCAGACACGAGCGTCAAGATCTTTAATTGTACGAAGGTGAATATCAATCTTCATTCGTACACGGGAGAAGGATTCGATCCAGACGGTGATAGCCTCAATCCCAGGATGTTCGAACTGGCGGCATGCGGTGCCTTTCAAGTCTCCGATGCCAGGTCGCTGTTATGGGAGCATTTTGATGACACGATGCTGGCGGTCATCAAAAGGCCTGAAGAATTGGTAACGACCGTGACGCAATACCTCGCCGATCCACATGCGCGTCAGAGTATGGCCGATGCGTCACGGTCGCACGTACTGCGGCATCATACCTATGTGCATCGTATGGAAACCTTATTGCGTGAAGTCGGTCTTCATCAGCCTGATCGTGTGGGGGCGGTTTTGCGAGGCGAACGCAATGCATCTTCTTTGATCGTGAAAAGTCAGGCATCCCCAGAATTGATTCCGTTACTACGGCCGTTCCGCGCGGAGGAACGTGTCGAGTTGAGCGATGTCGCGGCCAACATTCGCGCGAAGGGGCCGACAGCCGTTTTAAGCCGAGAGGAATTGCTGGTCTTGATGATGGATGAATATCGGCAAGAAACTCGGGATTTTGTCTAGGCCTGAAGGGCTAGGGTTCTGACGGGAAATGAGTAGACAAGTTCTGATCATTAACGTGACAAGGATGGGCGACTTGGTACAGATGACGCCATTGTTGCAGCGCTTGGAATATGAATGGCCCGGCGTCGCGATCGATCTGGTCGTCGATACAGAGTTTGCTGAAATGGCAAGCCTTCTTCCCAGAATTCGGCATGTGCTCTCGTATGACTTTCAACTGCTCATGGACCAAACGCGTGTCCGGGCCCGTGATTTGGTTGCGCTCTATCGCGGTGTTGCCCTGTGGGCCAAACCTCTGGCCGATATTCAATATGATCGTGTCATCAATCTCACGTTTAACCGCCGAAGCGCATATTTGACGGGCTATATTGGCGCTCATGATACTCGAGGGCTCACCACCGCGCCGGACGGAAATATCATCGTCAGAAATCCGTGGATGCGGTATTTTCTCGACATGCATACCTATCGAAAGTTTAATCGTTTTAATCTTGTCGATGTCTATGCGTTGGGCGGAAGCGGTCAGGGTCCTTTTGCGCCTATTGAATTAAAACATCCCGCCGCTGAACAGCAGCAATGGGCAAACGCCCTGCTTGCTTCATGTGGAAAGCCATCAGCCTGGATAGCCGTGCAAATCGGTGCGAGCGATGTGATGAAGGCCTGGCGTCCGGGCTATTTTGGTCAGGCCATGGCCTTGATGAGTCAACGCCTGAATGTCGGCTTTGTCCTGATTGGAAGCAAAAAAGAGTCGGCAGTCGTTCAGTCTGCGTTGCAGGCTTTTAAGCAGGCAGACGGCGCGGCGCCCATGTGCAATGCTATCGGAAAAACAAATCTTTCTCAGTTGATCGCTTTGCTTACTCACTGTCATCTCATGCTGACGAATGATACGGGACCCATGCATCTCGCTGTCGGCGAGAAAGTCCCAATCGTCAACCTGTCGGTCGGGCATGTGGATTTTCGAGAGACGGGTCCCTATGGACGCAATCATTGGATTATTCAACCAGAGATCGAATGCGGACCGTGCGGGTTTGATCAAGTCTGTGCGCATCAAAGTTGCAAAGACCGGCTGCTGCCTCGTCTTGTTGCTGAGGTTTGCCTTCACGCGTTGGGGAAAGGTGGAGTGCCAACATCGACGGGAGGGGCCCGCCTGTATACGTCCGGTATCGATGAGGATCAGCTTGGAACCTATACGCTGCTCCGCGGAGTCGAGGATCCACTTCAGCAGTGGTATGGAACATTTTGGAGAAGGTTTTGGTATGACGACTGTACAGGGCAGATGAGTCGAACCCCGGGACCATCCGGGCAACCACCGGATTTTGATCAGGTCCAAGAAGTCTTCACGAAGCTCGAACCCTTGCTGACATTCCTGTGTGAGGCGGCGGATGAGATGGTGGCCCTGACGTCACAGCCGTCTTTGTCAGTCGACCGGATCACATCTTGTCATGCGCGCGTGAATCAGGTCGCGCATGAGGCTCGCGTCCTGGGTCGAATGTGTCCGGCATTCAGCCCGATTACGTCCGCCGGCTTTCGAGATACGTACAATCTTGGTGATTCAGATCTCCATGGAATGGCTCGTGAACAGGCGAAGGCCTATGCGACGTGGCAGAGTCGTACACGGGAGGTCATTCGTCAGTTAACAACCAATCATACGCCAACAAGGAGGGATGTGTATGCAGGTTCAACTCGATGAAGAGACGTGGGAAATGTCCGATACCGCCAAACTTGAAGAAGTGATCGCTCGTCTGAGTGACAAAGCCCATGAAAGAGGGTGCCTGGTCACGAACCTGAAAGTGGGTCAACGGTCGTTTACCGATCGGGATCTCGTGCCGTCGGTCCTTGCGCAAGAAGCTGGCGCCTGGGGAAGAGTCGAGGCGACGAGTCAGCCCCTTCAAACGATCGTCGAAAGTGGGGCGCGAAGCGCCAAGGAATTCGGCGTTGGTCTGAAGGATGAGGCTGAAACATTAGTGCGGGCTTTCCGTCATGGGGAAAAACGGTTCCGGCAACTCGATGATTGGTTCGGACGTCTCGCGGATTATGTGGAATGGACGGAACTCGCGAAATCAGTCGGGACGACGCAGTCTTCGTCTGATTCGATCGTCAAGTGGTTGCCTGACATTATTGATGCCCGGGAACGGTCGGCTATCGTGGAATTGGCCGACTATTTGGAATTTGAAGTGGTTCCACGATTACCGTCGCGTAGCTAGATCGTGGTCGTGTTCGAGTTACTGAATCGATGATGTCACATAATAGGCCGATGTTCATGATTCTATCCTGTTGGTGTCTGTTCGTTGATACGTGTATTTGGCCCTCAAGTCTTTCGTGTTTGATCCGATACAGTGGAGGACATCCGAAGTCGATCATTCATCGTCAAGAAGGAGGGCTTTGGGCCACACTTACATCCACAATCCTTCAGAGTACGGATATTCTGAAGAGATACACTATCAAGGAGGATCTCTATGGCACTTGTCGTTAACACTAACATCGCGTCTATCAACGCTCAGCGGAACCTTGAAGTCAACACGAATTCATTGAACGGTTCGGTTGCGCGTCTCTCCTCAGGTCTTCGAATTACCCGGGCTGCAGACGATGCCGCGGGATTGGGTATTTCTGAAACACTTCGTGCGCAAATCAGAAGTATTAATCAAGCCGCTCGAAACGCGAACGATGGTATCAGTCTGTTGCAGATCGCTGACGGTGGCGCCGCCAATATCGGGAATTTGTTGGGACGGCTCCGGGAATTGGCAGAACAGTCGGCGAGTGGAATCCTGGGGGCGACCGAGCGGTCGTACCTGGATCAAGAGTTTGTCGCACTTCGCTCGGAAATTGACCGGATTGCCTCAGTGACAGAATTCAACAATGTGAAACTGTTGAGCGGTTCGGACAATAATAGTCTTTCAATCCAGATCGGATTTCGAAGCTCATCGAACGATACGTTATCGATCGCGCTCAATGATTTGACAACGAGTGATTTGAGTCTGAGCTCCGTCAACGTCTCAACCTCTTCCGGAGCGTTGAGTGCGCTGTCAAACATCGATAGCGCGATTAGCGCGGTGGCGAGCGCTCGAGCGACGATTGGTTCGTTGCAGAATCGTATTGATGCCGCTGTTCAGAATCTGCAAGTCGCCAATGAGAACATCACGGCTGCAGAATCACGAATCCGTGATGCCGATATTGCGTTTGAAACGTCACAATTCGTGCGAAATCAAATCTTGGTGCAAGCTGGGACATCGATTTTGGCACAAGCCAATACCTTGCCTCAGCAAGCGCTTGCGCTGCTGCAGTAAACCAGGTAGGGATTCCGGCAAGGCCTTACAAGGCCTTGCCGGTCCGGCTCCGAACGTGAGCGGAGGGAGGGGAATATGATACAAGGCGTTCCAGAATCTACATCGGTGGTGTTGTCGATCGGACAACACGGACGCGATCGTTCTGGAGCCAAGGCGATTTCTGAACAGACTGAAGTTCCGGAAAAAAGGGAAGCCGTTCGTTTGTCGTCATTATCGGAATCGAAGAGTCGCCAGAATGCTTCAGAGGTACAGAATCTTGAACAAACGGTAGCGAAACTCCAGGATACGCTTAATCAGATCGATCCGAAGATTCAGTTTTCCGTCGAAGAGGACTTGAATCAAGTCGTGGTCAAAGTGGTTGAACGTGATTCTGGCGAGCTCATTCGTCAGTTTCCACCGGAAGAGGTCCTGCGCGTTCAACGGTTTTTCGAAGAACAACGAGGGTTTCTTCTCAAAGAAGAGGCCTAACATCACAGTCCATTGGTCGCGAGAACCATGTGTCATGAAATGAAGGCTGGACTCTCGGTTTCTCTTCTAGAGGTCTTCGAACGTTCGAAGGCAGGCAGGATGCTCCAACATAACAGGGAGTGTTTGAGATGAACATCAGTTTTGGCGGATTAGGCAATGGAGTCGACTTTGGGCAGATCGTGGACTTTTTAGTCAAGGCCGAGCGGATTCCCATTGACCGATTAACCGAGAAAAAGCTCGCCTCCCAGAAAAAACTCACCGACTTCGGGTCAGTGGGGACCAAGTTGCTGAGTCTGCAGAGCACTGCGAATAGTCTTCGAACCCGCCTGAGTTTTGATAAGACCAAGGTTGATGTCAGCACGGCGAGCACGCAGAATATCTTGTCCGCGACCTCCTCCTCAACGGCCACAGCAGGGACGCATACGGTAACCGTCAATCAATTAGCCACGGCGCACCAAGTGGCTTCGAAGTCTACGACAACCGTGGCCTCGACCACGACGGATATTGTCAGCGGTTCCTCGGGGACGTTCTCCTTCACGGTTGCAGGAGGCGCTACGCAGACCGTGACCCTTTCGAGCGATGCCACGCTCGACGATTTAACGAATGCCATCAATGACCTGGGAGCCGGTGTGAGCGCTTCCATATTGAACACTGGCAGTGAGTCTTCTCCAGCCTATCGGTTGATCCTGACCGCCAATGATACTGGGGCGGCGAATACGATCGCGATTACAGCAGATGATACGACGCTCGACACTGTTTCGTCGGGGGTGGATACGTTGCAGGCGGCGCAAGATTCAGAAGTGGTCCTAGGCGCGGCAGGGCAGGATCAAGTGACGCTTCAACGTTCCAGTAATACACTGACCGATGTCATTACGGGTGTGACCTTGAATCTTCAGGGAACGGATACCAACAATCCTGTCACGATTGCCGTCACACAGGATGTCGAGGCCGTCAAAGAAGGAATCACCTCGCTCGTTGATGCCTATAACGATGTAGTGTCGTTCATTAATGAACGGACCGTCTATAACGCCGAAACCGAGGAGCGCGGCATCTTCGTTGGAGAGACCGTCGTGCGAACGGTCTTGGATAAAATCCGTCGCGCCCTTTCCGACCAGGTGAGTGGCCTGTCTACTGTCTCGTCCGCAGGTCAGATCGGGTTTCAGACGCAGCCCCATGATGGGACCATCGAGATAGATGAAACTGATCTTGACGCGCGTCTGAGCGACTCGTTCGATGAAGTCCGTGAGCTCTTTATCAATAATCCGGTCAATGGGACGACAGGAATCGCGGAACGGCTGGTTGACGCCATCGATGTGCTGGACGATCTAGAGTTTGGCGCACTGGCTCTCAGGCAAAACTCACTTTCCGATGAAGTGAACGATTTCGACGAGCAAATTAATGTTCTTGAAACCCGTTTGGTGACGTTTGAAGAACAACAGCGAATTAAGTTCGCCAATCTTGACGGATTGCTAGCCAGTTTACAGTCCCAGTTGGACAGTTTGAATTCACTGATATAACCTCAGCCTAAGGAAGGGTACGTGGTATGATGCAAGGTGCGCAATTGTATGCCAAGACGCAAGTCCAGACGGCCTCCTCTGTGCAAGTTGTCGTGTTGCTCTATGACGGCGTCATTCAGTCCCTGAAGTTAGCGCAAGAGGGCATCCAGACGAACAACATGAAAGATAAAGCCCGGTTCCTGGATCGAGCGCTTGCGGTGGTGAATGAATTGTCGGCCGCGCTCGACATGGAGCAAGGTGGAGCCATCGCAGCCGACCTTCGTCGTTTGTATGAGTATGTTCAGCATGAAATCACGCAATCGAACCTTCATCATGACTTTCGACGATTGAATAGTCCGATTCGGTGCATGGGAGTGATTCGAGAAGCCTGGGTGGAATTGGCCAGACAGGGAGTCATGCCTGAGGCTGTTGGCGTTTGAGCGGGTTTGGCCTTCTATGAGCTCTGAGCATCCCATCGAGATTTTAACACGAACCATTTTATCCGCTTCGGAGGCCGGACATTGGGATCAAGTGGCGTGCCTGTATCAACGCCGGTCCTTGGAATTTGTGCTTCGTGAACTGCCGGTTCGCGTGATTCGACGACTGATCGACATGGATACGTTGATCCAAGAGCGCGCCCGTGTCGTGCATGCGGCGACCCGGCAAAATCTGTTACAGGTTCAGGAGCGTCGCCGTAAGCTGCTGCAATGGAAACAGCAATGGGCATCTTCCCCGGTTGAGAGTGGTCGCTTTGTTCGGACCGCATAATTTCGCGCCAAGTAATATGTCCTCCACGTTTCATGAATTCCCGTGTCAAAGACCTGACGGTTTGATGGATTGAACCGTCATTTTTTCCTCTCATTTTGTTCAATTGTCCCTTCCTTGACTCGTTCTTGTTGAAAATTCAAGACATTTCAGCTCTGTTCCCCTGGTATGACAATTGCCCTTCATCATAAGGATGAATGATGACTCGAAAGCGTAGGTCAGCGATGTGCATCTCGTTCTGCGTTTCCTTCAAACCCTCTAGCGTTTTGTAAGGTGAATGAGTTGAAGACTACAGAGTGTGATTTAAAAGAGCGCATGCATGTGTTAGCGAATAAATTGTTGCCGATTACGGTCTTTTCCCAGCTTGCCGTTCGACATTGCCAGGACCCTCAGATTCTTAATCATTTGCGGAAGATTCAAATGGCCGCCGAGGAGGCAAGAGTCATCGTGGCTGAAATTCAAAGCTTGGATCGACGGGAAACAACGCTTTCGATGTCGCAGGAACCGATTTCTAGAATGTGATTGCAAGATCCTCGAGCTAAGGAATCCAGCATCATTTCCGGTATCGCAACAACGACGACCAGTGGTGAGGGGGGCCATGACTGAACCAGGAGGAGATGAACGTCGAAAAGATGTCCGAAGTTCGGTCAACGTCTGTGTGTCCGTTGACGTACCTCTCGCTTTGTCGTATGAGTCTGAGACGAGCGATGAAGGCGCCTGGCCGAAATGGCAATGGGAAGACCTGGCTCTGTCGCCGGATTTTGTTCGCGCGATGGTTGATGAAAAAGACCTTACCGTTAAAGATCCACTGATGCTGCAGATGCTCTGCCGGGTGGATTGGTTGCTGGGCAATGTCCTCAAAACGTTAGCCAAAGATGAACGTCTCAAAGATTCGCTTCCTCAATTCATGAACGTGAATCTAAGCGGGTCAGGCATCCGGTTTGCGACGGAAAAAGAGTTTCCGGTTGAGAGTCGTTTAGCCCTCTGTCTTATCCTTCGACCCTTTATCCCTATCCGGGCCATCGGGAGGGTCGTGCGTACTGCCGAGCGTAAAATGGTCCGGGGGGGAGGATTTGAGACAGCCGTTGAATTTGTCGACATTGCGGAAGATGATCGGGAGGCGATTATTCGTCATGTCATCCGTACGCAGGCCCTGACCCTGCGCCACCGTCAGGACTCATCTCACTCTTGGGTCTCAGGTCAACTTTGATTTGCGAATGCCGTTCTTTCTGCTCAGTGCGATCGTGGCTGGGCTTCTGAGTTGTTCAGTTCCACCCTCTCATCAACCTGACCTGCAACGTACTGCACCGCCGAGTTTTCCCGCCGAGTTTCTGCCTCTTCCTCATACCGTCGGGGTCTTGCCTTTCGATTACCATGGTCACGCCGAGAATTGGTCATGGCTGAGACATGGTCTTCCAGATATGCTGATCACCGATCTGGTGTCGCGTTTTGGCATGAAAATCATCTCACGCGACTCACTGGGTGAAGTCCTACGAGAACAGTGGCTGCAGCATCGTGGCATGTCAGAGGCGGGACAGGCCGTCAAGCTCGGACGGCTGAGCGGCGCTCGCTACCTTTTAAAGGGGAGCATTTACGACATTCAGAAGGGCGTCGCGGTTGATGTTCATATGCTTGATGTCGAGCGCGGCAGTGTGATTCGTACAGGCCGTACTGTTGGATCGTACGATGATTTGCCTGCTCTGGAACGACAGCTTTCAGCCCAGATTCAGAACTGGTTTCCCTTACGTTACGTAGAAAAATTTTCCGATCCTGAAGACGTTCCACCATTGCTTCGAAACGAAACATCGCAAGAACCCACCGATCCGCATCCAGTATCAGACGTCTCGATTGAGCTACGGCCTCAGAAGCCGCCTTCCTATGTGTCGGGCCTGGACCTTCAATTGAGTTTCGAACGGAACCAACGCATGCGAGAAGAGGCATGGTATGTGGCGTCAAAAGCCTGGGAAACCGCTCTTTCCATTGAAATGAGCCCTCCAGAATTTGCCGATGGTTTCTTGGATTCAGGGTCGATCGCACGCAATGAAGAGGTCGTCATTCCAGTGACCTCCTATTTTCATTCTGAGGATCTGAATACTCTTCATCCTGAGTTAGAATTATCGTTTCTGGCGACGGACCAACAGAATCGAGGAAAGGGAAGGCTTGTTTGGAAGGGAGATGCAAGTACGAGTCGACTGTTCGCTGAACAGTTTCGGGCGCCCCGGCGTTTGTTTATCCGCGCGATTGCAGAATCCGGTCAAATCATCGGCGTCTCTTCGTCGTGGGCCTGGCGGGCTGATCAGGCTGTTCATGTTCACGACTCTGGCATCATTGATATCGCGATTTGGCCAACTCCCATCATTCATGGACAAGCTGTCTTTATGGGAGATCTTTTAGCGCGTGACCAGGCTATCAAATACTTTGACGCCATCATGGTCTTGGTTCCTCAAGAGCGAAAAAGCATTTCAGTTGAATTGATTGAATCAGCCGGGGTTAAGGCACGAGAACACTCCATGAGTTCAGACGCGGAAACGTCCGCGGTCAGGTTCCAGCGAGCGCTTACGGATTGGTTTGAGCAACACTGGACTCCGCCGGTCTCCGAGTTCTTGCCTGTTCATGGATATCTTCCCGGGAATAGACGAAGTATTCAATTACGAGTCACCGGACGTCACAACACCGTGATGACCGCACAGATTGGCCAGACTGGTGATGAACCTCACTTGCTCCAAAACGTAAAAAGTCTGATTGGGCGACTGACACAGTCTTGTCTGTTCGATTGTCGAAACGGTTCTCAGGACCTCGAACAACATGACCCTGTGGAAGTGCGGGTGCAGTTAGATCTACACAAAGACCTTCAGCATGTGGGCCTTGGAGAAACAGTTTCTGGCATCCCTTGAGATGTCCTGGCATTCCGAAGGAATGTTGGAGAAGCTTCTTGTCTCAGTCTCCAGGAACAATCTTGGACGAGCTCATCACCCATCCTTCAAGACCTTTTTCGCGGCCTTGCTCAGTTCTGCATCTGCTTCATGAGTGGTGGCATAAATGCGGAGTTGCATCATGCGTGCCGGAAGGTATTTGAAAAAAGTGTTCAGGCTCTCTTTCGCCACATGGCGTGTCGACGGTTCATAGACAAAAATCTGAAACCCTCCCATATTCAGCAGATTAATCGGGCGCGGGTCTTGATGAGCAATGTCGATTCGAAAATCAAGGTCCTTGAAGGCGAGAGGAAGCGCCGAGCGAATGCGTTGTTCGAGCCGAAGGGGCTCGGTGCGTTTGCGCGTTCGTGCGTCCGAGGGAATTGGGACGAGTGTTGAAAAGGCCATTTTCCATTTGACGTTTCTCGTTAGAATTTTGGCCCATTCGCGTCCGAGCCGATTTTTGGTGCGGTGCGGGTCATGCTGCCATTGTCTGACTGATTCAATGAGCGACCAATCGGTGAGCGGGAGATAACTCTGGAGCTGATCCAGCGGATTTTCACGGTATAGGTAGGACATGGTTTTGGAGAATATTTCCTGTAGGTGAATATCGATGGCGCGAGTCGTCCGATGATAGTACACGTTCGAATAGAGATAGAGGCGGGCATTCAAAAACATTTGTAACGCCGGCAGACCGGACTGATGGATCGTGAGTCCCTTGTGGGTGAAAAAGGTATAGTGAATTAATCGTTCGATATCGATCGGTCCGATCGCAACCCCGCACATGTATGAATCTCGAAGGATGTAATCGCAGTTATCAGCGGTATAGACTCCGCCGATCAAGGGTTGGAGGGCTGTGAGCCATCGAGGGTAGTCTTGAGTTGGTTTATGCGGGTCTTTGAGTATGAGGAAGGCAATATGGTCTGGATTCAGCCGCTCTCCTGGGGCAAACATCCCTGATGGACTACGGGAGATTCGTAGAATGGTGGACGCCAGTTGAGTGCGAATGATGGCTTGCCCGATGTGTTCGTGTGTCAGGTGAAATTTGGTGAGATAGTGATGATCAAAAAAATGACAAAACGGTCCATGCCCAACGTCATGCAGCAAGGCCGTGACGCGCAGCAATTCTTCGATGTACGGTTGGGATGGCACATTGGGCACGGTCTTGGCGAGTGTCGGGTATAAGTGGGTGGCCATTCGGCCAGCCAGATACATGGCGCCTAATGAATGTTGGAACCGGGTATGTTCAGCCGCCGGGTAGACCCAGTGCGCGCTTTGGAGTTGATAGATGGACCGTAGTCGTTGGACCCAAGGAGAATCGATGAGATCTTTTTCTGTCTGTTCTTCTCGCGCTTCATCTGAGCGTGGTACGGTAAATGTAATGTACCCATGAATGGGGTCAGCGATCAGGGAAGTTCCGTCATGAGGAAGGCGTGGGTTTCGCGTCACGGTCGTTCACCTGTTGGGGCTGTTGAAACAAGCCGTCAGCGGCGTTCTCGGCATTTTGCCGTGCTCACGTAATGCCAGTGCGCTTCGCGCGTCAAAATCCCTGTGGCCTTGCTGAACGGACTTTTTTGAACTGCCACGAAGCTGCTGGGTCACAACGTTGTTCTGACGAAATATGGCCTTTGATAACTTCATTATTCAACACTCACTTGTTTGAAGAAGCGCTTGCTGGTGGAAGTGAATGAATAGGCAGCTCATGATGGTCTATGGCGTTCTGGCGGAACGATAGCGAAGGATCACAAAGAGCATGATGGGATAAGCCAGGATTGCCCCCAAGAGACCCAGTACGCATCCTCCCAGGATAAATGGGAGTAAGTACGGTGTTAAGAGTTCAAAAATATTGTCAAGATGCATGCTTGAAAAATCCAAATCAGAGGTCGGCGCAGACCCGTAGAATGTGAACCCCGTATACAACGTGAGTCCGAGAATGGGAGCGATGGTCCATGGATTATTGATGAAGGCCCCCATGAACATGGCGAGGTAGTTCAATCTCAAGGCCCAGGCGAGGAAGACGACGCTGATCGTATGAAAACCGTAATGCGGGGCGAACGCGATAAAGACGCCGATCGCAAAGGCTATCGCGGTTCGTTGTGGCGATTCTTTGAGATGTAGGACCTGAATGAGTTGATCGCGAACAGTCTGAATTGAGAGCACGTGCCTTTCCTGGATGGTCTGCCGGTCACGAGTGAAAATGTGTGTAACTCTGTTGGGTCAGCGGTTGTGAGGATCCATCTTCCCGCCTGAGTGAAATGCCGTGTTTCTGATGACGAATGCTGCCGATGCACGTGATAGATTGCCTGATGTCAGAGGCCAGCGATTCGAGCTGCGAGCGTTTCCGCGACGGAACGGTAAACAGTAATTCATAATCTTCTCCCCAATGAAGGATGAGATCCTTCGATAAATTTCGATGGGCCGCCAGAAATGCGGAACATTGTCGAGAGACTGGCAGTTGTGCCAGGTCGATGAGGGCCCCGACGTGACTCGCGCGGCAAAGGTGCGATATGTCTCCCGACAGACCATCTGACAAATCGATCGCGGCGGTCGCAAGCCGGTGTTGGGCTAACAATTGACCCAGATGGATTTTGGGGGATGGCTGTAGATGACGTCTTTTCAAAAATCGTACGACAGACTGAGGAACATGTCCAGTCGAGCCCTTTGTCTGGCGCTGAAGGAGGCGAAGACCGGCACCGGAGTCTCCGAGCGTGCCTGTCACAAAAATGAGGTCGCCACGTTTAGCTCCTCCACGTGAAAGTGCATGGTGTGTCTTCACGGATCCAAGGATGGTGAGGCTGATGACGATATCCCTACGAGAGGCACACGTATCGCCTCCGACGATCTTCATGTCATACCGTTTGCAGAGTTGGCGTATTCCCCTGTAAATAGCCCGAATCTGTGCCAATTGGCATGAGGAGGGTACGGCGAGCCCCGCTAGCAGGTAAAGGGGAGCGGCTCCCATAGCTGCCATGTCACTCACATTGACGGCTGTGGCTTTATACCCAATATCTGAAAAAGTCGAAAATCGTCGATCAAAGTGAATGCCTTCTATGAACAGATCTTTCGAGATCACACACTCATAGCCAGCTTTCTGTGGAAGGACAGCTGCATCATCACCGATTCCGTAGGGCGACACGAGATTGCTGTCCCCGATCGTTGCTTGCAAGGCGCGTATGACTTCAAACTCGCCTGTATCTGCAACGGTTCTCCGGGAGGGAGTCGGTGGCATGTGATTAACGCGTGGAAGATTTCCGGCTGGCAATTTTTCGTCGCGGGGAGGTGTGCGAGCGGCCAAGGGGCTTGAGTTTTCTCCGGGTCGCGGGCGTTTTCGCATTGATGGATCGTAAGGTCGCGCGAGGTTTCGACTGGCTTTGCAGCGCGGCCGTTAACACTTCATCCATGGATTCCACGAAAATAAATGTCAAGTCTTCTAGCAGATGCTTCGGGATATCGTCCAAATCTTTTTCGTTGCGCTTGGGAAGAATGAGGCGGGGAAGCTTTGCGCGTTTGGCTGCAAGGATTTTTTCTTTCAGTCCGCCGATTGGCAGCACACGTCCGCGTAGTGTAATTTCTCCAGTCATGGCCACATCGCGACGGGTTGGGATGTTACTCAAACTTGAGGCCAGGGCAGTGGCCATAGTGATTCCAGCCGACGGGCCATCTTTGGGAATGGCTCCCGCGGGGACATGGACGTGAATGTCTTTTTTTGAAAATGCATCAGGGCTAATGTGTAAGGATTTTGCTTGTGTTCGAATATAACTCAACGCGGCCTGAGCTGATTCCTTCATCACGTCACCCAAGTGTCCGGTTAATGTGAGCTGTCCCTTCCCCTTGGTTGATGAAGCTTCGATGTACAGCACATCGCCACCATTTTCAGTCCAGGCTAATCCCGTGACCACTCCCACCTCGTCATGTTCCAACTCCTGATCGGGCAAATACTTGGGAGCGCCTAAGTATTTATAAAGCGTGCTGGGCGTGATGATGGACCGACCGGTTTGTCCCTCTGCGACCTTCTTCGCGACTTTTCGCAGGACATTGGCGATTTCACGCTCAAGATTTCTGACTCCGGCTTCTCGTGTGTATTGAGAAATGATCATTCGTACGACGGGCTCGGTCAGTCGAAGATGGTGTTCAGTGATCCCATGTTCTTCGAGTTGACGGGGAATGAGGTATCGGTGGGCAATACCTAGCTTCTCTTCTTCGGAGTAGCCTGGGATTTCGATGATTTCCATTCGATCTCGCAGGGCAGACAGAATGGGATCCGTCAAGTTCGCCGTAGTGATAAACATGACATCGCTTAAGTCGAATGGAACGCCGAGATAATGATCGGTGAAGTCATGATTCTGTTCTGGATCGAGGACTTCAAGGAGCGCGGCGGAAGGATCTCCACGAAAGTCCATGCCCACTTTGTCGATTTCATCGAGCATGAACACCGGGTTTAGAGTCCCTGCTTGTTTTAACCCCTGGATAATCCGTCCAGGCAATGAGCCAACGTAGGTTCGCCGGTGTCCACGAATCTCTGCTTCGTCTCTCGTGCCTCCCAGACTGATCCGAACGAATTCGCGGCCGAGGGCTCGTGCGATCGATTTACCCAATGAAGTTTTGCCAACTCCCGGTGGACCGACAAAACACAGGATTGGTCCCTTCATTTTTTCTTTGAGTTTTCGGACGGCCAGGTATTCCAAGATACGGTCTTTGACTTTTTCAAGATCGTAGTGATCTTCATTGAGCACCTTCGAGGCTTTCTTGATATCCAGGTTGTCCTGGGATCGTTTGCTCCAAGGAAGATCAACCATCCATTCCAGGTAGGTTCGCACGGTCCCGGATTCAGCCGCATCGGGATGCATTTTTTCGAGTCGTTTGAGTTGCTTTTCGCATTCTTTCAAGACGTGGTCTGGCATGTTGGCTTCTTTGATGCGCGTGCGAAACTCAGAGGCTTCTTCGGTGCGGTCATCAATCTCACCCAACTCTTTTTGGATTGCTTTGAGCTGTTCACGAAGAAAATATTCACGTTGGGTCTTATCCATCTCGCCTTTCGCTTGCGCCTGAATTTTTTGCTGCATCGAAAGCACTTCCTGCTCTTTGGCAAGAATTTCTCTGACACGCGTAAGGCGAACGAACGGGTCTTGAATTTCCAGGACTTCTTGAGTTGTTTCGACTTTTAACCCTAGGTTGGAGGCGATGATGTCGGCTAGACGACCTGGTTCTTCCAGGTTTTCAATGACGGTCAAGACATCAGGCATGATGACTTTCCCCAAGCTCACTAGCTGTTCAAGCGCTTCTTTCGTCGTCCTCATGAGGGCTTCATGTTCAAGCTCGGATCTTGAGACTTGGGTATCCACGATTTTCTCGATGTTGACGGTATAGAAAGGTTCTGATTGCGTATAGTCCAGAATTCTCGCCTTCGCGAGTCCTTGCACTAAAATTTTGATACGCTCATCAGGCAACTTGAGCATACGCATAATCACGCCGACTGTCCCGACCCGATGCAGCTCTTCGGGTTTGGGTAATTCAGTTTCCTGTGTCTTCTGAGTCGTCAAGAAGATCATTCGATTATCGGCCAAGGCCGATTCGATGGCCTTGATCGAGACATCTCGACCAACAAAAAGAGGAAGCACCATGTATGGGAAGACCACGATGTCACGCACGGGTAAAAGGGGAAGCGAAGAGGGGATTTCTGCTTGAGGTGAACCTTCCATAATATCAAAGTGAATGGTCTGAACGGACCAGCGATTCTGATCGCGAGAGTGGGAAAATATGTAGGACTGGGGAATAAAACCAAGATTTGCGAGTCGGACGTTTCTTCACGTTCATCATCAAGTCATGATACTAGGAGAAGGGCAAAAAAAATGTCAAGGTAACCTCATACGCCAAGCATGCTGCCAGGCTGTTTTTATTCATGACTTTACAAAAATCGCATATCGACTATATAATTCAAAGACCTCCTAATAATTATTCTATTCTTACAAACCGTAGACTTCCTGCCCATTCGTCGAGCGCATATCATGGCAAAGGCCCACAACTTCTCTGGCGAGTATGGCCAATCAATGTTCCTTGTCTAGGTTTCCATCATTGTAACCATTAACCATTGTGTTTTTACCATGAAGTACGCCGAGCCGGGGAAGGTGTTAGAGCAGCGGTCCCATGAAGCCGGTCGCTGGAAACATGAATGAACGGCTGGTGGCGTCGAATTGTTGATTCAGGGAGACGTTTGAGCTTTCTCGATGCCAAGAGGGTTCTTACGAGCTGTCTTGTGGGGATCGTGTTATCTGCCGGGGTTGTGACATCACCGACGCGTGCATGGGGGGAAACCACTCGTATTCGAGCGATCGATATCGAGGGAGCCCAGCACATTGAAGCGCAAGCCATCGCATCCAAATTGACGCTGAAGATTGGCGAGCCGTTCATCCCTCAGAAAATCCGGACAGAGATTCAACGTATTTATGGAATGGGATTTTTTGAAGATGTTCAGGTCGAGACGACTAAATTCTCCGATGGAATTCAGGTGACGTTCCACGTCAAAGAAAAGCCCTTCAATGTTGAGACGGTGTTTGACGGAAATCACGAATTATCTGAAGACACCCTCAAAGAAAAAGTTACGGTACAAAGTCAGGTATTCCTGGACCAAGAGCAAGTCAACACCAGTGCCGAAAATATTCGTCAAGCCTACCAAGATGAAGGCTATTATCACGCATCCGTCATCCCGGTTATTGAGGTCATCGGGGAAAATCGCGATCGTTTGACATTTTTCATTCAAGAAGGCCCGCAGGCTCATATCAAACATGTCACCTTTGAAGGCCGAAGCGTCGTGTCGCGAAAGGAATTACTGGGGGGGATGGCGACACGTGAGTGGTCTCTTCCCTGGTCCTGGTTTACGGATGCCGGGATTCTCAAGAAAGAGGAAATCCCTAACGATGTTGAGCGGATCAAAGAGGCCTACATGAACAGGGGCTATCTGGACGTTCAAGTCGGGACGCCATCGATTACGCTCGATGACAATAAAGAATCATTTGATGTGAATTTCCCCATTGTTGAGGGCGAGCCCTACATCGTGAGTCGAGTGACGTTCAAAGACAACACTGTTTTTACGGATAAAGAATTGAAAGAGGGGCTGTCCATTCATTCAGGAGAAGTGTTCCAACGAGCCAAAGTTCGGGAAGAAATTACTCGATTGACAGACCTCTATGGGGAGCGGGGGTACGCGTTTGCGGAGCCGATACCTTCTATTCAACCTGACCCTGAGAGTCGGAGCGCAGAGATTGTGTTCACGATCAAAGAAGGGGAGTTAATTCGCATCCGTAATATTCAAATCACGGGAAATAATAAAACTCGTGACAATGTGATTCGTCGGGAGTTGCGAGTCGATGAACGCGATATGATCGATTCTGTGGCCATGAAGCGGAGTTTTGAACGTTTAAATAATCTCAACTTTTTCGAAACCGTTGAAATTTTGCCAGAACAGATTAGTGACGGAGAAGTTGACCTGGAAGTCAAGGTGAAAGAGAAGCCAACCGGATCATTCAGCGTCGGCGGAGGGTTTAGCACCCTTGATCAATTCACGGCGATTGCAGACATTACTGAAGGCAATCTTCTGGGGCTTGGGTATACGGCAAGAATTCGAGGGCAGGTTGGAGGACGCAGAACTTTGGGGGTGCTGACATTTCGGAATCCCGCTTTGTACGATGGATTGACGTCCATGCAGATTGATGGATTTCAGACGAACACAGACTTTGTCACCTACCGTGAGAAGAAAACGGGTGGGAATATTACGTTCGGCCGTGCCTTTTCCGAATACATTTCCGGAAACTTCACGTTGGTTGGGGAGCGCATTCGAATTTCGCATCCGCGTTCGGATGCCCCTGAACTGATCCTCGATCAGGTTGGCACGCAGACGACGACCGGATTTAGAACCGCCTTGTTTCGAGATTCACGTGATTTTTATCTGGACCCGAGATCGGGAACACGGGTCGGGGTTAACGCGAGTTTTGGTACCGAGCTGCTCGGGGGAACGAACGATTTTTACTCATTTGCGTTTGACGCACTGAAGTACACACCGTTGCCGTTCTGGGATCTTCGTATCGCCACGCGGGGACGGGTCGGTCTAGCTAAAGGATACAATGGGGATGCCGTGCCATTATCTGAATTATTCTTCGTCGGAGGCATTAACACGGTCAGAGGTTTTAAATTTGGACGAGCCGGTCCGGTAACGTCAAGAGGAACGCTGGTCGGAGCCACTAAACAGCTCATTTTTAACGTGGACTTGATTTTTCCGGTGTTGCCTGAAGCCAAGTTCAATGGCGTGGTGTTCTTCGATTATGGTGAGGGATTTTCGGAAACTCATTTTTTTAAGATATGTTGCAACCTCAGGCCGACGACTGGTCTTGAAGTGCGGTGGATTTCTCCTTTCGGACCTCTTCGTGCTGCGTATGGAATACCGTTATCCAGAAGAAATGGAGAGAAAAAGGGTGTGTTTGAATTTTCAGTGGGCTCTGTATTTTAGGAATACACGTATGGGGAGTTCTACAAGTTATGGATAGGTCTTCCATCGAATATCTTATCCCGTGCCAAACGATGGTCAGACTCTGGCTCGTTGCTGGCCTTTTGGGGCTGGTGAATATTACGGGTTGCACGACGATGAGTCCGGCTATCGAAACTCGCTCAACGGTTGCCGTCGTGGATTTTCAGCGCGTGATCGAGGAGACGAGCACTGGAAAGTCCCTTAGAGAGTCGTTTGATGCCTTTGTGAAGGACCGACAAGTGCTACTTGAACTTGAGCAGCAAGAAATTCAAAAATTGCGGAATGATCTCTTGAACCAGGGAAGCGTGCTGAGCGAAGCGGCGAGACAGCAACGGGAAGAAAAGTTTCAACGTCGTGTTCGGGAGTATCAGATCAAAGAAGCGGAACTGTCACGTGAGCTCCAAGAAAAACAGCAGGAACTCATGCTCGAATTTCGCACGGCTGTCAAACGGGTGATTGCAACCCTTGCTGAAGAACGTGGGTATGATATGGTGGTTGAATATGGAGAACGATCATCGACTCTGTATCATCGTCCTCAATTGGATATCTCTGATGAGATCATTGAGGCTATTGATCAAGATGCCTTGTGAGTGTGAAGCCCCTAGGGTGTCGTGATGTGTCCATGAGAATGCTAGACAAAATTCTCGCTGATATTCGCACTGTTCTCATCTATCCACTGTTAGGGAAGGAGTGTAATCGTGGCTGGCGTTGACATCACTGCTCAAGAAATCCTCTCTATTCTTCCTCATCGGTATCCGTTTCTCTTGGTCGATAAAATTATCGAGTATGAAGCTGGTCGACGCATTGTCGGCCTAAAAAATGTGACGTGTAACGAACCCTATTTCCCCGGGCACTTCCCTGGACAACCGGTCATGCCCGGGGTGTTGCAATTGGAAGTGATGGCCCAAGTGGGCGCGATTTTGGCCTTAAAAGATGCGGAAGGAGAGCGGCGGCGGATGGTCTACCTGACAGGGGTTGACAAGGCCAAATTCAGAAAGCCCGTTTTCCCAGGTGATCAACTTCGAGTGGAAGTGGAGCTACTCAAGCATAAGGCCGCGTTTTGGAAGATGCAGGGGAGAATCGTGATTCAGGCCGCGCTGGTCTGTGAAGCGGAAATGACGGCAGTGGTCACTGACGAGCCTACATCCTAGGTTTTTCATCTCTCATCGGAGTTTGCCACAATGAGTATCCATCCCACAGCGGTGGTTCATCCCAAGGCCGAGTTGGAAGAGAATGTCAGTATTGGCCCATACTGTGTGGTTGGGGAGCACGTGCGGCTTGGTGACGGGACCGAGTTAGTCTCTCATGTCACGATCGAAGGCCATACCGATATCGGCAGACGGTGTAAGCTCTTTCCGTTTTCCTCGATCGGGTCCCCCCCGCAGCATCTTCAATATCAGGATGAACCGACCCGAGTGGTCATCGGAGATCACAATATTTTTCGTGAATATGTCACAGTGAATCGTGCGACGAGTTTTGGCGGTGGCGTCACGAGGATCGGGCATCATAATTTTCTGATGGCCTACGTGCATATCGCGCATGATTGTGACTTGGGCGATCACATCGTCATGGCCAACGCGGCGACATTGGCCGGCCATATCTCCATCGGCCATCATGCTGTGATCGGGGGGCTGGTCGGCGTGCATCAATATGTGCGTATCGGGGACTATGCCATGGTTGGGGGGTGCTGTGCGGTCTCGCGGGATGTGCCGCCATTTATGAGGGCGGCCGGGGGGTATCCAGCCCGTCTGTTCGGGGTCAACTCTATCGGGCTGCGTCGGCATAAATTTGGCACGAAGCGAATCTCGGTCATTAAAGAAGCTTATAATTTACTGTTCCGGCAGCAGTATCGTTTGAATGAAGCGGCCAAAATCGCCCGTTCACAATATGAACACAGTCAAGATGTGTTGCAACTCCTCACCTTTATTGAAAGCTCCAGACGCGGGATAAGTCGTCCGGGAAAACAAGGCGATGAGCATGAAGAGAATCTTCTGTAGTCGGCCGTGTATGAAGAAATGACAAAGGTCAGGCCACCGTGTCGATAAGCATGGCCCGAAATGAACGAATCGGACTGATCGCCGGGAGTGGCCGTTTCCCCATCATTTTTGCTGAAAATGCCCGTCGACTCGGCTACACCGTGTCAGCCGTGGCTCATATCGGAGAGACCGCGCCTGAACTTGAACAGGCGGTCGAGCGGATTCATTGGATCAAGATTGGTCAACTGAATAAAATCATCAATGCTTTCAAAAAAGACAATATCCATCAAACGGTCATGCTTGGAGGGGTACAAAAGACACATGCCTTCTCGACGCTCCGGCCGGACCTTCGTACGTTGGCAGTACTGGCACGGTTGAAAAATTGGAACGATGATGGAATTTTGCGGGGTATCGCCGAGGAACTTGAAAGCGAAGGGATTACCATTTTGGAGTCGACCTTTGGGTTGGACAACATCCTTGTCGAGGCCGGTCCGATGACCAGACGGGAACCGACGAAGAAAGAATGGCAGGATATTCAATTTGGATGGAACGTGGGATATCATATTGGACACTTAGACATCGGACAATGTGTGGTCGTGAAGAATCGATCAGTCGTAGCGGTAGAGGCGGCTGAGGGCACTGACCAAGCCATTCAACGTGGAGGAGCGTTGGCACAGGGTGGCGCAGTGGTCGTCAAGCGCTGCAAGCCCACTCAAGACTTGCGTTTTGATCTTCCAGCGATCGGCCCCATGTCCATCCAGTCCATGATTCATGCAAAAGCCTCTGTCCTCGCGTTAGAAGCCCGACGAACGGTGATTCTCGATCGTGACCTCGTTCTTGAGCAGGCGAATGCCCATCGTATCGCCATTGTCGGAGTCAACGGTGCTGGTGACCGATTGAGTCTTGAATGAATCGACTCTCAGGACTGCCGAGAAACAGGGCAGAGGCTTTGAGCCGATTCCCCTCGTTACATTGAAAGTGATTGTCTAGCGATGAATCAACTCAGAGTTGGGGTGATTGGAGTTGGGCATCTTGGACGACATCACGCCAGGATCTACTCTTCCCTTTCAGATGCAGACCTTGTTGCCATCGTTGATATTGATCAAGCGCGTGGACGGGCGATCGCTGAAGAATTTGCCGTCCCCTTTTACCAACACTTCCAACACATGTTGTCGAAGGTTGATGCTGTGAGTGTAGCTGTCCCCACTTCTCAGCATTTCGCGGTTGTCCGAACTTGTTTGGAAGCCGGGGTGCATGTTCTCGTCGAAAAGCCGATCACGACGAATGTCCCAGATGGTGAACGGCTGGTTTCGCTGGCCAAGGACCAAGGTTGTATTTTGCAGGTTGGGCATGTGGAACGGTTTAACCCAATCATGGAACTCGTGCGCCCCTTGATTCATGAGCCAGGGTTTCTCGAATGTCACCGGTTAAGTCCGTTTCAACCTCGTGGAACCGATGTTGATGTCGTTCTGGACTTAATGATTCACGACCTGGATATGGTGCTCTCGTATGATCTCGGGGCGGTGGTTTCAGTGGAGGCTTCTGGCTTAGCGGTCTTGACTGAGCAAATTGACATTGCGAATGCCAGAATCAGGTTTGAGAAGGGAGCCGTGGCGACATTTACGGCGAGCCGTATCTCTACCGGTCGGCTTCGAAAGTGCCGGATTTTTCAGTCTCGCGCATATCTTTCGATTAATTACCAAGAACGGCAAGCGACGATTCACCGTCGAAATGGAAGAACCGGAGAAAAAGCCTGTGTTGAAACCGAACAATTTTCCGGCTCAGAGGATGAGCCTCTTCAACGGGAGCTCCTCGCCTTCCTTAACACCGTCAGACATCAGTCGACTCCGCTGGTTTCCGGCGAGGACGGTGTGGCCTCTTTGGGACTGGCGCATCAAATCGTAACGAAGATTCATCTGTCAACTCCTGTCGTATGAACATCTGACGAGCATGATTGATTCCTCGCGTTCTTTCAATGTCATGAACAGGAAGCCTCGTATACTCATTCTCACTGGGGAGGCTTCCGGAGACTTGCACGGAGGAAATTTGGCAAAGGCTCTTCAGCAGTTATGTCCGGGCATTCACATCACAGGGGTCGGCGGAGCTCATATGTTAGCTGCCGGCGTGAACTTGCTTCCTGGTATCGATCGGGTGGACGCGATCGGTTTTCCGGGTGTGAAGCAGTTGTGGCAGGGAATGCGGACATTGCAGCGTTTGAAGAACATCATTAGGGAAGAGCCGTATGATGCCATTGTTTTCATCGACAGTCCTGGCATGAACCTGCGTTTGGCAAAAGTTGCAGCCAAAGCGAAGCAGCAGGTGATCTATTACATTGCGCCTCAAATCTGGGCGTGGGGAAAGCGTCGTTTGAAAGTCATCCAGCAGTCCGTGAGCCGGATGATCGTCATTTTTCCCTTTGAAGAAGAACTCTACCGAAAGGCAGGCGTCCCCTGTAGCTTTGTCGGTCACCCTCTTTTGGATACGATGGAACCTTCGTATCAACGATCGGCCGTAAGGGAACGATTGACCCTTCCGGCGGAGTCTCGAGTTTTAGGTCTTTTGCCTGGAAGTCGGGAGCACGAAGTCCTCAGATGTTTGCCCACGATGTTGGAAGCGGCATGGGAAACGAGGAAGGCTTTTCCCAAATTGCACATCATTATCGCGAGATCCGCGTCTGTGTCAGAAGACATCATTCATGGTATGGTCAGTCAATATAAGAGCCTGCAAGTCTCGGTCGTCGATCATCAATCTAATGAGGTCATGGCTGCGTCGGATTTGTTGTTTGTGGCTTCTGGAACCGCGACTCTACAGGCGGCGGTCATCGGCACTCCGATGTTTATTTTGTACAGAGTTTCATGGTTGACGTATGTGATCGCTCGCCAGGTGATCAAGATTCCGTATATTGGGCTGGCCAACATCGTGGCTGGCCGTCTCATTGCGCCAGAGTTCATTCAAGAGGAGATGACCGTAAAACGATTGGTGCCGGAAGCGATACGTTTATTGCGGGATCCTCAGCTACTTCAACACATGCGCGACCAGTTTCAGGACGTTCGCGCGGCTCTAGGGAAACCGGGGGCGTCACGTCGGGCGGCTGAATGTGTGTTGACTGAGGTGCAAGGGTGAGCATCTTTTTTCGGCTCCTGACCTACGTGCGGGCCTATCGGTTCCGGTTGATCCTGGCGTTGCTGTGTTCCGTCGGCGTGGCCGGACTACAGGCCATGTACGCCTGGTTGGTACAACCCCTGATGGATGGAATTTTTATCGAGCAGGATGAATACGTGTTCCAGGTTTTACCGGTCATTATACTCGGCGTAGCGTTATTGAAGGCGAGTTTTGCCTATGGACAGGCCTATTGTATGAGTTATGTCGGTAATTGGATCGTCGCGGATGTTCGTCATCAGTTGTTCGTCCAGGTTGTGCGCTTGCCGGTTAAATTTCATGATTCGAACGCGTCAGGACGGTTGGTGGCTCGGGTGCTCAATGATGTGAATGAAATGGCCAATGCGATCCCAAGCATCATGAAAGATCTCTTTCAGCAAGGCTTGACCTTTGTGGCGCTTATGGGGGTCGTGTTTTATCAAAATTGGAAATTGGCGACGATCATGCTATTGATTATTCCCGCGTCCGCGCTCGTGATTGTCCGTCTCGGAAAACGTTTACGCAAACTCGCGACACGCGGCCAAGAAAGCATGGGCGATATGGCTTCGGTGCTGAAAGAGACCTTCACTGGCATTCGATTGGTGAAAGCTTATGGAGGAGAGGAGTCGGAAACTCAGAAATTTGACCGGACCAATCATGCGTACCGATCAGCGAGTCAAAAGGCCGCTCAGGTGTCCGCTCTCTCGTCTCCACTCATGGAAATCATCGGGGTCACAGGCACCGTCATCATCACATGGTACGGGGGATATTTGATCAGTGTCGGGGCCATGACCCCAGGCGAGTTTTCTTCTTTCTTTGCCGCCATGTTCATGGCGTATGCGCCGATCCGCCGTTTGTCTGGGGCGAATCATGCCATTCAACGGGCACTCGCGGCCTCGAAACGAGTGTTTGATGTTCTGGACCTTGAGAATGAATGCGATCGTGATCATGGAAAAGAGTCACTGCCGAGCATTACCCGGTCGTTAGAGTTTCGAGATGTGTCGTTTTCTTACGAAAGCTCCAAAGAGCCTGCTCTACGCCATGTCTCTCTGAAGGTCCAGGCCGGAGAAATTGTCGCGTTGGTCGGCAGCAGCGGAAGCGGTAAATCGACACTCGTGAGTTTGGTCCCCCGATTTTATCGGCCCACTGACGGCATGATTCTGATCGATGGTCAAGATATCCGTGAGGTCGATCGAAGATCGTTGCGAAGACAGATTGGGATTGTGTCCCAGGAAACCGTGCTCTTTGATGACACGATCCGGAATAACATCGCGTATGGTCGTCCCAGCGCGAGTGCCCAGGAGATTCTCGAAGCCTCCCAATCCGCGTTTGCCTGGGAGTTTATCGAACGACTCCCTAACGGATTTGATAGCCGTGTGGGGGAGGATGGTGTCAAGCTTTCAGGCGGACAGCGTCAACGGCTTGCGATCGCACGAGCGATTTTGCGTGATCCTCCGATTTTGATCCTCGATGAAGCGACGTCAGCATTAGACTCAGAGTCGGAAAAACTCGTCCAGGCGGCTTTGACGAATCTGATGCGTCATCGGACGACTCTCGTGATCGCTCACCGTCTCTCGACCGTACAACATGCGAATCGTATCGTTGTGCTCGAGCGAGGAGAAATCGTCGAAGTGGGTACACACGCGCAATTGCTTCAGTTTGGCGGTGCGTACACGCGGTTGTACCATACCCAGTTCGAACAGACTATGATGGGAACATTGGAGCCGAATACGGTTTAGTGATGCGGCTGACGAATCGAATGACTTTGCGGTTGGCTCCGAAGTTTGGCGCCTGGCTGATTCAATGGCTCGGTCGTTCGTTGGAGATAAGCAGACAGGGAGAAGAGCCTGTGCTCGACCTGTATCGGAATGGTCAGTCGATGATTTTTGCGTTTTGGCACGGTCGACAATTGATGATGCCATGTGTGTATCGCGGGCGCAAGGCATATGTCTTGATCAGTCAACACCGCGATGGTGAGCTGATTCACCGGCTCATCGGTCGATTAGGGTTTCGGTCCGTTCGCGGATCGACGACGCGTGGTGGAACGGCTGCCTTGCGAGATTTGATTCGGTATGGACGGGAAGGGGTGGACCTGGTCGTGACCCCGGATGGGCCCCGGGGGCCAAAATGGAAGGTCCAGCAAGGGGTCGTGTTTTTGGCCAAGTTGACCGGGTTACCCATTGTTCCCGTTACGGTGGCCTATTCAAAAAAAAACTCTTCTCCAGTTGGGATCAGTTCGTGATCCCCTATCCTTGCGCTCGTGCCCTGTTCATGTGGGGAAAGCCCATATGGGTCGATAAACATGCTTCACGGAAATCGTTAGAAGCCAAGCGGGTTGAACTCGAACGGACGTTGCTTCAGCTGACGAATGAGGCAGACGAAGCCGTCATGCTTCGGAAGGGAAAAACATGAACGACATCATGTGAGGCCTGCATCGGCGCCATACGTGATCTTACGTGAATGTCGACCCTGATGAGAGAGAAAGTGCGTGGGATACCTTTTGTACAATATCCTTCTTTGGCTTGCGTCTCCCTTCATTATCTTGACGTTACTCGCCAAGCCACGCTGTCGTCGTGGCCTTGCCCAACGGTTGGGCCGTGTTCCAAAACATCTTCGAGATCTTGGCGCTCCAATCATGTGGGTTCATGCCGTGTCACTTGGAGAGGTGACCGCAGCCGTTCCGCTCGTCAAAAGCCTTCACCAACAATACCCGAATTATGTCTTTATCGTGTCCACCGTGACCGAGACCGGTCGTGAAGCTGTTGAGCAGCGATTAGCGGGGGTGGCTCATCATGCGTATGGACCGTTGGATTTTCCATGGGCCGTGAATGCGTATGTTCGGCATTTGGGTCCTGTGGCCTATCTGTTCGTCGAAACGGAGTTGTGGCCGAATTTGTTGCGAACAATGTTCCGGCGACAGATTCCGGCTATCATGGTGAATGGACGGCTTTCCACCGATTCGTTCGAGCATTACCGGTATGTCAAAAAATTCATGGAGCAAGTGTTGTCCTGCATCACTCTCTTTCTTATGCAATCAGAACGGGATGCCAAACGCATCAGGGAGCTGGGAGCCAAAGCTGAGTCGGTGCATGTCACTGGGAATATGAAATTCGATTTATGCGGTCCTGAACAAACCGATTATCCGTTGCCTGCCTTACGGGATCAGTTAGGTCTACAAGAGCATGAACGTCTTTTTATCGCCGGAAGCACTCACCCCGAAGAGGAGGATCAGCTTCTTCGATGTTATAAACGTGTATGTAAAACGATTCCCTCATTGGTTTTATTGATAGCCCCCCGGCATATTGAACGGATCTCCGAAGTCGAGGCAACGGTGTTACGGCATGGCTTTCCGTGTCTGCGAAAGAGTCAGCTCGCGGACAAGTCTCAGGAATCCTTTCCTTCTAAGGCCCCGCGAGTGATTCTACTGGATACCCGAGGAGAGCTCGCGAGTCTGTATGCGTCGGGATGGGTCGCGTTTGTGGGCGGCACCTTAGTCCCTGTCGGAGGACATAATTTGCTGGAGCCGGCTCAGTTGGGAATCCCTGTGTTGTATGGCCCGTACACCGATCATTGTGCTGAAAGCGCCAAAATCTTACGTGAGGCCGGCGGTGGGATCGAAATTCATGATGAAGAAGAATTGGCTGCCACGCTCATTGAGGCCTATCACGTAACGGCCTGGTGTGCGACAGTGGGGCAAGCTGCTCGACAGGCTGTAGAGATGCATCGCGGCGTCGTCCAGAAAAATCTGGCCTTGCTCGGATCACGGATTTCTTCCCCAACCACAGAGTCTGCCGAGGTTTCTTCTCGTGTCTCGTCAAGTCAATCCAATGTGATTGTGTCGTGATGTGGTCCGGTCATCCGAATATGAGCATTGATCACGGTGTCCAGTTCAGCAGAACCTTTTCTTGGCTTCAGCGTCATGCATCGTCATTCCTGAGCGTCCTGAGCATTCCGTATGGTTGGGCTGTGCACGCAAGAGGGAAATTCTATGACGACGGGTGGTTGACTTCTCGACGGCTTCCTTGTCCGGTCATTAGCGTCGGAAATCTCACGGTAGGTGGTACGGGGAAAACTCCGATGGTCATGTGGCTGGCCAATTGGTTACGCGCTCGGGGGCAACGAGTGGGAGTGCTTAGCCGTGGCTATCGTCGAAAAAGTACGGCGGAACGCTTGCTCGTCTCTGATGGCGAGACCTGTCTGGTTGAGGCTGATGAAGCTGGCGATGAGCCGTATTTGATAGCCCGAAACTGTCCTGGGGTCGTGGTGGCCGTCGGCAAGAATCGATATGACGTTGGGCGATGGGTGTTTGACCAGATGCATATCGACTGTTTTATCCTTGATGATGGATTTCAGCATTTACGTCTCTATCGTGATTGTGATTTTCTGCTCATCGATGCGCTCGACAAGAAAGGGATTCAGGGCCTATTGCCTCGAGGACGTCTTCGTGAGCCTGTGCAGGCCGCACGACGGGCCTCGGCCATACTGGTCACACGGGCCGATCAAGCGTCGAACCTCACGGAGTTCCTGCTTTCCCTTCACTCGGAAATTCCAAAAGACTTTCCATCCATTCTGGTTCGATTCGACTGCCAATTTGTCAGACATGTGAAAACAGGCGAGAGCCGTTCAACGGAATGGCTCATGGGAAAACGAGTCGTACTCGCGTGTGGAATCGGCAATGCTCTGTCATTTCGTCGAACGGTCGACTGTCTCAACGTGAGCATCATTAATGTCTTGGAGTTTCCCGACCACGTGACCTACACCGATGATCGTATTGAACGTATTCGAAAACTGGCGAGACGAGAGAAGGCTGATCTTGTCTTGACCACGGAAAAGGATGGAGTCAAACTAGCTCCATATCTCGCTGAGCTGGAGCAGTGGTGGGCCGTGACTCTCGAAGCGGTCTTTGAAGAAGGGGGAGAACACGCGGAAGATTTATTGACTCGTCTTCCGCTCAATTTTCAACGTCATGCATGAGAGGGACTCGCACGGTTTTCCGAATTCTTTCTGTCTATGTCGAAGACGTACGTGAGCAAAGAACGCATTGATCATATCGTCATTCGGGCTCCGAACTGGGTTGGAGATTCGGTGATGTGTACCCCAGCATTGATGGACGTCCGAGAATATTTTACTAATGCGACGATTGTCTTATGGGCACGACCAGCGATCGCAGAAATGCTACAAGATCATCCGGCTCTTGACCGCGTGTTAGTATACGATGATCACGGTGAGCATGCTGGGTTTGGGGGGAAACTCCGATTCATTCGTGAGTTAAGATCTTTCCACTTCCAGCTCGCGATTCTTTTCCAGAATGCGTTTGAGGCGGCGTTCCTGACAAGGCTGGCTGGAATACCACACCGATGGGGATATGCGACGGACGGAAGGCGTGTGTTGCTCTCGAAGCCTATTGCCGTCTCGCACGGAAAACGAGGGACCCATCAAGTTCACTATTATCAAAATCTGGTCGAGCAAGCAGTTGGACGCAGTTCGGTCCGGAATCTTCATTTGCAGGTTTCAGCAAAAGACGAGATGGATGTCGATGAGCGGTTTCCTGAACTCGTTTCAAGACGACATGAGTATATTGTTGGCTTAAACCCGGGAGCCATGTATGGATCTTCTAAGCGGTGGCTGCCCGAACGGTTTGCTGAACTCGCTGATCGGCTGATGGCGCAGCTGCCTCGTGCGGGCCGTCACGATGCCACCGTGAAGTGTATCATCGTTGGTGGCGCCCATGAGGAAAAGCTGGCCCACACGATTGCTTCGTTGATGAAGGTTCGCCCGACAGTCCTTTCAGGGCAGACGACGCTTCGCGAGCTCATGGTCCTCATCAAGCGATGCGCTTTGTTCGTCACGAACGACACTGGACCAATGCATATCGCGGCTGCCTTGGATGTCCCGCTTGTCGCTATTTTCGGGTCCACGGACCCTCGCCATACGTCACCGTTTGGCATGGATGACGCGGTCGTGAGTCAGCCTGTGAGGTGTTCGCCCTGCTTTTTACGGTCTTGCCCGATTGATCACCGATGTATGACGCAGGTTTCTGTTGAGCAAGCTCTGGATATGGCGATGCAACAAGTTCGGGCAACGGTGATGAGTTAATATGCATCTGAATGGCGTGACGATATTCGTGGATCGGGATGGGACGTTAAACGAGGACCCTGGATATTTGAAACATCCCGCTGACCTGATACTGTACCCCGGAGTCGTCGAGGGAGTTGCGAGATTAAAGCAAGGCGGCTGTCAAGTCGTTCTTGTCACGAATCAATCAGGGATTGGCCGTGGGTTGTTGACCCGCACGGACTTACAGGCCGTTCATGAGAGACTGCAGGCCATGCTCAAGCAGGGTGGCGGAGAGCTGGATGGAATATTTTTCTGTCCTCACGTGCCGGACGCGGCGTGTGAGTGCCGTAAGCCGAAAACGGGCCTCATTCGACAAGCCGTTGAAGAGTTGGGGGTAGAGGTGATCCGGAGTTACGTCGTCGGCGATAAACGATGCGATATGGAGCTGGCGCATAATGCGGGCTCCATCGGGGTGCTCGTCTCAACGACCCCTGTCAGTCAAGAGGCCATCGACGCGGCTTCACGTGGACTGTTCTCTATCGAAAAAAATACCCGCAGTTTTGTCGAGGCTGTTGATTGGATCCTGCATGATGCCAAGACGAGACCGTGGAATGATCCGATCCCTCGATTGCATGAGTAGTTCGGGAGCCCATTTTTGGTATAAACATGTATGACCTTGACGCCTGAGCGCATACTCATTCTCAAACCCAGTTCTTTGGGCGATATCGTCCATGCTCTTCCCACTCTTGCTTCCCTGCGTCAACGCTTTCCCAATGCCTATCTTGCATGGTTAGTCAAAGAGGAGTGGGCTGAACTCCTCGACGGCAACCCGGACTTGGATGAAGTTCTCTCCGTCAAGTTCAGTTTGAAGACGTGGTCGTCGATCGTTCAACGTGTCCGGGCGAAAAAGTTCGATGTCGTCATCGATCTTCAAGGTCTGTTTCGAACGGGAGCGCTGGCAGCATTGTCGGGGGCGTCTGAGCGTGTGGGGTTTGCAATGGCAAGGGAAGGTAGTGCGTGGTTTTATACTCGACGTATTTTGCTGCCTGTCAAGGTAGACGGTCCCTGGCGACTCGTCGATATGCACGCGGTCGATCGAAATTTAACGATAGCCCGGTTTTTGGGTGCGGATGTATCCCGTCCCACGTTTTGCATTCCCGACTTCGAGGATGATCGAAGAGTTATACAGGAATATTTGGACAATGCCGGAGTTCGGGCAGACGACCAACTCATTGCGATTGCTCCAGTTTCTCGCGAAGAAATAAAGAATTGGCCGATTGAGCGATTTGCCTATGTTGCGGAACGACTTTGTCAGGAATCGAATCGAAAGGTGGTCTTACTTGGTTCTCCTTCACAACAGAAGATGGCAGAGGCCTTCTCCTCCCTTCCTCAACGGTCTTGCCTAAATCTGGTAGGAAAGCTACGAATCCGCCAAATTGGAAGTCTGCTGCGCCATGTACATCTGCTGATCGCCAACGATTCTGCTCCCGTTCATCTGGCGATGGCCGTCGGAGTACCGGTGCTGGGACTGTACGGGCCAACTCATGTTGATGCGACGGGACCGTATGGAACAGGACCCCATCGAATTTTGCATACAATGACGCCATGTCGTCCTTGTGGAAAGAAGGTCTGTCATCACGTCAATCAACATGAATGTCTTCTAGAGATCTCTGTTGACGAGGTCGTGCAGGCTGCCCATGAGCTGTTGTCCAATCGGCTAATGTCAGTACTTCAACGTCCATTAGACGGAGTCCGTTCATAATGGATCGTCTGGAGAGCGCTGCGCATCATCCTCGAGTGTCCGCCGTCGTCATTGCCTACAATGATGAGATGAATATGCGCGCATGTTTGGAGAGTGTGACCTGGGCCGATGAGATTATCGTTGTGGATTCGTTTAGCACCGATCGAACAGCCGCGATCAGTCGCGAGTTTACGGATCAGGTCTATCAACATGCCTTCGAGGGTTTTGGCCGATTACGCAATGAGGCGATAGCCCATGCGAGTTGTGACTGGGTGTTTAGTTTGGATACCGATGAACGGGCAACCCTCGAGGTCCGTGATGAAGTCCGTCGTCGTCTCGCGGAGGGTCCCGATGCTCAGGCATATTTCGTTCCGAGGTCCAATAATTTTCTGGGCCGATGGATCAAACATTGTGGGTGGTATCCCGATTATCGACAACCGCAGTTTTTCCACAAAGCACATTTTGAATATAAAGAGGACCTAGTGCATGAGAGCTTTACGGTCGATGGACGGGTCGGATATTTTTCGAGTCCTGTGAAGCAATATCCCTTTCGATCCATCGATCACTATTTTTCCAAGATGGATCGCTACTCTTCCTTAATGGCACAAGAGATGAAGAAACGAAGGCGTCGATTTTATCGGCATCAGTTGTTCACGCATCCGCTGTTTACCTTCTTGAAGATGTATATTCTGCGTCTTGGGATCCTGGACGGAAGACCTGGTCTTATTTTGTCGGGACTGTATGCGTACTATACGTTCGTCAAGTATGCGAAATTCTGGGAGCTGGACCTCCACGAGTCCGCCAAGCCGCATCACCCCTCCTAGAGTATCCGTCTTAAGGCTCAAGGTCGGTCTGTTGTCGTGTCGTGATGTCAAGCTATAGGATCCTTCATACCGAATCTTCGATGGAGCTTGGAGGGCAAGAGATACGCATCCTTGAAGAAGCCCGCGGGATGATCAAACGAGGCCATGTGGTCGTGTTGGCGGCGCAACCGGGAAGCCAGATTCTGGCAAGAGCGTTCCAGTACGACATTCCGGTGGAATCGGTGGACATGTCCAGGGTCCGATGGGTCTGGCTGATCGTGACGTTCCTCAAACTTTTCCAAAAGCATCGGATCAATGTTGTCCATACCCATGGTTCCATCGATAGCTGGACGGCTTCTATTGCGGGTCGTCTGTCGTCATTGCGTCCGCTGGTTATTCGCGCCCGGCATAAATCAACGAGGATCGCGAAGACCTGGCGGCATCACGTGCTGTACCGGACTCTTCCTCATGCTGTGGTGACGACGGGGAACGCGGTGAAACAGATTGTGATGGCGCAGGCGCAGGTTCATGAGAGCCGGGTAAAGTCAATCCCCACGGGGGTCGATACTGAACAGTTTCATCCCGGGGTGTCTGGTGACCGGGTTCGGGCTGAGTTTTCTATCCCCCGAGATGTCTGTCTCATCGGAACGGTCGCCTTTTTCCGGTCGTATAAGGGACTGACCTTCTTTCTCGACGCGGCCAAATTGGTATTGTCGGCTAGGCCCGATGTGAAGTTTCTGATGGTGGGGGATGGACCGGAGTATCCGTTGCTTGTTCAACAACGGGACGCATTAGGCTTGCAGGAATCAATTATTCTGCCCGGATATAGAAATGACATCCCCCAATGCTTGGCGTGTATGGATGTCTTTGTTCTTTCGTCCGTTGAAGCGGAAGGCGTGCCGCAGAGCGTCACGCAGGCCATGGCCATGAACAGGGCCGTGATTGCCACCGATGTTGGAAGTGTTCGAGAAATTGTGCAACATGAAAAGACCGGTCTTCTGGTAGAGCCAAAGAATGCTGAAGCTTTGGCTCAGGCGATGGTCCGGCTCGTGATGAATCAAAGTTTGAGAGAGCGGTTGGGGCAGACGGCCAGACTGCACATCGAGGAATCCTACAGCTTGGCTCAGATGTTCACGCAGACCGAGATCTTGTATGCTGATATCGGGAGCCAACGGGACGTTGGAGGCAGGATAGCATACCGATGAAGGTTAGCGGGTTTACGTTCATTCGCAATGCGGTCAAGTATGATTTTCCGATCCTTGAGGCGATCCAGTCGGCGTTGCCGGTGGTCGATGAGTTTATCGTGAATGTGGGAAATTCCGAGGATGAAACGTTGGCGCTCATCCGTTCGCTGGATGATCCCAAGATTCAGATCATTGAGAGTGTCTGGGACGATACGCTAAAACGTGATGGGCGGGTGCTGGGCCTGCAACAGGATATCGCCTTGTCGCAGTGTTCTGGCGATTGGGCCTTTCTCGTTCAAGGCGATGAAGTGATTCACGAAGATGACCTTGCCGCTATTCGTGAGGCGATGAATCAGTATGCCGCCGATGAACGCGTGTTGGGGCTGGTGTTTCGAGTTATCCACTTTAAAGGGGATTATTGGTCAGTCGATCCTTGGATGTATCGAAAAGCCACGAGAGTGATCCGGACGAATCAGGGGATTTCTTCTTCTGCTGACGGGTGCGATTTTCGAACGAAACAGTCATCGCGCATGATTAAATCCGGCGAGAGCGGCCGGATCATTCCGGCTCGAGTGTTTCATTATGGATGGGTGAAACATGCTGAAATCTTTCGAGAAAAAAAACGGGAGATGGAGGGGTGGTGGCACGGTGAAACACGGTCGGTCCAGGAATTGGATGAGGCTGCGCGACTACAGGCCGCGTTCCCGAACTATGCAATCTTAAAAGACTATGCGGGGACCCATCCACGGGTCATGAGAGAACGAATTGACAAATCACGGAGGCTCAGGCCGCGGCGGAATCGATGGCTCAATTGGGAATTTTACCGTGAAGTCGTGAAGCATGGGTTTAAAGGATGATGGCCGGTGGACGCGCGACGCTGGGCGTGGTGGTTATCACGAAAGATGAGGCGAGCAACATCGCGGAATGTCTTGACACGGTAAAATGGGCAGACGAAATGATCGTCGTGGATGCGCAAAGTACCGATAAAACGGCTGACATTGCTCGCACCTACACCGAACTGGTCTATATCCGTCCCTGGCCGGGATTTGGGAGACAAAAGAATTTCGGGATCGATCAAGCTCGATCCGATTGGATTTTGATCCTTGACGCTGATGAACGCGTCGAACAGGCGTTAGCCGAGGAAATACTGGAAATGCTCTCCTCGCCTCCATCGGATGCTGCGGCGTTTCGGGTTCCGCGGCAGAATTATTTTTATGGCCAGTGGGTTCGATGGGGAGGAGCCTATCCCGATTATCAAATCCGGATTTTTAGGCGAGGACTCGCAACGTATAATGATATCGCGATCCATGAAAATTTGCTGGTTGAAGGGCAGGTCCAGACTTTCTCTTCGCCTTTAAAGCATTACACTGAAAGGCACATCACCGATCACTTTCGAAAGTTTAACCTGTACACCTCCCTTGCCGCCTCAGAGAAGCGTAAATCCTGTCACTCGGTCGCCTGGCATCATCTGATCTGTCACCCCTTCGTGATTTTTTTCAAGACTTATGTTCTGAAGCGTGGCTACCGTGACGGTACGCGCGGCGTAATTTTTGCGGTGTTTGCGAGTCTGTATACCTTCGTCAAATATGCCAAACTCTATGAGTCAATGCTTACGCCCCCCGAAGGGCGCAGGCGAGGTTCGAGGGAAAGCGATCGTCACGCGTAATGGTGGCATTGTAGATACGAATGAAAATCGTCATCGCGGCCTGGCATTTAATGAATATGAATGTTGGCTTAGGTCGGTACACGAAAAATTTGATTGCAGCCCTGGGACGAGTCGATCGGCGACATGACTATGAAATTCTGATGCCGGTCGAGACGACGGCGTTTTTTGCGTATGAAAATTTCCGTTACCGTTTTTGTCAGTTTCCGATCCTGAAACGGCGTTTTTGGGAACAGGTGGCGACGTGGCTCGTTGGCCCGTACGATCTGCTGCATTTCCCTTATGACTCCTGTGTCGTGAGGAAGCGGGGAAAGTTTGTCGTCACGATTCATGACGTGAAACCTTTGCTCTTTCCTCACTCCAGCAACCACATGAGCATGTCAAAACTCTTCAAACGAATGTTCATGCCTCGTCCCTTCGAAATTATCGACCATGTGATCACGGTCTCAAAAAGCTCTCAGGCTGATATTGTTCGGCGGCTTGAAGTTCCTCAAGAGCGCGTGACGGTCATTCCTCAAGGCGTGGAACATGACAAGTTTTCCCCGCGAACTGAATTTGTCAACCCTCACGGTCAACAGATTCCGTATGTCTTGTCCGTGGCGGGGGCTGATCCCACGAAGAATCTCGTTTCGCTCATCGATGCCTTTTCGCAGCTTCCCGATAACGTTCGTACGCGTCATCAGCTGCTGTTGATCGGAGATATCAAGCCGCAGGGCACTATACGGGATTTAGTCGACGAGAGAGGTCTGACGCGTCAGGTCGTCTTTACGGGAATCATCTCTGATGAAAAGCTCGTACGGTATTATCAAGATGCTTCGGTATTTGTCTTTCCATCTTTGTATGAAGGTTTTGGCCTTCCTGCGTTAGAGGCAATGGCTTGTGGATGTCCCGTGGTCTGTTCGAATACGTCTTCCTTGCCCGAAGTCGTCGGCGATGCGGCACTCATGGTGACCCCGACCGATGTGACCGCTTTGGAACAGTCGATTCGCCAGGTCTTAACCGACGAAAATCTTCGCCACCGCTTGCGTGAAGCAGGGATACGGCAAGCCGGAAAATTCTCCTGGGATCAAACGGCCAAGGAAACGGTCGCGCTATATGAGCGGGTCGTCTTCGGATGAGGAGAGGACTGGCGATCTGCTCGAACGTTCGACTTTTGAAGATGCATTGACGGAATGGGAACGGCAACGCCTCAACGGATTTTGGTCCTCGCGATTCGCGCCATCGGAGATGTGGTCCTCATTACGCCGATCATTCGAATCCTCAGGCAAGCGTTCCCTCGTGCCCTTCTGACTGTGCTGGCGAATGGCGCGAGTGCTCGTGTCTTGCAACATAATCCTCATATTGATCGAGTGGTCGAGATTGATCGGGAAACTGAGCGGCAACTTTCTTTCCCGGTAAGGCTTGGACATTGGAAACGGTTTTTTGCTCAGCTCCGGCAAGATCGGTTTGATACCGTCATTGATCTGTACAGCGGGCCGAGGAGTGCCCTGTGGGGGTGGCTATCCAATGCCCGAAACCGGTATGGAGAAGATACCCGTCATCGGTTGCGGGGTTTTCTCTATAACCACCGTGTTCCTGTCGATCGGGATGGCCGTCATCTCATCGAACAAAAATTGGATGTGGTTGTTCCCTTGGTCGGAGCGATAGATCGTTCCCTGGCCAGGTTGGAGGTCTACGTTTCCAACGAAGAAGTGCAGCGAGCGCGCCATACCCTGTCGGCATTGAACAGAAAGAATCCACGACTGGTTGGTTTGGTGCCAGGTGCTGGATCTCCATGGCGAGTCTGGCCTCATGAACGCTATGCAGAGCTTGGAAACATGCTCGTAAAACAATTTGGTGTCAACATTGTCTTATTGGGGGGAGAAGCCGATCGTTCGTTGTGTGAATCGATCAACATGAACCTGACAGAACCTTCCTTAGACTTATCCGGACAGACCAGCTTGCGCGAACTGGTTGCGGTGTTGGCTGAGCTCGATCTCGTGATTGCGAACGTGACAGGACCCATGCACATTGCCTCTGCCCTCGACAAACCAAGGGTCATCGGTTTGTATGGGGCAGCCGACACTGTGCAGTATGCGCCTTGGAGTCCTCGTGCAGTCATGATTACCAAGGGCAAGCCACAGGAAGCCTACTGGCAACACGTCGATTACGAGCGTGATTATCAGAGATTGTTGGAAATTACCGTCGCTGATGTGAGCAAAACGGTTTCGGATGTCATGAAGGAGTGGAACAGTACGGAATCCTAGATGCGCCAGTCTCAGATGGAGCGAATTCTTGTCATCAAACTTCGGTATATCGGCGATGTCTTATTCTCGACTCCTGTATTACGAAAATTGCGGGAACACTATCCGAAGTCCAGAATTACCTGCTTAGTGAATGCAGGAACTGAGGATGTGCTGCGGCACAACCCGGATGTTGATGAGGTGCTCGTTGTCGCTCGTGGTTCGGCGATGTCACAGGTTCGGTTTGGACTGAAGCTTCGACAGCGATGCTTTGATTGTGTGATTGATCTGACCGACGGGGATCGTTCTGCGCTTCTGTCTTGGGTTTCGGGAGCCAACGTTCGGGTAGGGTTTAATCGGGAAAACCGCTGGCGCGGCAGACTGTATACGGAGTGCGTCGAAATTCAAGATCAGCATCGGCATATGGTCGACCAACATCTGCAAACCTTATCGTCGATCGGGACTCCTTTAGGCGAGATTCCCAATCCCACTGTCTTTGTTGGAAAAGAAGATGAACGAAACGCAAGGGATTGGTTGAGTGAATCTGGATTGCTTGAACGGCGTTGGGTGATGATTCACCCTGCGGCACGCTACTGGTTCAAGGCGTGGCCATTGGAACGGTTTGCGGACCTCATCGACCGGCTGTCGGCGGATGGCTTCATGAGCGTTCTTGTGGGACAGGAGCAGGAAAAAGGAGAGAAGATCCAAGCGCTAGCGAATGCCAAGGTCCTCTCGTGTATCGGTCGAACGGACGTATTAGAACTAGCCGCACTTATGAAACATGCAGCTCTCTTTATCGGCAATGATACTGGTCTTATGCATATTGCCGCGGCCGTTGAGTGTCCGGTCATAGGTCTCTTTGGACCGACTGATCCGCAGACCTGGGGGCCAAGAGGCAAGCGCACAACCGTGATCTACAAGGGATTAGATTGCCGAGCCTGTTTTCATCCAGGCTGTTTTCGTGGTGAAGAAAGCTGCATGAAACAGATTTTTGTGGAGGAAGTTCATGCCAGTGCTCTTGAACTGCTTCAAAAGTAGTGAACTGTAATTGTAAGCATGACTCCTTTCTTTTCTCGCTCAGTCCTAGGGAAACGCCGAGAGCGGCGCATAGTGCATAGGTATGCCCACCAATTGTTCGAGCCAATCAGCAGTTTCGTCTTTGCTGAGAGGACAGCGGTTGAGCCTGGCCTCGATTTGAAACTGCCCCCTGCTCGCAACGACGCCAATAATCACCGCCGAATCAATGCCTGAGGGAAGAATAGAAGCTGTTTGGAATTCGCACAGGGTGGCATAGAGTCGTCCTGTATCTCCCAGTACCGACAGAAGTTCCGGTAACTCTTGCATTTGGCAATGGGCGGAACAGCGATATACCGACCGCTTGGGAGTCTCGAAGGAGTCAAAATTCAGAAGCTGGTCTTCCGTAAATCCGGTAAGATACGCGCGGACTGATGGCGGGGACCCTTGATACGTCGCCGCCAATTGGCTGGCGGGGACCAGAAATTCATAGACATCCGGGGAATTGAGCTCAATCTGGCAGGGGCCGAATGCGTCTGGCCAGGAACAAAACAATGGCGCATCCTCACGTGTGGAACGTACGGCGACTTGTTTACCGTCGATCACCGGGCTCAACGGGAGTTCGAGGGTGTGTATGGCCGACAAGAATGCGTTGCGACGTTCATCTGCCCATATGGGACGTTGGTGGTCTACCCACGTTTCACCGGGAGCCACGATTTCAGTGGTATGAACCCGTACACGGATAAAGGCGTGGGTGTGACGAAATCCAACCCAGAGCATGGCATTGGGCTTGAGGGTGACCATATGTTCGTGAATACGCCAGGGGTGACAGAGTGAGCAATAGGTGTTGACCGATCGGTATTGCTGCACGAGCGTGTGGTACTGGCCCGTGAGTAAAAAAAAGTCTCCTTTCCATCCATCCATGACATGAATGAGCGTCACATCTTCGAGGGGCCAGGCATCAAGGTGTGCAATTTCTCGAGGGCCATCAACTTCCCACTCTTCGATGTAACAAATCAGGTCTTTTTCAGGGTAAACCGTCGTGAGCCCGGCTTTGGCAAGCCGCTTGACCGTTTCATTCACTTCCGCGAAGGTGAAAGATGATGAGGTCTCCCAGCGGTGTTCACGCATGCGTGAGGTCTTTACCTGAATGGATATTGGCGGGAATTTCGGTTTGAAAAACGTGCGACAGTTCGGCAGATAGAAGAGACGCGAGCAAAGCTTAGAAGGCAGCGTCTTGAAGGAGAGCCCGCCCTACACGTAATTTATAAATCAAAAGAATAACTGGCGGAGAGGGCGGGATTTGAACCCGCGGTAGGTATTACCCTACGACGGTTTAGCAAACCGTTGGTTTCAGCCGAACTCACCCACCTCTCCGCTGCTATTTGAGTCGAATCAGGATGTTTTAGACGTTATCAGGGGAATTGTCAATCTGTTTAGTGCTGTTTAGTGATGAAGGTTGTATCGGATACAACGAGACGAAAATAAAAGGCTTCGACCTAGTTTCATGTTTTGAGATATTTGCTGAGTCCTGGTAGCGAGCGCGAGCCACTGCCAGGAACTACGCCTGTCCCTGTGGGCCATCGAACGGGGTCTTCTCCCCCTCTGTATTGATAGAATTCACCATACTTTCCATCAAGGCCGCCAGTTTTTGGTATTGTGGATGATCTGGGGTCAATGGATTTCCATTTTCGTCTCGCATTAGGTCTTCCATGCCGGAAAGGATATCGCCCATTTCTGGAAAAGGGGAGTCAGGCTTATTTTTTTTGCCCATGATTACGTTCCTTTGCTGATGACGGATGGAGGATAATGAGTACCTAGGAATTTTTGTCTTGCTCAAGAATGCTGCGAATAATGGTTCTGAGATTTTCTTCCGTTAAGTTCGCGACTCTCATATTGCCATCGATAACGACGGTAGGGGTGTGCGTGACTTTGATTCGTTCCCCCCAGGCCTTCCCCTCTTCAAGCGTTCGAAATGGAGCGCCGCTCGCCAACCCTTCTTCAAAAGAGTCGACATCGAGGCTCAATTTCTGGAGTAGCAGGCGCCGAATAGTTTTATCGAAGACCTCAATTTTTTTCCCATGGATAGAGTCGAAGAGTTCTTTCTTCATCTCGGGGCCTTTCCCCATGCTGACCGCTTGCTCGTACATCTCAAAAGCCGTCGGGAGTTTACCCGGCATGACAGGAAATCCAATTAATCGCGCTTCTAACCGGTCACCAAATTCCTCTTTGAGCTTTGTGACCACGATACGTTCGAACATATGGCAATGCGGACAATAAAAATCCGCGAATTCATAGAGAATGACCTTGCCTTTTTCATGCTTGGATGGTTCATCCTCGAGAAGCTCGAATTCTCCTTCGGTCGCGGCTCCACTTGATGCCAGGGCCGGAATCGGGAAGAATAGTGCGAGCATCAAGGCGAGTATCGAGATTGTGGAATGCGCGGGTCGCTTTGCCATTCGTATTCCTTTCTGATGAGAAGCTCTTAGAATTCAAGTAATCTCTTCATCAGGCTACCATGACGAAGCCGAGGGTTCAACCTTGGCCATATATGGCGCAGATGAAGCTATGCTACGAATCCGCTGAGCCATGAGATGACAACCATACCCCGGCTCAGCCACGCATTCGACGAGCCATGTCTGTTGGTCGGTGGCGGCTCTCCTCAGCATCAGTGGGTTTGATTGTATGAGTGGGTGTGTTGAACAATGAAGCTATCAAAGGCCATATTTCGTTAGAACGACGTTGTGAGTCAGCAGCGTCGGGGCGGTTCAAAAAAGTTCGCCCAGCAAGGCCACAGGCATTTTGACGCGCGGAGCGTACTGGCATTACGTGAGCACGGCAAAATGGAGAGAACGCCGCTGGCGGCTTTTTTCAACTGCCCCTGAGTTATGATCGTGTCTGCTGGAACCGGGCTGAGGTTGGTTGAGTGAACGAACAGACCTGTCATGGTTTGCCAATTATGTCGTATAGCAGGTTAGTGTAGACAGCAGCTTGGGAAAGGTATTTTTTATCATGAATTGTTATGAAGGAGGGTTGACGGATGCTCGTGAAGAGTCTTGATGATTTTCAGGAATTCTCGCAAGAAAAAATGAAAAAACATAATGTGTTTCTGTCGCCGAGGTTTTTCTGTGATGTGTATTGTCTTGAACCATCACAGGAACAAAAAGGACATGTTCATGCCGACCAGGATAAAGTGTATGTGGTGATAGAAGGGGAGGGAACGTTTCAGGTCGGGCAAGAAAAGCAAGTGCTAAGCGAAGGACAGGCCACGATGGCGCCTGCCGGCGAGGAACATGGGCTGGTCAATCATACGGATCGACGGCTTCGAGTCCTGGTCTTTATGGCGCCAAACCCATCATAAAGGCGAGAGACCTGATGTGGAAGAGGTGAAAGGGAGGGAACGACCGTAATACCTCTTCAAAAAACTACGGCAGGGCCATATCGATGAAAACACGTCACGATTGTTTTGACAGACGATCGGGATTGAAGCAGCTGACACTGGGCATGGGTGAGGGCGCTGTGAAAGAGGCCCTCGCAACAATCTTTCAGGAAGTTCAACATGCCGGAGGGCGGGCGTTGTTCGTGGGAGGCTGTGTGCGGGATGCGCTGCTCGGTCTCGCCGCCAAAGATCTTGATATTGAAGTCTATGGCGTGTCCCCTGAATCCTTGAGGGCGCTGCTAGAGACGCATTTCAAGGTTGAGGTTGTCGGTGAGGCGTTTGGCGTCATGAAACTCCACGGCTTACCCGTCGATATTTCTCTTCCGAGACGGGAATCAAAAGCCGGACGGGGGCATAAGGCGTTCGATATTTTTTCCGACCCGTCGATGACTCCGGAACAGGCTGCGGTACGGAGGGATTTTACGATTAACGCCATCGCGTATGATCCTGTGACCGGAGATTTGATTGATCCGTTCCTGGGCGTTCAAGATCTTGAGGCTCGGACGCTGCGACATGTTGGTGGGCAGTTTTCAGAAGATCCACTCCGGGTGTTGAGGGGGCTTCAACTGGCGGGGAGGTTTTCGTTGGATGTTCATCCCGACACGATACGACTCAGTCGCCAACTTGTGGATGAATACGAAACCCTTCCGATCGAACGAATCTGGGCTGAGTGGTACAAGTGGGCAGGGCAGTCTAAGGAGCCGTCGCGGGGATTACGTTTTCTCGAACACTGTGGGTGGCGTGAGCGTTATCCTGAACTTGACGCGCTGACTGGCTGTCCACAAGATCCTCGCTTTCATCCGGAAGGCAATGTTTGGGAGCATACCCTATTGGTCGCTGACCAATCTGCCCGTATCGCTGAACGGGATCAGCTCAGTCTGGAAGATCGGGCAGTGTTGGTCTTTGCGGGTGTATGTCATGATCTTGGCAAGCCGGAAACCACCGAAATCTTACCCGATCGGATTCGCTCCCGTGGGCATAGTGGAAAGACCGAAACGTATGAACGATTCCTCCGGAGAATAGGGATGCCGCGTGCATTAGCCGATCGAGTGATCGCATTGTGTCACTATCATCTGACTCATATTGATTTTCAGGGTTCCACCCGGCATGTGCGCCGGGTGGCCGTCGCGCTTGGCGAAGCCGGAGAGTCATTGGATATGCTGGCGAGGCTTGTTGAAGCCGATCACAGCGGACGACCGCCATTGCCGCAGGAGATGCCTCAGAATATGCGAGCGATGTTGACCGTTGCGCAAGGGCTTTCCATTCAAAATCAAGCCCCCAAGCCGTTACTGATGGGGCGGCACCTGTTGGCGATGAAGGTTCCACCCGGTCCAATGATGGGGAAGCTATTGAGAGCGGCGTTTGATGCTCAGTTAGAAGGAGAATTCGAAACTCTTGATGGCGCTCGTGAGTGGATACAACAGTATGATGAATGGTCAAGCGAGGGCTGTTCCATGTAATAGCTCATACACTGAGTAGCCATTAGACGAGGCGCTTGGCCGTTTCCACGATGATCCTTGCGCTGATGCCGTATCGGTCAAGGAGTTCGGCTGGCTTCCCGCTGTGTGGAATCTCGCGAACCGCGAGCTTATGGAGGCGAATGCCCTCACCTGACAGGGCATTCAGAACGGCATCTCCCAATCCACCGTGGGCATAATGATCTTCAACCGTGAGGAATGTGTTTGACGTCGCACGAGCGCAGTCGAGGAGCGTGGCTCGGTCGATCGGGACGATACTGTAGAGATCAACGATACGTACTGGAATGCCGGCTGACGCCAATTCCTCATGGGCTTGCAGGGCTTCAAAGAGAGTCACGCCTGCCGTGACGATCGTGAGACGATCTTGATCGCTCTGACGAACGACCTTGGACCCGCCAATATGAAAAATATCATCGTTGGCGTAAAGAATCGGGGTTTTCGGTCGACCGGTCCTGATGTACACCATGCCTTCATGAGACGCTGCGGCCTGCACCAAGTGATAAGCGCAGACGGCATCCGATGGGTAGAGCACCGTCACGCCGGGTTGCGAAGACATCATGGCGATGTCCTCCAGTCCCATTTGCGAAGGACCGTCTTCTCCGATACTCACGCCGGCATGTGATCCCATTAATTTAATGTTGGCCTGGCTGATCGCCGACATGCGAATGAAATCGTAGGCACGAGTCAGAAAGCATGCAAAGGTCGCGGCAAACGGGATCTTGCCGCAAGCGGCCAAGCCAGCGGCCGCGCCGACCATATTTTGTTCGGCAATGAAATTTTCGAAGAAGCGAGCAGGAAACCGTTGTGCGAACTTGTCGGTAAATGTCGAGTTTTTCACATCCGCATCCAAGGCAACCACCCATGGATTGGCCTCCCCCAAATGGACGAGGGCCTCACCAAACGCCTCGCGCGTAGCAACGGGCTTCGCAGGGTCATAGGCCGGAGGAGCCACGGGCATGACATTGGGTGGAGCCGATTCGAATGAAACCGGAGCGGCGATGCTTGGGGATTGTCCTGGCTCTGAATTGAGCATGCCGGACAGCTCCTCAATCGCTTTGCTAGCGTCCTCTTGAGAGAGAGCTTTGCCATGCCAATTCATTTTATCTTCAGCAAACGAAATACCTTTCCCCTTCAGGGTTTTGGCCAACAGGACCGTTGGTTGATCGTGGGTGTTGGCGGCTTCTTGAAAGGCTTCGAATAGGGCGGTATGGTCATGGCCATCGACTGGAATCGTATGCCAGCCAAAGCTCTTCCAACGCGCCTGATAGGTATTCAGGTCATGTTCCAAAAGCGTGGGATCTGATTGTCCTAAACGATTGATGTCGATGATGGCGCATAAATTGTCGAGCTGCTTGTACCGAGCGATTTCAGCCGCTTCCCATACGGAGCCTTCGACCGACTCTCCATCTCCCATTAACACGTACACGCGGGCATGATTGTCATCAAGATATTTATGGTTCAACGCAATTCCCACTCCACCATTCAACCCCTGTCCCAGTGAGCCGGTCGCCAAATCGACAAAAGACAGTCGTGGCGTAGGATGGCCTTCCAGGTCAGAATGAAGCTTTCTGAGGTCTAGGAGATCACGCTCGTTCAAATATCCGGCTTCCGCCCATGCAGCGTAGAGAAGAGGAGCCGCATGCCCTTTGGATAAGATAAACCGATCGTTTCCCCGGTATTGCGGATTCGTGGGGTCGAACCGCATGATTCCGAAAAATAGCGTGGCCACAATGTCCGCGGCCGAACAGCAGCTGGTTGGATGTCCGCTTCCTGCCTCAGTTGTCTGCCGAATGGCATGGATACGAAGTTGAGCTGAAAAATGTTGCAGTGATTGAATGAGCTGACTAGAAGCCGTAGTTGACACGATGGACTCCGATGGTTCAGTGAAAGATTCGCAACCAAAGATACGCTACAGGGTTAGGGATCAAGTAAAGTAACAGACCCCTTTCAGGCAGTCAATTTCGGGATGTCCCAGGAAGATTTTTCGATTTTGACCGATTCTTCCCTCAACTCTCTTTTTCGCTCCGAGAATCCTGTACAATGTGAAAATTCTATGGCGTCCAATTAAGCAAAGGGGGAGTGTACATGCTCAAGAATCACGAGAAATTACAAAAGTCGTTTGACGGGCATCTTCCGGTTTTCAAGGTCCTTGCGATGGGTCGCTGTTGGCTGCTTCTCGGCACCGCGATATTTTTGACCAGTGTGGGTATGTTCGGGTGTGCTTCGAAACCTCATGAATCACCCCCACCCTCGAAACAGGAAATACGAAGCGACGCCGACCGCTTTTTTGAAAAATTAGAAAAAGAAAACATGAAGGGTCAAGACGACACGTCGCAGCGTTAAGGGTTTCTCGCATCACCGCAAAGCTGGGGCTGAGTCCTCGGCTGACTTTTCCTGTCTATTGCTTCGTTCCCTCTATCGAATAATCATCAAGAAACATGTCTGCCCGCTCCTTTCGTCATACCCCGTTATCTACTGAAAAGATGCCGCCAGGGATTTTTCACGTGATCGCGAATGAGGGCGCAGAGCGGTTCAGTTTTTACGGCATGCGTGCCATTCTGGTGGTATTTATGACGGAGATGTTGCGCAATCAACATGGCGATCTCGATGTGATGAGTGCGCCGGAAGCTCGCGCTCATTTTCATCTGTTTACGTCAGCGGTGTATTTTTTTCCGTTTTTAGGGGCCTTGCTGGCCGATGGCTTCTTGGGGAAATATCGCACCATTATCCCGCTGTCGCTCGTCTACTGCGCCGGCCATTTCGCGTTGGCTATCGATCAAACTCGGGTGGGGCTTCTTATCGGCCTCACTCTGATCGCGATCGGTTCCGGGGGGATTAAACCGTGTGTGTCTGCGGTCTTGGGCGATCAATTTGGAGAACGAAACCGGACTCTGCTTTCTAAGGCCTTTTCCTGGTTTTATTTTTCCATTAATTTTGGAGCATTTTTTTCGACACTTTTGACGCCCTGGTTATTACAGAACTATGGCCCTCATGTGGCGTTTGGTGTGCCAGGGGTCCTGATGCTTCTCGCGACCTTGGTGTTTTGGATGGGGCGGTATCACTACACGCACATTCCTCCCGATCCCGCAGCCTTTTTCTCGGAATTGAAAAGCCCGGCGGCCTGGCGCTCAATCCTGAAACTGTCGGGTATCTTTCTTTTTGTCGCGTTTTTCTGGTCTCTCTACGATCAAACCTCGTCTGCGTGGGTCTTGCAAGCGAAAGAAATGGACCGGCAATGGCTTGGGATAGAATGGCTGCCTTCTCAGATTCAAGCGGTCAATCCTATCTTGATCATGCTCTTTATTCCGGTTTTTACCTATGGAATTTACCCGTTGCTCGACCGGGTGTTTCCTCTCAATCCGTTGCGGAAGATATCGATTGGGTTTTTTGTGACGATGCTGGCTTTCTTGATTTCTGCCTCCATTGAGGCCCGAATTGAGGCGGGGCTTCATCCGAATATCGTATGGCAACTGCTCGCCTACGCTGTGATCACCGGCGCCGAAGTGATGGTCTCAATCACCTGTCTGGAGTTTTCCTATACCCAAGCCCCGCTCAAATTAAAGTCGGTCATCATGTCCCTGTTCCTGCTGTCTGTGTCGCTCGGTAACGCCTTTACCTCGCTGGTTAATTATTTTATCCAAAACCCTGATGGTACGACCCTGCTCAATGGGGCCAAGTACTATTATTTTTTCGCAGGCGTCATGTTGGTCGTGTCGGTCCTATTTATCTTTGTGGCCAGGGCATATCGAGAAGAAACGCACCTGCAGGGCAGTAAATGAAAACTTTCGTCCTGTGAATAATGTGTGAATAGTGTGGAAATTCTTGTCTGTCAAATGAAAAAACACTGTATAGCTGTATTTCTTGGGTATTTTGTGATTTTTTATGGATTGAAATCGTAAGTTATTGAAACAAATGATTTTTTTAAAATCTTCCTGCTGAATGTAAAGTGAAGGGTTATAATTTTTCCAAAAACTTTATCATGAGTTTTTGCTTGATTTTTTGTCTGTGAATTGTTAGGGGATAAGTTTTGTAGGGTATATTTCCTAGGCTATTTGAGTGACAGAACTGTTCCGCAAATTCGACAGACCAGGGGCAAACGTCTGCCGGTTACTGGTGGGTTCTTATGCAGGCGTCGTCTGTTGGGTGAGGTAGAGAATTTGGTTGACCCGGAAGGCTTCTGCATAGTCTTCTGGTTGAATGTATTGTGAATGAAAACATCGACCGTCAAAAATGATGAGTCGGTTGGGTTTCATGTCAATAAGGTGGAGGAGTTCCCAATATTCATTCCCGTCATTGATATACCGGTTATCCTGACAGGCAAAAAGGGGATTAAAGATCATGCTGTTCTGGAAATTTTCATACCCCTCCTGGCTGTTTAAGAATTCCTCACTCAGCTCCAAACGATCGGCCAGGGCTCGAATGCTGTCATCGGGAAATGGTGGCAGGCGTTCTAACTGTGTGGGTTTGTGACGAAAAAGCCCAGTGCCGCCAGAGCAAGATTGCTGCGGGTTCAGCCAGACCATGGCTGTAATGTCCTGGTCGATGTGTGGTTGACGCTGCCCGATATTCAAGCGGTAGTTCTGGTTGGTAATGCCGGAGAACACGACCGGTTGCGGGTCGAACGCTGACTGTAATGGAGCCCCCCAGAGAGTGCTGATGGTTTTGATGACCGATTGCGTATCGACGTTGATTGACGCTCGGACGCCTGGAAAGTTCCCGATGATTTCGAATTGGCTCGTGTACGGAAGTTCGAGGGCAAGATTGAGGACTTTCTCCGGGTACCGATAAAAATGATCGACGGTCACCACTTTGTGCCGAGCTTTTCCGACATGGTTGACCTCAACTGAATACTCAGGATTGATCTCAAACAGGTCATGCGGGATGTTCATACGTTTTTAGGCCTTTATCAAGTTAATGGTGCCGGAATGGTAGCATGTGTGGATGGCCGCATAGTGCCCATCTCTTGCGCGAGAGTCAAATCCTGAGGGGACGTTCTTCCTGTTCATTGGTCTGATGTTTCTCGTCTCATTTAGGCCGGTTTTTAGAGTATACTATGGAAGCACAGCATTCCAAGACTTCTAACCCGCTGGCGGCTTTTTGCAACGGCTCAAAGGGATGCACGATGACCGATAAGCATGGTCAGGTGTTGAGTGTCATCGAATGTAAGAACGCGGCGTGTGGACATAAAATGTCGAGAGTCGGCTATCCTGACGATTGGCCTGACGAGTATGTCTCTGATGACCGTATTCACTCAGATTGGAATGAAGAGTTGACGGAGTTCTGTATCTGTTGTGTTCGTTGTGGGCACTACACTGGTAATAAAATCGTCAAGGGCAGGAAGCCTCGCGAGGAGTATTGAACACGGAAGTCAGCTTTCAACATCGTTGTTTCCCATCGTTGAGTCGAGAGTCGGTCAGACATTCCCCGCATGATAAAATAGTTTCTGTATTCAGATCGCATACCAAAGTTAAAGGAAAAACGCTTAGAAATCTAAGAAAAGGAAACGTGTATGGCTGCTCAGTATCGGGAAATTCTCGATCACATTCGTCTGGCCTTTCCTCAGCCTATCTCCAATCGTGTGCATGACTCGTATTTTGTGCATAGCATCATGCGCGCGATTGATGCGGTGGATATGTTAAAAAGCGAACGTCCCATTTTGGGTGAACGAGCTCCGCTCGATTATGAAACCGCGCGGCGTGCGGCCATTCCCGATTCGGGGTCTAGTGTCGAAGATGTTACGGCGAATCTTGTCACGTATTGCGAAGGATTGACGCTCTGGGGGCATCCACGGACACAACAAAATGTGGTCCCGCCAGCGACGATTTCTTCATTGATCGGAGTGCTTCTCTCGTCCATGTACAATCCGAATTTGGCCTGGGATGAATATAGTCACCGATTCGCCTTGGCTGAGGTGGAAATGGTTTCCATGATGGCGCGGTTGATAGGCTATGATCCTGAACGTGCTTCGGGTGTGTTTACGTTTGGAGGAACCGGCACGACTTTGTACGGGATTAAAGCCGCTTTAGTCAAAACGATGCCCGGATCCATGGAACAGGGGATTCGAGAGGATGCGGTGATCTTTGCGAGTGATTGTAGTCATTACTGCCGGTACAATATCGCCGGCTGGCTCGGGCTTGGGTCTCACAACCTCATCACGATCCCCACCGATTCTAGGAATGCGATGGACATGTCTCGTCTGCGTGAATCAGCCCTGGAAGTGCTTCAGGGCGGGAAAAAGATTGCGGCATTCATCGCGACAATGGGAACCACTGATGCATTCGGTCTCGATGATCTGAGAGCCATCGTTTCGCTACGGGATGAACTCGTTGAGACGTTTGAACTTCCGTATGTGCCACATGTGCATGCCGATGCGGTGATTGGCTGGGCTTGGTCTGTGTTCAATGATTATGATTTTGAGACCAACGTGTTGGGTTTTCGCCCACGGACGATTCGGGCATTGGCGGGTGCCTGCCACCATATTCGGTACCTGTACTTGGCTGATTCGGCGGGTATTGATTTTCATAAACCAGGTTTTACTCCTTATATTTCTAGTCTGGTCTTGTTTAAGGAGGGGAGGGATCTTACCCGTTTGAGCCGGCCTCAGGAGCAAATGCCTTATCTTTACCAATTTGGTGAGCATCGACCGGGGATGTATACGATGGAGACGTCCAGGTCCGGGACGGGGGTCTTAGCGTCATTGGCCAATATGAAGTTATTCGGCAAGGAAGGATTACGAGTGATTCTTGGCCATATCGTCGAAATGGCCGAGCTTCTCAGCGAAAATCTACAAGGGCATGCATGTACGACGGTGTTGAACCGTGATAATTTTGGAACGGTCACTCTTTTTCGGGCCTACCCTGAGGAAGTGGACACGTTTAAGATTCAAGAACAAGAACTGACCGATCCAGCCTTTCGACCTCTGCTCCTTCAACATAATGAGTATAATCGAAAAATTTATCATTATGTCCATAAGGAAGGGATGGCCGGACGAGGTGTGGTCCTTTCGATGACCGACTGTTACCGCCAGACGGCATATGGTGAACCAGTGGCGGCGCTCAAGTCCTTTATCTTGTCCCCATTCGTGGATGAGGAAAATGTCCAAGCTGTGGTTCGTAAGGTTTTAGAAGCTCGTGAGAAGGTAAGGAGGGAGTCGCCGACTGCAGAGACTTGAGACGCACCTGAAACCCCAGTATCTTTGTTTTTTCGTTTGTCCTTGAGATTCCTATTCTGTCGAATATCTTTGGGTAGCTACCGCGAGACCTCGGCCCAGGCCTTTTGATAATCTTCGAATGAATCAACATCTAACCATCCCTTATACGTCGGCACCGCCTGGACTTCTTGCCCTTGATCGATGAGTTCTTGGATCAGGTCTGTCAGTGCAGCCTGTGTCAGATTAGCTGATTCATGAAAACCCTTCGGCCATGAGGCTTGTTGAGCTTTCCTATAGCACTGAGTGAACTGCTCCATCCCAAGTGCCGAGAACATGGCCATACCAATAAACTCTCCATGTGCTTCATCGTAAGAGATGTCATGGCCAATTTTGACAATGCGATTCGATTCTTCAGGAGTGACATATCGATGACTTTTTCCAGGAGGAGAATCGAGAATAACAAGGTCCTTACGAGATTGGATAGATGAAACTTCTGGCCTCGGACGGTCGTTCCATGAGACGTCGACGACAAGCGAAATGTCTGCGGGACTCTTCAAGAGCTTTTGCAAGACCGTTGTGTCGAAAATAATGTCACCAAAGAGCAGTAGGCAGCGGCCTTTCATGACATGGGCGGCGGAAAAAAATGAATAGAGTTCACCGGTTTCTTCGTACCGATCATTGTCATAATATTGAATGTTAGGAAGGGTGATGGCTGATTTCTGATAGCCGCGAACCAAGGCGATGTCTTTCACGTTGCATTCATTCAAGGCTGAAACTTGTCGTTCAAGTATGCTTTTCCCTTTAATGTCCAGAAGACATTTAGGCCGATCTTGAATAAGGGGCAACAATGGTTTCTCGAACCCGGCTGCAGCGATAATGGCTGTGACCGGTTCTCCTCCTGGAGGTAGAAACTGGCGTTCGTCCTGTTTCATTTGTGTGACTCCCACCAAGTCATAGACTTCTTGTAGTGGGACAATTTGAGGCTTAACGGCTTCGGCATGACCATGTGTCAGGATATCGGCTAATGTTGCTCGCATGGCTTTGATGGCCGAACGGATGGCTTGATTCGCATAAATGACCATCTTGAACCCGGCTGCTTCAAGCTCGTTGGCTGTGATGCCATCATAGGTGGTCGGGACCGCCACGAGTGGGATCTGCACATGTTGACACGATTGTGCGACATCTCTGAGTTCATCGAAAGTTGGCTCTTTCGAGTGAATAAGGATGGCATCGGCTCCAGCCTCGGCATAGGCTTGGATTCGTTTTAAGGCTTCTTCTTTTCCCCATCCGGCGATTAAAGCTTCTGTCCTGGCGATGACCACGAAATCCCTCACCGTCTGAGCGGCTTTGGCCGCCCGAATCTTGCCGCAATGTTCTTCGATTGAGATAAGTTCGCGTCTGACGCCAGCGTAAAAACTACAGCGTTTCGGGAACACGTTATCTTCGATGCAAATGGCAGCGATGCCAGCTCGTTCATGATCGTTGACCGTTCGCATGACATTGAGAGCGTTTCCGTAGCCAGTATCACAGTCGGCGACGATCGGAATCGTGATGGCTTCGGCCATGTTGCGTTCCACTCCGACTTGTTCGCTCAACGTGATAAAGCTCGCATCAGGGATACATTTTAACGCTGCGGAGATGCTGAATCCTCCAGCCCAGACGGCATGAAATCCGGCCTCTTGGACCAACTTGGCACTCAGGGCATCATGGGCTCCTCCAACTTTAATAATCCCGTCTTTTGTGAATAACTCTCTGAGTTTACTGGCAGCATGCATGGTCAATCCTCAACTTTTATCTGACCGCGATCCCTTGCTTCGAGACCACAATGATTAAAATTTTTGATCCGAAACGGCATTCATTAACGCCGCGGCAAGCACGCGACTTTGCACGGAGATGAACCCACGTTCGGTCAAGCCATGATAAGTCAGGGAAATTTCTGTCGTGTGCCCCCGCCATGAATAATGCTGGTTCAGGCCTCGCATCATGGACCCGGGGGACAGTTGATGTTCCCCGAAGGTGGTCTCTAAATACTCCATAAGGGTTTGATGTGTGTCCTCCCCTTGGTAATGGATTAAAGCTTGCGCGAACTGGTTTTTTACGGCCAAGAATTTAATCGATTCTACAGGGATGCCCCAGGCCAGTACAGCCGTATCTTTTAATCCATAAAAGACGATGTCTTCTGAACGGTCGACTTGGACTAACCTGGGGTGATGTTCGAGTGAACGTCCCCATTTTATCCCGTCAAATCCCAGCGGATCATCTTGAATCGTCCCGGCAATACACCATGTGCAGGTCACGAAGAGCGCAAAGATATTCAGGACATGAAGAGTATGTAAAGGAAATCGCATCATCTCGGGAAGCTACATTCGGGATCACAACCTAGCATGTCATTACAGGGAACGCAAGAATGCCTGGCCTGAGAAGTGGGCAGGTCGTCCGTCCAGCTGACGCAAGGGGGTGGGAATGATAAATCGTATGTTACTGGGGAGAAAGAGCTGGTTGGGGTTTCGGTAAAGCGGATAATGTTGATTCTCGAACCGGCAATGGACAGGGAATCGACTCAGCACCCTCCACATCCGTATTGATCAGGATCCAAGAACCTGGGTTTTTGAGAATGGCCGTAACTAATTCGGCATGAAGTCGATGGCCGGAACGTTTTGCGACAAAATGGCCGATCACCGGGAGACCGAGCAATGCGAGGTCTCCGATAAGGTCTAGAATCTTATGTCGCACGCATTCATCAGGGTACCGCAATCCGGTGTCGTTGAGCAGCTCGGTCTCCGAAAACACGAGCGTATTGTCCAAGGTGCCTCCCATGCCTAATCCTTTTGCCCATAAGCCTTCGATTTCATTCTTAAAGGCGAATGTTCGAGCACTGGCGATAGAACGTTGAAACGCCGAAGGGGACGCATGGTAGACGTGGGATTGGGATTGTATGAGAGGATGATCGTAGTCGATAGAATACGAGATTTTTGGTAGAGACGAAGGATGGACGGAGATAGACTTCTCGCCATGGGTGATGGAAATTGGGCGGATGATCTTTACGTAAGTACGAGGCGCTGCCTGTTCGACGATCTGTGCCTCTTGAAGTAACTCGACAAATGGCGCTGAACTTCCATCTAATGCGGGGATCTCATTCCCATTGAGTTCCAGGTAGGCATTGTCAATTTCAAGGCCCGAAAGCGCAGATAGTAAATGTTCGACGGTCTGAACCTGAAAGCTATTGTGTGAGAGACTCGTGCAGAGGTCTGTCTGATGCAGGCATTGGATATGAGCGGGGCAGGCTTCTGGAACACCGTTGGATATCTTATAAAAAATCAATCCTGTGTTGGCAGGAGCAGGGTGAATGGCGATCCCAGCTGGCTTTCCAGAATGAATGCCGGGTCCAGATGTAACAGCTATCTTCCCAATCGTTCGTTGAAACCTCATTCATCCCTCTTCAAGATGGAAGGCTCAGAGCATAGCTCAATGACTACGTGAAAAGATGAGCAATAATGATGCCGAATGAAGAATGGAGACGAATGAGTACTGGTATGAAACAATAGATCTTGATGGTAACGTGTTCACGCGAAAAGGTCTAGCCTAAATGTTGTGCGAATGATGCAGATGTCTCATTTTCACACTTATGACGTTTTTCAAAATCGTTTTCGTGTCTTGAGGATGATATGGATAAGCTACTGGTTTGCGAGGAATGCTTGGGTAAAGACGGCATATTCCTCCGGGAGTTCTGGACATTGCTCGGATCGGATTAACCCTCGAATGATTCCGTGATGTTTTTTCGGCAGTCCGGATTGCACGAATGCCTGCTCGAAGAGGTCCCACTTCATGCGGAAGTCGTTCGACAACTGCTCCCGTTCCTGGGGAGGTTTGTTTTGTAACGATGTCGATAAAAAGCGAATGGCCTTCTCCACGCTATGATAGGGCGGGGCAAGATGGAGACAGGCATAAAAGCGTTCGAGGTGGTGTCGAAAGTCCTCGCGCAAAGATTGAATGAGTGGGTCCACATTGGTCGTCATGACGAGTAGGGAAGAGAAATGTGTGAAACGTACCCATCGTAATGGATTTTCTGTTCAAGCTCAAGGACGTCAAGAAATCCGTGTTGCTTGGTCAAGAGACATCGATTCTCGCTTCTTAACGGGAAGCTGGGGGGTTACTTAATTGCAGCTAATAATTGTTTCATGCTGGGTTCTTTAAGCTTTTGTAGTGCTTTTGCTTCAATTTGCCTGACTCGTTCTCTGGTTACTGACATCGTCTGTCCGACCTCTTCCAGAGTCCAGGGTTCATCCTGCCCAAACCCAAAGCGAAGCCGGATGACCATTTGTTCACGTTCTGTCAGCGTGCTAAGGACACGTTGGACCTGTTGATTGGTCTCCTGTTTCGCGATGGGGCTTTCCGGAGAGGCTGACTTGGTGTCGGCGACGAAATCGGTCAGCAGTGTTTCACCGTCTCCGACCGGGGTTTCAAGGGAAAGAGGGTCTTGAAACACTTGAACCGTCTCATGGACTTTATCGGGTGTCATGTTTAGGATATTGCCGATGTCTTCCGTGCGTGGTGCGCCCGCGTATTGCTGTGTTAATCGTTTTGAGATACGAGCGATTTTATTGGAAACTTCATTCATATGCACGGGAATGCGAATCGTTCGTGATTGATCGGCGAGTGCGCGTGTGATGCCCTGACGAATCCACCAGGTCGCATAGGTGCTAAATTTGAATCCTTTACTGTGTTGAAACCGTTCTGCGGCTTTCATGAGCCCGATGTTGCCTTCTTGAACCAAATCCAAAAAGGCGAGTCCATGACCGACATACCGTTTGGCAATATCAACCACGAGGCGCAAATTTCGCTGCACGAGCTCCGTTTTAGCTTCTTCTAACCGTTGCCCAGCATCTTGGAGCTGTTCGCAGAGTTGTTGAATGGTTCTCGAATGGTGAGGATGCTCTCGTTTCAATGTCAATAAGGAGTTTTTGGCCTCTTCGATCGCAGGAGCTGAGAGTCCACTCAGTTGATGAATGTCTTTCAAGGTGACGATCACGTGTTGTTGTGTTGATGATTTGGTTGATTTTCGCGCGAGGCTCAGCCCTTGTTTGATCACATTCCTGATGGAACGACTCGACTGATCGATAATCTTTCCGAGCTCGGCCTCTGATTGCCGGTCTAGGAGCGGTTTCGGACCAAAAGATCGAAAATAGAGTGATTCGAGCGCCGGAGACTGACTGCTCGAGGCCGGACCATAGGTCCGTCCCGGCCGTGCTTGAGGTTCTTCTTCCGACATAGCTTCCATAACCGATGGTGCGTGTTTCATGATCCAGCGTTCCCCAGTGTGAATAAATGTGGTGATGATTTTTCGTGACCTGATAACTAAGGGGACAGCAAAAAGCGAGCCACTAAACATTCACAGAGAAGCACAGAGAGGCGAGCAATGCTTGGAGATTCGTTTATCCACAATTTTGGCAGGATCGTGAGCCGTACGCGAATGTTCCTGTACCCCCTTACCCAGGTTAGCTATAAACGATTGAAAAGTAACGATTTGTTCAGTTAAATGGATTCTTTTCCCTTTGCATGGATGGGGATAGTCTTTTTCCCTAACGCCATGTCTTACCTTCTTCGGACAATGACGGAAGTTTCTGGAGTAGTCGAATAGGAACCCAGGATGGATGTTTGACGTCGTGATGCAAGATTTGACAGGTTTTCCCAAGAACGCGCAGGAAGTCTGTTCATTGACTTCAGGTTGTAGCGGAAAAATGGTTGAAAGCGGAAATATTCATGAGTCCTTAGACTTCTGGCCGAAATAGTCACGAAAGATCTTCTGGGTTCTTTTCATTCGGTCATGAATCGTTTTCTCGAGCGTTTCTGCCCCATCTTTCCAGTTTGGAGTGATAAAGCCTAGGCGCCTCGCTAGAAAGATGATACTGTCAGACTCCGGCTCAGGAAGAAGAAGGTCGCGAGCATTGCCACGTACGATACGAAGCGCGTCAATCAATTGACGGAAAAACAGGTAGTCTTCTCGGAGAGTGTGGGCTTCTTGACGTTTGATGAGTTTTCGACGGCATAGGGCCTCGAGAGCCTTGAGAGTGTTGGAATGTCGGAGTGATGCCAGACGGGAGCCGTATATGATTTGGAGGTATTGAATGAGGTATTCAATGTCAATCAATCCCCCTGGACTGTATTTGACGTGAGTGGCCCCAGCCGGAACGAGTTCTTTGATTTGACGCGTTCGAAGGTGTATGGCGGATTCCAGGTCCCACGGGGTCGAGCTGTACACAAAACGATCACGTTGTGCCTCCACTTTTTCTCCTAGCGCTCTGTCTCCGGCCACATGGCGCAGTTTGATTAAGGCTTGGCGTTCAAATGGGGCTGCAGATCCCCCCGAATCATAGTATGCGCAAAGTTCCTGGAACGAATTCGCGAGTAGTCCTTTCTCTCCATATGGTCTGAGTCGCGTGTCGATGTGAAATATCCCCTCCTTTTTGGCCTCAATCCAGCACAAAATTTCTTGAACGAGCTGTTCGAAGAACTCCGGTGAAAATGTGAGGGTTCGTCCGGGCAAAGGTTTTTTGACATCGTAGACGAACAGGACTTCAATATCCGAGGCATAGCCCAGTTCGGCGCCGCCCAGTTTCCCCAGTCCGAAAATCGCGAATGCCAGATGGTCGGAGAGCGTCTTTCGTGGCACACGTTGGCGCCGCATATGCACGCTCAGGGCTTCTTCTAACGCCTTGTCTAAGATGGTCTCCGCGAGATTCGTCAATGCCTGGGAAAAGTCTTGAAGCGAAGTCGGCTCTAACATGTGTTTGATGTCGATCCGGAACAGTTCTTGATCCTTAAACGTATTCAGACGGGCACGGCGGCTCTCGATCGCTGAACAGCGCTTCATTTGTGATGAGAGTGAATGAGCGAGGTCGGCTTTCGAACGGATAATCGAACCATCCTGGAATTGGGTCATGACCGGAAGAAGATTGGCATGTTGTCGACGGAGCAAGTCTTCCCAGAGGAAGTCGCTGCTTCCAAAGACTTTGGCGAGTTGACTCAGTAACGATTGCTGACGAAGCAGTGACGGCGTGAGGGCTGGATCATCCATGGCTCGTAACTCGTCTAACAATTGGTCGAAATGTTCGAGCGCTTTTCCGGGATCTGGAGCCCATGTCAAAAAATGTGAAAATTCTTTGATAAGAGCTGCCGTGGAAGATAAGTCCTGTTGCTCTTCAGGATTCTCAATTTTTCCTCCAGTTCGTCCTCGTACGTGAAAAACATTGTGAGCCGTGTGGTCTTTGACCTCAATCTTGGCCTTCGCAATGTAAATTCCTCGCATTGTTAGGGCGTTCGCAAACGTGTACAGGAATGCGGGTGTGTCGGTGGAGCGGATGTCCATGGCGGTCGCATCGGGAACACGCGTGTTGTCGAACGCGATTTCTACGGGATGGATAACCGTTGAAACATGGGATTTTATTTTTCCAAGTGTTTCGATCAAGTGACGATTCACTTCACGGCGAACTTCTCGAAAATGCCGTTTCTCCAGTAAATGAAGCATATTGTGGATGGATTGTCGTAAGAGTGTCTGCTCCTGTGGACCAAAGACACAGCCTTTTAAGAGCTGAACATTGAAGACATCAACGACTTTTTTCCGGGAAAGACCTGGAGAGGGTTTAAGAGAGCGTGGAGGCCGGAGTTGGGAGGGGGGTGGGTGCTTCCATGTTTGAGAGGCGGTCCCGTCCGATGTTCGCTTCTCAGTATAGGTGAAAATTGTGGCGTTTCTGATATCGAGGCCGGCCGAAGATAATAGGCCACATAATGTCGCGAATTCGGAAAAGTAATCGTAGGCGATAAAAGTGAGTTGAAATCGTCTGGACGTGGCCCGGTCAACCTCGAGCTTAAAAGGATGGTCGATCGTGAGGTGGCTAATGTGTGTGACATGTTGTGAGATTGTGGTGGGGGAAAATTGTGCGAAGTAGTCTGGGTCCATCCGTTCGACAAAGTCTTGGATAATGAGTGGGTTGAGATCTGGGCAAGCACGTTGAAGTTCTTGGATTTGTGTCTGCGGATCGGCCTCTTTGAACATGGACAAAGTATACTGGAATCGTGGTCAGTTGTAAGCTGTGTTTGGGAATCGTATATAATGCGCTTTGCTTATGAAGGCTGGTCGTAAACGCATCTTCAAACGTCAGAGTTCCTCTTCTTCAGGCTCGTGGCTTGATCCTACCCCTTTGCTGCTTTCTTCGACCTTATCCACAGGCGAAGTCAATAGGCTTTTACAGCACTATGGTTTTACGAAGTGTGAGCAAGCAGACGCCAATTTGCAAACCATGGCAGGGAATCCGGAGGAACGTCATGCGTTGGCTGGCATTCTCCGGAAGATGCTCTTGTATATCGCCGAGACAGCCGATCCTGACCAGGCACTGAATGCCTGGGAACATTTTGTGGCTTCAGGAATTCAGAGACGGACACTGTTTCAGTTTTTGGCTCAATCCCCAAGGATGCTCCATCAACTTTGTATGATTTTCGGGAATAGCCCTGCCATGTCCGAAACGTTGATACGCGATCCCATGCTCATTTATTGGTTGGAGGAAATAAAGGCTGATGTGGATGTTCCGAGCCAAAAAGACATGGAAGCCCATCTTCGTGAGTCATTACGTGCCGTGACGACGTATGAACGAAAGTGTGATGTTATTCGTCGATTCAGGCGGCGTGAGATGTTGAGGTTAGGACTGAGAGATTTATTAAGTGTCGGTGATGTGATCGAGACGGCCACGGCGCTTACTCATTTGGCCACCGTATTAATCCAGGTTGTGTATGACCTGGTTCATGCCGAATTAGCCATCACACATGGACTCCCTCATCATCAGGATCGACATGGACGATGGGTTGAGACGGGGTTTGTGGTGATGGGGATGGGCAAATTGGGGGGAGGCGAGTTGAATTATAGTTCAGATGTCGATCTGGTATACCTATATGAAAAATCGGAAGGCCATACCTTGGGAACCCACGCACACGTGACCGTGTCTAATGAGGAATATTTCGAGAAACTCGCTCGTGAAATGACTCGTGTGATGACGGAAGGCAGTGACGAGGGGGCGATCTTCCGGGTCGATTTGCGGTTGAGGCCAGAGGGTGATGTGGGCGGATTGGCTCATGCGCTTGACGATGCTGTGCAATATTATCGGACACGAGGTCGTGACTGGGAACGCATGGCATTCGTGAAATCGTACCCCATAGCCGGCAACAAATCGGTAGGCCTCAAATTTCTTCGACGAATCCGGACTTTTATCGTCGGAACCCCTGATATGTCATCTCAGGAATTCCTCAAATCTGTACGATTGCTCAAATCAAAGATTCAGATTAAACTCCTGCGTCGTGGAGAGGAAAGACGTCATGTAAAATTAGGGTTCGGTGGTATTCGTGAGATTGAATTCCTTGTGCAAGCTCAACAGCTTCTTCATGCCCAGCAACATCCCCAAGTGCTGGAACGAAATACCTTGAAGGCGTTGCGTCGGTTACAGAACGCGCATATTCTTCCGGAGAACGTCGTTCGACGTTTGACGGCTTCATACCGGTTTCTTCGCGATCTTGAGCATAAACTTCAGATCGTGAATGAATTGCAAACGCACACACTGCCGCGTGACCTTCAGGAAGTTTCACGGTGTGCGGTGCGAATGGGTTATCAAAAAGGCCCTTCCTATCATGAGGCGGCGCAACGTCTGTTGGACGACTATAACGGGCATACCACAATCGTTCATCAATCGTACGTGCAATACATTGGTTCGTAGTCTTTCTTGCTTGAAATTCTTACAATCGTGCTTACCTGAGTGTCGTGTCGGTGATGAGACCGATACAGGCGAATTGCAGGTGAAAGGAGTTCTGCTATGGATATGAATAAGATGACGCTGAAGTTGCAGGAAGCCTTGCAGGCGGCCTCAGGTATAGCCTTGCGTCGCAATCATCAAGGTGTGGATGTCGAACATGTGCTGTTGGCATTGCTCGAACAAGACGGGGGATTGGCCAAACCTATTTTAGAGCAAGCCGGAGTATCCCCTGTTGCCGTTCAACAGGCAGCCGAGATGGCCCTCAAGAAGATTCCACAGGTTCAAGGAAGTTCCGGTGGGCCAGGGCAAATTCACCTCACTCCCAGAGTTGCTCAGGTCCTGACCCGTGCTGAGGATGAGATGAAGGGGTTGCAAGATGAATTTTTGAGTGTGGAACACGTCCTTCTCGCGATGGTGGATGAGGGTGGGATATTTCCCTCGTTAGGGCTGAAGCGTGACAAGTTACTCTCCGGATTGCAGCATGTTCGCGGGAATCAACGTGTGACGAGTCAAGACCCCGAAGGCACCTACCAGGCTCTCGAAAAGTACGGGCGAGATCTGACCAAACTGGCAGGGCAGGGTAAATTAGATCCGGTCATCGGACGGGATGAGGAAATTCGTCGGGTGATTCAAATTCTTTCACGAAGGACCAAGAATAACCCGGTGTTGATCGGAGAGCCCGGCGTAGGAAAGACGGCAATCGTTGAGGGCTTGGCGCAACGTATCGTCAAAGGCGATGTGCCTGAAGGATTAAAGCACAAACGGGTGATCGTGTTAGATATGGGCGCATTGGTCGCGGGTGCGAAATTTAGAGGGGAGTTCGAGGAACGACTCAAAGCCGTTTTGAAAGAGATACAGGCCGCACATGGTCAAATTTTGCTCTTTATCGATGAACTGCATACGGTGGTCGGGGCTGGAGCGGCGGAAGGATCGATGGATGCGGCCAATTTGTTGAAGCCGATGCTGGCCAGAGGCGAATTGCATTTGATCGGAGCCACGACCTTGGACGAGTACCGTAAGCACATCGAGAAGGATGCCGCACTCGAGCGACGGTTTCAGACGGTCCTGGTCGATCAGCCATCTGTTGAAGATACCATTTCCATCCTTCGAGGTTTGAATGAGCGTTACGAGGTTCATCATGGTGTCCGAATTAAAGATGCCGCTCTGGTGGCGGCCGCTAAGCTCTCGCATCGGTATATTGGCGATCGCTTTCTGCCGGACAAGGCCATTGATCTGGTTGATGAAGCCGCAGCCCATCTCCGTACGGAAATCGACAGCATGCCGGCTGAAATGGATGAACTTTCGCGAAAGGTTCTTCAACTGGAAATCGAGCGTGAAGCGCTGAAGAAAGAAACTGATGCTGGCAGTCAAGCCAGACTGGAACACCTGAATGAGGAGCTTGCGGAAAAACAGCAAGCTCTCGAAGGTCTTAAAACGCAATGGGATTCAGAAAAGGCATCCGTTGAAAAGCTTCAAACCCTGCGACAGCAGATGGATGATGTGAAGCGAGAGATTGAACGTGCCGAGCGGGATTATGATCTGAATCGCGTGGCCGAGTTGCGATACGGCACGCTTCCGCGCATCGAACAAGAATTGCAAGCTGAAAGTGAACAGCTTGGCCAGAAGCAGGGAGATAAACGCTTGTTGAATGAAGAGGTGGATGAAGGAGACATTGCCGAAGTCGTGAGCCGTTGGACAGGCATTCCTGTCAATCGCCTGCTTCAGGGAGAAGTGGAGAAATTATTACGGCTTGGGGAATTGTTGCATCAACGGGTTATTGGTCAGGATGAAGGCGTGCAGGCAGTGGCCGATGCCGTGCTGCGTGCACGATCGGGTATCAAAGATCCGAATAGACCGATCGGCTCGTTTTTATTTCTTGGGCCGACCGGCGTAGGAAAGACCGAGCTGGCTCGAGCGCTCGCGGGCATCTTGTTCGATGATGAGTCCAATATGATTCGCATAGACATGTCAGAATACATGGAGAAGCATACGACGGCGCGACTCATCGGTGCGCCTCCAGGATATGTGGGGTATGAGGAAGGAGGACAGCTGACAGAGGCCGTCCGGCGTCATCCATTCTCCGTAATTCTCTTCGACGAAATTGAAAAAGCTCATCATGATGTCTTCAACATTTTGTTGCAGGTGCTAGACGATGGCCGGTTGACAGACTCACAAGGGCGAACGGTCGATTTTAAGAATACGGTGTTGATCATGACGTCCAATTTAGGGAGTCAAAAGATCTTGGAGGGACAGGAGCGAGGACTCACGTATGACCAGCTTCATGCGCTCGTCATGGAAGAAGCCAAACAACATTTTCGACCTGAATTTCTCAACCGAGTCGATGAGATCGTGGTCTTTCATCCATTAAGCACGGCTCACTTAGGCGACATCGTCAATATCCAATTAGATCGATTGCGGCAACGATTGCTCGATCGTCGGATCACGCTGATGGTGACGCCCGAGGTTGTCGATGAGTTGGCCTCACGTGGATATGACCCGGTATATGGCGCTCGACCCCTAAAACGACTCATTCAGCATGACATTGAAACACCACTGTCACGATTAATCGTAAAAGGAGAGGTGCGGGATGGTGATGTTGTACATGTAGACCTTCGGGATGGCGCATTGCACTTTTCTACGAAAGAGCCCAAGGCCTGAGAAACGTCAAATCGGCAATCAGGTGCGCGTCAGGAGGACTATTCAACCGCTTGCAGTCTGAGTGAAAGACTGTGTTCTTTCCCCTGGCGACGGATCTGGATGGAAATGCGGTCTCCGACTTTGTGTCGGTCTAGGATCGTGGCGAGGTCATCGAACGTCTTGACTCGTTGGCCGTCTACTTTGGTGATCACGTCCCCGAGTCGAATTCGTCCTCCCCGTATTTCTCTGGCGCTGCGAAGGCCTGCTCGACTCGCGGGCCCACCAGGTTCGACACGGGCAATGACAAGTCCTTCGACCCCCCAACGTTCGGCAATAGAGTCGGGAATGAGGGAAATGCCAAGGCCTGGGCGGATGACTTTTCCGAACTGTATTAATTGCGGGACAATGCGGTTGACGATGTTGACCGGTACAGCAAACCCGATACCTGCGAATGCTCCACTGGGGCTGATAATCTGTGTATTCACGCCTATTAAACGACCGGCACTATCAAGCAACGGGCCTCCAGAGTTCCCTGGATTAATAGCAGCATCCGTCTGAATGGCTCCTTCGATCGTCCGCTCATTCACTGAGCGAATAGTTCGACCGAGGGCACTCACCACTCCCGTCGTCAAAGTATGATCGAGTCCGAACGGATTGCCAATAGCCAGGACGCGTTGTCCGACTCGTAATGTTTGCGCATTGCCCACAGTCAGAGGAATAAAAGATTTTTTCCGCCGATAAATTTGAAGAACCGCTAAATCATGATCGGGATCGGCCCCAATTACCTTGGCTTCATGTGAGGATTGATCATCTAGGACCACTTGTATCGTGTCGGCTTTGTAGATGACGTGAAAGTTCGTCACGATGTGACCTTGCGTGTCCCAAATAAACCCTGACCCCGAACCTTGCGGCACTTCAAACGTATTCAAGGACCAAAAATCTCGCCGAATGGCGGTGTTCGTAATATAGACGACTGAACGTCGGGCTTTTTCAAAGACGGCGATCGTGGCGAGTTCTTCTTGACTGAGCGAGGGAGAGGGGGGAGCGGAACGATTGACAGTTTCCAGCAGGGTGGAAGGTTGTTCACTTGAAAATGACAGAGTGTGTGTGGGAAGGAACCATTGTCCGAAGAGCGCCCATGTGATGAGAAGGATTGTACTTCGTGTCAATAGCCGCAATGCCTTTATCGCAAACAACGGGCGGAATATCGCCTTCGTTCGACCGATGGATATTTCACGCCCTCAGTCATTCACCAATGACCTGTAGGACCACATCTCGTGTTCGTGGGCGCGTGTCGAAATCGATCAAGACGATGTGCTGCCACCTGCCAAGCGTCAATGTACGGTCATGGAACGGAATCGAGATCGATGGGCTTTGTAGTTGGCCACGTAGGTGACTGTGACCATTATCTTCGCCGGGATTCAACGCATTATGAGACCAAGAAGATCGAGCGGGAATCAGTTCGTTCCAAAATTCATGGGTGTCCTGACGAATGCCGGGTTCATCTTCGATGATCATGAGGGCGGCTGTCGTATGTTTGACGAAAGCTGTCAGGAGTCCAGCCTGCAAGCCTGAGGTGTTGAGGTAGTGTTGAATGGTGTGGGTAAGGTTTTCGATGTGGTTATTGCCCGTCATGCGATACTGGAGAAATTCGGTCAGAACCGGCATTATGCGAAGTCTTTTTGCAGCGAACGAAGGAATCGCTGTTCTCGGGTCGTGAAGGCTGCCCCGCGTGCCTGAATCAAAAGCTTGGTAAACGATGAACAGTTCATCATGCGAACAATGGAGATGAAAATCGTCCGGCTGATCATCTTATCTGATCGAAGTTGTTCAAGGTATTGAAACGCTTGAGGGAGACTTTCTCGCGAGCGGGAATAGTAATCGCGTCCCCGACGTTGATTACTAAAAGCTTCCAACTGCTCACATGCCACTAAGATTCCGGCCAATTGCCGAACCCAGCGTGATGCGTGTTTGAGTTCTTCCGGGTAATAATAGTACAACATGATTTGTTCCATCCAAGGGAGCCAGGTGATTCCCATGGATTGTAGATGGGGCGTAATCTCGCGTATTCTTTTTCTTAAGCGCCTGGCAAATCCCAGACGCATTTCTACTTGAGCTTTTGTCCAACTATCGAGTGGTATGCCTTGATCTTTCAGCTCTTTTCCGTATTGTTCAAGAAACGCTTCAGTTTCCTTGCCGTAGGGTGTTTGAGGGTATTTTTTTCGCCATTCTCGTGGTCGTGTGGGAATGCCATGGGTTTTCGCCCATGACCATATTTTTCCGAATAAACGTTGATCCAATCCTGCTCGTCCTAAATCATGGAGGAGACAGGCAATTTCATACTGCGTGATTCGTTCAGACGGATGTTTCAGGCGTTCAGCGACCATGACGCACATCTTGGTTGTTCGCCGTGAATGTGATTTATCATATCCACGAATGATTCTGCCTGGTTTCAGTGGGTGAGGATAGTCATAAAGACTCAGCAGAGTGTTTCTGGTACGTTGTGTCAAACGTGGAAAAGATTGATGGGGTAGCGATTTCTTTGACTGATCGCTTGAAGGTTCCGCCGATCCGTGATTGGACATGAGACTATGCGTATGGGTGAGAATGGAATTCAGAATATCGACGATCACGACTGATGTCAAGTTGTCGAACGAGGTGATGAGTGATCTTGTGATCACAGAGGAGGTGGTCGATTGTTTCAGGTAATCCTGAGCGCCCATCTCACTACTTGGCGTACCTTTTCCGAGTTCCGTCTGGAGAAATCGTGAAACGTCGCTTGCGGTACATGTTGCTGATTGTTCTCACAATAGTGGGATGTTTGATCGCTGTCGTGTTAGCCGGCCCATTTTTTTTGAACCCAGTCTATTTCCAAACCATGGCGCTAGAGTACATGCAGCGTACGTTGGGACCGCATATTCATGTGGGGCGGACCCATCTGTCGCTGTGGCCTTATCCTCATATCGACGTGGCCGATGTCACGGTGAAAGAACGTCCGGATACGCATGCTTTTTTCCGGGCGAAGCGCATAAGTTTAGATTTGAAAATCTTCTCCTTGCTCCGTCGAGAATTTTCAGTCAAGGAACTCTCCATCGAAGAGCCGGAGTTAGAGGTGAAGCGTGGACGTGACGGGACATGGTGGATGTTTCAGGCTGGCCAAACGACGTCAGGTGATTCGTTGTTCATCGGTTTATCCCTCATCGAAAAAGTGATGGTTGCGGATGGGCGCATTGTCTTTATCGACGAATCTCCACGTGAAGAAGCCCGTGGAATCGTGCTTCAGGATGTCGATCTGTCCTTTATAAACACGGGATCCCAAGAGGCGGTGCCAACGCTTGAAGTCTCGGGGCTGATTCCACAGTCATCCAAAACAGCAAGATTTTTATGGGAGGGGACTGTGAATGTGATGTCCGCAGAATCATCGGAGCCTTTGTTCCGGCTCGCTGATGTTCATCAAGCCGTCAACGTCGATGGAATGCTCAAGGTGAGGAATTTGGATGTCCTTCAGATTGCTGACTTTTTTTCCGTTCAATCTGAAGAGGCGTCGCAATTGGGAGTAACCGACATTGAAGGGCATATGACGTTGATGCCCGGTCGGGTCGGGTATGAATTGAATGTGTCCGACCTCCGCGTGAGCGGGCAGGTTGGTTTATTGACTGGAAATGCCAACATTTCTGGATTGTTGACTGACGATCTCACGACGTATGCAAGCTTTCAATCGACACCGATTTCTTTAGGGGCTATTCGGTCGTTAATCCCTTCAGAGGCGATCCCTAGAAATTTTCGTCCGGTATGGACGGAAGGGGAGATAGAGGGACAGGTTGAAGTTGTGCAAGCGACCGTAGCCGGTTCAACCCGTCCAGACGTCGGGGTCTCTGTCGCGGGGACCTTCCAGCTACACGAAAGTTCCTGGAAATCCAAAGGCGGCACGCCAAATCTTGAGAATGTCAGCGGTGAAATTGTTGTAGAACCGGACCGAATCCGTTTGCGGCGTTTTCATGGAATGTACGAATCTTTGCCGGTTGAGTCGGGCAATGGAGTGATTCTTTTTAAGGACTCGGGGCCATGGTTTGAGGCAGATATTCACGGGCAAATATCAGGAGAACAGGTGGTCCATTTGATGGCAAACCTTTCACAGTCGCCATCAACTCGTACCTTCTTGAGTCGTGTAAAAGCTGTTGAAGGCATGGGCGGTCTCCACCTGCAATTTGCCGGTCTGTTAGGAAGTGTTGAAGGGGTGACCTTGAAGGCTGGTGAGTATATGGTCGATAACCTCGCATTCCATTTCGACCTATTCAAAGATCTCATAACCTTTGATCGAGGACGCTTGTCGTTTACTCCAACGGAGGTTAAATTGGAGGAAGTTCATGGTCACGCGGCCGGCAGCCGGTTTCGATTGCATGGCACGATCCACACACTGCATGGCCTGACGTTTGATCGATTCGCGATCGATGCAACCGTTCACGATCCACGTCTATCCGAAATGTTTTCTCACCTCGCATATTTGCAGCAAGTGAAAATCTTGGGAGATGTGGCATTCCATGGGAGCGTGTCAGGAACCACGGACCTCCCAAGATTCAAGGGAGAATTTGATCTCTCTGAGTCATCAATGGTTTTGCCTGGCTTGTTGACGAAACCACGAGGGGTTCGCGGTGTGTTCCGAATGGATGTCGCGGTGCGGCAACATGGAATTTTGGCGATTCAGCAAGCGGAACTGGCCATTCTTCCTTTTCGTTTGTCCGTCCGCGCCCGAGTGAGGACCACGCCACAATTTGAATTTCACGCTCGTCTCAATACCGGGCCGATTAATGTCGGTTTGTTGCCAGCTCACGTCGTTGTCGGAAAACAAATCTTCAAAGCGGGAATTTTAGAGGTGTCATTAGAAATACAGGGGAAGGGATATACATGGACTGACTGGAAACCGCGGGGATGGATCGCATTAACCGAAGGCCGAGTGGATGTTCCTAATTTATCGGTACCGCTCTCAGACGTGTTGTTGCGCCTCAAGGTCAGTCCAACGTTCGCGGAAGTAAAACGATTGCAGTGGAAGATGCAGGACAGTGATATCCATCTCACGAGCACGATCAAAAATTGGCGAGGTAAGCCGGAAATCGATATCGTGCTTGAGTCCACAAACTTTAATTTCGACGTATTGATCCCAAAAAACAATGGCACTGACCTTCAGGACTGGTTGGCCTACTTGGCAGGAACAGCGACGGTCATGGGCAATATTCGAGTTGATCATCCCATGTACCGGCATTTGGAGGGGCAGAACCTTTCAAGTATTCTAAGGATTCGAGATGGCTTGTTGACACTCGATCGAATTCGTGGTCGAGCCTATGGGAAGCCAATCGTGGGACGTGTGTTCGTGCATCTTCCACAAGAACGTCCTGCGGCGGTCCGTTCGTCTTTTCATGTCAAAGGGGTGCCATTAGAGCCGATTCAGCAGTCTATAGGATCGCATGATCATATTGTAACCGGTAATCTCTCGATGCGAGGCATGATACAGGGGCATGGCCGAGATGCCCGAGGAGTCCTGTCCACCTTAAATGGCCATGTCGACATGGTGATTAAAGATGGCTATGTGAACAAAGGCACAGTCCTGCCTCGAATCTTAGAGCTCCTGAACATCCCGACGATCTTACGTGACCAAATTGATTTGAAAAAAGAAGGATTTCCTTTCAGGAAATCGACAGCCACTCTCCAGGTTGCGAATGGCGTGATTGAGACGAAGAATATGATCGTCGAGAGTCCGATCATGCAGATGACGGCAGTTGGTTCCTATAATTTGGTCACGGATCAATTAGATGGAGTGACCGCGATCAGCCCATTTGGCCGCTATTCCGACTTCCTCAAAAGCATTCCTCTCTTCGGCCGAATTCTGGCCGGGGATCGAAAAGGAATTGCCACAGCGATGTTTGATGTACGTGGCCCCTTGGCTTCTCCGGACATTCAGTATATGCCCATGGAGTCATTCGCTACAGGCTTGTCTGGCTTATCACAACTGGCTTTCGATGTGTTAAAGAATACGATTACCTTACCCCTCGATCTCCTGAAATCTGACAGCAAAGAGGAGGACAGTGAAACGTCCAAGAAAAGGTAAATACCCTTAAATGCCATGGATCCTCTGCCACGATGATATCTTACCTGGAAGATTTTTTTCGTAGATGCCGTTCTTAATAGTTTTTTACAAAAGGAGTACGTGATGATTCCGACGGTTGAATGGGGAGAGGATTCCGTGAATATCCTGGATCAGAGTCTTTTGCCTGGGAAAATCGTCGTGCTGCAATGTTGTGATTATCAATCTGTTATACAGGCTATTCGAGAGCTCAGGGTGCGTGGCGCTCCAGCGATTGGCGTCACGGCAGCGATGGGGCTGGCCTTGGGAGCCAAACAGATCTGCACCGCATCGCTCGATGATTTTCGACGGGAGTTTGACGTGATGTGTACGCAGATGAGCGGCGCCCGTCCTACGGCCGTGAATTTATTCTGGGCTATTGAGCGAATGAAGAACGTGCTATTACGGGCATCCGGCTTGTCGCCAGATCAGTTGAAACAAGACTTGATCGATGAAGCGCAGGCGATTTGCCGGGAAGATATCGCTCGGAACCAGGCGATTGGCGAGTACGGGGCCGCATTAATCGAGGATGGACAGACCATCTTAACGCATTGTAATGCCGGTGCGCTTGCGACTGCCGGCTATGGAACCGCATTAGGAGTCATTCGGTCGGCATGGAGGACCAAAAAGCATATTCATGTCTTTGCTGATGAGACGCGCCCGGTGTTGCAAGGGGCACGGTTGACGACCTGGGAACTTTTGCAAGACGGGATTCCTACGACGTTAATCACCGACAATGCGGCAGGGGCATTGATGCGACAAGGAAAAATTCATGTGTGTCTTGTCGGTGCCGACCGCATTGCGGCCAACGGAGATGTTGCGAATAAGATCGGAACGTATACTGTGGCGGTATTGGCAAAAACCCACGGACTTCCGTTTTATGTCGCCGCGCCGACTTCAACGATTGATATGGACACTCTTTCGGGGGAGCAGATCCCAATCGAGCAACGGGATTCGTCAGAAGTGACCACGTTGTATAGCGACCGACAGATCGCCCCTGCGGCGGTTGAGGTTTTAAACCCGGCTTTTGATATTACTCCAGCTGAGCTCATTACCGGAATTATTACGGAACGCGGAGTTGTGTCGCCTTCCAAACTCTCTACGCTTCAATCGTGAGACAAGGGCTGATTGTCTTTCGATCTTCGATGATCCTAAGGAGATGACGAGCATCGTAAGAAAGACGATCCCCCGTCAGCACTCCATGAGTATTTTGCTGAGAGTCTTGGAGAGGTCTGACAGATTGTAGGGTTTGGTGATCACGCCTTTGAAGCCAAATTGTTCCGGATTCGCTAGCACGGGATCGTTGCAATAGCCACTCGATACGACTGCTAAAACCTGCGAGTCGAGTTGTTGTAAATGGCGTACCGTTTCTTTACCGCCCATTCCTCCCGGAATGGTTAAGTCAATGATGGCAAGGTGAAAAGGCTTCTCCTGTTGCAAGGCTTGACGATATGCTGTGACGGCCTCCGTTCCTTCGCTCGTATACGTGACTTCGTATCCAAGATGTTCGAGCATTTTGCCGAGTATATCCCGGATCTCAACTTCGTCATCCATGATTAAGATTCTTCCCGTCCCCTCAATCAAGGCTTCATCCTCTTCCAGGACCTCACGTTCTTCCGTTTTAGCCGCTGGAATGTAGAGTTGAAATGTGGTGCCACCTCCGAGCTGCGAGCTGACCGTAATGTGCCCGTCATGACGTTTCATGATGGAATAGGTCGTCGCCAGGCCAAGCCCGCTGCCCTTTGGTTTGGTCGTGAAATAGGGGTCAAAGATCTTGCTGACATATTCAGGCGCAATGCCGATACCCTGATCGGTAATCGTCACGACCACATAGCGTCCATCGTTGATGGGAAGGTTCGTCGTCTGCTCGATTTCCGTGTTTTCGGCTTTGACCGTGATGACTCCGCCGTCGGGCATGGCTTGATCGGCATTGATGATGAGGTTTTGGATGACTTGACTCATCTGTCCTTCATCGACTTCCACTGCCCAAAGATTCCCGGGTAAATTCACTTCGCAGCGGACATTCGAGCCACGCAAGGCAAATTCTACCGTATCCATGATGAAGTTCGAGATCGATGCGATATTTTTGATTGGCGCCCCACCTTTGGCGAAGGTCAAGAGTTGCTTTGTCAAATCCCGTGCTCGTAAGCAGGCTTTTTCGGCTGCGGTCAGCCGTTCAACGATGCTGCCGTCTGCTGGAGCCTTCTGTTTGGAGGCAAGCATTTTCGAAAGCCCGACATTCGCGAAGACCGATGTCAAAATATTATTGAAATCATGCGCGATACCTCCTGCCAGGACGCCAACTGACTCAAGTTTCGTCGCGTGCAATCGTTCTTCTTCTGCGCGTTTGCGTTCAGTGATGTCACGTGCGTCGATTAATACAAGAATCGTTCCAGTCGTGGTCCGAAAGGGGCGTGTATGACTTTCAAACCACCGCCATTCATCGGTATGATGATGCAGTCGACAGACCATTTCCCCTGATTCGAACCCATTCACCCTCCGTTCAAATTCCAGGGCCAGTTCTTCTCGTTCGTCTGGATGAACGAAATCAAAAAAGTTTTTTTCTAAAAGTTCATTGACCTGATAGCCCAACGCGTTGCTGCAATTGGGACTCAAGTAGAGACATTGTCCGGATGGTGTCGTCTCAAAAATGAGGTCATAGGAGTTTTCGACAATCGCGCGGTATCGCTCCTCGCTGTCACGTAGCGCTTCTTCAGCGCGTTTGCGTTCTAACTCGCTTGCGGCGCGAACGGCAAATAAACGAATAATCGACTGAGCTACCTGAATATTACTCAACGCGGTCTTGCCCATCGCGGCGACAAGTCCGATGGTTTGTCCCGAGGCTCCGACGAGTGGGCTTCCGATAAAGCTTGAAATTTGCCATTGTGAGAGGAGCGGGTCATCAGGGAACTCTTGGAGGGCGGTGTTGGTCCAGTTGGGATGCCGAGGCGACAACACACGCTGTCTGAAGGCTGGGGTCAGATTCCAGGAAAAATTTTCCGCGAATGAGCCTTGGGCCCACGTGGCGACTGTTTGCGCCTGGGTTTTATCGGAGCCTGGAAATTCAGCTAGGATGGCATATTCAAGATTGAGTGCGTTGGAGAGGTCTTTTACGAGCGATCGAAAGAAGGCCACACTGCCGGCTGCCGGTGCGCCTTGAGCGATATCACGAAGAGCTTCTTCGACTCGTTTCTGCTGGGTGATATCCTTGACGACTGAGATGACACCCCATTGTTCCCCCTGACGATCACAGAGCGGATAACATGAGACTAAAAACCAGCCTTTCAGACATGGTAACCATGTCTCCATCACGGCCGAAAGCGCTCCTGCTAAGACCGTTTCCCAAGGAGGGGGATCTTGAAGGTGAATCGTGCCATAATAGGGAATGCGATAATCAAGGCCAATGAGACTGGAATGGGTGGATTCGAAATAGTCTGATACGGCTTTGTTCGCCCAGAGGATGATTCCCGTACGATCGAGGATGATAATCTGATCGGTGAGGGCGTTGAATGCCTGCTCCCATTCTTCCCCGGAGTTGCGTCGTTGCAGAAAGTCTCTCGGCTTCTGACGTAATGCTTCGACCATCTCTTCTGTCTCGGATATGGCGGACGGCTCCGTCTCTGGAATATTTTTTGGGTTTCGGATGTCTTTCATCCTATCTGCACGGTATTCGACGGATGGAATAGAATAGATAATTTCCTGTCAGATCATCATTACCACACCACTTTCGCGAAAAGATTGGCAAGAGTGGGATCGATGCTTTTACCTGCCTCTCGTCTAATATGTTCGCGGGCCTCCGGGACAGCCAAAGGTCCTCGATTATTCTGGCCAACGACCAGGTGATCGAATATATTTGCCAGTCCTACTATTCTTGCCAGGTAGGGAATGGCTTCACCGGTTAACTCGTCAGGGTAGCCGGTTCCATCCCACCGCTCATGATGAGAATGCACGATGTCGGATATTGGCTTGGGGAAGGGAAGCGCTTGAATCATTTTTTCGCCAATCACCGGATGACATTTGATCACTTCGTGGTCTTGTTCTGATTGCGGGAGGTCCCCAGAGATCAAACGATTGTGAATGCCGAACTTGCCGATATCGTGTATGTAAGCGCCGACCTGAATGTATTCTTTCTCTTCGACAGATACCTGCAGATGTTCCGCGAGCAACGACGAGTAAAAATTGACGCGGTCGCAATGTCGAGCGAGTTCCGGGCTTTTGGCCTCAAGGAGTGTTTTAATATTTTCAACGGCGGTCGTGAGGCTGCTGCCGCCGCTCCATAAGTTTCCGAAGGCTTCGAGTGCACCTTGAAGGGATGTCATGCGTCGCCGGCGTTCAAACGTCTGATCGACGACGGCGAGCAGTTCCGCGACATTGAATGGTTTCAGGATATAGGCCGCAACGCCCTGCCGTATGGCTTCCATAGCAGATTGTAAGGTGCCATATCCTGTGATGATGATCACATCTAATTCTTTGCCCTCTTGACGGATTTTTTGTAAGAGATCGATTCCTTGCTGTCCGGGGAGTTTTAAGTCGAGTGTGACTAAGTCTATGGCTTGACGCTTCAACACCTGAAGCGCGACTTCTGCCGAGTCGACAGTGATCAGGTTGAAGTAGGGAGAGAGGACCATCTTGATCGACTCTCGCGGTCCTTCTTCATCTTCGACGATCAGGATTGAGGGCTGACTGGAAGCGGTAGAACTTGTAGTGCCGTCCATCGTAAGTCTCCAATGTCAATAGATGTCATAGGTACTGCCGGAAGACAAAAGCATGAAGACGAAGGAATCATGACAATGAATTTACATGGACATACGATGTTATGAAATGGCTTGAGCATGAGATCATAGAGGGTAAAAATTCCACAAATAAAATGTTTCACGCCATGCTCAAGGAGGCTGTGCTGTGATAGTTTCTAAAAATAGCTCGTGGGCTCGCTCCTCCATGGATTCGTTAGCCTGCTGACTCTGTCTGAATGTATGGTACCCCGACCGAATTGGCACGTCTCCAAGCCGATCGGAGCGAATGTTTTAGGATAACCCTATTGAGTGTTTGATCTCAAATGAAAGGCTCGATCTCTGACCGTCAAATCGCGAAAGAGTTGATCGAATAATTCCTTGGCTACTTCATCCATCAGGGTTTTCACGTCATCGGGGTCGAAAAAGACAACCGTGTCAGATCCGTTGGAGCCTAATATGGTCCGGACGGTGCTGCCATCGCTCATGTTTTTGGCTTCGAATCGTACTTGCATGCCAACTTGGATGTCTGTAAAGCCAAACCCGCTTTTGGCCTGAGATTCCAGCTTGAGCACCTGCCCTGACAGAATCACGTCAGACAAATTCTCGCCTGTTTCTCGTGCAGCTTGCCACTGTCTTTGTTGAAGGTAGGAAACGGCAAGATCGGCCATTCCTTCTCCGACATGGCCATCCCAGGCATTAAATTGAGTGGTGCCACCCCAAAAGTGTGTCCGTTTCCCGATGTTTGCTTGATTTTTACGAAGGTCTTCGAATGGGGAGACGGCAATACGAAGGGTGTCATCATGGTAGGGTTCCGCGACCTTGGTGCGGGTGGGCATAGCCGTAGGGTCGAAATTTACCATCTGACCAGTTCCCTGGCATCCGGCGATGGTACAGGTAATAATGGCGAACATAAGGACTTTGTGAAATCTCACGTGACCTGCCTCCTCTTTCACAAGATGAAGTTTTAACGCACGAGTGAATTGTCTACTGTCACACGATGTTTTGTATGAAGACGTTGTGGTACTAGAGTAATGCAAATGCCTGCTTATTTCTAGACTTTATTTGTTGGGCGGCGAGATCGCAGTCTAGTGATTCGAGATAAGCGGTCTCTGTGTGGTCATGTCGTTTTCCATGATGAGTATCTTGACTTTTTTAAGAAGTGCCTGACAGTATGGCCTTCGTTCGTCTGTTCTAAGAAAGGTCATCGAACATGTGGAAGCATAACATACTCTTTCGTGCCGAAGAGTCCATTCCTATCGCGCAGACAGAAAATGAACTTTTTCATGAAACAGACCCGGCATTAGATAGTTCGGGACTTCAGTTGGAAAAATACATTTCTGTTTGGTTGCAGGGAGATGGCGAAGAGACGACTCCTACCGTCTTTACCAATGTGTACGTCCGCACGGCGACGTTGGACCCTGTCAAGCAAGTGGGGTTTCTGCAGCCACTTCAAGGGCGCTCTCATCAAATTAAGAAAATGTTAACCGCAGATCAAAAGTGCTACCTTCGGGAGTGGTTGAAAAAGGCCTATCCCCGGGCATGGGAAGATGCGGAGGAGCATTTTCATAATATTTTTCAAGCCGAGTGAATTTCTGCTTTTTCCTGCAATGACCTTGGGTGTATTCTCTTTTCATACCTAAATACCTGGGCAATGTCTATGCTCTGGCTTGAAGTCACGTCCGATTCTTGAGTGAAAGAGGTCGTTTCGATGGATCTCCAAAAAGATGTGGTTATCGTCGGAGCTGGTGGGGGCGGAGCTATTCTTGCCACTAAATTGGCGAGAAAACATATCAGCGCAACAGTCCTGGAGCAGAGTTCAGGCCCCCCGCAGGGGTTGCGGGGAGAGATCCTGCAGCCTAATGGCCAGCGAATTCTAGATGAAATGGGTTTGTTGGCGCAGCTGCCTTCCCATGCGATTCGTCCAGTGCGATACTTTCATTTTAGACGGGTTGGAGGTGAGCGATTATGCACGGTGGATTATGGAACGCTGCCTCAACCCTACAATAGAGCGTTAGTGATGTGGCCGAATAGTGTTCAACAAACGGTCTTAGCAAATTTGGAGAAGGAAAGTCCAAAAACTTTACAGTATGGCGTAAAGGTAAAGCGTTTGTTGCGTGAAGGAACCTGTATCTGTGGTGTGGAAGCTGAATTAGACGGGAAGACGGTCCGCATAGGAGCGAAATTGGTCGTTGGTGCCGATGGTCCCTTTTCTATGGTTCGCGACGCATTGGGTATTCCCACTCGGCTTCATCGATACCAGGAAAGTTATCTTGTCGCGATGCTCGACGGACATGAGTCACTTGGAGAATCGCAATATTTTGTCGGAAAAAAAACTATCCTGGGAATATTTCCTGCCGCAGGCAATAAAATGTATGTCTTCTACATGATACCTTCCGGAGCGCTCGCAGACATGAAGAAAGAGGGGACACGCGCATTATCCGAATGTTGGACGAACATTTATCCCGAGTTGGGAAAAACCTTCGAGACGTTAACAGACTGGAGCCAAACCGCCTACATGGGAACTGGGCGGGTCAAGGCAAAGACGTGGGTCGCCGAAGGGGCCGTGTTAATCGGTGATGCGGCGCATGGAATGAATCCCCATGCTTCTCAAGGACGCATGCAGGCCATGGTGGATGCTGATATACTCAGTGAAGTGATCCAGACCTGTGCGGAAAAGGATGATTGGTCTGTCTCGCGCGTACGAGAATTTGAACGCCGCCGTCGGCCTCAAGTGACGATGTTGCAACGTTTGGCCGATGAAGAGGTCTTCTTCTGGAACACGGGCAATCCGGTCTTGTCCTATCTTCGCGATCGAGTGTTCATGACCATCGATAATAACCCACGCTTAAAATACCAAGTGCTCAGTGCCACTGCTGGGTTACGCGAATCGCCGCCCTTCTCATTTTTTGATCGGATAAAGGCCGCAGGCATCATTCCCGATTCCCAGGCGCGTCAGGCATTTGGGCAAAAATAAGTGTCGGGCTGTCATCATAAAGATAAGGTGTTAAAAACTTTTTCGCATGTCTAGTCTTCAGGCATCCTCACCTCCAATCCCTGAATCGGCGCAACAGACACTACGCAAATATCTCAAACAATTGCGCCCAAAACTGGAAGCGCATATTGAAGGAGTCATTCTCTATGGGAGCCTTGTCAGGGGGGAGTATGTTGAAGGGCATTCCAATATCAATCTCTTGTTGGTCGTGAACGAGCCCACCTTAGAGCTTCTTCAGCATTGCGGGCATCTGACCGAAAAATGGCAGCGTCAAGGAGTGGTGCCGCCGTTAGTATTGACGGAACAGGAGCTTTGTCAGTCTGTCGAATATTTCCCGTTAGAATATTTTGAGATCAAGGATAACCATCTTTTGCTCGAGGGAAGAGATCCGCTAGAGACGTTGCATGTCAATGATCACTATCTCCTGTTGCAATGTCTTCAGGAATTACACGGGAATCTTTTTCGAGTCAGGCAGCGTTTTATCGAAGGGTTTGGCAATTCGGAAGCGATTCGGGCTTTGTTGCCGCTTTCCTTGACGGCGTTGTTGCCGTGTCTTCGCGGGCTGTGCCGGGTCTTTGGGCAAGCGTCGGGGGGGACGTCCGAGGCTTTCTTACGCAACCTCCCTCACACGCTACAGGTCGAGAATCCAGTATTCTTGGAAGTGCTGGAGGCAAAGCAAGGCTTAAGGAGTCCGGGCCGATTGGCCTGGCCTGGTTTGTTTCAAGAGTATGTGCGCGGCTTAGAAGAAATCATCACCTGCGTTCGTGAAAACCAGCAACGGCTATCCAACTCATGAATGGGTTTATCAGGCTGTTTTACATCGTCGGACTCGTTGGTTTGTGGGTGAGCGTTGGCATGATGTCTGTCGTGCATGCGCAATATCCGAGGCCGCAGGTCAAGCTCAATCTTCCTACGCCACTGGGATATGTCAGCGACTATGCCGAAGTCCTCTCTCCGCATTGGTCCAAACAAATTCGCGCGGTTTGCAAAGAGCTCGAACAACGGACTGGAGTGGAAATGATCGTTGTCACTCTCGCGTCAGTGGATATCGAGGGAATGAACGTTCAGGACTATGCCTCTGCATTATACAAGGGATGGAGAATTGGCACGGCTCAGCAGGAGAGAGGTATCCTCATCCTGGCATCGATGGAGGATCGACAGGCCGTCGTTGTACTCGGGCGGAGCTTATTGTCCGTCATTTCCCGCCAGCAGCTCGATGAGCTTTCGACGCAATACTTTATCCCAATGTTTCGAGAGCAAGACCTGGGTTCATTATTCTATCAAGCCATTGTGCGGCTGGCGGCTTCGGCTGGAGAGGTGCAATTTCTCGAGCCGGCAGAAAAAAAGTCTTCGCGCGCTGGGTTCTGGATGAATCTTTCTGTGGCGATGGTAATGTTGTACATACTCTGGAGATTCACCCGTCCTGAGCGTCGTCATCCGTTTCAACGCTGGCGACGAGGAGAATATTGGAGCACCGGCCAGGGCGGATTCGGTTCGAATTTTGGGGGATTTGGCGGGCGAATGGAAGAATGAAAGGAATAAAAGGCCGCATTCTACCTTGAAAGTCAGAATTTTCATGCCACAGTGAGTCGTCGTCGTACGACGATCAGTCTAAATCAGCGTCTTCGCAGTTACATCTCCACATCATAGATCGATCCATTCCCGTCTTCTTGCCTATTCCCTGGTATGTCTATCGCAGTTGGCTTCGCGTATGCCGGGTTGGCCACAAACGCCGACTTGCCCTATGGGCTGGCTTCAGTTTCTTGGGATTGTATGAAGGGCGTCTAGCTGAACGAGCAGTAGGGAAAAGCGATAAGTAATTTAAAATTGACTTAAAGACATGAATAAATTACTATTCTGGGTCTGTGGATTTTGAATGTTTAGGGATGCCATGAAAGAGTCTTGTGAGACACAACGCCTTTAACGCCTGGATATTGGGGAGCGTCGCGTTATTCATTTTCGTGAATTTCAGCCCTCCCCGGTCTTGGGCTGCGGGTGAGACGTCTGAACACAAATTAATCGAATCGAATGCGTCAAATGACGAGATCAAGGAGGAGGGCAAGAAATTGCTGTCTTCCTCGAGTTCTGTGTTGGAAACTGCCGCTGATGCTGTGCTGATCCGTGAGAAAGAGTGGCGATGGAAGCGATATGTGAAGGAGGCGTTCAATTTACCGCAGTGGGTAGATATTGGCCTAGAGCATCGAACGCGCTTTGAGGTCTATGACCACCCCTGGCGAACGAGTCAAGTATTGGGACGGACCGACCCTCAGGTGCAGCAACGCTCTCGTCTGCGATTGGGTCTGAACGGAAACGTATTCAAATTTCTCTTTGAGGGGCAGGATTCGCGGGTCTATCTGACGGACCCTGGTGACTTTGTTTCCACGGCGACGAAGAATGAATGGGACATTTTGCAAGTTTTCGTGACGGCCAGCATCCGAAATGTCATGGGACTGGGACTTCGTACCGACCTCCATGTCGGGCGGCTTACGATGGATTTTGGCCGTCGTCGTTTGATCGCGCGAAACGATTTTCGAAATACCACGAACGCATTTGATGGCATTCATTGGCAACTGGCCCAGGGAACCACGTGGCGTGTTCGTGCCTTTCTCGTAGAACCGGTGTTACGGGATCAAGTCCAACTTGATGAACAATCAAAACGTAGTGTGTTTTGGGGGGTCTATGGTGAAACGAACCATCTGCCGTGGTTGCGCCTGAATGCGTATTACTTTGGCTTAAATGATCAACGTCGTGCAACCGTGAATGTGCAGAGAACGTTCTCCACCTTTGGGTTACGATTCTTTAAAGACCCTCAACCACGTCATATCGACTATGAAGTAGAAAGTGTCGTGCAGACAGGAAAAGCCGGCAATATCGATCACTTTGCGCATTTTCAACATATAAACCTAGGGTATACATTCGATGTTCCGGGATCGCCGCAACTCCTGTTTCATTACGATTACGCCAGTGGTGATCGAAATGCCAATGACAGCCAAAACTCTACGTTCGATACGCTATTCGGGTCCCGGCGTTTTGAATATATGCCCACGGGCAATTTCGGGCCGTTTTTCCGGACGAATATCAGCTCTCCTGGCTGGCGAGTGATCGTGAAACCGTCCAAGGACTGGACTCTGCAGGTGAAACAACGGTTCTGGTATCTTGCCACTTCTCGTGGAGCGTTTGGCGCGAGTGGATTACGCGATGCGACAGGTGGATCAGGAAACAATCTTGGGCATGACATTGAATTACGGGCACAGTGGAAGATGAATGAGAATATCGAATTCGATGCGGGGTATGATCATTGGTTCAAGGGCAGCTATTTCAAGCGTTTGCCGGCAAGCGCGGGCTTACCGCCCGGCGGTAGAAAAGATACGGATTATTTTTATATTCTGACGAAATTCAGGATGTAGTCAGCCCTATCGAAACGGAGTAGGTGGATACGTGAGTCAGGTGAGAAGCATCAAAAATTTTATCATTGGGGTTGCCGTCTATTTGTCACTGTTGGTTGGGGTAGGTGATGCCGCTGAAGTGAAGATTGCCGTGGCATCGAACTTTTTATCGACGATGCAGGAAATTGCGAGTCATTTTGAGCAGGAAAGCGGACACGCAACCGTGGTCAGTTCGGGATCAAGTGGAAAACTCTACGCGCAGATCAAACACGGAGCGCCATTTGATGTGTTTTTTTCAGCTGATGTCCAACGTCCAAAGTTATTGGAGGAAGAAGGGCTCGCTGTTTTGGGAAGTCGATTGACCTATGCTGTGGGACGCCTCACGCTGTGGAGCGCTGACTCTGAACTGGTTCGAGGGCAGGGAGACGCCATATTGTCCATGGGTGGTTTTGAGTATCTGGCTATTGCCAACCCCAAGACAGCTCCCTATGGGACCGCTGCGCAACATGTTCTTGAAAAGCTGGGATTGTGGCAGAAGATACAGCGTCGGATCGTTCAGGGCGAGAATATTGGACAGACCTTCCAGTTTGTCTATTCCGGGAATGCTCAACTCGGGTTTGTGGCGTTGTCACAAGTGTTGGATCGAAAGATCATTGGGGTAGGAAGCCGTTGGGATGTGCCCATGGAGTTGTATCCCCCGCTCGAACAGCAGGCTGTTCTTCTGGTTAAAGGCCAACACAACAAAGCCGCGAAGGATTTTTTCGATTATGTTAAGGACGACAAGGCTCAGAAGATCATTGAACGTTCTGGCTATGGAATAAGAGAAAGACAACAGGCAGAACGATAAATCCAACTGGCCTATTCGGTGAAATGAGAGAGCGATAAATATGCCTGAAATGGATTGGGGGCCGTTATGGTTAACCATGCAATTGGCGGCGGTGACGGTCGTGGTGTTGCTGATCGTCGGCACGCCCTTGGCTTGGTGGTTAGCCTTTACGCGCTCCCGAGCGAGGACGTTGATCGAAGCCGTGGTGGCCCTGCCGATCGTGCTCCCTCCTACTGTACTGGGCTTCTATCTCTTGGTCGCGCTCGGACCAAATGGGCCAATTGGGGGGACGTGGAAGGATCTTACTGGCTCAGCCCTCTCCTTTACGTTTACAGGATTGGTGATTGCTTCGGCATTCTATTCGCTTCCTTTTGTCGTGCAGCCCTTGCATGGGGCATTTGAAGCGGTTGGGAAAAAGCCTTTGGAGGCGGCTTGGGCATTAGGTGCTTCCAAGTTCGATGCGTTTCTAACCGTCGCATCCCCTATGGCCATTCGAGGGTACTTAACCGCGATCGTGCTGGGATTCGCTCATACCCTCGGTGAGTTCGGAGTCGTTCTCATGGTCGGTGGCAATATCCCCGGTGTGACGAAAGTGCTCTCCATCGCCATTTACGATCATGTCGAAGTGCTGGAATATTCCCAAGCCCACTTTCTTTCCGGCTTTCTGCTGATCTTTAGCTTTCTGATCCTCTTGATCGTCTACACGGTCAACCGGCGCCTTCCGATTCATGTCTCATGAATACACTCGCGGCTCAGTTCGATGTGCAGTATCCCGATTTCCAGTTTGTGATCGACGTAACCCTTCCTTTACGAGGGGTGACCGTGGTGTTTGGTCCATCCGGATGTGGAAAGACCACGTTTTTGCGTTGTCTGGCGGGTCTTGAGCGATCTCCAAACGGCGTGCTTCGTGTTGGCCGTGCCACATGGCAGGATGAAGCCGAGGGAGTTTTCCTCCCCATTTCGAAACGTCCTCTTGGCTATGTCTTTCAGGAACCTCGATTGTTCCCGCACCTGAGTGTTCGCTCCAATCTGGCGTATGGTCTTAAGCGGACAGAAAAAGAAAAACAGAATATTTCGTTCGAGAAGATTATCGCTCTTCTGGACTTGCAGGCTCTTCTGGATCGGAGACCGCATGGACTCTCGGGTGGAGAGCAACAGCGTGTGGCGATCGGGCGAGCTTTACTCACGAGTCCGGAACTCCTGTTAATGGACGAACCACTGAGTTCGCTCGACGTACGACGTAAGCGGGAAATCTTGCCGTTCATCCATCGGCTCGATGCGGAACTCCATATTCCGATCATCTATGTGACCCATTCTCTTCAAGAGGTGTTGCAGTTGGCTACGACTCTTGTGATGTTGAAAGATGGGCGAGTGGCGGGCATTGGCCCTTTGCGTGAGGTGTTTTCGCAGCTCGATTCGAGAAGTTTCCTGGAAGAAAGTCACATTGGCGCGGTGATCGATGCCAAGGTTGACAGTCATGATACGGAATTCGGATTGACGAAACTTACGTTTGGCGGTCGCCACCTCTATGTTCCTCGGCAAGATCAACCCATAGGGCAAGGGGTGCGAGTTCAGATTCTTTCACGGGATGTGAGTATCGTCACCAGTCCTCCGGCATTTCAAAGTAGCGTGCTGAATATTCTTGAAGCGACGGTGCTCGATGTCGGTACGTTGGATCCTCAGCATCCATTTGTCGATATTAAATTAGACATTGGCTGGCCCCTCCTTGCGACGATTACCCGAAAATCATTGACTATCCTCAACCTAAAACCTGGACAACGGGTCTATGCGCAGATCAAAGCGGTCGCCTTCAGCCAAGACCGTAGTTAGTAGCCTGCAGTCTGTAATTAGCGTATTCATGAGTTTCGTCTGTGCCGCAGTTTTTTCTAGAAACTAGTTAAATAGTTTCTAGTTTGCCTCACCAGTGAATGTTCACTTCACTGAAAAACCGTTCAAAAAATTATTCGGTTCTTGATTTTAGTTAAAAGCAAGATAGACTAAATGAGAGGGTGAGTAATACTTCGGCAAACCGTATGCAATCGAACCCTATAAGCATGAGAACTATAAATATTAAATTTTTTATAGTAATGACGATTGCGTTTTTGCTTAATGCGTGCGCATCTCTCTTGGTCAAGCACGATTATAACTCGTCAGAATCGATAAGAGAAAATCAATACACCCGATATGCTTCTACAAAAGGCGTTGTATTACTTGCAGCTAGTTGGAGTCGAGTGTGGGGATGTGGAGGGTTTGAAAACGCTGAACTGCGAAGTATTGGCTTTGATCGTTTAGTAGAGCCTCAGGGGAAGGACAACCCCCCGGAATTTGTAATTAATGGCACAGCTGATATATCAGGTTTTATCAATTATGCGTTCCTCTTAGACCCGGGCACATATGCAATCAGCCACGTGAATGTGAAAGTTGCCAAATCCATTGTTAATGTGGGTTATTTAAAGGCATCTCGACGTGAATTATTTGATTCTGATGTTCCCAAAGGTGGTACTTTCGAAATTAGACCGGGCGAAGTCGTATACATCGGTCACTTTGGACTTGATTGTGCAAATCAACCGATGCTCTGGCGTTTCTACCTAGAAGATAAGAAGGACTTTGAAGCCTACGTGAGCAGTTACAAAACTCATTACCCATATTTGGCATTAGATGCCGTGCAGTATCGTCTTTTTAAAACCCAAATGTTTGGTACCGACTTTAGCTTGAATTGACCAGCTAAGGATAAGTAGTTAGTGGTCTTTTTGATCATGCGGTTACCACTTGAGGGATTTGCCGATTTCAGAGAGATCATACCCACCGATAGCTTGTAGCTCTTGTCGAAACGGCCGGCTGACCATCGCATCGAACAATCGATCGATCATGGGGTGTGACGCCAGAATATCTTTTCTCAGGATCAGATCGTACTGTTCCTCGCGTAACGGGATAAAGTCGAGCCCGACATATCGGGCCACGGATTCCACGCCGACACCAACATCAGCCACGCCATCGCGAATGAGATGGGCGACCTCCAGATGTGAGGCCGCTTCCTTTTCGTAGCCTTTCACGCATTGACTCAGTACTCCGGATTTCTTGAGAAGCGAGTCGAGCAAGAATCTCGCACCCGATCCGACTTCCCGGTTGACGAGATGGATGCCGCGTTTGGATAAATCCTCCCCACTGCGGATATGCTTGGGATTTCCTCGCCGCAGGAAAAGACCTTGTACCCACGAAGCAAATCGGATACCGAGAAAATCTTTTCCCCGTACATGTTGCTTGAGGTATGGAATATTACTTTCCCCGGTTCGTGAATCCACCAGGTGCACTCCCGCCATATGTACTTCTCCCTGTAAGAGTGCGTTCAGAGCGTGCGTACTACCCATCGTCCAATTGGTGACGCCAGCCAAGGCGTGTTGATGCCGAATATGCTCACCGGCTAAAAACAAAGATGGGTCGCATCCGGCAATCACGATCTGGTGTTGGATTTCTTTCCGGGCATGAAGAAGATTGACCTGAACTGTAGGCGGCTTACGACTATGTTTTTTGTGAAGAGGGCTAGTGACGATTCCATCGGCGGGCATGACGAAATTCAGCAAATCTCCGAGTTGGGATATGGGTCTGGCGATTACGCGATGGCCTACCTGGGAGATTTTGACGCGCAGAGGTTGGTCATGATCGGGAGCTGCTCCCAATAATTCCGCTTCAATGGTTTCATCCATAGGCGAAAGACAAAACAGATCTTCTACTTTGCATTCCAGTATTCGGGCCAGTCGTAGGGAAATGGCCGTGCTTGGGAGATATTGATTACTCTCGATTGCATACATGGCCTGACGGGTGAGCCTCACTTTGCAGGCCAATTCCGCTTGCGTCATCCCCATGGCTTTTCGCATAGATCGAACGTTATTCCTGATAGGCTCTTCTGCAGGAAGGATCGATTTGGTTTTAGAAGGCTTCTGCTCTGATCGTTTTTTTGTCATCTCTTCCATGCTACCCAACTACTAATCCGCTGAGCAATTATATGACAACCATACCTTGGATCAATCACGCATGCGACGATCCGTGTTTGTTGGTCGGCGGTGGCTTCTTCAGTGTCAGTGGGTTGATCGTGCGAGCGATCATCGTGTCTGCTGGAACCTGGCTGAGGTCATGTGAGTTAAGGAACTGACCTGTCATAGGTCAGCGGATTAGTATCTTGAAGAACGTATGGTGAGATTCCAGATCCGATGATAAATGCTCCAGGACGAACGTCGAGCAAACGGGATGGATCAGGTGAAGGTATTGAAAAAATAAAAAATCCCATCATGGTGAAATCCGCTCAGTGAAGCTCTGCCAAATGTGTGACAATTTTACTCGAGCGGCAAACAGGGCAATGGTGTCCAGATCTTCCTGGCTTGGTTGACGAGCGCGAATAATCTGTTGTGCATCAAGAAGATCTTGTGGCCCGCCGGCATACAGTTTTAAAAGCGTCAAGACTTGCCAGGATATAACGGGAACGGTGTTGTCGAGGATGGATAATTCGACGACGTTGGCAACAATGATTCGAGTCCATTCAGTCGGTAATAGGATCAACTGAATGGGAATCGTGAGGCCTTTTGTGGCGTATCCCAGGTGATAGACCCCCCGGAGTGGATCGTCAGAATCACCAATGTGAAACTCCGCATTGAGGTAGAGAGAAAGGGCGGTTGGGCTCGCTGTCCCTAACGCTACGGCGAAGTCGACATCATGAGTGGCACGGGGAATTCCCCAGGCAGAGACGGCGAACCCTCCAATCAGGGCATACTGCTCCACAAGTCCTTGGGCTTTGGCCTCATCCAGACGACGAGCTATAAATGTTAGAGCTTCTTGGAACACGTGCGCTGTAACTCAAGACAGGCATCCGAGAGTTCAAGAGCCAGGAGCAACCGGGCTTCAGCTGGGAGACGCTGAGCGTTCGACAGTTTTTCTTGAGTCAGACGTTCCCCAAGGTGGCTAGGGCGGCGGCCTGAGGGAGCTTGAGAGGAATGCTCTGTGGACATAGCCGCATTGTACCTGTGTGTCGTTGGATTGGAAAGATGGCGTCGTGCTCACAAAGAGGTGGTCCTCCCCTGATTTGGAGAACACATTTAACAAGGGCCAGAACGGGCAGGTGAATGTCATGCTTGTGTAGAGATGATATTCGGAAACGTTCAAAGGCGAAGCCGTTGAGTGGTTGTAGCTGAGTCAGCTTGATTTTCTGCCGAATCGAGATGAATAGGACGAGATCGGTGCCATCCTAACGCGAGTCGACTTGGCTAGGGAGTATCATCTGGGTATGATTCGATAACCTCGCAATTCTCTATTATTTCCAGTACTTCCTTCTTCGGAAGTTTTTCGTTAAAACATCCATTTCACAGCGTGAATACGAAAGACGAGTTTATCGGGTTCGCAAGTCATTAGATCTCAATGTCGGTATTTTGTAATGATATAGATTACTCTTTCTTAAGTAAGGCTATCTAAATATGTCTGGAAAAGTATAGGCGTAGATCGTAAGAAAGGGCCATGGTCTAGTTTTTGTTGCGTTAAATTGAGAGCTTTACCTCTTTGGCTGCAAGGGCTACGATGTCATTAATCATGGACGCCTCAGCCCTTTCTTCTTTTCATCCCATCATCGCTGAATGGTTCCGGTCGCAGGTGGGTGAGCCGAGTGATGTGCAGATCGCCAGTTGGCCGGTGATTGCTTCCGGGCAGCATACGTTGATTGCGGCGCCGACGGGTTCAGGGAAAACACTGGCGGCGTTTTTGACGTGCATCGATACGCTTCTCAAGCAGGCCTTGTCTTGTGAGTTAGCCGATCAAACGCAGATTGTTTATGTCTCCCCACTTAAAGCCTTGAGTCATGATGTGCAGAAGAATCTGCAGGAACCGCTGGCGCAGATGACGCAATGCGCATTGTCGGCCGGCTATCTCGTTCCGGATTTACGCGTTGAGGTGCGAACCGGCGACACGCCGCCGTCGGTGCGTCAGCGCATGCTCGTGCATTCTCCCCATATTCTGATTACCACTCCGGAAACCTTGTACCTCATGCTGACGGCGCGTAAGAGCCGTGAAATTCTGACGAATGTGCAGACGGTCATCGTGGATGAAATTCATGCCTTGGCTCCCAATAAACGGGGAACCCATTTGGCATTGTCGCTTGAGCGATTGGCGGCGCTCTGTCCCAAGCCTCCTGTGCGAATCGGTTTGTCCGCGACGCAACGACCTCTGGAACTTATTGCCGATTTCCTCGTTGGCCAAGGCGCTGTCGGCAATGCCGTTGAGCGGAATTTACCGGCGCGATCGTCGTGTCAGATCGTCGATGTCGGACAAAAGCGCGAACTTCATTTAACGGTTGAGGTTCCTCGTGATGAATTGGGAGCCGTCGCAACGAATGCGATGTGGGAGGAGATTTACGATCGCATTGCCGAGTTGGCCCGTGAACATCACACGACGTTAGTGTTCGTCAATACACGACGGTTAGCGGAACGTATCGCTCATCATTTAACTGAACGTTTGGGTGAAGACAAAGTGATGGCGCACCATGGCAGCCTTTCTCGAAAGATTCGATTGTCCGCCGAAGATCGTCTGAAGACAGGGCAGCTTCAAGTGATGGTAGCCACCGCTTCACTCGAACTGGGTATTGATATCGGCCATGTGGATCTGGTGTGTCAGATAGGTTCGCCTCGCGCGATTGCGACCTGTATGCAGCGAATCGGCCGGGCCGGGCACTGGGTTGGCGCGACGCCCAAAGGCCGCTTGTTTTGCACGACACGGGATGATCTCGTCGAATGTGCTGCCACGGTCTACGCGATACGGCAAGGCAATTTAGATCCCGCGACGGTTCCACTTGAGTCCGTCGATATTCTGGCTCAACAACTCGTGGCAGAAGTGGCGGCGCAGGAACGCTCGGTTGATGACCTGTATCGACTATGTTCTCGTGCCTATCCTTATCAAAATCTCACCAGGGACATGTTCGAAAACGTGCTCCAGATGGTGGCAGAGGGGTATGTGCCCGGACGCCGCCGTCAGCAAGCGTATGTCTTTCATGATCGTGTGCAGCAGAAGGTTCGCCCGCGCCGTGGCGCGAGACTTGCCGCCATCACTTCTGGCGGCGCGATACCAGACACCGCCACCTATGCGGTCGTGGCGGAGCCGGAAGGCAAAGTTGTGGGCTCGGTGGATGAGGATTTTGCGGTAGAAAGTTTGGCCGGAGATATTATTCTCCTAGGAACGTCGTCTTGGAGGATTCGCGGGATTGAGACGGGACGGGTCAGGGTGGAGGATGCGCATGGGGCTCCTCCCAATATTCCCTTTTGGCGTGGTGAGGCTCCTTCACGTACCAAAGAGCTGTCGAATGAGGTGGCGCGACTTCGGGAGCGGGTCAGCCGGTCCCTCGAAGAATCGAGCAATAGTGTGCAGGCCAAAACTATTCTGCAGGCTGAATGTGGAGTCGATGAAGCCGGAGCGGATCAGATCGTGGCCTATGTTCAAGATGGCAAGCAAGTGCTGGGGGCGGTTCCAACGCAAGAGCGGATTATTGCCGAACGCTTTTTTGATGAAGCCGGTGGCATGCAGCTCGTCATTCACTCCCCCTACGGCGGACGTGTGAATCGAGCCTGGGGGTTGGCTCTCCGCAAGAGGTTCTGCCTGAATTTCGACTTTGAGTTGCAAGCTGCGGCCACTGATGAAGGGTTGGTTCTCTCGCTGGGTGAAAAACACAGTTTTCCGCTGGATGCCATCTTTTCGTTCTTGAATTCCCAAACGGTGCGGGATGTTCTCATTCAGGCTGTATTAGCTTCACCGCTGTTTATCACTCGTTGGCGATGGAACATCTCACGGTCCCTGGCTCTGTTGCGCTTTCAAAAAGGCAAGAAGGTGCCTCTGCATATTCAGCGTATGCGAGCGGAGGATTTATTGGGTGCGGTATTTCCGATGGCCACGGCATGCCAAGATAACCATGTGGGAGACGTGCCGATTCCCGACCATCCCTTGGTTCAAGAGACTGTGCGCGATTGTCTCACAGAAGCCATGGATATCGATGGCTTGATTCGCCTGCTGCAGCGCATGGAGTCTGGTGAGGTGCAATGCGTCGCCATAGAGTCTCCGGCTCCCTCGCCGTTCGCCCATGAAATTTTGAATGCGAATCCCTATGCGTTTTTGGATGATGCCCCACTGGAAGAACGGCGGGCTCGAGCAGTGAATCTGCGGCAAGTTCTTCCCTCTGATATTGGCGGAACATTGGGCTCTCTTGATCCGAAAGCCATCGCTGCAGTCATCGAAGAGGCATGGCCAATGGTTCGTGATGCTGATGAACTTCATGAAGTACTTCATCTTTTGGTGTGGGTGCCTGAAGAGATGAGCGCCTCCTGGAAGCCGTACCTTCATGAATTGCTGGAATCAAAGCGTGCGTTGATCGTAGGAATCAAGAGTGAGCAGAATGATGAAATCCCCTTACGCAGAGGGTGGGTCACAACCGAACAGTTTTCAGCGGTTCAAGCAGTTTTTCCTTCTGTCGAAATTCTCGCCCCTGAGCAATTGGAACTTCTTCCGGTTGTTGCCGACGTGCCTACGATCGAGGAAGCGAACGCCGTCCTGCATATTGTGCAAGGATGGATGGAATCTTGTGGGCCAGTGACCGTGCGAGAGCTGTCAAGCGCGTTGTATCTTCCTCAGTCGGCAGTCAGGCAAGCGTTGCTGCATCTAGAAGGGCAAGGGCAAGTTTTGCGTGGACAGTACCGTTCGGAAATGTCTTCTTTCCCATTCAACGGAGACTCAAGCATAGCGGGATTTGAAGAAAGTCATGGAAAGCTTGAAGAATGGTGTGGCCGGCGGTTGCTTGCCCGAATTCACCGGAAGACAGTCAGCTCGCTCCGAAAGGAGATCGAACCGGTTTCCGCGGCAGACTTCATGCGGTTTCTGTTCCGTTGGCAGCATCGTGCGCCTGGTTCACAATTACATGGAGAGCCGGGGTTACAGGAAGTCATCACTCAACTTGCGGGTTTTGAAACGGCCGCATCTTCTTGGGAACCTTCAATTTTGAAGGAGCGCGTTTCGAACTACAAACCGGAACTTTTAGATATGTTGTGTCTGCGAGGGACCGTTGCCTGGGGAAGGCTGACGCCGCCGTACAAGGCACCAAATACTTCACCTGAAAGTCGAAAAAAAGATGAGAACGCGTTGTTTCAGGTTGAGGCTCGACGATCAGTCCCCCGTCGTATCAGCCCCACAAGTCTTGCGCCGATCAGTTTCTTTCTCCGAGAAGACCTTGCGTGGCACCTCGCGTTGAATCGTCACAGGTTACATAATGCCAACTCTGGTCTACGGCAGATCTTGAGCTCAGTGGCCCAAGATGTTCTCCAGTGCATGGAATCCCGAGGGGCATCATTTTTTACGGATCTGACGGGGACAACCGGACATCTGGCCTCAGAGGTTGAACAAGCACTCTGGGAGCTTGTGGCTGTCGGGTTAGTGACCTCTGACGGTTTTGACAACCTTCGCGCACTGCTCAACCCAAAGCGGCGCAATGCCTATGGCAAGGAACGGAAGCAGCGGCCTCGTCACAGCGCGGGGCGGTGGGATCTTTTACTGCCATCGCGTCGTCCTCCAGAAGAGTCATTCACGACCGATCAGATCCATGAAAAATGGGCTAAGCAGTTGCTCATTCGTTATGGCGTGGTCTTTCGTGATGTGTTGAAACGGGAATCGTCTGCGATGACTTGGCGTGAGCTTCTTATTCAATTTCGCCGGTTGGAGTGGCGAGGTGAGATCCGGGGAGGGCGATTTGTGAATGGATTTACGGGAGAGCAATATGCGTTGCCCGAAGCCGTTGAATCACTCCGTGCCGTCAGGCGTGACCCGCGGTCCAGTGCACAGGACATTCATATTTCCGCCGCTGATCCCCTCAACCTCGTTGGGATCATTCTTCCCGGAGAGAAAGTGCCGGCCAATACTTCCAAAGTCATCTGTTTCCGAAATGGTGTGCCTGTGAGTGATGATCGATCGGTCGTGGCGTTGGGATAAATTGTTTCAGGAAGACAAAGAATCTCGAGAAGGCTTATTGCATATGGCCGATCAAAGAAAGAAAAAAACAAGTCGGCAAAAAATGATTGTCGATATTCTCTGGTTTATCCTTGGAGCGATTATTGGACTCTTCTCGTTGATCGGCCTGTATGTGGTTGCGATGAATGTTTTATGAAGGCTACCATAGAATACGGTCCTATTTCTTGATTCTCGTTTCTCTGTTGGATAATATCTGATTATGTCACGAAGACCATTTCCGGGAGCACCGCCCCCGATCCCACCAGCTTTGCGGCGACGTCAGCCCATGTCTCCACAGGCCCAACAGGAGCAGTTTAGTGCTCTTCGAGCTTCATTACTCTACTGCCCGAAATGCAAGACGGCTACCCCTGCGCGGGAGCGACTTCTTTTGGTTTTGCCCTCTGGTAATCTCTATGAATATTTGTGTTCGGAATGTGGGACGAGCACCGGTGAGAAGACGGATCAAGCGCAGGACCAGGAGGTCAAGTTAATCAAGCCGTAGCGGCGAAACTCAAACGATATCTTCCGTCTGTTTGTCCGGCACAGGAAGTCCTTCTTGCGCCATGATGCGGAGGGCATTGGTCGTAGGGCAGGGGCCAGGTTTTAGCTGATAGTCAAACTGTAGTTTCCCGTTTTCGATCGTTTCCTGGAAGTGCATGTTGTGAATTCGCGATCCATTGGTTTCCAGTAGCGCTAATTCCAAATCGTGGGTGGAAAGGAGTCCGAGCCCATTCCCCTTCTGAAGCGCTTTGATAAAGGCTTCGCTGCCTCCCAAACGCTCACGGTTATTGGTCCCCTTGTATATTTCATCGATGAGAAAGAGGACTGGGTGGCCCTCACGCTCATTCACACCGTCTAGGACGACTTTCAATCTTTTCACTTCTGCGTAAAAGTAGGACAGTCCCTCCGCCAGTGAATCAGTCACTCGGATACAACATAAGAGTCGCAACCATGTCCACGCAAGATAGTCGGCACAAACGGGAGCGCCGGCTTGAGCCAGGCAAATATTGATTCCTATTGTTCGTAAAAACGTACTTTTCCCTGACATATTCGACCCGGTTACGAGTAGCACATGGCCTAATCCGTGGAGCGCTAAACTGTTTTCCACACGAAAATTTGTTTTAATTAAAGGGTGTCCGATGTTTGTCGCGGTAAAACCGGCTTCAGATTGGGAAGCGCTGAGCTGTTCTCTTGCCGGCCATGTGTAATCCGGGTTGAGGTAGGCAAAGGTCCCTATGGAGCTGGATGCGTCGAGCGTGGCTAATCGGTCTATCCAGATGGGAAGCGAGTGTTCTAATCGATGACAGGTTTTCTTGAGCTGGTAGACAAAACTCAGGTCCCAGGGCATGAGGGCATTCACGAATAGATGAACTAACGGGTGAGCTTTGATGCTGAGTCCGGCACAGACGCGTGCGAGGTCACGAAGAAGTTTGCTAGGTTTGCGGCGATCGGTGATCAGTGGAGCGCAGAGTTCCTTGAGTTCTGGTTGATCGAAAAAGCGGTGACGTTCCAGTCGTTGAGTGACGGCCACGAATTTTTCTAATTCATGATGCAAGTCCAGCGCTCGACCAAATATCGGTGTCATGTGGCCAGCCGTGTAAAAATACAGGGCCACATACAGGCCGAACGAAAGGACCCAATACCCTGGTATGCTGATGCTTACAGACAGTATTCCAAGTATGATGGTGCTCACACACAGTATGAGGGCGAGTATGAGCCGTTGTGTGACGTAAGGAATAGACACTCCGTGACGAAGCAGCTCCTCTATTCGTTGGCCGTCCAAGGGTTGCTCACTCACGAGCGAAGCCTCTAGTGCGATTCGATCCCGCAAGAGCGTAAGGCCTGAAATTTCTTGAATGAGCGATTGCCGGTGAGTCCATTCCACATCATGTAATGGGTGCTCATTTTGAGCCAAAATCCATTGCCGTAAGCGCTGCTGGCCAGGAAGCGAGAGCGTTGAGTCTAAAAGCTGGAGTAGCGAATGTGGTCCAACAATATCCAAATCATACGCATATGAATGATGAGCTATGGTGGGAAAAGATCGTGATGGGATCTTCGACCAATCTAACTGGAGGCGGGCAAGATTCGTGACTTTTTGTTGTTTCCATTTTGTGAGCCGAAGCAGCTTGGTCTTTAAGATCCCGTGAAAGTACGTTACGGTTGCGAATAAGGCAAGAAAGGCCAGCAATGCCAAATTTCCGGTATGAAACCATGCGGCTTTGTAGAGTGCCAAACACGTGAAAAAGGCTAAAAGAAAGATCGCGAGGCGACATCGTGTAAAGGACGTACTGGTCTGTACGCCATGAGTGAGCAGCCGTTCGGCCTTTGCGATGCCGCGCGTAATGGTTCGTTCTCGTTTCTGGCTTAACGTGTCAGGCATGGTGTGTCCTGACCTTACAGTCATCTAACCCCTCCGTCAAATTCTATGCAAACGTATATTCATGTTTATCTGACGGGGTTGATTGACGTGAGTGAACTAGCTGGACGGCTCATGAACATGAGCCTATTGGGTGCCTGGGAAGACGAGGGTGTTGTCCATTTGTATTGGGACCATGCCGATTGGCATGAGTCCATGCTTGAGGCACTTGGTGAAACCCTCCTGGAACTTGGCTTGAAGGTCGATCATGATGAGATTCGGGTTCAAACGATTCCTTGGCAGGACTGGAACCGTATCTGGACGGAGTCGGTCCAACCGATCCATATCGGGAAACGCATTGTGGTTCGACCGAGTTGGAGTGAAGTCGAAGTGGCAGAGGATGGGATTGAACTCATTCTTGACCCCAAACAAGCATTCGGGACTGGTCATCATGCGACCACACAACTCTTGTGTGAATGGCTGGAAGATACCATTCAAGGTGGGGAGCAGGTGCTCGATGTTGGAACGGGGAGTGGGCTCTTAGGGATGGTCGCGTTGCGCCTTGGGGCAACGTCTGTGCTCGCGATCGATCATGACGCCGTGGCCCTGGAATGCGCGAAGGAGTATGCGCGGATGAATCATTTCGGTCCTGAGTTGGAGTTTCAGGTCCTGGACATTCATGACCTTTCTGATGGTCAGTATGATGTCATCCTCGCCAATATTGACCGGCGAACGTTGTTGTCGGTCGATCAGGCATTTGCCAACGTTGCCGGTTCGCATACGCTATTGCTGATGACAGGAATTCTCGAATCTGATTACGAAGAACTGGTTGCCTATTATCGGCAATATGGATGGAGGGACGGAGACGTTCGGAAACGTGCGGAATGGATTGCGATCGAGCTTGTACGAAGAGCCCCAGACTATCTATCTGGCTAATGTTCAAGATAGTCTATGAGGGCACGATACGTGAGCTTACGAGTTTGAGCCTTTGATCGTTCTTCTTCAGCCTGATGTTGTTCAAGCCAAACGGTTTCCGAGACTTGCATACGTGCCTGATCACAGAATGTCCACATTTGATGAAGGAAATCCACATGAAGGCCGACTTGAACGCCTTCTGATTCAATCCGGTCATCCAGGATTGCCAGAAGGTCTGAAATGGCTTGATCCGTGTCATATGGCGGGGATGTATAGCCGAAGGCCTGGGATGCCGCCTCTTCTTGTCTGGCTTGTTCCACCAGATCGTGCATGTACTCCTTCAGGAGTCCGATAATACGTCCGGGTAAACGCATGGAGGTACGAGAGGAAAATCGTTGCGATGCTTACATGAACTTGTCACGGAAAGAGGTAGCATGAACGTGCAAAATTTTCAAACGATTCAATGGAACTTTTCCAAATGTCCGGTTGTGAGAGATCCAAAGGTTTCACACGTTGACAGGCCTTGGTTTCGGGTTGAAAACAACCGCATTAATTGGGTATAAAATAAGTACCCTCTGGCGAGATGCCCTGTATTCCTTTAACAAGCTAGTGAGATGGATAATGAGGAGAGCGTTCTCATGAAGGTGACACATCTCATTTTATTGATGTGCATCATGCTCTTGTCCCCTGATATGGCGCTCGTTTTCGCTCAGGAAACGTCGGAAGACCTAAGTGCTCAGGCGTTAGAAGAATGTCAAAAAGGACGTATTGCGCAAACTCGTGATAGCCGGATGGAACATTTTAAACGCGCCGAAACCATAGCCGAACGAGCTGTGAAAGCAAACGATAAGAATGCGGATGCGCATTTTGCTTTATTCTGTAGCTTGGGAGAGCAAATGCGAATTGACGGTGAACCGGATTTTCTAGCAATTTTTGGTTATAACCGGATGATGGATGCCTTGAACCGGACGCTTGAACTGAACCCTGACCACATCGACGCCATGTCCTCCAAGGGCACGTTACTCGTGAAGTTGCCGGCCTTTTTCGGGGGAGACACGGAAAAGGGGGAAGAGCTTCTTCAGGAGGTGATCAAGCGAGAACCGACCGCGATCAATGCCCGGTTGGTCATCGCTCAAAATTATGCTGAGCGCGGCCAACATGAAAAAGCCATGGAATTAGCCATGACGGCCCTGAAATTTGCAAAAGTTCAGAATCGCAAGGATCTCATCCCCGAGGCTGAAGAAGTCCTCTCAAACCTCCGCAACGGGAAATCTTCCGACTAGGTTATCGTATTCGACCTAGCCGGAATTTCCATTTTCCTACTTCGTGCTAGCCCCATAATTCTTTCAGTCGTTGATCACGTCCACAGCTATATCGATAAAACTTATACCGTAATGGGTTCTTTTGATAATAGTCTTGGTGGTAGTCTTCCGCCGGATAAAAGGTCGTGGCCGGCACAATTTCCGTCACGATTTCCTGTGGAAACGTTTTTGTCGATTCAATCTTAGCCTTGGATTGTTCGATCAATTTCCGTTGTTCCTCGTCGTGGTAAAAAATCGCCGGGCGATATTGATTCCCATGATCGCAGAATTGGCGATCTGCTGTCGTCGGATCAGAATTTCTCCAATAGACGTCCAGGAGTTCTGGATAACTGATCTTGGCCGGGTCGAAGACGACTTGAATAGCTTCGGTGTGGCCGGTTCCTCCAGCCGAGACTTCTTCATACGTAGGGTCAGACTTTTGGCCCCCCGTATATCCCGAGGTCGTTGAAATAACCCCATCGAGTTTGTCAAAGGGTGGTTCCAGGCACCAGAAACATCCTCCCGCAAAGGTGGCTGTGGAATACTGTCCCGGTTCACCAACGGCGCTGCTAGATGGGACAGCCCCAATGAACGTCAACATTAACCCGATCGCGAGCAAGACAGCGAATCCTGTGAATTTGTTCATGATTGTTTCTCCCGTGGAATTGCCATGGTAGAGTTGGAGCCTACCAACGGCAGATGTGTGTTATTTTTAGCTGATTTGAATACTAATCCTTTGCTCATGGACTATTGTCCCATGAAATCCCGTATTGTTACAAAGGGTCGGTGAGCGGAGTGTACTCCGGCCTGGGTATGAGGTTTATCGGTTGAGTGGGCATCTGACGCTTCCAGATTATATCAAGTCTGGGTTGGATATCGTATTCGTGGGGATTAACCCAGGCGTTCGGTCAGCGGTTGTGGGTCACCATTTTGCCGGTCATTCTAATCGTTTCTGGAAATTGCTGAATGACTCTCGTCTTTTGCCATGTCCTGTGACGTATGAGGATGATTGGCGTTTACCGAGTTGGGGGGTGGGTCTCACGAATATCGTATCGCGCACGACGTCCGGGAGTCGCGACCTTCTTGCCCGTGATTATTCTGAAGGCCGACAGGTGTTGAAACAGAAGATTCGTCGGTATCGCCCTGCTATTCTCGCGTTACTGGGTGTCACCCTTTATCCAATCGTGTTTCCTCAAGGCATGCGGTCTTCGCAGCGTTCCCAAAATTCTGACGCGCCACGGAGAGTCGGATTACTCCCCGAACGATTCGAGAATGCCCGTGTCGTCTTGTTGCCGAACCCCAGTGGGCGTAATGCCCATTATTCCTACAGTGACATGTTGAAAGGGTTTGATGAGTTGTGCCGACTAAAGTCTGAGCTGCGACGAGTAAACTCGGTGGGTGGTATGGAGTAGAATTATACAAGGAGTCAAGCGTGAAACTTTGGTCAGCAAATGCTCTAGGCTTAGTCGTGCTCGGCAGTCTTGTCTTAAATCTCTCGTTGCCCGTGTCGGTTTCGTCGCGTTCTCTACCTGAGGCAGCAGAACAGGCCAAGATGGCTACCGTCGGGATTTTGCGACATGCGGAGGATGACGCCTATAAAAGTGTGTATTCTGAATTTGCCATTCGAGGATCTGGGGTCCATTTAGGAGATGGTTATATCCTCACGGCACGACATGTGGTCGATCGTCAGGAAGGAGGTAATACGCACCTTCCCGACACGATACGTGTGCTCAGTACCGGGTTTAGTGAATGGCAAGCCAAGCTGGTCGGGTCCGATCGATTCCTTGATCTGGCCCTCTATCGTCTGCAGGTGGCGGGGAAAAATGATGAGGTGCTATCAGTTTCTTTTGCTCCTGAAGAACCTCTGCAAGGTGACGAGGTATTCACGGTAGGATATCCACTCGGTTGGGGCCCTGCGCTGGCCTTTGGCCGATTTGGAAACCCTCGAACGTTTTTGCCAACAGGGCAGTCGCGTCTCATGCAAATAGACCTGTCAGCCTGTAGTGGAAATTCTGGGGGAGGACTTTTTGATCGGCAGGGGAATCTCGTTGGCCTTATTCATGCCATCATTCAATCGGAAGGGAAGAGTGATGAACGTCGTTGCAGTCGATTTGCCTTTGCGATTCCTGGCGCGTTGGTGCAGAAAGTAGTTGAGGCATTAAAGAACGGCCACTCTCCGGCGTTTCCTCGGCTCGGGATTCGCATGACCGCTGTTAAAGTACAGCAGCAATGGAGGGTTGCGGTCGCCGAAGCAAAGGGGCCGTCTCGTCGAGCTGGTCTTCGAAAACATGACATCGTTTTGTCGATCGACCAAACCCCAGTGACATCAGCTGCACAATTAAAAAGTTATTTGATCGAGCATACGCAACCAGGACAAACGGTTGAGCTTCACGTTCTGCGTGGTGAGAAGGTCAAGGTCGTGAAAGTGCTGTTGGGAAAAAGCTGATCGTTATCGTAACGTTTGTTGTAGGTGTTGTGTGAGAGCTTGCATATCAGGTGGGCATTCAATCGTGTATTCGTGATAGTCTCCTGAGTTGGGATGCTGAAAGCCAAGACTTCGTGCATGGAGCATCATTCTTGGAATTGCCCTGTCTGCTATCTCACCGGTTGTTCCCTTCCCATACCATCGATCCCCCAAGATCGGGAGGCCATGGGAGGCCAGGTGTACGCGCAGTTGATGGGTGCGCCCAGTACGCGGGACGAGGTTCAAGTAGGCTGCCACGTTTGCCCATCGTTTGATCATATGATATTCCGTGATAGCCGTACGAGGCCTGGTCGTGTCGGGGGAATGCCTGGTGGAGTCATGCGCATCGCGTCCAATGGCCAAGTGGATCACGCCATCATTAGAAGTCGGAACATTCCAGACCAAGGCTTGGTATTGTCGGGTGATGGAATGTTGTGCAAATTGTTTCGCGAGAGATCGGTGTGCGTCCAAATTTTTCGCGACCACCACTACTCCAGAGGTATCTTGATCTAATCGATGTACGATGCCGGGTGAGCACCCCTTTTGTGTCGTCACCTGGAAGTAGTCAAGAACGCCATTCAAAATCGTTCCTGACCACATGCCCGCTGTGGGATGCATCACCACACCCGGTGGCTTATTGATCACGAGCATCGCCTCATCTTCGTGAAGAATGTCTAGCTGGGTTACTTCTCCCTTAACCAACACAGATCCTGGTTTTGGGGTGTCCAGAGTGATGCGATCGCCAGGTTTGACTTGAAAGCTCGGTTTCACCATGAGGTTGTTGACCCGTATCCGGCCGAGTTGAATGAGTCGTTGAAGACGTGAGCGAGAGACTTCAGGTTCGCGATGGACTAAAAAGATGTCAAGCCGTTTACGCTGCTCTCCGCGGGTGATGACAAATTCAGTAATCATGTCCTTTGAGTAGGCGCGGTCAGAATGCTGCCGGTTACGAAGAACACCTCCAGCTTTGTGGAATGACAGTCGATCTATGATTCTCCTGACGACTGAGCCATCGGAGGTTTGCGCAATCCTATTTGTCAGGCCCTACTGAATGCGTTGAAAAAACACTTTGCATAGAAGCCGGATTGGATTGAGAGTGAACGGGCGAAATCAGCTCAATATCAGGAAGATTGTTGGAAACTTCTTCATAAGTTTTCTGGGTTTCTAAGACCGCGACAACTTCGGGAAGAGGGGCAGGCCATATTTCTGGAAGATCACATTCGCCCTCGGATTGGATGGGGAACGCCAACTGTTCAGTCGGTGGACAAAATGTCGCCTGTATTCCATCCCTATTTCCTCGAGGATCAATTCGATACCAGCCAATGCGATCGAGATGCACGGCGTTCAGACCGTGTAAACAATAGGGCGGTCTTTGATGACTGATCGTCAGGCGTTGGTAACACAGGCCTGCGGGAATGCCATTGGCTCTCAGAAGCGCTGCGAGTAGATGACTTTTTGCGTAACAATAGCCGGTTCGATAGCGCAGAACGTCTGAGGCTCGACAAGTCACAGGATTGAGTGAATAGTCTCCACTGTGTTGAATCTGATCTCGTACAAACTCAAAGCAAGCGTTGGCGATTTCGTGAGGATTGGCGCATCCATTTGCCAGCATGTGGGCTTGCGTCAGGATGAGAGGGTGTTGCCAATTAATGTAGTGACTGGCCGAGAGATATTGCTGCATGATCACTCTTGGCAGAATGCCTATGACTGCTTCAAGCGTTTTTGAAAAGGTATTCAACCGGTTCTAGCATGTCAATGTTTGTCCTGTAAATGTGAGGCTTTCCCTAGCAGATTCATGCACGGGATGATGCGTGTGTTGGGGCGGAATCTAGGAGTTGTTGTTGCAACGCCTCGCATGCCTGTTCGCATGCTGTCCTCAATTGGCCGAGATCTTCTAAGGTAGTGTCCATCCGCTCTTCTCTTCCTGCTCGTTCGAGTTCCAGGCATATTTGGGATACGATCGTGGCGCCAACGTTTTGGGCACTTCCTTTTAAGGCATGCGCCGCCAAGGTTAAGTTTTTGGCGTTGTTTTGAGTCAGGGCGTGCTCAATAGATGTCAGATGCCTGGGGATGTCCCGTGTGAATTGATTCACCAGTTCGTCCAAAAAGGAACTATCACCATCCCCTTGGAGTGTACGGAGCGCTTGCATTGTTCGGGGGTTCAAAACTTCTTGAGATGGTGAGTCCAGATGATTGCTTGGTAGGGAGTCGGTCTGCGCGCTCTCTGGATGCTCTCCGGTTTTTATCGGGAGCCATTGTTTAAGAATAGCCGCGAGGTCTTCAAGCTTCACGGGTTTTGAGAGAAAGTCGTTCATGCCGGATTGAATACAGTTGTCTTTATCCTTTTGCATTACATTGGCGGTCATGGCAATGATGGGGATTGGGTCATTTGAATGTCCGGCATTTGACGCGCCGGTATGCGTTGTTTCCTGGTTATTCGCGATGGCGGACTCGTGGGCTCTGATTGTTCGCGTTGCTTCGTATCCATCCATTTCCGGCATCTGACAATCCATCAGGATGAGGTCGTAAGGCACCTGCTCGATGGCCTCGATGACCTCCTTGCCGTTCGCGACGACATCGACTCGGTATCCGAGTTTTTCCAACATCCGTACCCCTACCTTTTGATTGACGATGTTATCTTCGGCTAAAAGTATGCGTGCACCGGATTGAGCGATGACTTTTCTTACCGAATGTTGAGTCAAGAGGTCTTTAGGGGAAGATGGTTTGCCTCCGGTTTCTTGGGATTCCGGTGTCAGGATCATGGCCAGACAACGAAAGAGATAAGATTCTCGAACCGGTTTGGTTAAATAGGCTTCAAAGCCCGCGGCGTGAGCCGTTTGAGCATCGCCGCGAAGTCCCCAAGAGGTGAGTAATACGAGATGAGTGTTCTGTAACCGAGGATCGGCTTTAATCTGTCTGGCTAATTCTAATCCATCCATTTCCGGCATTTGATGGTCCAGTATGGCAATATCGACGGGTTCTCCGCGATCGACGGACTCTCTCAGGACATCAAGTGCTTGCGCACCATTTTCTGCATTTAACCCCGTCATTCCCCATGAACTGGCATAATGGTTGAGCAAAAGACGATTGGTTTCGTTGTCATCCACAAAACACGCGCGTATGCCTCGTAATGACTCTGGAAGAGCCTGGTTCCCGACTGTTGGTGTTGAATATTCAAGGTTTAACGTAAACCAAAACCGGCTGCCTCGGCCTGGTTGACTTTCGACACCGATCTCTCCACCCATCATTTCAACCAAACGCTTGCAGATCGCGAGTCCCAACCCTGTCCCCCCGTACCGCCGGGTAGTCGAGGCATCGGCTTGACTGAATGATTGAAAGAGGCGTTGTTGATGCTCCACGGGAATCCCGATGCCGGTATCAATCACCTCAATGCGAATGGTCACAGAGTCAGATGACGATCGATCGAGGGCCGCAACCTTGATGACGACTTCCCCATGTTCCGTGAATTTAATGGCATTTCCGACGAGGTTCATCAAGACTTGTTTAATACGACCTGGATCTCCGTATAGAGATGATGGAGTCGAGGCGTACATGAGGCCCACCAACTCGATGTTTTTTTTCGAAGCTGTAGCGGCAAGAAGTTCTAACGTTTCGTCCATTGAAGAACGAAGATCGAAGGTAATGTTCTCCAATTCTAACTTGTCAGCTTCGATTTTTGAAAAGTCCAAAATATCATTGATGATGGTCAAAAGCGTATCCCCGGATGTTCGAACTGTTTCGGCTAAATCCCGTTGTTCAGGATTCAGATTCGTGTCCAGGAGAAGGCCTGTCATGCCCATAATGCCATTCATGGGAGTTCGGAGCTCATGGCTCATCATGGCCAAAAACTCTGATTTTGCATTGGCTGCCACCAGAGCTTCATCCCTGGCGATACCCAATTCGACGTTTTTTTCTTCGAGTTCGCGTTCGATGTTCTTTCGTTCTTGGATTTCATCATTCAATGATGCGTTTACGGCATGCAAATCCTTCGTCCGTTCATTGATGCGTTCCTCAAGCGTCGCATTCGAAAGAGACAAAGCTTGCGTCGTGGCTCGGAGTCGCCATAATATCCAGCCGATATAACAAACGAGTAAGACACTCAAAAGATAGAACACCATTCGATATTGTTCGATTTGCTCGAGCACGTGGTTATGATACTGTTGATATCGGCCACTGAGTCGAGCGTGCATGGCCGTCGTCGGAATGGCGAAAATGTCCTCGACGGTCTTTCGTAGGTCCTCTCGATATTTCAAGATCAATCTCATGTGCGTCAGCAGGTTTTCTATGGAGTGGCTATTGGATGGAGAGAGTGAGGATTGGAGAGAATGTAATTCGTTAATCGATCGGGTCATGTTCGTACGATAATCAGCGGATGGTTCTTGATTGTACAAGAGCGTTTGGAGAATGGCTTGCTCCATGACATGTCTGAATTCAGGTATGTGCGGGGAGGCTAAGCTGATTCGTCGAAGTTCAATCCCGGCCAACGGGAAGTATCGCGTCGAATTTCTAAGAATGGCATGATGGGACTTAAAGAGTTCCACCAAAGATTCTTTCTCCTTGAGGAGTCGGGCATAGTCCACGAGGAGTGGACGGAAGACGGGTTCGTCGAGGGCTATGAGTGATAACGGCCCCCTGAAGAAGGTGGCCTTCAATCCGTGAAGCTGTTGAGTTGCGATGACGAGGGAGTCATAGTGGAGGAGTAATCCGTTTTCATTCTTGAGAATGTCCTGGTTCAGCGTGGTATCCCACCGTTTCAGTTCTTCCAGTGCCATCATCCGCTGGTGATGGGCCGTCCGATGATCTTCTTGAGTTTTGACGAAAAGGCCAGTGACCAGAGTCAGGAGCGAAAGAAAAAACAGAATATAAAGAGCCACCGATCGCGTCACAGTTGCTTCCCCTTGTATGTGCCCGGGAGTGTGTAGAGGAAGGCCACGATGGCATCGATTTGCTCTTGGTTCAGTGATCGCCCCAGTTGATATTGGGCCATGACCCGAACGGCTTGTTCTAATGTTGAGGCAGATCCATCATGAAAGTACGGCGGCGTCAAGACTGCCATGCGCAAACTGGGAACCTTATAGAGTCGATTCTGATGTCTATGGGAGTCATGGGTGATTGAAGGCTCCTTAGAGTTTTTGTCCTTCTGACCGTACCGTTGCTCTTTGTAATAATCCCCGGTCACACCAAATTTTTGAAACATGTTCCCGCCAACGTTGGCGCCTTGGTGGCAAGCCGAACAGCCGTACTCCTTAAAGAGGGCGTAGCCCTGCTTTTCCTGTTCAGTGAGAACCGAGTGATTTCCTTGTAAGTATCGATCAAATCGTGAGTTGGGAGTCAGTAGTGATCGTTCGAAGGTCGCAATGGCATGCTTGATCGTATCCCGGGAAATGCCGTCATGATACAAAGCCTCGAATATCTCGACATACATTGGGTCGGTTTTTAGTTTGTGAATGATTTCTTGCCATGTGGATCCCATTTCTTTCGAATGCTGGATCGGGCCTTCGATTTGATCTTCCAATGTATGAGCTCGTCCATCCCAAAATTGTCGGACATTGAGTCCGCTGTTATAGACGGTAGGCGTATTAATATCCCCCAAGGCTCCCCCGATGCCGATGGATCGGAACGCTTGATCTGTTCCTCCGGCTTCTAAGTTATGGCAACTGGCGCAAGCGACGGTGTTGCTGTGTGATAAGCGAGGGTCAGAGAACAATTTTTCTCCCAATGCGACTTTTCGTGAATCCAAGGCCCAGCTTGTCGGGATTGGTTGGATCGGTTCATTCGGGATTTCTGGACTAACCGGTCGAATCAATGATGAGTGAGAAAGCGGATGGCTTGATTCGCTCAGATCCGATTCACACGCGCTCATACTACCTATTAAGAGAGCGAATAGCCCCGCGCAGATCCGAGTTATCCAAGCAGAAGAGGGGATTGTGTTGAATGTTTGTTTCTCAGGTAGAAGGATGAACTTGCTCATAGGAATATGACGGGTAGTGTAGAGATTTTTGAGAAGCAAGCACGAAAGGTACGTAAATTTATCTCGGAATAAAAACGATAATCTTTATGTCGAGAGAATGCATAACCTGCACTATTTTGTACCATTATGGGCATCCCACCACCCAGTCAGGTTATATGAGATTTTCTTGGAAGCTTTTGTCAGAGTTTTCTGAAGCAATTGCAGGCGACTCCTGACTCATTTTCGAAAAGCCAGTCGAAAGGCCTTCTAAAACATGGAGGCAATGTGTTGAGCGTCGTCTGTCAGATTTCTTTGAGGGGGACCTTGAGTTGTGGGAAAGCGTAAAGACTTGATAATATTTTTTAATATGATAGGAGGGTTGCATATGCGAGTGGCGTTCTTTCTAAAGCTACGAAAAATTCTGCTTATCTTTTCCAGCATAGGCTGTGGGCTGTTACTGTCAGCTTCCCTGGTGAGCGCCGGAGGTGATTCGATCCCGTGGCAATGTACCTCGTATACCTACACCGGTCCTTCACAAGAGGCCTGTATTCAATCTCTTTCTGATCCGCAAGAGGAAAAAATTGCGAGTCTTGAAAGGAAGATCAAACGTCAACAATTCGAACTGGAAAAACTCAAAAATAGAATGCGTCGTCAATCTTCGCCTGTCATGAGACAGACACCGTATTATCCTTCTAATGCATATGGTCCTCCGCCACTGTTGCCTCCCGGGGGACCTTGGTTCGGTGGCGGTTTTCCTCTAGGGTTTGGGGGTGGTTTTCCCCTGGGGTTGGGGGTGGGCCAATTTCCTTTCCTGCCTCCCATAGCTATCGTGATTGATTGATCCCGCGTCACGTTCACCAGCCGTGTGTTTCTCCTGTGCTGATTAGCAATACGTGTTTTTCTAAACAAAATTTTCCCCCACATCACCTCAAATCGTCTGAATTAATGGGATACGAAGGAGCCTGGTTCCTCTCGGCATATCCATGTGCCAAAGACGCAATTCCTGCTTGGACAATTTAAAAATTTGCGCGTTTAGAAACAGCGGGAGGTATACGATTGATCGGATCGGTGACGAATTGTTGAGTGGGGAGCAGAGGATGTTCAAGAAACACAGACGGAGGAAATTTTTGGCCTGTTTCCGTATGGCGGAGAGTTCGTTTCAAGACAAAATCAAAAAGTAGGGGGTTGTAATCGTAAATTTCGTTGAGCCACGTTCGTTCCTCCGACGAAATATAACCGGAGGATTCGAGCGTTCGGGTTTGAATTACGATGTTCACCGCTGGTAGGGGATAGTCGCTTCCGTTGATCAAGTTGGAATGGATTGAGGTTTTCTCCAGTATCGTGTTGAGATGATCTTTCCGGTTATCTTGTGTCAACGCTGAGATATCGGCAAAGAGCAAGGTTTTGTATTGAGGGTCTTCTAACATGCCAATGGCAAGGTCAATGTAGGGTGTTCCAGGAGTGCAAATCCCTGCATCCTCCTCTTGGCATTCTCCCAGACTCGCGACATGGGCCATGATGACTTTGACTCCCATGTCCAAAGGCTTTTTCAAGAAGAGCGGGTTCCCCAAATGTTGGAAATCCTCAGCCTCAGTGGCTTTCTCATTTCCGGTATGTGAAATCAACACCATATCGTATTCACGCATGAGGCGGTAATAGGCTTCAAGTTTGTCATTCATGCTTGGGGACGCGGGATGGATGCCCATGGCATTTGGCAGCCATTTGACGAATCGGACCCCCTGTTTTGCAAAACGGCGTAGTGCATCTTCTGCGTCTTGCCGATATGGATGGATTGAGATGATCGGGAAGAACACGTCCGGGTGTTCTTTGACTATTTTCAACATATAGTGATTAGGGGTATGAAATGTACTGAGGGTCTTTTGGGGAGTGCCATGTTCATCATGGAAATAATCGAACGCCATCAATCCGAACATTCCATGTTGGGGCATGAAGTGAATCAAGTTTTGCAGGCGACCGAGATATTGCGCATCGGCTTGAGCCGTATCGGTAATTCCAGCCGAACTCTTGTAGACTTCGAATTGAATGTAATGAACGAGCCCGCCGAATGGACTCTGCCATGCTTCATTCACGAACGTCCCGTTCAGCTCGGTATTCATCCCGAGTAAATGGGTATGATAGTCCCGGAGCCGGGAAGAGTCGATGTCCTCAAAGGCTCGTTGAATTAAGGCTCGGGCTTGAGGGCTGATATTCTCGGAAAGCTCTTCTGGCCGGTGTTCGAATGCCCCGCCAATATAGTTGCAGGCGACAACGAGACTGCTCCAGCCGAGTATCATGAGCATGCGTATGGTGATGTGGAGAAAGGTTCGCATGCGAGATTAAGCGATGGCAGATGGAAGGGACTTTAGAGGTCTCCACCCTGACATCACACAACGTTGCGCAGTTAAAGGCAGAAAACTCTCGACATCATCGGCGATCGCGTTCATGAAATTTTGAGCCAGACTCTGATCTGCGAAACATTCGAAGACATCATCCAGAAAGCCTGCGCGCAATAACGGGTGGTGCAAGAATGCTTCGCCAGAACCTGTCGGGACGTCTAATGGCTGTTCTTCGACTTCGACCCGTTCCAGGCCGATTTCATGGAGCCATTGGCTGGCGTCACTGGCGGACGGTCGCTCGTCTTGATACGCTCTAAAGGCGTGACGTTCCTTCATGAGTCCCTGCTCTGTCATTGCCTTTTCGACACGTTTCCAGAGTGAATCAAATGTCCCTCGGGAGGGAAATGTTAACACCACCTGACCTCCTCGTTTCAGGAATGAGACGAGTTGCTGGAGGGCTTTCTTCCTATGTGGACGAAAAAACATAAAGGCCAGGTTTCCTGTGATTCGATCAAATTGGGGAAGATCGGTGGGAAGGGAGCGAACATCACCTTGGCGGAACTCAAGCCAGGGGAAGGAGAGCCCTTGATATGCACGTGCTTGCCTGAGCTGGGCTTCGTGAATATCAATTCCGACGATCCGACCAGTTGGCCCGACACGATCTGCCAGGTAGAAGCTCGGAACGCCACTTCCACAAGCGACGTCCAGGATGGAGATGCCCTGAGAGAGGTCCAACTTTGATAGTAAACTTTTTGCAAAAGGGGTTGACCAATAGTCTTTCGAAGGTAGAGTTTTGAGCCAGCTTGGAGAGGGAGTGAGCGGGAAAACTTTCGATGTCAGTATGGAATTCGTCATGCTCTGTGGGCCATGATCAAAAGAAAAGCCGTTACACACTGATTCTCTCTATGAGGCACATGTTCTGGTTAGGAGGCTTGGTTCCGACTTAAGGTGATCAGAGGAATCGAGTAAGGATATGCGAAATGACTGAAATAACGCAATAATCGTGTGTAGTGGCCATTTTGTCTGAGCAAGGGTTAAGTTTCATATTTTTTCGTCCGAGACAAAAAAAGAACGAAAAGATAGGGCGTGAACACCTTTATGTGTCGAGAGCTGCCCAACATACACGACCCATGGTTATTAAGGAAAAATCAGTCAATGGGATGCAGGTGCTTATCCTCATCGGGAAACTCGATATTTTTTCGCGGAATAATTTTCGCGATGTGATCGAGGGTCATAAAAAAGCCGGGACGAGGGGACTCATCATAGACTTACATGGTGTAACGTTTATTGATAGTATAGGCATTGGTGCCTTGGTTGTTGCTGGAAAAACTTTTCAAAGCATTAAAGGAAAAATCATTCTTGCGAATCCACAAGGTACCGTGAAAGCCGCATTAGAAGCCATGAATCTTTCTGCGCTCCTTCCGATTTTCATGACCGATCAGGAATATGAGACGTTTTCTCAGCTTGTCTAGTCCTTTCTACCTTCTTGTTCTACCTTCCAATACGGGCGGTATGTTTCCATTGGTCTTCGGTCCGTTGTCCCTCATTCCTTCTTGACGAACGGTTCTCTTAAAAATTCCCTGCATCTCTGGTTGAGTATGGTAGATGTCGTTTAGGAACCGTCCGCATCTCTCTTCCTAATAAGAGGCAAACGGATTACAGTCGGTTCGTCTTGGTGGGCGAATCTCAGGTGTGGTAGGCTTCTGGGGGCCAAGTGGACTGTTTTAGCTGTCGTTTTACATCTGTTTAAGGGGGGGGCGTATGAAAATGGGAAGATGGCTTCGAGTGTTGGGGATTGTCGTGCTGCTGATGGTCTGGAGTAAGGGCGCAGTATGGGCCGAAGGTGAATCGCGTGTGGACGAAATATTAGATGTTTTGCAAACAATCGGTCAAAACTTAAAAGATCAGAAATATGGGGCAGCCGCACGAGATTTTGACTATGTGTATGAAATATTCAAGGAGCAAAAGGGAACCTGGCTGCTCGGGTGTTTTACGGAGAAACACCAAGAATGGGTTCGTCAGGGAGAGGGAAAGAGGGAAGTCGTTGGTGCAGCGGCATTTGGGGGAGGAACGACGATTCAACAAGAATACGTGAAGGGGAACTCGAAAGTTGAAGCAAAGATCATGATTTCTCCAATGGCTTCAGGCCTTGGGGCACTTTTGAATAATCCGGCTTTTCGGGGAGGAGGCAAAGGTCAGCAAAAGCGCCTTCGTAATGGCATGACGGTGAATGTGCAACCACGTGAAGTCTCTGGGGCGACGGGAGGAGCGTTGCTTTCATGGAAGGTACGTACTGGTGAGGTATCCCCAAAGGAGTTGGAAGGTCTTGCTGAAGGGACGATTAATGTTAATTGCGTGAAGGAAATCACGGGTGGACAGTAGCTGTTTTTACTTATTGCGGAAACATCGATTCCCTCATAATGGACTCTTAGGTTGATTTTCAATAACATGAGGAACTATTTATACGGACGAGGTTTAGAAGAAACGATCGACTATCGAGCGTATTTCGTCGAATCAGTCAGATGGCTGGACAAAGGAGGCAATAGTGTTATGAAGGTTCCACGTAAAGTAGAGGTGAATTTGTTAATGTTTGCAGCTTTTATTTGGGCCATATCTGGATGTAAGGCTCTTCACACGTCCATCGCGAAAAAGGATTTGGATGTTCAGACCAAAATGAGTGACTCGATTTTCCTTGATCCCGTAGGGCCTGATAAAAAAGTGATCTTTATTCAGGTTAGAAATACTTCGGATAAGGATAATTTCGATATTGAAACACCCATCAAGGCCGCGATTGCCAAACGAGGATATCGGGTGACCGATGACCCGGAAGAGGCCTATTATCGACTTCAGGCGAATGTCTTAAGTGTGGCGAAGGCGAGCCCGACCGCCGCTGAAGCAGCCTTGGGCGGTGGTTATGGAGGAGTGCTTGCTGGAGGCGCTGCGGGAGCAGGGGTCGGGGTTGCGACGGGACACGGGGGGACTGGCGCAGCGGCGGGAGGCCTCCTGGGTTCTGTGGTTGGTGGATTCACGGAGACGGTCGCGGATGCATTCGTCAAGGATGTGACGTACATGGCGGTTACGGATGTGCAACTCGTTGAGAAAGCTCCCAAAGGTGTCATCGTGCGATCGGATAGTCAGCAGAATTTGGCTCAAGGTATGGCAGGGACCCAGCGACAGACGTTTTCTGAGGTCGGGACACTCAAAAAATATCGCACGAGAGTGGTGAGTACCGCGAACCAAGCGAACCTCGAGTATGAAGAGGCCGCTGATTTATTAACGAAAGGGCTGACACGTTCACTGTCAAATCTTTTTTAGTGATCTCTTTGTTTGGCCGATGGCGAGGAAAGTCGTTGTCGAAGTCTCTGAGGGGCCGAAGTCGTTGACTGAGAGGAGCATATGTCATGAAACGTTTTACCGTGTCTTTGTGTTTCGTCAGTAGTATGTGGGTATTGGCTTTGGGGTTTGTTTTACCACATCCGGCGTTAGCCGATGAGGAGGAAGACTTGGCAGCGATGCAACGGGCGTTGAATAAAGAAGTGTTAGAAAGACCTTTCGACCCTGGTGATCAGGCTGAGGTCGATCGATTCGTTGAGGAAGCTCTTAAGAAAAATCAAATTCCACAGGAATACAAAGGCAATGACTGGAAGCCAGGTTATACCTGTAACAACCTGACATATTCATTGTCGCGATACCAGAATTGTCTTCATTATTATCGCTACTACGGAAGATATTATCCGTATTAGTCACAGTGTGTGGCGATATTCCGTTTTTCCTCCTGCCTTGCCCGGGGAGACGGCGCATGGCGGGAGGTCTTCTTCCTTCGACATCCTCAGTTCCTTTCATTCTGTCTCAAGATTTCCTTTCTTCTTTGGCGCATTCGTTTGCATGACGACTTGATCGCTTTTGGCTCTTAAGGTGGACGGTGCCTTACTTTCGTGAATAAAAGAGGCTAAGAGCGGGGTTTTAAATACAATCGTTGTTCGTTGGTATCGAGCGTGACCAGAAAGTGCTTCAGGAAGGACATGCCGAGGAGCCCATCAATCCCAGAAGGAGTATCCGGGAGATCATGGATGGCGACATCAATATCGTGAGCTTTCGCGGTTCCGGCATGGATGGATGAAAGTTTGCTCAAATTCACTTGAATCTGACCACCGGCGGTATTGACAGTGGTCAATCGAGTATCCGTACTGGCTATTAACCCCAGGTCAAGTGCGACTTCATTTGAGAGCACGGTCATCGTCGCACCCGTATCGAGAATCAACTGGACATCTCTGGTTTGATTCAGCCGGACGGAGACGAGCAACGATCCTCCATGTGGAATGACTGGAACGATCACTGTCTCTGTTCGTGGGGCATTTTGTTTCTTATCCCTGAAGGAATATTCATGCGTCGCGTCTTCTGTTTTAGAGGGAGAGGGTTCCGTCGATCCAGGAAGCGGTTGGTGTTTCTCAATCGGACGTTCCAGAGGCTGAGAGTGCATCGATGATTCAGTGGATAGAACGACACACTTTTCCAATTGAGCGGGACTGTCAGTATGGATGATCTCACCGGCTTGAGTCTCACAGCGATACATGGCTGCGAGGCTTTCAGGGAAATTTCCAGGATGGCAGAAAGCGATCAGGATGAACAAGGACACAAGGAGTGTGCGCATCTGGCGTTGAGGCGCTGAATCGAAAAGGGGGCGTTTGTCTAATATCATCATGCCTGGTGAATGAGTCGGTTATGAATTTTGAGCATCTTTCGTGAGCGGAATCTCTACCTTCACGTAATCCCCGGAGTTGAGGATTTTTGTCGATAAGGTGACGATGGTCGGGTCAATACGGTAGACCAGAATATGATTGTCAACCGTTGTGCCTTGCTTGACGATATAAATGGATTGTCCGTTGCTTAAAAAAGCTTGGCTTTCACCGCCTTTCTTTAAGTACCCGAGAAAGCGAAATTGTTGCAGCTGTTGTCTGGCCCGTTGCCTAGCTAATTCAACGGGGTCTGGACCGAGTGGCGGCGTGACTGCTCGAGGCGCTTCTTGTTTTGGCGTGATCCTGGCTGGGGGTGCCTTGGGCTTTTTCGCAGGTTGTGGAGAGGTTGAACGGGGGTGAAAAGTACTAAAGATATTTCGGGGAGTTCCTAATTCGATATGTTGACGGGGATTCGCAAAAGATTTTGCGATCGCCAGAGAACCTGCGGTTGCCTGAAGCGTCACGCCCTGGGAGTGGGTATTGAAACTGTCAGATTGCTCGGATTCATCAAGATATTGGAACAGGACGGCTCCTCCCCATACCAACAACAAGGCCGCGAGAATCTGTCCTTTCGTTTGATTCGTCATAATTGGTGAGGTTCTCGTTGTGAGGCGCTTTGATGCTGCCGTAAAAATGTGGCGACCTTGATCTGGAATCCGACCTCTTGAGATTTTTGAGACCGTTCAGCCGAAAGCTTTTCAATAAACACATACGGCCATTGTGATTCGAGTTCAAAGATAAACTTTCTGATGGCTTGGTACTGTCCCGATGCCTCAAACGTTAAAATGCCCTTGGTCGCGATATCATGTCTGAGCTTCTGGAGATCATAGCCCATGCCTGGAATACGTACGTGATGTGTTTTGGCCAATGACGCAATGGAGACACTTAAACGTGTAAAGTCCTTTTGCGCAGGCAGCCCTTCCCATATTTCCTTCAAAGTCTCTTGCGCTTGTTGAGCCGTCTTCAGTTGCGCCTGTATCTGTAACTCATTCGTGTAAGCCAGTGATGCTTGCTCCAAGTTCGATGTGGCTGGAAAAAAGACGAACAGATACATGCCGAGGGCGATCAAGCATGACAGCCCGGTCAGGAGCGATAACGGGATAAGGTGACGAGACACCTGAAAGGTCGTTTGGGAACGTTTAATGAAAGCAAACGGCATAGAGAGTTTGAATTCTAGAGTTAACTGTTGACCGTGGTGTTCTGTGTCGGTTCATAGAGGACCGTTAATGTAAAAAGAACAAACGGACTCTCTGGCGATTTTTTCTGACGTTTCTGCGCATGTTGAGACAGTACCACGTGATGAAATGACGGATGCGATTCCAAGTGATCCACGAGCCCATTGATATCCGCCAGCGTTTTGGCCGAGCCACTTAAGGCGATAGACGCCTCCTTAAAATTCACTTTGACCGAATCCATCGCAATCGTCGTCGGTACCGTCGATTCCAAATCGTTCAGGAATTGTGTCCAGGAAAATCCCAGCTGTTTGCGGACTTGGTTAGCAAATTGTATTTCTTTAGGTAGAGATTCAATTCTCGCTTTTGATAGATCAAAGCCACGAGAGGAGGCTTTCATGATGAGTTCTTGGTTGTGCGCACGCAGTTCATTCGTGAGTTGCCTGAATTGTGCGCTTTCTTCGTCGATGGTCTGGCTTGCCCACCAGATGCAGCCAGAGATGATAAGAGTTCCTACTGTGACGAGCGTCAGCACCCATTGCGTCAATGAGAGATTCTTCATTCCAGGGGCAGCGAGAGAAAGGTGTGTTCGAGGTTTCATGACAAAACCGCCGCGCTCGCAAAGGCTGAAAAAGAGGTCATCTGAGGCTCAGACCTCAAGATGGTTCGCCTGAGTTTTGGGGACAGCATGTCCGAGACCCTACTGATCCGTACCGGGGGAGCATAGGAGGAACTCGTTGCCAAAAGAGTCGCAACGGTTTCTTCGGTCGGGAGCAAGCGATCACCATGCCACAGGCCTTCTGCAACATATAGTGGGATCGGAACCTGGTCGTGTGGCGCATGAGGCTGCGATTCAAAGTAGTACTGTAATGTTGCGGCGAGTTCATTGGAGACATGATTGACCTGTAAGGGCGAATAGTCATCAAAAACCTGATTCCCGGTGTCGTGTTGGATGTCTGGGGCCTCTGACAGTGTGGATGCATGGCTGTCTGTTTCTGCCACAAGATGTTCTTGGGAGTGAACACGGGGAAGAGGCAGGGATTTCACGCGAATGAATGTAGGATGGTTATCCTGAAAAGCGATGAACCAGAATCCCCAGTTGGCGAAATAGACAAAAAGGTGTTCCTGCGTGAGTTCTCGCGCTTGATTCTTGATGCGTTGATTGAGACTCTGCATGGTTGGTTGGAAATACTCGCATGCGTCTAATCCCGAGAGGCCGACGGAATTCGGCAACAGACCGACTTCGAGGCATGCCTGTTCGTATTGCTCAAGAATATCGTGCTGAACGGCTGTGGCAAGAACCCGTTTGGGGCTTGTTGGCTCTTTAGAATGGGAAAAGACTCGGTAGGCAAACCGCGTCTGGTCAGGTACGACGTTCATGTCCTGTTGAAACTTCCAACGAACGAGGGAATCCTGTTCTGTTTGCTTTGCTGGAAGTGATGAAAACGTCAAGATCGTCGTTCGTCCGCAGACGTCCGGCAGGGATAGGGCAACGGACTGAGGTCGCGAAAGATGTTCGACGAGACTTTTCAGGCTGTGCGTGAAGGCATTCATGTCTTCGATGTTTGGCCGGGTTGGTGACAGTCGAACGACATTGGGAGGCAAAAACCGTTCGGCAATCGCACGACAGGTCACCCGATTCCAGCTTCGCCGAATTTCGACCAGACACAGCGATTCACGGGTAATCGAAAGTCCCAGAGTCGCCTTGGTCATTGGGAAGAATGTCGTCATGTTTTTTCATCAGTCGGTGTGACGCGATTGATCTCTTTTAACGTCGTCTCACCACGAAAGACCTTTTGGACCGCAGCTTGACGCAGTGTGGTTAAGCCTTGGGCCATGGCGGCAATTCGCACTTCCGAAGAAGATTTTCCCGCGAGAATCATTTCTTTGATCGAGTCGGTCAGGTCTAAGAATTCCGTAATGCCTTTGCGTCCTCGATACCCCAGCCCATTGCATTCGTGACAGCCTTTGCCTTCATACAACGTGTTCATCTTGACTGTTTCGTAGTCCAGCCCTGACTCTTCACAGAGCTCTTGGCTCACGTCAACCGAGACCTTACAGAACGGACAAATAGCCCGGACCAACCGCTGTGCCAGAATACAACTGAGCGATGCGACGAAGTTATAGGGTTCAATCCCCATGTTGACGAACCGACTGATCACATCGAAGGCATTATTCGCGTGGACTGTCGTGAAGACTAAATGCCCCGTCAACGCGGATTGTATGGCAATCTGTGCGGTTTCGACATCTCGGATTTCTCCGACCATGATCTTGTCTGGATCGTGACGCAAGATGGACCGCAATCCACGCGCGAAGGTAAGTCCTTTTTTTTCATTGACGGGAATTTGCACGATGCCCTTCAATTGATATTCTACCGGATCTTCAATTGTGATGATTTTGTCCTCGACCGTATGAACTTCATTGAGGGCGCCATAGAGCGTCGTGGTTTTTCCACTGCCGGTTGGCCCAGTCACCAATACCATTCCGTAAGGGCGAGTGATGGCTCGTCGTAATCGACGCAGGTCTTCCGGGTTAAACCCCAACACGTCCAGCGTGAGTCCATGCGCCCCTGTGGCGATATTCTGTTTATCGAGGATTCGGATGACCACTGACTCACCGAACACACTCGGAAGAATCGAAACCCGAAAATCGACTGTTCGTTTCTCGACTTGCAGTTTGAATCGGCCATCCTGCGGGATACGGCGCTCGGCGATGTCAAGCTCGGACATAATCTTCAATCTGGAAATCAATGAGGCATGTAACGAGTTCGACAGGGGTTCCATGGAGTTGTAGAGAACTCCGTCGATCCGGAATTTGACCTGAACCGATTGATCATTGGCCTCGATATGAATGTCACTGACCTGCTTTTGTAATGCGCTGAGGATGATCGTATTCACGAGTTTGACGACTGGACTTTGATCTTTTGTGATCTGCTCGACCGAAAGGATCTCCTCGCCTTTTTCGTCTTCTTTAATTAGGACCGGATCGAGTTCGGCTTGGATTCTGGACAGGACTTGTTTATTGCCCTCGCTGGCGGCCAGAGCATCCTTGATGGCTGAGGGGGGCGAGACGACCAGGCGAAGCTCGCAGCCCAGGAACAGCTCTAACTCGTCGAGAACACGCACATCTTGAGGATTGGGGATGGCTATGGTGAGCACGCCCTGGTCTTTGGAGAGTGGAACGAATGGATAACGATGCATCCACTCGACAGGGATGGTCTCAAAAAACTCGGGATCGACCCTGAATTCCTGGAGCGGATCGTAGGATAATCCATATTGTTCGGCGAGCGCCTGAACGATATGCTCCTCGGACACGACACCTTCTTCGAGTAGAACGGTTTTGAGCGGTCGTTGCGACTCAAGCGCCTGATTCACGAGTTGCTCCATCTGGGAGTCAGTGATCAGACCTCGTCTGATAAAAATATCTTCAAGGGACGTGCGTTTGAGGGGTGTCGGCATTGGCGTCGATCGTGCCTTCGCTACGCGGAGGCGTTAAATGGCTCCGGCCAGGTTAAAAATGGGTAAATACATGATGATCAGGATTCCCGCCACCAGTACTCCCATGCCTAACAACAAGACCGGTTCGATCCAGGTTGTTAAACGAGTCAGTTTATAATCTAATTCGCCCTCGTGAAATTCAGCCACTTCCAAGAGCATAGTCTCCAATGAACCGGTGGTTTCCCCGACTTCTATCATTTCAATCGTCATTCGGGGGAGAAAGGACTCCTGTTTTAGGGATGCCGAGAGACTCTTCCCATCCCTGACGGACTTGATGGCCGAACTCAGTGCCCGTGTGAAGACCCGATTCGTCATCCCCCGTGTCGTCACTTCCAACGCTGATAGCAGGGGAATTCCGCCAGCCAAAATGGTGGCCAGTGTCCTCGTGAAGCGAATCACTTGATTTTTCAGGATCACATCACCAAGCATGGGGAGATGAAGCAACCACCGGTCAATTTGCAATTGTCCGGTGGGAGTTTTCCTCCAGATTTGAAAGAATGTCCCACCTACGACGAGCCCCATGACGATCCATGGGAGCCAGAGGCTTGCCGAGTGAATCATATCGAGCAGCATTTGGGTCGCAAACGGGAGTTCCGTATTACTTTCAGCGTAGACTTCTGAAAAAATCGGCATGACGTACGCGAGCAGGAATCCGACAACCGCAAAGCCAAAGACGACTAAAAACGTCGGATAGGCCAGAGCGCTTCGGACTTTTTCTTGAACACTAATAAGGAGTTTGAGGTACCCGATATATCGTTGGATGACCTCAGGCAGGTTTCCGGCCTGTTCACCTGAGCGAATCGAGGCTTGATACAGCTCTGGAAAGTATGTCGGGTAGTTGGCCATGGCTTCAGAAATCGAAGATCCTCCACGTATGTCTTCACGAATGCCGAGGAGCGCATGTTGAAACGCTCCTTTTGTCGCACGTTCGGATAACAGGTCGAAACTGCGAAGCATCGGGAGCCCGGATTTAATCAGGGCCAGAAACTCTTGATTAAAAATGAGGAACTCCCGAAGCGAAAGCGGTTTTCCTTTTCGTGAGTATCCGCCTGGCGCTGTTTGGGCCGCCCCTTTCCCGTTGAGTTCGAGGATGAGACAGCCTTGAGATTCCAATCGCGCGCGGACAGCCCGCTCGTTTTCCTCTTCACAGATATCCTCGAAAATGTTGCCATCGGGTCTCGCCGCTCTGTAACGAAATTGTGGCACGGGTCGGTCACAGACAATCCAGCATGATAGGTAAGAACACGAATGCTTCCGGGTCGTTATGGCGACTCGGTGTCTTCTGCCAATAAGTCGTGGCTTTCTTCGTCCATGTCGTCTTGTTCGGATCCTTGGCCGGAGACGATGACGGGAACTTTCAACGTTTGCCCTTCGACGATGACATCTGACGTGAGATGATTCATGGTAATGAGTGTTTCAACAGTCGTTTGATACTTTTGAGAAATACCCCATAACGTATCCCCGATCTCCACAGTCCATGTCCCGATCTCTGAGTGTGAGGTTGATGGTTCCGTCATGGAAAAGGCTGTAAGGCTGGCGGTTCGACGTTGCGGGTTCTGTTGATGGCGTTTCATATCTTGCTTGATGTGGATGACATCGGCCATCAGGGTTTTCATGTCTGTCACCATTTGTTGTACAGATTGCTGAATGGTGCCGAGTTCGCCTGTCAGTTCCTGAATGTTGGGGAAGGAGGCCGATTGAGCTCGAAGTTCTGTAACCTCCCGACGCAGCCGGTCGCGTTCACCCTCGACGATTAAGAGGCTTTCCCGATTTTTTTCGACGTCTGCCCCCAGGGTTTCTTCGCGTGTTTTGAAGGATTCAAGTTGTCGGCGCGCGGCACGCAACTCCGCCTGTTGTTTGGCCGTTGCAATTTTTACTGCCGCTAGTTCGGCGCGGAGTAACTCCGCCTCTTCTCGAGCCTCGTGTATCAAGGCTTCGTGAACATTGGGCGCGGGGGGCGCGGGGTTATGAGCTACCGGCTCACCGGCCGTGGCCTGGTGCTGTGCGCATCCGACGGTCAACAACATATACAGCATCAGTATCGTTGATGGGCCATATGTTAAGTGTTTCATCATAAGTTACCATTCCTTGTAAGGCGTGCCATCCAAGGCAGTGAGATCACTGCCACTGTGAATATCAAAAATCCCGGCGGGCGAGTCATCCTCTTCATCTTTTTCTTCTAAGACCTCTTCCCACGTGTCTGATGACTTGGTGAAGGGGTCAACCGGAATACTTCGAATGTAGTGTTCCGTGACCAATTCTTCAAGACTTGCCGGGTATTTCCCACGATCCGCATAAAATTGGTCAATGATCGCTCGAACCGTAAACAAGTTCTGTTTGAGCGCCGCTTCTTTGGCTTTGAGAGAAGACTGCTGGAAGGAGGGAACGGCTAATGTCACGAGAATGGCCGCGATCGCCACCACGATCAATAATTCCAAAAGTGTAAAGCCACTTTTGCTCCTCATCCAGTTTGGCATAGTCACCAGTCACGATATTTCGTTTTGTCCAATGCGACATGGCTGCTGGTCGTGTAAATATCGAACACGTCTTCTCCGCACCACCGATCCTCATCGGCCTCATCCTGATGACACCGAAGGCCCCATTCATCCTTTCCGGTCATGGGATCGATGGGAATTCGGCGAAGATACCGTCGGATCGCATGGGTCTCGTCCACCTGGGCTTCGGCACCCGTCAGTTCAACCCTGAGTAATTGTTCTAAGGATTTCGGGTATCCGTTGTATCCAGTGCTTTCCTTACAGGTCAGTTGATTCTTGACGCAGAGCGGACCAACCAGCGTGTCGCCATCTCTCGCCCAGTCGCGCCGAAACGTATCGATCGCCGTTCGAACGGTGCGCAATGTTTGCCGAAGCTCCAACTCTTGGGAACGTTTGGTGCTGACTTTGGTGATCGGCAACGCCACAGACGCCAAGATGAAAATAATGACGAGTGTGATCAAGAGTTCGAGGAGTGTGACCCCGCGCCTGGATCGTAATCTATTGAACCCAAATCCTCCCATGTTGCGAAATGACGGGAACCTGTTTCCCTGTCGAGTCGATGAATGATGAATGTTGAATGTGCAACGAGGCGTTCCCCTGAGCTTTCGCCTTAAAGGCCAAGGTTGCCAGTTGCCCGCTGCCGGCCACCGATTGGCCGCTTCCACTCAATTGAATCACGACTTGGCCTTTATTCGGGACATCGGAAACGGTGAGTGTAGGGGTAATGTCGTGTTCCTTCCAAAACGTTCCTTCGACCGCTTCCTGAAATTCCAGGATCCCAGGGTCATACGTGATCGTCATATGAGTCTGCTCAGTCGCCGGTACATTGTGTCCTGTGAGGTCAATGCGTACCGTTTTACCCACTTTTGTGGATACAGCAGGGGGAATGAAGGTCAGCCGAGTCGGTGGCGTTTGAGCTGGAGGGGCAGACGTCTGAGGCATTCCAGCTTGTGAAGCTTGTTGAGTAGGTCCTGAAGCTGGAGCGTGTGGCGATGGGGTTTGGTCTTGACTAAGAGCTTGTTCGTTCTCACTAAGGAGGACTGGGAGAGCTACATTGGGCTCGGAAAATAGGGGTTTCGTGTCGAAGTTTTTGGCTGTGCCAGACCAGAGTGTCTGTTTGGCGATATCCGAAGGCGCGAGACTATTCACGATGTGAGCGGTGATGACGAGAATGACTTCTGTCGTAATCTTGTTTGTTTCGGAGTTACTTAACAGATTGCCCAAGACGGGTACGTCATCGATCCCGGGTACCGCTTCCCGTGTCTTTCGATCTTCTTCTTGCAGCAGGCCTGCCAGGACCACTGTTTCGCCATCGCGCAAGCTCAGAGCGGTGTCAGCGGTTCGTGTTCCAAAACGGAATTGTGAGATTTCCGGGTTGGACTGCAGGACGACGCGATCACCCAGTCGTGTCACTTCGACTTGCATGCGTAGAGAAATTTGGTTATTGAGATGAATGGTCGGTTCAACCGTCAGTTTAATCCCGGTATCTTTGAATTCGATGGAGGTCACGGTGGAGGTCGTTGGCGTGGCTCCGGTGGTACCCTGGCCAGGTAAGACATTGGTCGTCGAAAGCAGGATGGGTTGTTTGTCTCCGATATTGATCGAGGCCTTTTCGTTATTCAGAACCCGGATCTTCGGCGCCGCCAGCGTCTTGGCATCAGACTCTTGCTTGAAGAAGTCGAGCAGGATGCTGCCAGGGAATGTAAAGAGATAGGAGTCTGGCCCAAGATTCGTCAATTGCCGATACGTGAAGGTTTGCAGGATGCTGCTGAAGGCATTGGTTCCTGGCGGAAAAATTCCCGCGCCAGCTTGTTTCGCGAAGTTCAGTCCGATCCGTTTCGTCTTGGTTCGGTTGACTTCAAGGACTTCCACGTCAAATAAGACTTCGGCATCACCCCGGTCATTCGCTTGAATGATATTCTCGGCAAGCACGAGCTTGGCTGGTTCATCACGAATCACCACGGTATTCAGCGGTTCATTGACGTAGACTCGTTTCGTTTCGAGAATGGTCCTGAGCAGGTTCGCCATGTCTTTGGCTTTCGCGTTGGACAGGTAAAAGGTTCGAATTTTGAGGTCCTGATATTGTTCTCGCTTTTGTTTCGTGTCGGGGATGATGAGCAAGGTATCGTTGCTGACTCGTTTCGCGAACAGCTCATTGGTGTTCAAAATGAGGGTTAAAGCCTCATCAAACGGCGTATCGCGTGTGAAGATGGTGACAAGATCATCCCGGACATCCTTGTCGAATAAGATGTCGATATTGGCGGTTCTTGCCAGGATTTCAAAGACCTGTTTTAAGCGAGTATTTTGAAACCGAAGTGTGACGGGTTCGGCTGATCCACTCACGGTCTTGTGTTCGTTCTGTCGTTGAGAAATGGCCGTGATGCCCTCAAGGGCTTGAGTCAGACTCGGGTCGAGTTGAATGGCCCGTTCATAATGGACCATGGCTTGATCGAGTTGTCCGAGGCTCTGAAGTTTTTTCCCGTCCTGCAGGGCTTGCCGCGCTTCCTTGAGCCGTAAGACATCGGTCAAGGCTGCCTGATATTCAGGTGTTTCGGGAGATAGCCCCAAGGCCATTTGAAAAGCCTGAAGGGCTTCGGGAAGCTGGTGTTCTTGAAGCCATGTTCTCCCTTCCCTGTAATGCATTTCGGCCGCGCGACCTTTCACCTCTTCCAGTTTGTCCTGAAGTTCTTGGTTGAATGGATCGTGCCGAACCGCCTCGCGATAGGCGGCTACAGCCCCATCCCAATTCCCGTCCGCCACCATCTGTTCTGCAAGATCGACTTGAGGGACCGAACAACTCGTGAGGAATAGCATGAGTGAACATGCGATGAATTGAGGGCGAAACAACATCATTATTATTATGTCAGGAACCATGTATCAAGATTTGGTGACCACTGATCCGCTAACCAATTAGAGATCTTTTCGTTTACTCCAACGACCCCAGCCAGGTTCCAGCAGGCACGATCATCACTCACACGAACACCCCACTGATACTGAAGAGAGCCGCTGCCGATCGACATACACGGATCATCGAATGCGTGGCTGATCCAAGGTATGGTTCTCATCTAAGTGCTCAGAAGATTAGTAGCTCAGGTAGGCCGTCGGCTCGTATACCGTTAGAAAGCTCAAAATCCGATAAAATAACCTAGCACACTTCGAATAATCAGGCTAGATAGCTACTTGATCCTTCTATCGGAAAGCTACCCCATAGAATTAAATTGATTATGTATAACGGCGTCGTCGGAGTTTTCTGGGCGTTTTGTCGGTCTTGCCTTCGTCGGCGAAGTCGGCTGCCTTCGCAGAGATTATTCAGGGAGTCCTGGCTCAGGACTTTCAGGCGCAGGGGAAAGATTTTCAAAAGGTTTTCCTGTTTGAGGATTGATTTCGGTTTGCACTGAAGACGATCCGCATCCAGCCGAGTTGAGGACGCTATGTTTCTGGGCGATATTGCTCGCGCTGACCCCTTGAGCGCAATTACCGGTTTGCCCCGAGGCTTCAAAGCGAACCGCATGATATGTCTTCGCATCCTTGAAGTTGACGCGATCGTAGGGTTTTTCCTGGCTTGTGCTGCGTACACCATGAATTTCAGCCCCGATTTTGATCACGTCAAAGTCTTCTCCGGTGATGGGATCTTTATAGACTGTCTGGAGATAGCGATGAGGCTTCTTCGTCAAATCTATGAGTTTCTGAGGATACCGATTGGGGCGTGTGGCCTTTTGGACCTCGTAGTCCGCGGCATAGCGTTCAATCGCCTCTTTGATACGGGTTCCCCTAAAGACCAGTTCAGCCTCGCGATCCCGTTTTATCGTCACAGACCATTCCTGACCGATCACCATGAGCGAGATGCCCATCATTACGACAAAGAACATGGTCATCAGATAGGTGAACCCGCCCTCAGGACTTATATAGATATGGTTGGGGCGGCTGGAAAAAAAAGAAAGAATGTGACGTATGCCTGCGGAGAGAAACCACCGATACTTTCGGGGCCTCGATGAATGGTGGTTGAGCATGGCCTTTTCTCGTAAATCGATACCCGCTTTATCGACAGCATATTTTCCCATCTGAAGGTGAGTTGTGCAAACACCAAAGCCACTGCCTTTCTGTTGAGTCAGGGATTCTTAATCTGGAAGGGGAGGAAGAGGAAAGTCCAGTGCCTAAGGTTTAGGCACTGGACAAGAGAGTTTGAGTGCCTAGAGGTCTTCAATATCCTTTTCGACTTCTCCGGCAATCATACCATTACATCCTTTGAATGTGTCGAAAAGTCTTGGCGTTCGTGGTGGTTATTTTGCGCTTCCTGCAGCGATCCCTTTCCGCGAATTTTCTAGACGTTTCTGTTCGAGTTCTTCTGCTGCCATCGCTGCTGCACCACCGTGAGTCTTCTCAACATTTTTTTCAAGGGCGTTAATGTCTTCATTAACGGGGACTTCTTTCCCTAAATCCGTTAGGGCGCCGCTTCGTTCTCCGGGGCCGCTTTCACCCATGCCAGTACCCTCATCAGATCCGGAAGGAGTGCTGCGTTGAATGGAACTGGGAATATTATCGTCGGGATTCATCGACGTTCCCGGCTCACCCCCCTCGATCTCGGCGAAGACTCCAGTGCTGAATAAAAGACTTAATCCTGCGATACCCACGAAAACTCGAAAAACCTTCATGACACACCTCCCTACGATTTGAAACTGTAAATACGTTCCGATAATTACTAATTACCAAGAACCTTTCAGGTCGAAGGGTAATGGATTTGTGCACTTTTGGCAACATGTGCGAAATTACACACACATCAGACAAGGGCCTTGACGTACACTCAACAAACGGTCTCAAAACATTTTTTAGCAGAGGCTGCTCATCAGTAATCCAGCGTCCGTTCACGTTCTTTGGCCCATGCCCGTAGCGTATCGATGAGTTCTCCTTCATCGCCAAACGTGGCATCAATGATGATGTTTTGTCCGTTCAGAAGAAACATCGCTGGGACTCCTACCGGAATGTTCATGACCGTATGTCTCGCCTCCTCGTCCACGGTGTAGGGTTCATCCGTACCCTTTTCTGTTTTAATCAGGGCCCACTTCAAATCGCCGATCAGCGGCTGTAAGAGGTGACCTTTGACGATCCAATCCCATCCCTGATAGCCCGCCTTATGAAAGTCGATGAATTGATCTTGGTCGCTAATGACGAGTTTCAGTTTGTCTCCTCGCTGGATTGACGTGATGCCCTTCTCAGCCGCTGCCTCCAATGAGAGAAAGACTGGTTCAAGTTGGCCAATGTTGACTTGAATCACGCCTGATTTCACATGTTCGACCGTGCCCAGGACGATGTGTTCACCGGGGAGCAAGAGCTTGAGTTCAGAATCTGCAGCAGGAGATGTTGCCATAACACAAGGAACGGATAGGAATAGGCCATGAACACTGAACAACAGCGCGGCGAACGCGATAGAACGAAAACGACGGCACAGATTTTCACGAGACATACCTGTACGCTCCTTTTCTTCAGTATGATTGATGTTGAATAAACCAGCTGACCTGCCGCTGGTAGCAATGAAAATGAAAACGATGATCGGACAGTACCTATTAATTTAAATGGGGTTCATGTTACGGCCGTATCATGCCACGATTCGCCGAACATATCCACGAACCGGTCTATTTTTTGACTTGTTAACGAAATAGCCCGTAATTAGGGGCTATCTATCTCTATAGTAGATGCGGAGTATCAACTATACGACGAACGATCTCGTTAGCTGAGGCAAAGCATACACTTTCGGCAATTGTGCAAGAGGTCAGTGACACCTACGAACGGATCGTCATTACCAAAAACGGGACCGATGCGGCTGTCCTTCTGACTGAGCGCAGAAGAGTATGAGAGGCTGCTCGAAATCCTTGATTGACGCACCTACTCTGATGAAGAAGAAGCCATTCGTCGGGAGTCATGCCGGGAAGAGGGTCAAGTCTTTTGTTGATATATTATTGATTGATCGTTTCGTAGGTATTGTCCTCCTCAAGCTTGAACAAGGGCACCGTTCCGAGAACAAGCAGACCTTCGCCTTTGAGCCACATGAACTTGTTAACGTATCAGGGCCTCTCATTCCATCAAAGCGGCTGAGCTTCCACGGGTAGGGGAAAATATATCAACAAAAGACTTGATCTATATCCGTGCTCTCTGTGCCTCCAAGTGGTCCAGGGCGGGAAAGGACAATGGTAGCTGGAACTGTCGAGGGAAAATACACTAACAAAAGATTTGACCCGTATTTCGTATTCGTATTCAGAACGATGTCGTGGCAACAGGCTAAAGAGGCGGTGGACCATCTTAATAATCGGCCGAGGAAAACACGGGGGTATTGCACCCCCAATCAGCTCTTCCACAATCACTTCGTCCCACTCGTGGAAAAATAATTACACTTACAACTTGAATTCAAGCCTCACCATATTTTCACTGTAAGATTGGGGAAAATCTTGCTCCATATGTCTCTTTATTTTTGTAAAAAAACGGAAGTGATCGAAGATGATCAACAACCTCAACAATGATGTTAAGAGACCCGTCAGTATTTTTATAATAAATGTTCTTAATTATACTTTTCCCAGATACTGCTTCCCCATATGCATCTCGCATTCGAACCTGAACAATCTTTCCCTTTGTGCATCCAATCTTATCTAGTGGGTTTTCAGGAACAATTAGTGTCTGCTCGATGGAATCTCCCTTAAAAACGGCTTGAATTTTTTCTCCTTGAATTACTTCGACCGTTTTAATGGTTTTTCGATTTTCAGGCAATTTATTTGGCCACAACAAAAGATCCAATGCCAACGCCATGTTCATTCCTCGCCAATCGCTGGGCATGCCCGACAAAGGAGTACCAATAAACTTATACGTGCCTGTGATAGTTGGACATGTGTCAATTGGTGATTCAATCTGAAGTAATTTCTCTTTTAATGTAGTCTTTGGAGAACCTGCACAGCTCAGCAGAATAGACACATACACAATCCCTAAAATTAAATTATTCCTAATCAGAGTAGTGTCTGAAAGCTTCATTATCCTTAAGATTTAACTATTATCGCCCCAATAGTGGGATATAAGCAGAACTCGGAATAACTGATGCCGCGACAAAAGGTGTTGCGACAAGAACGTTAGCTGCGCTGTAAACTTCACCAAACCCATCGAGAAACTTACCATATAGACTTCCTTGAGCGAGGAAATCTTTTGCATTTCCGAAAGCAGTATACCAATAAGGACTATTTAGAAAATCATGGGGCCCGGCATAGGCTTCAGCGAACAGATCTGCAAATGAACCAGGTCCATAGGGTATTCCAAATATAGATCCTTTACCCCCTTGGACACCTCCAAGTGGCGAAGGACGCTGTGCCGCACAATCCACTGCAACAATGCAACGTCCTCCTGCTAGTTTTCGGCCATCTCCCCTAAACCTCGCACTTGTTCCACTGCTATTGTTGGGATTTACTTCAGATTGTGCAAGCATAGTTTCTCGCATTTTAATGGCTGCAACAGATAGGCTTTTTGTCCCAGCAGAAATGGCAAACCCTTTAACAAAACTTCCACCCTGCAATTCAGCTGACGTGCCTCCTATGACACCATGAGCAGCAATGCCAGATACACTGTCGCCTAGGTAGAGGTCAGCTTGTCCAAATGCATATGCCGTTCCACCGGCTATGGCTCCTGCTTTGATTACATCTCCGAACGATCCACCATCTAATCGAGTGGTGTACGCGGCAAAACCCGTCGCCGCTACAGGGCCAAAATATGAAGCAGCTGCCGCCCCTACCATCCGTGCATAGGGTCCGATCGTAGGATTCGTTAAGGCGTAGTCAATCGCAATCGTACTAGGATTCCAATAATGTCGATATTTCCATCCTGCCTTTTCAAATTTTTTGAAGGCCTTCTTAATACTTTTAAACTGTTTCTTAAAGAAGTGCCCTGATGGATTGGTAAAAAGAATCGGATTATTTCTCGCATAGCTATACCGATTAAGAGCTTGGGGGTCGGTGACACTGGGGACAATGGTATCGGCTGAAATGAATCGGCCCAGGTCAGGATCATAATATCGGGCTTCGTAGAAGTAGAGTCCGGTGGAATCATCCAGCTCTTTCCCCGTGTACTTGTAGGCGACATCGGCTCCGCTCGTACCTCCAGCCGTGTAGCTCCAGGAAAACGTTACGGTTGCTCCCGAGAGAACACTAGTGGCAGCGGGGGTGATGCTGGTAGAAGCCGGTCCGCTATGGGAAACCAAACGCACCAGCGGATTCGCTTGCCTAGGCTCCAGTTGTGGGAGCTCAAAACGCAGACTCAAGAGGCCTCCACCGAAACCGTGGGTGAAGGCCCAAGGGGCGAATCATAAGAGCGAATCACATCATTGGACCATCTGTCTGAGTAGAAAAAATCTAACAAAAGATTTGACCTGTATTTCCCGTATTCCTGTGTTCATTCAGGAAGCCATTGCATTCCACTGAGAAGGTCTTCAGGCCGATGGGCAACCAGTCCCCTGTGCGAACAGGCAGGTAGACTATGTGGGAGTGTCAGTCTAATCGTTGCCTGCTTCATTCGTTCCCAAAGTTCTTAAAAGTATGAAGTCAAGCAATGACCCTCATTGTGACCCCCATTGTATTCTATTCCTAACAAAAGGCTTGATCGGTATTCGTATTTTAGGATTTCACTAGACAGAACCTGCGAATGGATGACCTCTAATCAAGTTCCAACAGAATCCGCACTACAACACCCCATCTGCATGTGATTGAGCAAGAAACTGATGAAAAGTAGTGGCTAAAGCATCTTCACGGCTATCCGTAAATGCATTCAACCACACAAATGGTAATAGCAGAATCCAGTATGCCCCTATCTGTTTATACTGATAAGTATACCGTTTTTTAAAAGTACCTTTTATATAGACGGTATATTCTACGTCATGGACGCTTAAAGTTCCGTAACAGGGTATTATTCCACCTGTCATCCAAGAAACTTCACACCACCCTTGATGACCGTAGGAGCCTGCATAATCGTAGCGAAGTGTAATTTTAACAAGACGCTCAGGAGAACCCAGTAAACCATTGTCAATGATTGGAGTATACAAAGGAAGTTTCTCTAGATTTCTTTGAAGTACATCATATTCCCAAGCAGATGGGGAAACATCAAGCTCACTTGAAGGTTGAGTTACGTGCTCCTTATCAAGTGAACGTTTGATATGCACAAGTAGAGGCTGCTGAGTTGTTTTTAAAGGATATTCATCCGTAACATCATCCACGACCGGATGGTAAGTCGTTATCATACAAGAGCTCAAACAAAACGACGATATCAATACGTACCTCAACAGAGATAGCTTCATTTGAAGCCATGGAAATCGGGAAATTGTGTGAATGACCGTATGTCTGTTGAATAGCCTAACAATCCACTTCATAGCAATTTCATCATTGTTAGTACTGTTGACCTGCTTTTTAAAAATCGCTTACTGATATCCACAGTAACTGTATTTCCACTGAGTGCTGCTCCAGCAGTAACCGCCGCGCTGGGTATCATGGTTGGAAAATTATAGAGCAAATTGAATGCGTCATTACCTAGCCCACTTCCATATGGCATAAATTTTCCTTGATTATATGTTCCTGCAAGTTTTCCATTCACCCAGTCGTGTACTTGCCCAGTTGCTTCAATAAAATCATCCACAACAGGAATCCCATTCCACCAATGATCAGCTCGTACGGTAGGATTGCCCGGAACAAATTCTGGATCCATACCTATTTCCGCAAGTCCGGTCGCAGAAGTCATCGGTGCTGCCAGGGGTCTTGTCCCAGCAATGCAGAGTCCAAACCTGCACGTAGTTCGATTACCTGAATCGTAGGCACTCTTTTGTGTCCAGGCACGTGCTGTACTCCAAAGAACTTTCATGCTTTTTGCGCTTGCTGCTGTAATAAATCCATTCTGAAAACTCCCACCCTGCAATTCAGCTGACGTGCCTCCTATGACACCATGAGCGCAATGCCAGATACACTGTCGCCTAGGTAGAGGTCAGCTTGTCCAAATGCATATGCCGTTCCACCGGCTAGGAAGAGGGTCAAATCTTTTGTTGGTATATTCTTGATTGATCGTTTCGTAGGTATTGTCCTCCTCAAGCTTGAACAAGGGCACCGTTCCGAGAACAAGCAGACCTTCGCCTTTGAGCCACATGAACTTGTTACCGTATCACAGTTTCCCTCATTCCATTAAAGCGGTCGAGCTTCAACTGTCAAGGGAAAATATAACAACAAAAGACTAGACCCCTATTTAAAAATTAGAATGTCCCTCACTTAAAAAAAAGGGCTGCCCTAGATAATGGGAGTTATGTTAGGAGAGCCTCAAAAAAATATAATCAAAACAATCTGTCCTGTTTTGCTTCGTTGAAAAATCGGGATACCGTATCAGCTAGAGCATCTTCCCGACCGTCAGTGAAAAGGTTAATCCATGAGAAAGGGAGCAATCCTATCCAGTAGGCTCCTTTTCCTGCATAGCGATAATGATACTTTCGCTGAAGGACCCCATCTATGTAGAGACCATATTCTACATGATGGACTGACAGGTCCCCATAACAGGGGATAATTGCTAATGTCATAAAAGTCACCTCACACCATCCTTTATGACTGTAAGAGGACTCATAATCATAAGACAAGACAATGTTAATGAAGATTTGAGATTGTTGTAATTCGCTTGCTTCAATTAGTGACTTCGCAGGGGAAGAATGATCCAAGGCGTTCCTCAGCGTATGATAATCTTCATCAGTTGGAGGTAAAATTTTTTCCATATTAACTTTGCCGACTCCGATGACGGCATTTCTTTCTTTTTCATATGAACGTTTTATAACAAAATATAATGACTCTAAGGTTTTCTCTTGAGGAATGATACTATTTCGATTTTTGTTAACTGGTTGATAACTTACAATCATACAGGAGGAGGAACTCAACAAAATCATCGACACAAGCCATCCACCAAGTACCGTGCCTAAAGCATAGGATGGCCGTCCAATCTTCACAACTTTTCTTCCTACAATAAAAATAAAACCGCAAGAACTAACTTATTACCCTATTGCTCCTGGCTATATTATTTGATCATCCTCGCTGCATCAACCGCTGCAGCATTACCACTTGCCATCGCCCCGGCCGTATATGCAGCGGCAGGAAGCATCGTGCCAAAGTTTCCAAAAACATTGAAGGCAGCCTCACCACCCGCTGTCCCGAATGGGATATAGGTTCCTTGAGCGGTGTACCTACCTAATGCTGACCCGATAAACCAATCATGGACTTTGGAAGTTGCCTGAATAAAGTTATCTACAACAGGGATGCCATTGTAGATATGATTTCCCCTAATCACAGCACCGCCAATTATTTCAAATTGTGGTTCCTGACCCAACTCCGCCAATCCTAGTAGATCTTTTTTTAGGGCACCATCACCGCTCTCAATTGGTATTGTTCCATCGGTGCATAGGCCCATTCCACAGTTTGTAGTATTTCCAGGGCCTGCATGTAACAGGGGCAAGTCTTTTGTTAATGTATTCTTAATCGACTGTTTGGTCTTTCTCGCTTGCATTTAGAATAGAGATGGTCCCCATCTAGTCGATGTCTGTTCAAGAGCGGGTAAGTCGCGTGCTTGATGACGTAATTGGCTACCTTCAATTTGTGCTTTTCAGAAGTGCGTGAATTCAGACTAATGACAAATCAACGGTTCTGTCCAGCTCCAAATAGGTGGTCTCTGTGTCTCCAATGGGCTAGAACAGGGAAGGGACCATGACGGCTGGAATAGTCGAGGAAGAGAACACCAACAAAAGATTGACCTCGTATTCGTATTCAACCGAGATGGCTTGGGATATTACGTGTGCGGATTCGTTACAATGTTGGTTGCCGTGATGAAGATGTACTCCACATGAAAAAAGGTTAATGAGGATTTTTTGAGCCATGATGAAGGTTATTTATAAGATCACCTATCCAAACGGAAAAATTTATATTGGCCAGGATCGCACCGACAGCATTCATTATTTTGGCAGCGCAGGCAGCAAACTTATTGAGAGAGACTTCACGCGCGAACAACGTAGAGATTTTACGATTCGCAAGGAAATTCTTTGGGAGTCAGAAACCGCAACGCGTGCGGAGATCAGTCAGAAGGAAATCGAATTCATTCGTGAAAACCGTTCGAATGATCCTGAAGTGGGTTACAACCAATGGCCGAGGCGGAAATGATACAAAGTGAGGACACGGCTAATTTAATGAATACCGGACGCGATTGTCCGACGGTCTGCTCGATGCCGCAATATGGGCGACTCCATGTCATCGGTGGATGTTATCACATCATGGGCCGCGCCTTGGAGTGGTGTCGCCGGACTCAGTTTCTAGTCGTCTATATGAAAACAGAATGTTCAGGACTGTTGAATGACTTTAGTGATGCTTAGTCAGGGTGAGGGATAGAAAAAGAGATGAAAACATGACTGAATAAAATGACAAGAAGAGATTGTGCTTCTCGTCGAAGCCATGACGACATGTTGCATTTTCGGAAGTGTCAAGTTTTCTGAATGCAACATTGACACGCTGCAGCTCCTTTGTTACTTATTCTCCCTATGCGAATCGTGTCTTTTCCCGAATCTTGGGAGCACGGTGCTTGTCCTGTTCCGCGAAGAAATCCTTTCTTGTCTAATATCCATCCAACAAGGAGGTTGGTCGCTTTGAAATGTTGGAAGTCTTGCGTCGGCTTTCTCTCGGTTTTTCTCGTTCTGACATTGTTCTCCCACTTGTTTGCGGCGGTCGGAGATGTCAATTACATTTCCGATGAGTTGAAGGTGCCATTGCGAAGTGGACCGTCGACAGCTCATCGTATTCTTCACCGTGGGCTTCCCAGTGGAACCCAACTCACGATTCTTGCGGTCGATGAAGAGGAGGGGTTTACGCAAATACGGACTGACGGTGGAACGGAGGGGTGGTTGCCAAGTCAGTACCTCGTCGTTGAACCCATCGCCCGGCATAAACTGACCGCGGCCAACCGGCGCATTCAGCAGTTGCAAAGCAAACTGGATGAGGAACGCAAGACACGAGTGAGCATCCAGACCGAATACAAAGATGCGGAGACGAACAATCGGACGCTCAGTTCTCAGGCGCAAACGCTGTCCAAAGAACTCGAAGATTTAAAACGCATATCCGGTGATGCGATGAATGAGCATGCGAGAAATGTTGAGTTGAGCAAGCAGAATGAACGGTTGGTCGAGGAGGTTGGGCAGCTATCCACGACCGTGAGAAACCTGGAAGCCAATGTCGAGCGTGATTGGTTGTTGTATGGTGGAGGACTTGTTCTGATTGGCCTCATTCTCGGGATCATGCTCAAGGCTCGTCCCCAACGGCCTGGTGGCGGCTATTCCCGGTATAGTTAACAGTATGATATCAGCGTCTTGTTCTGGCTTGTTAAACCGGCCATGTCTCTTCCCGCCAGGCCATGTCCCAAAACATCCATTCGTAGCGTGAACTGATCACGAACGCTTCCTGCATCCTGGCTTTTTCGGCCGAGCCGGCTGACTTGGCCTGTCGATCGACGAGTGCACGCATCCAAGCCGCGACTTCTGCAAATTCCGGCGATCCGTACATGTGGAGCCACTCCCGGTAGGGATGAGAAGATGGCGGCGCGCCTTTCTTCAGAAGATGCTTGCCGACTTCACAATAAATCCATGCGCAGGGAAGGGCAACCGCGGTAATTTCTCCCACAGTTCCTTCTTGCGCCACGCTTCGCATGTGCCGGCAGTAGGCATAATTGGTCGGAGACAGGGGAGTCGTTCGCATGTGTTTCGCCGAGAGTTTCCAACGTTTGCCATAGCTTTCATGGAGTCCGCGTTCGACGAGAATGGTCTCCTCTATCAGTTTGGAAAAGTGACGTGCGGTCTCTGCGTCGGTGGCGCGCATGGCTCCCGCCGCGAAGGTTCTGGCCAGTTCTTCAAGATACCGAGCATCTTGCAAGATATAGTATTGAAATTTTCGAGCCGAGAGCGTTCCATTGCCAAGTGCAAGCACGAACGGATGCGTGAGTTGCGCCTTCCATACCGCCGTGGCCTGTTTTTTGAGTTGAGCTGAAAATGACATGTCGCGTTCACGTGGACGAGTGTGGATTAAGCGTCTTGAGGAACGAAATGATCTGGGCATTGACCTCGTCCGGTTTTTCCCACTGTAACAGGTGTCCGGCCTGGGGAATTCGATGTGACCGGGCGTTTGGTAGTATGCGTGCGAGGTCTTCTGCCATAGTCGGGGAGAAGACGTTGTCTTCTTCTCCCCAGAGGATAAGCACGGGATGTTGGATCTCTCCGAGTCGAGGGCCATATCGTTCTTCCCATTCATCGAGATGATCGGTGAGGGAGTAGAGAGGCGGGAGGATATCACGTTGGTGACGATTAACGAAGGACCGTTCAATCACGACAGCGGTAAGTAACGAGTGGTCGTAGAGAATTTCCTCAAGCACCCTCCTGGTCGCCCATCTTCCTGAGAGCTTGTTCGCGAATTGGGCAAGCCAGAGGGGCGGACGGTGGTGCAAAAACCTGTTGTAGAGCGGGGAGTGGATTGCCCCTTCCAGGGCTTGAGGAAATCCAGCGATGAGGGTCAAGGCTTTGACGCGATCAGGCGCGGAAAGCGCGACGGCCATCGCCAGGCCGGCACCCATGGAATTTCCGATTAAGGTTGCATGGTCAATGTCGACCGCATCCATGAAATGCAGGAGAAAGGTCACCAGGTGAGATGTGGTATAGGGAATGTCAGGTTTCGCGGATTGCCCGGACCCTAAAAGATCAAGCGTCAGAATGCGATAGTGTTGGGCCAATGCCAGTTGTTGATGTTCCCAATTCCAAATGGATCCTCCAAAACCGTGCAGTAAAATGAGTGGTGCTCCGGAGCCCGTCTCAACATATACAATCCGGTTGCCATCGACGTGAACCGATTTCAGGGGAAGGCGTTGGATCGATTCGATGAGGGGCGGGGGCATAGTGGATTTCGCGCATCCCAAGCATCCGATGAACACGCATGCGACAAAGGCGGACAGCACACGATGGAGCGTGATCGACAAAGCGTTACTCGAGTTGAATCAGCGTTTCGTCCGGGTTTACCTCATCGCCTTCTTGAACATGAATGGCCGAAACACTTCCGGCAATCGGGGCCTGTATGCGGTTTTCCATTTTCATGGCTTCCACGACGAGCAGGGGATCACCCGATTCGACCGTATCGCCTTCACTGACGAAGACTTTGACGACTCTGCCCGGCATGGGGGTCGTGACGTCGCCAGGTTGGCTGGGCTTGGGGCGCCCTGCAGATTTCGTTTCGTGCGCGACAGCCGTCTCCGGCCCTCCCGCAAGCACTTCCTGTAGCGGTTCCAGGTATACTTCTTCCAGTTTGTCATCAACCTTGATGTAGTAGGGTTTAATGCCGTCAACGGTTCGTCCGGCTCCCGACACCCGAATATGATAGGACTCTCCATGGACCGTGACCTTAAACTCCACCGGAGCCAGATGCAGATCTGTGGCGACGAATGGTCCCCCTTCCCCTCGAGGTTCGAGTAGTTCAGGCTTCAGTTCCCCACGCTCGCGTTCATCAAAGAATTGGAGCGCGACCGATGGCAACATCGCGTACGAAATAATATCTTCATCGGAAGTTTCCTTCTCCTTTAACTCCTCCTGCGCATCGAGAAGCTCGGGATCGAGGCTGTCGGCAGGGCGGCCTTTGACCGGCTGTTCACCTTCAAGGGATTGTTTCCGAATGTCCGAGTTCAGTGACCCTGGCGGTTTGCCATACAGGCCGCGAAAATAATTCTTCGTTTCATTCGTGATCACTTTGTATCGTTCTCCAGTGAGCACGTTCAACGTGGCCTGCGTACCGACGATTTGGCTTGATGGCGTGACTAGGGGAGGGTACCCCATGTCTTTCCGGACTCGCGGGATTTCTGCGAGCACTTCTTTCATTTTATCCAAGGCGTTTTGTTCGGCTAATTGGGCGGCTAAATTCGACAGCATGCCTCCAGGTACCTGAGAGACCAGAATATCGGTGTCCACGCCGGTAAAGTCACTTTCAAATTGCCGGTAACGCTTACGCGCGTTCCGTAAACCTTCCGCTGCGGGGGCGAGTTGCTGAAGATCCAGCCCCGTATCATAGGGAGTATTCCGTAGTGCCGCGATAAACGATTCTGTCGGAGGGTGCGAGGTTCCACCCGCGAGTGGAGACATAGCCGTATCCAGAATGTCCAAGCCACCCAGAACCGCCATCAGCGCGGACATGGAAGCCATGCCGGACGTGTAGTGGGTATGCAGATGAATGGGCACTCGAACCGTGGATTTGAGGCGAGTTAAGAGTTCGTACGCTTCAAACGGAGGGAGAAGCCCCGCCATGTCTTTGATGCAAATAGTATCCGTCCCGAGATCCTCGAGTTGTTGAGCCTGTTCGACGAAATGGTTCAAACTGTGAACCGGGCTGACGGTATAGCAAATGGTGGCTTCGACATGTTTGCCACAGCTCTTGGCGACTTCCATGGCATATTTCATATTGCGAAGATCGTTCAAGGCGTCGAAAATACGAAAAACATCGATGCCGTTTTTCGCGGAAAGTTCGATGAATTTTTCAAGCACATCATCGGCGTAATGTCGATATCCCACTAAATTCTGTCCACGGAGTAGCATTTGCAGCCGTGTATTGGGGGCGGCTTCTTTGAAGGCACGAAGACGTTCCCAAGGATCCTCTTTCAGGTAACGGAGGCAGGAATCAAAGGTGGCCCCTCCCCAGACTTCAAGAGACCAAAATCCCACGGTGTCTAATTGCTGAGCGATCGGAAGAAGGTCTTCTGTCCGCATGCGCGTGGCCAACAGTGATTGATGGCCGTCGCGCAGGGCGACATCCGTTATGTGCAGCCGTCGCTTGGGAGAAGCCTCAATTTCAAACTCCGTCCCAGACTGCGCCTTTTTGTTTGAGGACCGACTCTTCGCCTTTGTTGTTTTCTCTGAGTGACGTTTAGAAGCCATCTTGCACCTTTCACCATCACTCCATGCGGTGTGATGTGTTAATCGTCATAGGCCTGGCCCATCGATGCGTAAACCGAGTTGTCTAGAGGCCCTCGTAGGCGGCGATTGCAGCAGATAATGCTACAACCAGGTCTTCGGGTTCAACCATTTCTTCATAGGTATACAGATCGGCATGTCTTTCAAGATAGGAGGTATCAAAGCGACCTGCGCGAAAATCAGGTTCTTCCATGATTTTGGTCAAGAACGGAATGGTCGTTTTGACTCCACGAAGAACAAATTCTTCGAGTGAACGGTGGGTCCGCCGGACCGCTTCGTCCCATGTTCTGCCATGCACGGTGAGTTTTGCGAGCAACGCATCATAGTAGGGCGGGACTGTGTAATCTTTATAGACCTGGCCATCAATCCGAACTCCGACTCCACCAGGTGAAAGGTAGGCCGTCACTTTTCCAGATGAGGGGCGAAATCCATTTTGCGGGTCTTCGGCATTGATCCGACATTGAATGGCGTATCCTTGAAGGTTGACTTCGTGCTGACCAAAAACCAGCGGACGGCCTGCCGCGATCCAAATTTGCGATTGCACGATGTCAACGGCTGTAATTTGTTCGGTGACCGTATGCTCGACCTGAATGCGAGGGTTCATTTCGAGGAAATAGTACCGGCCGTCCGGATCCAAGAGAAATTCAATCGTCCCAGCATTATAAAATTGAGCCGCGCGGGCCAGTGAGATAGCCGCTTCGCCCATCTCCGCGCGTAGGCGTGGAGTTAGGATCAACGAAGGAGCGATCTCAATCAGTTTTTGATGTCGGCGCTGAATCGAACAGTCGCGTTCTCCCAGATGAATGACGTATCCGTTCTTGTCGGCCAGCAACTGGAACTCGATGTGATGTGGACGTTCGACGTATTTTTCAAGGAACAATTCGCCATTGCCAAAAGCCGCAAGCGCTTCACGCGATCCGGCTTCCATCGCTTCTTGGAGTTCATCGTCGGAACGCACGACCCGGAGGCCACGTCCTCCTCCGCCAGCACTGGCCTTGACCATGATGGGATAGCCTGTACGCTGGGCAAAGGTCAGGCCTTCTTCAAAGGACGAAATACTGCCTTCGGTTCCGGGTACGACGGGAACGCCCACCTTCATCGCCAATTCACGCGCTTTGACTTTATCCCCTAATAATTCAATGGAATGTGCGGAAGGGCCAATGAAGGTGATGCCGGCTTCCTGGCACAAGTTGGCAAATTCGGCGTTTTCAGCCAGGAATCCGTAGCCGGGATGGATAGCATCGGCACGAATACGTTTGGCGAGTCCGACAATCTGTTGGGCATCCAAGTAGCCCTGGACCGGTCCGGGGCCGACTAAGTAGGCCTCGTTCGCTTTCTTGACATAAATGCCGGTCGCGTCACTTTCAGCGTAAATGGCCGCAGTGGCGATGCCCAGTTCACGGCAGGCGCGAATTACGCGCATAGCAATTTCGCCTCGATTGGCGATTAAGATCTTTCTAAACATCATCGCGATTGTCCGTTTGAAGAAACATCATGTTTGTGTGATGTGAGGAAAACATCTGGATTTTGCCGATGGAAAACCATGTTGCCGTGACAACGTATGTTAAAGGTATCCGTCATTCAGTCGCTAGTGGGTAGTACTTGTTCATCTTAATGATACGTTGTCCTTCAGGAGACAAGGTGAATTGTTCAAACGCGAGAGTCAATGGCATTGGGTTCGTGTCCGTATGAAACACGATCGGACGTTGGACCGGATACGTTTTATCCAACACGGTTTGATACTCAGGTTCAACTTTATCCACAAAAACCAGGTTGATGGCCACTCCATCCTCTTTGGCGCGCAAGGCTGGCGTGATCGATACGAATGCGATGGCCGCTAAATCCCCCGTCACCGCATTGATGGCATGACGTTCCTGCGCAATCACCTTGGCTGAGCGTGCAATCCGTTTGATTCCCAGGACCTCGAGAAATCCTTGTCGAATATTCTGATTATCTGATCGATTGATGAGGGTGATTTTCATCTCAGGCGCTTCTTCATACACCTGAGACCAGAATCGGGTATGCCCCGAAAAAACGTCGGCCAGCTGCTGAACGCTCATTTCTGAGACAGGGTTAGAAAAATTCGTGACAATGGCAATGCCATCACGGGCGACGACCGTCGATCGAAGGTGGGGAGATACCTGGCCAGTCACGCCGATATGGGTTTCTTTCAATTCGAGCATGCGAATCGGTTTGGCGTTTTCATGCCAGAACACGTCAACTGAGGCTAACGGATGGATCTCTTCAAACGCTTCGCCGAGGCTGGCAATGAGATGTTGTTCAGGGCCATTCCCCGAGATCAGGAGAGTCCCGGCTAATTCCGAATGATCAGGAGGACCATCTTCTGCCAGAAGGGGGTGGCTCCCAAGTAGAGAAAAAAACAACAAGATGATAAGGATGGAGAGTATCTGTTTCATCGAATCATTCATGCATGCGAAAAACTTGACTATACGGTTTTCCATGATCTCTGGACATCCGTTCCCTCTAATGTTGCTAAACCCGCGGAATCATTCCTGTTCTCCCAGGCGAAAGTCAAGCCAAATGTGTTATGCCCACGAGACACATTTCGTGATGTTTATCGTCGGCTGGCCATGGTGTTTGGGGGCCTATGAGTCGATAACTGCCGGAGGGCGTGATGACACTGAAGATGTTACACCGAATCACTGGGACCTGAGCCCGATGGCATGGCATTGTCCGCCGTTGGCGCGGCACGTTGTCCCATGATCGGAGGAAGCTTGTTAAATTTATTCATACGTTCACCCAGCATGTCGTAGGCCTTCATTTCCTGGAAGCCGGTTTTATGAGTGCCCACGACTTTTGAGGCAAACGCAGACATGATCCGCCGGCTGTTCGTCCCGTTACACTTTGGACAAGCCGTATCTTCTGCCTTGGCGTTGAGTGATTGCATGATTTCGTATTGATTTTCGCATGTATCGCAGACATATTCGTATAAAGGCATTGTGACCCTCCTTATTCGTCTATGAAAAAGACGAGCTTGTTTTCCGGTTGTGGGAACCCTTGAAGTCGAAGATTGTGCTCATCGATTGGTTCATGTGGTTCATGAATCCTCGGCATCATTATACAAAATGTTGGGCAAACGATGCCATGCGGTATCATCTCTAACAGGGACAACACTCTGGACGCAAAACTTCTTGACATTTTGAAAGAATCGTTATTAAGTTATCAAGTTTGGATATCAATTAATTTTGCTGTACCTGAAGGAGGCTTACTATGCCTGTGCTCATCCGTAAGTACAAATTGGCCAGCGGGCTGATGCAAGAAGAACGTATTGATGATGATGATCGCATCGAACGATATTTTGGTCTTCTGCATCGTGATGACGTCAAAAGATTAAAGGCTGGAGAAAAAGTGATCGTCGAAAAAGATGAATGGCAGTTGATAGATGACTAACGAACATTGCCGTCTCAAGATTGTTTCGTGTTCGTGAACGGGATCATGCGATGAACTATTGGATTCATGTCAAAAACTCTCTTGACCAAGCCATGCTCCATCGTGAGCGATGTTTAGAGATACCATCAAAGACCGGACGCGCGGACTTTTGGGAAGGGGGTTGGTTTGAATATTCAGATCGGGAGTCGGCTCTTATCGGACTAGAAAATACCGGTTTGACTCGGCTTGTCCATTGTCCAATCTGTAAACCCTGAGGTTGGCGGTTTTCCACAACGTTTGTTCGGACGAATTCTGCCTCAACGTCTTTCTCCCGTGTGCTTATACCAGGTTCGATATCTTCAATTTTCCTGATCATCAAACCATGGCTCAAAAATTCGGAAATTTTCGCTGGGTCAAAGACGGGTATTTAGACAATCGCACTCAAGGGGTAGTTGTGGGCCAAATGACCTTTGCGGGTCTTGGACTCGTAGACTTTTGTCTTGCTGGGCAGTTTAGTGGAGAAATCAGCGGGCAAGTGATTCGCTTTCAGAATTCCAAGTTCTTGGACGATGGGCGCGCGATCGATTCGTTGGCCGATCTCGAGACGCCGCAGATCGGGAAAGTCAGTCTGATTTCTTTTGATCCTCATCCTTTGTTGTCGCCGCATCCTTACATTGAATGGTTTTCACGACACGATCAGCATTATCGTATTGAACTTGAACCGCACGATGCACATATCGTGTCCGATGACCAACTACATGAGATTACTCCAACCAGCACATCACTCTTGCAAAGACTCCAGCCCCTTCTTTAATGACATCGATGACATCTCTAGTTGAGGATGATCGCTACAGTTCACTTGTCAAATCCACGATGGCCACGACGGTGTTTCGTTGACAGCCTCAGGAGTCGCTCGTAGAATGCCTGACATGAATGATCGATTTCTTCGTGCTTGCCGTCGGGAGTCTGTCGACCGGACGCCCGTCTGGTTTATGCGGCAAGCCGGTCGCTACATGAAGGAATATCAAGCGATTCGTAAGCGCTATTCCATCCTCGAGGTGTGTAAAACTCCTGAATTAGCGACCGAAGTGACACTCCAGCCGATTGAGCGATTTCCATTGGATGCGGCCATTATTTTCGCCGACATCCTGTTACCTCTTGAGGGCATGGGGTTACAACTCGAATTCCTGGAGAACAAAGGACCGGTTTTTCATAACCCCGTCCGTTCTGAGGACGACATTGCCCTTTTGCGTCGAGTCGACGGAGAGACTTTTGGGTACGCGGGTGAAGCGATCCGCCAGGCCCGCCAGGCATTGGCCGGTCGTGTGCCCTTGATCGGGTTTGCCGGGGCGCCCTTCACGTTGGCGAGTTACGCCATAGAGGGGGGGAGTTCACGGGATTATCGTCGAACAAAAGAGATGATGTTTGCCCGTCCTGACTTATGGCATGCGCTGCTCACGAAGTTAGTCGATGGCGTCATTGAATATTTGCGCGTGCAGATTCACGCCGGAGCCCAGGCCATTCAATTGTTTGATAGTTGGGTGGGGTGTCTGAGTCCTGATGATTATGAAGAGTATGTGCTGCCACATACGAAGAGGATTTTCGATGCTCTGGCGACTGAAGGGATTCCTAAGATCTACTTTGGGACGGGAACGGCGACGTTGCTCCCACTGATGCGCAAAACCGGTTGCGATGTCATGGGTCTCGACTGGCGTGTCCGATTGGATGAGGCGTGGGCCACGGTTGGGTACGATCTCGCGGTTCAAGGAAATCTCGACCCACTCGTGCTGGGAGCTCCAGTGGAGGAAATTGAGCGACGAGTTCGGCGAATCCTGCAGCAAGCCAACGGGCGAAACGGACACATCTTCAATCTCGGGCATGGTATTCTTCCTCATATCCCTGTTGAGTCTGTCGAGGCCGCGATAGACTTTGTCCATCGACTGAGCGCGCGGGAGGTACAATAACTTCAGGTTCGGTTCCACCGCATAATCCATCGTTCTGCTTGCGGCATGGTTGCGGGTGCGGTGCAAGTGGCCCGGATGGATGTCATTCCTCAATGAAGAATAGATTCCGGCATTTATGGTAAGGTCTTCGCCTCACGTCGCCATCATCGGTGGCGGTATTTCAGGTCTTGCGACAGCCTTTGCCCTTCAAAAAGCCTCTCAACAGCAGAACAAGCCCATCACCTGCACGCTGATTGAGAGTCAGCCGCGATTTGGAGGGAAAATCGTCACCAATCACTTGGATGGTTTTCTGATCGAAGGCGGTCCTGATTCATTCTTGACTTCAAAGCCCTGGGCCCTGGAACTCTGCGAGGACCTGGGGCTTTCAGGGCAATTGATCAACACGAACGCGGGAAATAGTCAAACCTTTTGTTATGCCAAAGGGCGGCTCAGAGAGCTTCCTCAGGGGCTAGTCGCCTTTGTTCCAACTCGGCTGCGTGCATTATGTTCCGGTGGCTTGATTTCGCCCATTGGTATGCTTCGCATGGGATGGGAATGGTTTGTTCCCCGGCGCACCGATCCTGACGATGATGAATCCTTAGCTTCCTTTTTTCGGCGAAGGCTCGGAGCCGAGGCGTTTGATTACTTTATCGAGCCCCTTGTCGCTGGGATATATGCCGGCAATGCCGATGAGTTAAGTTTGCGCGCCACATTTCCTCGATTTTTAGAGCTGGAGCAACAATATGGGAGTTTGATTAAAGGCATGCGGGTTCAGCAGGCACGTGGACGACCGCCATCACCGGGGACACAACCTCGGCGAACGATGTTCACGACACTGCGAGGCGGTTTGGGCGATTTAATTGAGTCGCTGGTGAAACGCCTGACGGATGGGGGAACGCGGCTTCTATCCGGACGTCAGGTGGTTGATATGCGCCAGGGTGGTTCTTCATCGCACTCCGGGTATACGCTTCGGTTAGACAACGCCGATAACATCACGGTGGATGATGTCGTGTTGGCCACTCCGGCCTACGTGTCGGCCAAGCTCCTTGAGCCGATCCAGCCGACGGTTGCCGGTCTCTTGCAGCAGATCCCCTATTGTTCGACGGCCACGATCTCTCTCGCATTTCGTGAGTCTGACGTCGAGGGTAAGATCAAAGGATTCGGGTTCGTGATTCCACGTGTGGAAAGGCACGCGATGATTGCCGCGACCTGGACGTCGCTCAAATGGTCCGACCGGACCAGAACCGGACAGGCACTCGTTCGTTGTTATGTCGGGGGAAAGGGAAGAGAACATATTCTTCAAGAAGACGATACTGCACTCATCAGGTATATCCGCGAGCAATTACAGGCGATCGTCGGTCTTTCGGCGGAACCGTTACTGACGGAAGTTCATCGCTGGGACCGGGCCATGCCTCAGTATGTCTGCGGTCATCTGGCACGGTTGCAAGATATTCGTGTTTTGATGAAAGATCTTCCAGGCCTTCATCTGACGGGGGCGGCTTTTGACGGGCTTGGCATCCCTGACTGCATTAGAGAGGGAACACGTCTGGGTACGGCCTTGGTGGAGTCTTACGAATAAGGAATTTCTCGAATATGATCATGAAGAGGGGACATGAGTGACGAGTTTTCGCAGGCCCCGGACGTCGTGCGTGCGCATGTAGTCGTGCATGGAACCGTCCAGGGCGTGGCATTTCGAGCGTATGTCCGACATCATGCCCAGCGATTGAACCTTCATGGTTGGGTGAAAAACCTCCCGTCCGGTCAAGTGGAATTGGAAGTGGAAGGCGGGCCGGATGTCGTGAATGTGTTTCTCCCTTTTTTACACGATGGACCTTCTCTTGCTCATGTGGAACGGGTTGACGTGAACTGGGTTGCCGTGATGCACGATGTCACGCCGTTTGAGATTCGACGATAACGTCTTGCAAGGTTTCATTCCTGGATGGAATTGTCCCCGACATAAAATGTCTAAAAAGAGGGGACGGTGCATAGAATCGCTATGATCTTGAACCCCTAGAGGTATTGTATGGATTACAAATCAATGATTCGTGAAGTGCCAGATTTTCCGAAGCCCGGCATTTTATTTTACGATATCACGACACTCCTGAAAGATGCGAAAGCGTTCGGGCATATTATTGAGACACTCACCGAAAAGTATCAAGCGGCCAACATCTCAAAAGTGGTCGGGATTGAATCTCGTGGTTTTATCCTTGGAAGTCCTCTGGCCTACCGGTTAGATGCCGGATTTGTTCCCGTACGAAAACCAGGAAAATTGCCCGCAGATGTGTATGAAGTGAAGTATAATTTGGAGTATGGATCGAATTCTTTAGCGATTCATCGGGATGCCATCGAACCTGGAGAGCGAGTCTTGGTAGTCGACGATCTGCTAGCCACAGGCGGGACAGCGAGCGCGACCGTCAATTTAATCCGTCAATTAGGTGGGGCCATCATCGAGGTTGTCTTTCTCGTGGAACTTCTTTTTTTATCCGGGCGTGAGAAACTGAAGGATGCATCGGTGCATTCCCTGATTACCTATACTTAATGTGTCCTATTTGCCAGAATGTGTAATTTTGCTAAGATCACATCCTTGTCTCTGTCTATGTGCATGAAACGGCGTGCCATCAGTCATCACTCTTTGATGGCTCAGCCAGAAAGGGCACCGATGTATGGTTCAAAAAGTTCAGAAAAAAAAGGGTCCTGCATCCTCGGGAAAGGGCAAGACAAGCCGAGCGGTGAAAAAGGCCAGGATGCCTCAACAGGGCAATACGACCAGCAAGCGCGTATCAGTCACTAAAAAAGATTCTGAAAAAACACGGGAGTCAACGAAGAAACCCAGCTTGGCTGCTAAGACAACACAGAAGAGGCCGACTGCAAGTCCTGCCCCGAAAATAACTGCTCGATCATCGAGTTCTTCGATAAAGAAAAGTACAGGGACGTCTCGAACAACCAAAAGGGAACCAATGAAGAACGAGTCAACAGAGAAAAAGTCTAGTACCCCTAAGGATCGAAAAGCTACGTTGAAAAAGATACTTCTTGCCAAACGTGACGCTATTTCCCAAGCCATCAAACAGCAATTGGGACAATCTCTGACGGATGAACAACAACGACGCTTAGAATCAGCGATGGATAGCGGCGATCAAGCCCTTGTGGATTTAGATCGTGAAATGGGAATCTCACTCCAAGAAATGCGAAACAAGGAACGGCAACAAATTGATGATGCCTTGGTCAGCTTAGAAGAAGACACCTATGGTATCTGTGCTGAGTGCGGAGAGGAGATTAGTGAGAAGCGGCTTCAAGCCTTACCCTTTGCGCGATTATGCGTAGGCTGTCAAACGAACCGTGAACTGATAGAGAAAATTGAACGAGCGGAACATCGTTCGTGATGTTTGCTGGGGATGTGAACGGTCGTCTTTTACTTGAATATCGGACCAGCTATGCAGGGGTGGTGGGTAACCGTTCAAACGTAACATTGATACGATGGCAGAAGGCAAAGCCATTATTCTAGCGAGTGGTGGGCTGGATTCAACCGTCACGGCTGCAATCGCAAAGTCTCAAGGGTTCAATCTCTATCTGCTGACGATCGCTTATGGTCAACGGCATGGCATTGAAATCGATCGGGCAAAACAAATTGCAGCCTGGCTTGAAGCCAAAGAGCATAAAATCATCACACTCGACCTTCGAACATTTGGCGGATCGGCTTTAACTGATGACATCGAAGTGCCCCGACCTCACTCCCGTACAGGCGATCCAAGAGAAATTCCGGTGACCTATGTTCCAGCCCGGAACATGATTTTCTTGAGTCTTGCCGTTGCTTATGCCGAGGTGCTCGAAGCTACCCGCATCTACTTTGGGGCCAATACCTTGGATTATTCAGGGTATCCTGATTGCCGTCAAGAATTCGTATCGGCATTTACGACGATGGTCCAGCTTGGCACCAAATTGGGGGTTGAAGGACAATCCATTGAAATCCTGTCTCCATTGATTCGCATGACAAAAGCTGAAATTATCAAGAAAGGCCTGGCGCTCAATGTGCCCTTTGCATTGACGCATAGTTGTTATGCGCCATCGGTTGATGGACGCGCCTGCGGCGCGTGCGAGAGTTGTGTATTTCGTCAAGAGGGATTTCGAGCGGCAGGTGTTGATGATCCTGGGATGAACACGAGCGTATTCGACTAGCAAGTCAGTGCGGACATCATGCCGGAGAGGTTCTAACATATAATGTCGTGGTCGAGCATGCGAGGTTGTCAGAGAAACGCGATAGGGTTGTGTGTCTTGTCTGGTTGCCTTGCGTTATTCTTCGGTTGTTCAGAACCTGCGACGGAAGTTAGTCATGAAGATCATGAGGCGACCATGTCTTCTTCTCCTGTGACGGAACATCAGGTGGCGGTCCCTACACAATTTGTCCCGGGCGAAACGCTCTTTGACACTCATTGTGCACGATGCCATGGAGCGCAGGGCAGTGGAACCAAGCAGGGCCCCCCGCTGGTGCACAAGATCTATGAACCCAGTCACCATGCCGATTTTGCCTTTCAACGGGCTGCCGCACAAGGCGTTCGAGCTCATCATTGGAAGTTTGGCGATATGCCCAAGATAGATGCCGTTACCCCGGAAGATGTGAGCTTGATCATTCAGTATATCCGTTGGCTCCAACAACAGGCTGGGATTTTTTGATCCTTCCTAACTCATCTTTTCCCTCAATCCCCTCGGCAAGTGTATCGTATCCCGTGAGTAGTCGGTGCTGAATCTCATGTGACGTTGGACCGGAATGCCCTAAATTTTACAGATACAGGAAGGCAGGAGGGGCGAAGTCGATTCAAGGCTCGCGCACTGTGCAGGGTGGGAAAGATCGTGACGCGAGGGAATCCTATGCGTGAGTCAGACGGTTTCGGAAGATCTGATAGACCAAGTGGGTATCAGTTTGGGCCACGCCATCAATCGCGTGAATGCGAGTCAACACCAGCTGGGTTAAGGCTTCTTGGTCAGATGTTTCGGTCAAGGCAATGATGTCGGGCTTACCCCAGCAAGAGTCAATGGTCTTGATTTCGTCAATTTCGCTGAGGCGATCGATCACCTCGTCTATCAGACCAGGCAGCACATTGATCAGAACATAGGCGCGATGGATTTGCATAGTCATCCGTGACCTTTCAACATATGGTAAATCGATCTCTTGCGAGCAGGTAAAACAGATTCTCACACGGTAACTCAGGCCACTCCTTAAGACAAGATGCCTTTTCGCCTCCAAAACGAGACAAGGCGTCTATGGCATGATGCGGTCTAATGTCTCCACCAGGTCAGCAATTCGGTGAAATCCCTCCTGCCAGAATTTTTCAGAACGGATATTCACGTTCAGCGGAGTGAGGAGCGATTCAGGGCTGGCGGAGCCGCCGGCCGAGAGCAGGTTGAGATATTTGGGAACAAAGGATTGGCCTTCATTTTTATACCGCTGATAGAGGGCCAGGACCAACAAATTTCCAAAGCTGTAGGCGTAACAATAAAACGGGCTCGCGAAGATGTGTGGAATGCCCAACCATTCCCATTGAAAGGCTTCAGGAATTGTGATGTTCCGTCCGAATTGTTCACGGAGAAGCTGAAGATAGGTGCTGGCCAAGGCGTCAATCGTGGCTCCCTCACTGACCATCGCATGAGCCTGGCGCTCAAATTCCACGAAATAGGCTTGTCGTAAGATCGTCGCGTACAGGTCGTCCAATTGTGTCACCAGCAGGGCACGTCGGGCTTGAACTTTTCGTTCCTGGTTCAAAAAATTCTCAGACAAGAGTTGTTCTCCAAAGATGGAAGCTGTTTCAGCGAGCGGCAACGATGAATGAAACGTCAAGACAGAATGTTCATGGGCCAACATGCCATGGACGGCATGGCCGAGTTCATGAGCCAACGTGGAGACATCGCGCGCTTGACCGTTAAAACTCATGAGGACGTACGGGGTCTGCTGGGGCGTGACGCTATAACAGAACGCTCCGCCCATCTTGCCCTGTCGTGGTTGCGCGTCAAGATGCCGTTCTTGAATGACCCGTTTCGCCAACTGAGCGAGGCGTGGAGAAAACTGCCGGTAGGAGTCTTCCACCATCTTCCAGGCTTGAGGGAACGAATAGGTCGTAGTGGTTGCTTGAAGAGGAGCGTACAGGTCATAGCGTGTAAACTTTGGCCGCTTGAGTAATCGCGCCTTGAGAACAAAGTAATGTTGGAAGAGTTTCGCATGCTTACGACATGCGGACAGCAGCGCGGTCACCGCTTGGTCCGGTATGTCGTTGGCCACATTCCGAACGCTGATCGGAGCATGATAATGCCGGAGGCCCATGCCTTCATTCTTCCAGTCCATAACGAGGGATTTATACATTTCTCCGATGACGTCACGTTGCGCCGAATAGACGCGAAAGAGCTCTTGATAGGCCGCTTGACGACGCCTCGCCGATGGATGCCGGACGTGAGTCGTCAATTCTTCCCGTGTGAGTGAATGGTGTTTGCCGTCAATCGTGAGGGAAAATTTCAGTCCAGACGTCAAGACCCCATACAGCATCTCGACCGCTCGCCGCCCAGTACTGTTCTTCACGCTGATAACCTGTTCCTCTGCTTCGCTGAGCGTATGTGGTTTCAGTCGTGTGAGGGTTTCAAGATAATATCGAAGACTACCTGATCGTCGAAGGAGAGGGTTGGTCTGTTGCGGGTCGAGGGATTGCCACCAGAGGTCTAAAAAAAGAATCCGGTTTTCGAAGGTGGTAAGTCGTTCACGAACGGTGCTTTCAAATGCGCGTGCCGCCTGTCCTTGTGTATTTTCGGCAAACCAGAGAAACGCAAAGGCGTGCAGCTTGGCCGAAATCACGGTGATCGATTCTTTGAGCTGAAAGGCTTGATCAAAAAGTGTTGCTGAGCCTCGTTTCGTCAAGTTGGGTCGTAACCGTTCCAATTGACTGACGAGTTGTTCCAGTTTTTTCGACAGTGTCTTGAAATCGTGTTCCGGGTTGGCCAACAGGTCGGATAATTTCCAGTGGGGACCTGTTTGGGATTTAGAAGCAGCTTTCGCCATACGTTCGTCTCCTCGATATAGAGCTAAGGGTTTACGGTTCGTCACACAAATTGAAAGGAAGAGAAACCGGAAGGTGTGTTCGATGATGGACGGACAATGACTATACGTATGAATAATGGAGCTGGCGAGAGGAATCGAACCTCCGACCGGCGGTTTACAAAACCGCTGCTCTACCGACTGAGCTACGCCAGCTCACAGGCGTTTATAGGTTGCGCGTACAAAAGCGTCCATCAAATGTCCACGACGTGGAGGTATCGCGAGTCGGTGTCTTTATACCAGGATTGTAAGCTTCCTCGTCAAGCGGACAGTTGCCGCATGGAGTCTTCCGGGAACGTATCGTTCGAAAGTGGCCACGGGTGATGAGGATAGATTAGCACACGATCGGCTTTTCCCCAACCTTATTGGGCCTGCGCGAGAATGCCGTTGACGACGGTTTTCAATAGCCCCATTCAGTGATTTGGAAGCAAGGATAAAGGTGCTAGGAGCGCACACAACTTCTTCGGCGCGCCAGTGAGCGTCTTCGGCACCTTGCGCATCAAGTTTGACCCAGATCTGGAATGGACCCCGCCCTGGGGGGATTGAGAGAAGATGGGTGAGATGGCTTACTCTTCTTACATTTCTCAGCGGCTCAATGTTCGAATATACGCCAGCACATCGTGAATCTGTTGCATGGTGAGAACCTTTTCCCACGGGGGCATTCCTGACCCGGCTTTCCCTTCGCGAATAATTGTCACGAGTTCCGAGTCCGGATCGGTTCGTACGTCCTCACTGGTTAAGTCAGCTGGCGAAGGATCAAGATACATGCCGTCAGGGCCATCACCTTTTCCTTGTTCACCATGACACCCTGTACATTTTTCCTGAAAGATTGCCGCGCCTGCTGTCGGATCTCCAGAGTGTTCGCCTGATTTTCCGGCTTCTTGTGCCTTCGCACTGGCCGGGCTCAGGAATCCCGATACCATGAGAATGACAACTAGAAGACACATACGTTGTGAAAAATTCATCCGGCTTTCTCCTTTACTACTAATAGGTTTTCCAGTGAGTGTCTCGGCACCTTGCATGTCCACTTCTCAGCGCGAGAGTCTACTCGGAGCTCTGGCTGTGACGAAACCTCGCGGACATCGGTTTTGCTGTCACACCATGGAGCACGATACTTAGAGTCACCGTCAGGACGACACATGCGAGGAGTTCTTCCATTCCTGGGACAAAAAAACGTTTGACAACTAGCAGTGCGAACAAGATTGAAGCCAATCCTCGCGGACCGAACCAGCCGAGGAAGAGTTTTTCATACGCAGTCAGCTTCACTCCGCTCAGGGACAGAAAGACGGGCAGTATTCGGACCACTGACAAGAATCCGATTGCCAAAACAAGAGTCTTCCAGTTTGCATGGGCAAGACCGATCGGCACGATGACGGCGCCGAAGATGATGAACGTGAAAATCGTGAGGAGTTGCCCTTCGCTTTCCATGAATTCGGTGATGAACGTGCTTGAATTTTTCAAGGTATTTCCGAACATCAGTCCGCCGACGAACGCCGCGATGAATCCATTCCCGTTGATCAGTTCTGCCAGCGTAAACGTCAGGAAGGCGACGCTGAGGAAATACAATCCTTGAAACGTGGTGGTGATCAGCCTGGCTTCGATGACCACATCCATGATTCTGGCGAAGACATACCCGCTCACGATACCTGCCAGTGGCCCAAGCGTCACTTGCATCAACGAGAACAAGAACAGATTATCCGGTACGTCCTCCACCTCGATGCCAAATTGTTGAGTCGCTAACAGACCCGCGATAATGACGAACGGAAGAGCCAGGCCATCGTTGAGCCCGCTTTCCACGTTGATCCCCTGTCGCAAGGGTGACGGTACGGATTGATTCGTCACGACTGTCTGGCCCAGTGCCGCATCGGTTGGTGTGAGAATGGCCGCCACCAGGAACGCAAAGACCCAAGGCTCATCCGGAGATACCCAGTGGGCGAGCAGTGTCCCGAGCAGAATCGTCAGCGGCATTCCCACGAGCAACATGCGCGTTGGGATCGCATAGCTTTTGGCGAGTTCTCGAAACCGAATGCGGGAAGCATCTGAAAACAAAACCAGGATCAGGGTGATTTCCGCGATCGCATGGATCGTCTCGTGCTCTATCTTCATGGGCACATGTTCGGCTTCGTCGCGGACGAGCAGCCAGCCAAAGGCCGTGAAAAACATCGGCAAGGTAATGATCGAATCTTCGATCCAACGCGAAAAAATCGCGAAGCTCACGATTCCCAGGAGAATGATGGCGATCAGATAGAGCTCAGGCATGTCTCGCGGCGTGGTTGCCAGAAGGTTCCAGCGTAAAGGCTGGGCCGATCGTTTGAGTGGAGTGACTGCGGGCGACGCCCAAGCGATCGGTTGACTGTACCGCAAATCGTCCTTGAAATTCCAAAATGTGCGTGCCTGTCATCGCTACCCAAACGTGACATGATGGAAATTAATAGCGAATGCCCCCTTTATTCATGGCCGGCATGGCCGATCAATCTTTCCAGATTAGTCAGCGCAATAGAAAGGTCATATTTCGCATGGGTATATTCCAATTCGGTCTCTCTCATGACCCGTTGTGCGTCCAGTACCTCGAGCAGACTTGTTTCTCCATACTGAAAACTCACTTGAGCGATTCGCAAGGCTTCGCGTGCTTGCGCGAGAAGGCCATGCTCATACGTCGAGATTTGCGCCGAAGCCATGTGGATCTCCTGCAGATGCTGTGACATGTCTTTGCGAAGCTGCGTTCGTGTTGCCAGCAGCGTGGCTTCCTCCTGTCGCATCACCCCTTTGGCCTGTGCGATCTCTCCCTGGCGCTGATGCCACAAGGGAAGCGGAATTGAAAGGCTTCCCACAAAGGCTTCTCGTCCGATATCTCGTTGATAGCTTCCGTTCAGGGTCACGTTGGGTACTCTGGCCTGGAGTTCTTTTTGATGCCGTTCCTGGGCTTCTTCTACCCGTTTTTGACCCATGATGATCGCTGGGTGAGACGATAAAGTGTCCTCTGAAAAATGTGAGCTGTTCCAATCATCAGGCAATGATTTGAAGGTTCCACGTATACTGAAATCAGTGCCCAACTTGCCAGCTGTCAGGCTATTCAGGGTTGCTTGAGCCGTGCGAGAGGCCCCTGTTGTGCGAATCCGTTCTTTTTGCAGTTTGAGCGTTTCCACTTTCATTTTAATCGCGTCAAAGGGAGGTGCCTCTCCTGACTTCACTTTGCTTTGAATGGCCTTGTAGAGCCGTTTGACTGTTTGGATGTTTTGCATAGCCAGGGAATGTTGGCGATTGAAGAACAGCAACGTGTAGAAGGCTTGCTTGACTTGCGCCGTGACATTCAGCCTGGCTTGTGCAAGCCCGGCTTCCGCACTTTGAACGCTCGCCCGGGCTGCCCGCTGTTCTGCGTGGCGTGTTCCCGGCCACTCTAACGGCTGGCTCAGTGTGACGTAGCGTTCCATAATGGGCGAGCCCATCGAAGGATCGCGAAGTGATCCTCGGCCGGACTGAATGTCAAGAGTCGGGTTCGGGTACGCTGACGCGGCTAAGGCATGCCCCTCTTTCTGTTCGACGAGACTCTGTCTTTCAACAAGTAGTGGATTGTGCGCTAAGGCTATCGAGAGAATGTCCTGAAGCTCAAGGGCTCTCTTCTTATGAGCAACCGCATGGTCTTTGGCTTCTGTTCGTGCAGGAGTGAAGCCACTCATGACGATGAACATGAGGAAAATGGTCATTACATGCATATCGCTAACTCTCCTTTTCGATCGAGTCAAACATCGAGGCTTCTGAGGGTGCCATTGACATCCCATGTGAAGCAACCATGGCCTGTCGCGATCGTCCAATGAATCGGTAGAGGGATGGAATAACTAACAGGGTTAAGGCCGTCGAGGTGATCAGTCCTCCAATGACGACCGTAGCGAGTGGGCGTTGGACTTCTGCGCCCATACTCGTGGCGATGGCCATGGGCAAAAACCCGAGGCTTGCGACCAGGGCCGTCATCAGGACCGGGCGAAGGCGATCCATCGATCCCTGCGCCACGGCCTCAGACGTCGGGAGCCCCCGAGACTCCAATCTTCGAATGCGACTGACAAGAACAACACCATTTAAAACAGCGATTCCGAACAGTGCGATACAGCCAATCATCGCCGAAATACTTAAGGGAAGTTCACGAAGCCAGAGTGCAAGGAGACCTCCCGATAGTGCAAGCGGTACGTTCAAAAAAATCAGGAGGGCGGGTGGCAAAGTCCCGAAGATGACCGAGAGAATGGCGAGGATTAGCAAGAGGGTAATCGGAAGAATGATCGATAGCCGCTTGGTAGCCGCTTGGAGATGTGTATATTGGCCTCCCCATTCAAGGTAGTATCCAGTCGGCAGCGTGATAGAGTCTTGGATGGCTCGTTGAGCTTCCGTGACAAACGATCCTAAGTCTCGACCGCGGATGTTGGCTTCGACGACGAGGCGACGCTGGACATTCTCCCGGCTGATCTGCGCTAACCCTTCATCGACTTTGATGTGCGCAACCCGTGAGAGCGGAACCAGTTCACCATGGTTGGTTGGAATGAGGATGTTGCCCAATGCGGAAGGGCTTGATGATGCCTCATCGGAAAGACGGACGATCAGAGCAAACCGGCGTTGCCCTTCGAAGATCGTACCGACGGTTCGTCCGACACGTGCGGCTTCTATGACTGTTAACACATCTTTGGCATTCAACCCGTATCGACCGAGTTGTTCACGGTCAACGATGGCTCGAATTCGTGGAATTCCGGTCACTTGCTCCACTTGAATATCTTTCGCGCCTGCAACCTGTCCTAATGTTTGTGCAATACGTTCACCCTGTTGTCGCAGGACTTTCATGTCTTCGCCGAATATCTTTATGGCGAGATCCGATCGTGTTCCACCGATCAGTTCATTGAAACGCATTTCAATCGGTTGCGTGAACCCGAGTCCGATGCCTGGCACGGCATCGAGGATGGCGGTTCTCATGATGGTAATCAGCTCGTCTTTCGTGGAGGCTGTTGTCCAGTCGTCAATAGGTTTGAGGACGACGAAGACATCAGATAATTCGATGCCCATGACATCGGTGGCGACTTCAGGACTTCCTGTACGTGTGACGACCTGAGTGACTTCCGGAAACTGCCGGACCACGCGTTCCACTGCTAGAGCTGTCTCAACGGATTCACTCAGCGAAATGCTGGGAAGCCGCCAAATTTGAATAGCCATGTCCCCTTCTTCTAACTGAGGCATGAATTCGATCCCTAACCGTGATCCGGCGAGCAGGCTGAGCAGAAACAATCCGATGGCAGGAATCACGATCCAGGCTGGCCGGGAAAGGGAAAATCGGAGGCAGGGTTGGTAGATCCGACGGGCTTGACGGATCAGCCAAGTTTCTTCGTGGTTGGATGTTCCCTGAGCGAACCAATAGGACAGAACGGGGACGACCGCTACAGCAAACAGTAATGATCCGGCTAACGCAAAAATCACGGTTATCGCCATTGGCCGGAAGAGTTTTCCTTCGAGCCCAATCAGAGATAAGATCGGAACGTACACCACAATAATGATGGTGACGGCATACACGATCGGACGTAAGACTTCCTGGGCCGCTTCCTGAATTACGGCCCGTTTTTGATCTTTCGAACCCTTCCCAGTCGCTCCGAGTTTTCGGAGGATGTTGTCAATCATCACGACGGACCCGTCAACCAAAAGACCAAAATCAATGGCTCCCAGACTCATGAGGTTGCCCGAGATACCGGCTTGATACATGCCAGTGAACGCGATCAGCATTGACAAGGGGATTGCTGTCGCGACGATCATTCCTGCTCGAAGGTCACCGAGGAATAAGAAGAGAATCGCGATGACGAGCAGGCCGCCCTCGATGAGATTGTTCCGCACGGTTTGAATGACTTGATCGACGAAAAGCGTGCGGTCATAGTAGGGTTCGATGATGACTTCAGGAGGAAGCGTCGATTGGATTTCCTGCACCCGTTCTTTGACTTGCGATACGACCTGTTGCGCGTTAGCGCCCGCCAACATTTGGACCATGCCGATGACTGTTTCGCCTTCGCCCATACGTGAGGCAGCGCCGATACGGAGTGAAGAGTTTTCCCTGACTTCGCCGATATCTTTGATGAAGATCGGGACGCCTCCGGGTCCGTGGTCAATAACGATGTGTTCGAGCTCAGCGATGCTTGAGGCCATCGCTTCGCCTTTAATGAGGTAATGTTCTCGTTCATGTTCAATGTATCCACCACCGACTAAGGCATTATTCTGTTCCAGGGTTTCGAAGATTTGCTTGAGCGTCAGATTGAAAGAGAGTAGCTTGCCGGGGTTTACGACCACCTGAAATTGTTTCGTTTCACCGCCCCAGATATTCACCTCGACGACTCCCGGCACGGTTTGAAGACGACGGGCGATATCCCATTCCAGGAGCGTACGTAAGGCCATCGGGCTCTGTCGTTCGCTACGGAGAGTGAACTGGTAGACCTCGCCAAGTCCCGTGGTTGGTGGTCCCATCATTGGACGTCCATAGACCGGAGGAATTTCTTGGGTGGCGAGAGCCAGCCGTTCGCTGACGAGCTGGCGGACAAAATACTGATCGAATGTTTCGTGAAAAATTGCCGTGACAGCCGACAGGCCATACCGTGAAACCGATCGAATTTCTTGCAGTCCGGGAAGACCGCTTAAGGAGGTTTCAATCGGGAAGGTGATGAATTGTTCGACTTCGACCGGTCCCAAGGCCGGTGACCGCGTGAGAATCTGAACTTGGACAGGTGTCAGGTCGGGTACGGCGTCGATCGTCAGGGCATGCAATGACCATAGGCCGGAGATCGTCACCAGCACGAGTGTGACGAGAGTGAAGAAGCGATATTGAAGAGAGAGCGTCAGCAACCGTTCCATGCGGTCCGTCCTGATACGTCAGTTCCCAAGTCCTTCAATTGCCCCTTCAAGCAAGGTATTTTTTAAATCGAACACTCCGTCCGTGACGAACGAGTCTCCGAGTTCGATCCCGTGTTTGACTTCTACCAGGCCTCCGCCTTCTTCACCCAGTTCGACTTCGGCAAAATCATAACCGGTTTCGTGTTTTACGAAGACTCCACGGGCGCCATTGATCATGGTAACGGCGGTGGTCGGGATGGCAAGGACAGGAAGCTTGGTGTCGACAAGCTGCACTTCGACGTATTCATTCGGCTTTAACGCCCCGTCGCGATTTTCAACATCAAATCGGAATTGAATGGTACGCGTCGCTTCCTCTGCGACTGGGGCGGTGTAGGCCAGTATGGCGGCAATCGGTTTGCCTCCGCGTGGAATGACGTCGCCCTGGTCACCTTCTTTGAATCGGCGTGCTTGCTCGATCGGCAGGTTGGCAAAGATCCAGACGTGATCCGTATTCACGATTTCAAAAAGCTCTTCGCCAGCCTTGATTCCTTGCCCCAATACGGCATGTTGTTGAACAATCGTTCCACTAAGTGGTGCGCGAAGACTGTAGGTATGGCCTTCTACATGACTCCCATGTTCCAGTTCTTGTAATTCTTGTGAGGTCAATCCCATGTTCAGCAGTTTTTCTCTTACGTGTTGATAGACGGCCTGTTCTTCGATGTATTTTCCCCGATCCTCCTGAAACCGTCGCCGTGACACGACGTTCTCATCCAACAAAAGTTTGGTTCGTTTGAAATTTGTCTTGGCGACATCACGCTTGGCCTTCGCCACTAAATATTCCTGGATTAATTCGTCCAACATCAGGCTTTCAATGGCGGCGAGCGGTTGTCCTTTTGTCACCCGATCGCCAAGCTTGCTCAGGATTCGATCAATTTGCCCGGGAATGCGTGAGGAGACTTTTGCGATATGCGAGAGGTCAACGGCCACATTGCCTGGGGCCGAGATGACATGCGGCGTCAGGCGAGTGACGGCTTTTTCCGTTTGGATTCGATTGAGCACACTTTCGGGAAGGTCGGATGTCCGCACGGTTTTCGTACGATGGGACGGGGAGGGTTCCGGGATTTTCGCTGATGGCCCAGAGCTATCCTGACTGGTGTTTTCCGTGCAGCTTGTTGTGAATAACAAGAAAAGAATGAGCAGTCGTGTCATGGGCAATGTTCTCACGTTCGACTCCAAGGCCAATGATTGTGCCTTATAAGGTTTATCAACGGAAGGCTGAGTTTTTATCCTGACTTCCCAAAAAGACAGAATGATTCTGTTAGAACTCTGAGAAGGCGTCGGGAGGAGCGCGAGTGGAGCGGAGAGTGATGGGGATAGGAAGCGTAGGGGAGTGATCAGGTTTGCGCCACAGCTCACGGGAATTCGCGACGACTGTCATAGAGTGAGCGGTTGGTATGAGCGCAACATGTGGTTCGTCTATTGGAGACATGTCTTCTGGGGAGGGAACCAGAAGAGAGAAATCAATTTCTTCATGAGTGAGCTGATGCGTTGCGGTATGCTCACAGGTCCAATCATCAGGGGAAGGCTCAAGCATCGCCGAATGTTCAGATGGTGAATGCTGATGAAACTCACATGTGAGGTCTTGAGAGAGGACAGAATGGACGAGTCCACCATGCCGATGATGTTGGGCTCCATGGGCGTGGTCAGCTTCGGGATGGACATGGACCAGAGGCAAGGCCACGAGCCAGAGCATGAGCCAGATATGCGAGAGGTGTTTCAAGGCACGAGAATACATGAGCTCCGTTGCTTTGGGCATAACCGTAAGCCGTTGTCACTAGGCTCATCTTAGCATGGGGGAGTATCTATGGCTACTGAGAGAAAAGCCGCTGAATTCTCATTTCCGCGGTTCTGTCATCTCCGTACAGTCAAGGCTCAATGAAGAATCGGAGAAGCCTCCGTCTTCGTTCTTCGCCGTCTATGGTTCTCTCTTTCTTTCCTCCCTTGACGCACCGATGGGGCTCATCGCGTGGCTAGGAATTTCTTCCCTTTGTTATTTTCTTTTTGCAATTTCATTTTACGATTCTATCGAGTATGATGAACAAACGGACCCTCCGTTCTGATCTTTTTTCCCCTTCATATACAAAGGAATATATCATGTCCATGCGTCGTCTAAGAGTTACTATCCTTGATCTTGTCACCAAAGGGCCATCGAAAAACACGTTTGCGAGAGTCATGCATCCCAATATGGCGAGCATCATGCCTCAAGTCGTCGGGGTGTGGTGTGAAGAACTGGGGCATACCGTGCGGTATATCTGTTATACCGGCTTTGAAGATCTCTCTCACGAAATCATGGGCGAGACGGATTTGTTATTTGTCGGGGCCTTTTCACGGGCTGCGCAGACCGCGTATGCCGTGAGTAACCTCTTTCGAAGTCGTGGAGCGATTACGGTTTTAGGAGGACCACATGCCCGCTGCTACCCGCAGGATGCCGCCCGGTATTTTGATTATGTGCTTGGCTTGACTGACAAGACCTTGATTGACGACGTGATTCGTGAGTGCGCACCGCATCGACCCATGGGGCTTCAGCTTCATGCCGCTCGGCAACCTCATATGCTGCCCGGAGTTAAAGAACGATGGAAATTTATCGAGCCAACCCTCGCGAAAGCCCCTTTTCTGAAAATTGTTCCAATGATCGGGAGCATGGGATGTCCCTATACATGTAGTTTCTGTATTGATTCTGTGGTGGCTTATCAACCACTCGCCTTTGAGCAAATTCGAGAAGATCTCGTATTCCTACAACGGAAACTGCCCAATCCCTGGGTTGGATGGCATGATCCCATCTTTGGCGTGCGTTTTGATGAGTATATGAATGTCATTGATGAAGTGGTGCCGAAAGGGAACGTCAGTTTTATTGCAGAAAGTAGTCTCTCTCTTCTGTCAGAACCGCATCTGAAAGCCCTGCGACGAAACGGGTTTAAAGCCATTTTGCCGGGTATTGAATCCTGGTTTTCAAACGGCGATAAGTCCAAGACCGGCCCCAAAACAGGCGACGAAAAAGTCCGGCAAGTTTCCGATCATATCAACACCATTCTTCGGTACATTCCTTATGTGCAAACAAACTTTATTCTCGGCCTCGACACTGATCAGGGGGAAGAACCCTTTGCTCTAACGAAAAAGTTTTTAGATCTCTCTCCCGGCGCGTATCCGACGTTTTCCCTGTTTACCGCTTTTGGGCAGGCGGCGCCTCTCAATAAAGAGTTGCAAGAGACCAACCGCGTGCTGCCTATCCCTTTTTATTTTTTGGACAATAAGCGCGCGATGAATGTTCGTCCCAAGCACTATACGTGGCCCGAGTTTTATGATCATGTCTTAGACTTAACGGGATACGCGTTATCCTGGCCACGCATTCTTCGGCGCGCTCAGGCTAATCGGGGGATGGGGACAAAAATTCTCAATGTTGTACGTGCTGTGCCAGCGAGCCGTCTGAGATGGGATCTCAAGGTACGGTCGTGGCTGGATTCCGATACCACGGTACGGAATTTTTTGGAAGGAGAAAGCACAATTCTTCCCCGTGTGTATGAACGCAGGATTCAAAAAAGTCTCGGATCACTCTGGTCGGCCCTGCCTCTTGGGGCTCTCATGCATGATCAGAACGCCTACCTGAATGCTTCCCGCACCATGCCGCTTATGGATCTTCCGGTCCGTTCGGCGGTTCAATCGTGATCAATGACCTGCTGATAACTGCCGAGCGCATTCGATGATGGTTAGACTGGGGGCTTAATAAGAGCCATACGGAAAGCCTGGCAGGAGAAAAATATGAATGAAGCCTTTTTCGCTTTGCATTTTTTCATGATCCTGGCGATTTGAATTGACGATGTTCTTTTTTTAAATGTCATGTATTGATTTGAACTTTCCGGGAACGGAACTTACTTGCCCGGCCAAGTCCATCCTCGTATTTCTGGCATGTCTTCGCCGTATTGACTGATGTAGGCCTTGTGTTCGATCAGTTTATCCCGAATGGCCTGCTTGGCATAGGCTGCCAGAGGGCCGAGCGTCGGGACGCGATCGATGACATCTGAGACGAGATGGAAGCGATCGAGGTCGTTTCTCACCGTCATATCAAAAGGCGTGGTGGTTGTCCCTTCTTCTTTGTATCCCCGCACATGGAGATTATGGTGATTGGTTCGTCGATACGTCAGGCGGTGAATCAACCATGGGTATCCATGAAACGCAAAAATAATAGGTGTATCGGTCGTGAACAATGTATCGAACTCCTTGTCGGAGAGGCCATGAGGATGTTCATGTGGAGGTTGAAGTTTCATGAGGTTGACGATATTGATGACCCGGATTTTCAAGTCAGGAACATAGTGATGGAGCAGGTCGACGGCCGCCAGAGTTTCAAGAGTGGGCACATCACCGCAACATGCCATCACGACATCAGGCTTATGCCCCTTGTCGTTACTCGCCCATTCCCAAATGCCGATCCCCGCGGTGCAGTGTTTAATGGCCGCATTCATGTCCATGTATTGTAAGCTAGGCTGTTTCCCCGCCACGATCACGTTGATTAAGTTTCGACTTCGGAGGCACTGATCCGTGACGAACAGGAGGCTATTGGCATCTGGTGGAAGATACACGCGGATGACTTCGGCTTTTTTGTTGACGACGTGGTCGATAAAACCTGGATCTTGATGGCTGAAGCCGTTGTGGTCCTGCCGCCATACGTGTGAGGAAAGGAGATAATTCAGTGAAGCGATCGGTCTCCGCCAGGGGATATGGTTGCAGACCTTGAGCCATTTTGCATGCTGATTGAACATGGAATCGATAATGTGGATGAAGGCCTCATAGCAGGAGAAAAATCCATGGCGCCCCGTCAACAAATATCCTTCCAGCCAGCCCTGACATTGATGTTCGCTGAGCATTTCCATCACCCGGCCGTCTGGAGCTAGATGATCGTCGTAGGGATGGGTCTTCGCGACCCAAGTCCGGTTCGTAACCTCCAGCACATCCTGCCATCGGTTTGAGTTGTTTTCGTCTGGGCTGAAGAGACGAAAGTTCTGTTCCTCCATATTCTCCTTCATCACATCGCGGAGGAACTTGCCCATGACGCGAGTGGATTCAGCAAAGACCGCTCCCAGGGACGAGACTTGGACTGCATACTCCCGAAAAGGGGGGAGCCGGAGATCTTTGAGGAGCAGACCGCCATTGGCGTGCGGGTTGGCACTCATCCGCCGTTCGCCTTGAGGCGGAAGTTCGGCCAGCTCGGGAATCAATCGACCCTGGCTATCGAATAACTCTGCCGGTTTATAACCGTTCAACCATTTCTCTAGGAGGCGTACATGATCTGAATTTTCATGCATGGCCCCCATCGGGACCTGATGGGATCGCCAATAATCTTCAGTTCGTTTCCCATCGACCTCGCGAGGGCAGGTCCATCCCTTGGGAGTCCGGAGAATGATCATAGGCCAGAGCGGCCGTTGCGAGAATCCGTTTCTGGCGGCATCGGTCTTGATCATGTGAATTTCTTGAATGACACGATCAAGCGTTTCAGCCATACGCTGATGCATGGTGGCCGGCTCCTGCCCCTCGACGACATACGGGATATATCCGTACCCGCGGAAGAGGTGATCCAGCTCTTCATCGCTGATCCGCGCCAGGATGCATGGATTCGCGATCTTGTACCCATTCAAATGCAGAATTGGCAGGACCGTTCCATCGGTCACGGGATTGAGAAATTTATTCGAATGCCAGCTGGTGGCCATGGGCCCCGTTTCTGCTTCGCCATCTCCGATGACGCAGGCGACGATTAAGTCGGGATTGTCGAACGCGGCTCCATACGCATGGGACAGGGCATACCCGAGCTCACCGCCTTCATGAATGGATCCAGGAGTTTCCGGCGCGACATGACTGGGAATGCCCCCAGGAAAAGAAAACTGCGTGAAAAGGCGCTTCAATCCTTCTTCGTCTCGTGAAATGTTGGGGTACATTTCGCTATAGGTTCCTTCCAGGTACGCATTCGCCACGAGCCCAGGCCCGCCATGCCCCGGGCCGGTGATATAAATCATATTGAGACTATGGGCCTTGATGACGCGGTTCAGGTGGACATACAGAAAATTCAAGCCCGGAGTGGTGCCCCAATGGCCGAGCAGTCTCGGCTTGATATGATCTTTGGTCAATGGCTTTTTCAACAATGGATTGTCGTACAGATAAATTTGTCCGACTGACAGATAGTTGGCCGCACGCCAATAGGCATCGATCAGACGTAGCTCTTTCTTCGGTAAAGGAGTCGACATGGAACGGACCTCCGTCGCTTTCACGATTATTTCAGAACAGGATGTGGACCCTGACATGTGTCATGGTTGCCGTTGAACGCGTTTCCAACATCTTGCAGGCAAGGCTGTCGCGTTTGTGAGGGGGCCATCCAGATCGAGCGGCACGGAATCATGTACATCTCCATCGAGATTGCGTGGTGTTGGCTGGTCGGGGGTGTGTGCTGATCTATGAATCGGTGATTTGACTGTGCTGGGGAAGATTCTCTTTTGTGTCTTGAGGTCACGCGAGCCTCGTCTCATGGTGATTTACACCAGCTTTTTATGTTTGTGAGCCTGTAGGCATCGAACTGTCTCAGATGCAATCCAATCTTCTTCATCTGTTCCGATCACATACACGGCGACTGGACTTGCGTCTTCACTAATTTTCGTCACCTCGCCTGGCGTGATTCCCACGGCTTGCTTATTGCGTTCTTGATTCAGATGAACCCCGGCCCATTTCAATCCGTCGCAGATTTTCGAGCGAATTTCCGAGGCGTTTTCACCGATGCCGCCACCAAAGATGATCGCATTGACGCCTCCTAAGACGGCAAAATAAGCGCCCAGATATTTTTGGACCCGATAGCAAAACATATCAATCGCCAGTCTTGCGCGCGGGTCCTGTTTCTGCCTAGCGGCTTGGAGTAGCTGGCGCATGTCATGTGTGTCGCCTGATATTCCGAGTAGCCCCGACCGCTCGTTGAGCCAGCTTTGGATGCCCATGACCGACACCTGTTCTTTCTTCGCGAGATAACCGATGATGGAGGGGTCCAGATCTCCCGAGCGCGTGCCCATCATGAGTCCTTCCGAGGGACTAAACCCCATGGTCGTATCGATGGATTTTCCGCCGGCAATGGCTGTCATGGAACAGCCATTGCCCAGTTGCAGCGTGATGATCCGTTGATCTTTTAATGATTGTTCTGTGTGGTTGGCATAATGAGAGGCCAACGAGGCGTGGGCAATTCCATGGAATCCATATCGTTTGATGCGATGACGTTTGGAGAGTTCGTAGGGAATGGCATAGGTGGCGGCATGAGCCGGGAGCGTACGATGATACGCCGTATCGAACACTGCAACCATGGGCATGTCATGACCAAAAAAAGTTCGAGCGTCAACGATGCCTGCCAGACACGTGGGGTTGTGTAATGGAGCGAGGTCGTTGAACTGTTCGATTTCCTGCAACACCGAAGCATCGATGATCGTAGATTGTGAAAACCGATTGCCACCATGTACTACCCGGTGTCCAACCGCTTCGATTGTGGTGATAAAAGACGTCCAATTCTCAAATTTTTCTATGTCCTTGAGGGAGTCGAAGATCCATGTGAATGAGTCCTCAAGACGTTCATGGGTGCATTCCGACAGGAACACCGTCGACTCTCTGCCGGATATCTCGAGAGTACTTTGTTCCCCATTTTGTTTTAGCAGACCGTGGATGATCGATTGAGACGACTCCCGTTTCATCATGCCGGGATCGACGCAGGTGTCTGTGACTCGAAATTTTATCGAGGAACTTCCGCTGTTGATCACGAGGACTCGCATGATAGCCGTGATTCCTATTGAAGAGAGCGGAGAAGGCGTTTAGGACATTTCTTGTCGTCCGGTCGTAGTGCTACGGATTTCAAACCCAGGATCAAATGTGGCTTTTGCCATGCCGATTACTCGAAGAAGACATGATCCCACTCGCCCCTAATATATCGTAATTCATTAATTATGAATATAGGCTTGACTTCCCCGAGCTTTAGTATGGCTGCTTGGGGTTCAGCAAAGCAGATAAATGTCTGCGACTGGGAGTTGACAGCCTCACCTCATATATGGCTGTTCTTCCATCCTTGCCAGCGATCAGAGGAAGTGTTCGGCATGGCAGGGAGTCGGGGGGATGAGAGCCGAACGTTGACTGGCTTTAGGAGGCCAGTCGCCATGGAAGCCTATAAAAAGGTAAGATACCGCTGACAGAGCACAACACCGATGGCTGAGGGTATGGACAAAAAATTTCGATTTTCCATCTGGTATTTCATTTTTGCGTTTTGGATCCTGATTTTGCTGCAGGAATTGTACCTGGCCTCACAGCATTTGGATGAGGTGCCTTACAGCCAGTTTAAAGTTTGGCTTCTGGAAGATAAGGTCGCGGAAGTGGCGATTACCGACACAATGATCAATGGCAAACTGAAACCACATGTCAAAGAAGGAAATGAAGGAAATGAGAAGTGGTTTCAAACGATTCGTGTCGATGATCCGGATCTTGTGAATCTGTTAGAGGAAAAGAATGTCGAGTTTTCTGGAGTCATCGTGAGCACGTTGTGGAAAGATGTCGCTTCTTGGGTGATTCCTATTTTGATCTTTGCTGCCATTTGGATCTTTATCTTTCGCAAAGTTAGTCAAGGCGCGGGTGGAAGTTTTATGCGAATCGGACAATCCAAGGCCAAAATCTACATGGAAAAAGATATTCCTGTAAGAATGAAGGATGTAGCGGGGGTTGATGAGGCGAAACACGAACTCATGGAGGTCGTTGAATTTTTGAAAACTCCAGAGAAATTCACTCGAATTGGCGGACGCATTCCCAAAGGGGTGCTGTTAGTGGGGCCTCCTGGTACAGGGAAAACGTTACTCGCGCGAGCGATTGCGGGAGAAGCGGCTGTACCATTTTTTTCGATCAGTGGGTCAGAGTTCGTTGAGATGTTTGTCGGAGTCGGTGCCGCCAGAGTGCGTGACTTATTTGAGAATGCCAAGAGTAAAGCTCCTTGCATCATCTTTATCGATGAACTTGATGCGCTGGGCAAGGCGCGAGGTTCAGGGCCGATGGCCCACGAAGAACGTGAGCAAACGCTCAACCAATTGCTGGTCGAGATGGATGGATTCGATCCGCGGGTGGGGGTCATCATCCTGGCGGCGACGAATCGCCCGGAAATCCTCGATCAAGCGTTGTTGCGGGCTGGACGATTCGATCGACAAGTGCTCGTCGATCGCCCTGACCGGTCGGGACGTGAGGCGATTCTTCAGGTTCATGCCAAGTCAATTAAACTGGCGGCCGATGTGGCACTCGGGAAAATTGCCGCCATGACGCCAGGCATGGTCGGTGCTGATTTAGCCAACGTGATCAATGAAGCTGCGTTATTGGCCGTACGCAACAATCGTGAGACTGTCCAGCAAGCGGATTTGGAAGAAGCCGTGGAACGCGTAGTCGCGGGGCTGGAGAAAAAAAGCCGGGTGCTGAGCCAGGAAGAGCGAACGCGGGTCGCACATCATGAAGTCGGGCATGCATTGGTAGCCATGATGATCCCAGGGTCTGATCCCGTTCAAAAAATCTCCATTATTCCTCGAGGTATTGCCGCACTGGGATATACGATGCAACTGCCGATGGAAGACCGGTATTTGCTGACCCGTTCGGAATTGGAGAATAAGATCGCGATTTTACTGGGAGGGCGTGTCGCGGAAGAACTGATTTTTGGCGAAGCGTCGACGGGCGCAGCGGATGATCTCCAGAAGGCGACGAATATCGCGAAACGGATGGTCAAAGATTATGGCATGAGCAAAGTTTTAGGCACTGTGGCGTTGGAGTTAACCAATCGGCCAGCGTTTCTCTCGCCTACTGAGCCAGTGTCACGATCAGATTATTCAGAAAAAACGGCTAGAGAGATTGATCAAGAAGTGCGGAGTATGATTGATCAGCAACAGGAACGTGTTCGTACGATTCTCTCCCAGCTTCGGCCGGTCTTACTCCATGGGGCAGAAAAACTCTTGACCGACGAAGTGATGTCCGGGGAAAGCCTTCAGGAATTGCTTCGTACGCATGAAAAGGCCATGGCAGGGTCGGACTCGTAGGATATTCATGTAGGCCATTCAGGCAGACTATTGCAGAATACATCACTATTGGCGATTTCGACAGCCGTCTCCTGTCATGTGCAGGTTTGCATTGAGGTATTTTGCGACAGTCAGGCATATTTATCTCGTCCCATTTCGCCCCATCTTTTCCTCCTCTCCATTCGTGAAAAAGTCCTTTCCTGAACATTGTCTTTCTATCATTTGACCCTGCTTCCTTATGCTTGTACGCTTGCGTGACAAGGTATAATTTTTGCTTTTTTAAAGGAACGGTCAAATAGCATCAGCGGCGAAATTTGTACCAATGATTTTGTCGCTTAAAACTATGTGAGGTGTACCGATCATGAAAATCATTCTTGCCGTGGATGGCTCTGAACAATCGTACGAAGCCACACGTGGGCTGACGGGATTGGCTCCTGCTGAAGAATTGACAGTCTTGAGTGTGATCAGTGTCCCTGGATTGTCTTATCCCACTATGGGCGGAGGCTTGCCTAAAGACTTATCCATGCAAGTGGAAAAGGCCATGAGAGATGAAGGGGAGAACGTTCTTCAACACGTGGTATCGTTGCTTCCCCCGAATCCTGGGCCAGTTAAAAATGTCTTACAAGTCGGAGACCCCGCGGAGGGTATCATCAGTTTTGCCGGTGAACAGCATGCAGATCTGATTGTGATGGGGGCAAGAGGACAAGGACAGATTCAAGAACAGATGTTCGGAAGTGTGTCCCATCGGGTCATGACGCATGCGCCCTGTTCGACGTTGATCGTGAAAGATTCACTCCGAAAAATCGAGACACTTCTGGTGCCGCTCGCTAACCGGGAAGATAGTGAGAAGATGTTGAAATTTTTCGAGCGACGACCATTTCGTAATCCAGTGCAAGCTACCATCCTACATGTTGTGCCATTTTCGCAACCCATCTGGCCCGTCGGGGCCATGATTCCTGAAGAATTTCGGAAAGAAATCATCTCCCATGGAGAACAATTTACCGAAGATCTTGCAGGCGAACTACGAAACTTGGGTCATGAGGCTAAAGGCATAGCGGTGATGGGAGCTCCATCGAAAAGCATTGCCGATGCGGTCGAGAGTAGCAAGCCTGATCTTATTTTGATGCAAACACATAGCCGGTCTGGACTCAGTCGTTTTCTGCTGGGAAGTGTGTCGCATTCGGTCATCCATCATACACATTGTTCAATCCTTCTCGTGAAGTAAACAATGAGCCTGGAAGATAAAATGCAAGACAAAAAAGAATTTAGTCTCATCACCAATTGGGTATGGTGGGGAGCCATTATTCTTGGGTTGGGGATTGTTCTGTACTTTGGATTTTTCGCTGAATTGGTGGAATGAACGTATCCTTCAATCATCACCGGAATCGGCGTCCCAGAAACGCTGCATCTGAAGATACATGAATGAAGCTGTCCATGTAATGAGCAGGAGCCCTGTTAACCCTTCCATGCCGGTGAGGAAACGAATCGGACCGTGAGGGATGAGATCTCCGAAGCCCAATGTCGTGTAGACGACAAATGAGAAATATCCGCAATCTTGGAATGTCGGCTCGGTCATGAGGCCTTCAAACCTTCCATACTCGCTGTATTTGGTCAAGAAATAGTACCCGATCCCAAAAACCCAGACTTCGATCACATGCGCAATCAGTACGGCGAACGTGCAGATCATGAGATTAATCCGTGAACGATGGGGGTGCGATTTCATGAAGTCGGAGAGTCGAAACAAGGCTTGAAAATGAATGTGAGCGACGATAGTGACGAGTAGCAAGGTGACAAAGAAGGTGGTAACCATGAATTATACGTCGCGGTGCGCAAGATCTCCCTTAGAGTGTAAGGGGATAATGAGGGCATTCAAAAAGCAGGTACGACCGGAGAAAATCATCGAGCTGGTCCACCATGCAGTATGGATCGAGTAGGGATTGAACACATTATTGCGGTCTTTGCGATAATGGTCGTGTCTTGCAACAGAATTAATGGCCCAATGTTCGGAGATACGCGAGAATATCATGGATCTCCTTGTCCGATAGATCATTTTTCCATGAGGGCATCGCGGTTCCAGGACGGCCTTTTCGAATGGTTTCGAGTATTTCGTCGTCGGACTTTTTCCCGATGATTGTCAAGTTGGCTGCAGGGGGGACGAGAGCTTGACCAATAGGGCCATCACCTTTTCCCTGTGGTCCATGGCAGTTGGTGCAATAGCGGTCGTACACAGCCTGGCCTTTCGCCGCACTGCCAATGCCGGTTAGGTGTGAGGGTGATCGTTCACTTCCGTTGTTCTTTTGCGAAGTGGGTCGAGTCGTGTTTTGACCGACGAGATAGTCTACCAAGGTTGAAACCTGTTCATCTGGAACCGGACAGCCAAACTGGTGTTTCATCTTTTCGACAGTCTCGTGCCATTGAGTACGAGAGAGTAGGGGTTGCGTGTAGACGTATTCTGCCGAATGACAAATAAGGCAATAAGATGTCGCAATTTCACTTCCCTGGCCGGCCTGAAATGTGATGGGAGGGGAGGGAATCAAGATTGTTTCCTGGGCATGAACTGATAACCAGACCGGCCACAAAGACAAACTCAACAGCGACAAGAAAAAGATACGACACAGACGAGTCTGGATATTCATGGTGCTCTCTCCGTTTACCTCCCTCGAACCGTGATCGTTTCAACGGCATTTCTCAAGTATCCACTGGGATTCCATCTTGCGCTGAATCGCTGAGATTCTCCAATCCTGTTTATGGCGAGACTTTGGAGTTGATAAGACTGTCCGGCCACGGGAGTAAAGTGGGTTTCCCAGGGGCGGAAGCTATAGTCTCCATAATCCTGTCCTAATTTTGCCCGTTTCCACTGTTGGCCGCCATCTATCGAGACGAGGACCTGATCAATGCCATATCCTTGGTCAAACGCGATACCTTTCACGCGAGTTGGTCGTCCTCCTTCGAGAGTGGCACCATTCTGAATACTGGTGATGAATGACCGGACGGTCATGGTGCTGATCGGAACCGTGTGCAGCGGTTTTTGTCCGGGCTCGACGCAGGCGCAGGGATCCGCGGGAAGACGGTAGGCATGTTTCATCCAAAATTCCTCATCCACAGCGTTGAGAACTTCGATATCGTTCAACGCTTTGATCCAATAGGAGGCGTACCATCCCGGGACCACCAGTCGAAGAGGATATCCGTTTAAATAGGGCAAAGGTTCATCGTTCATCGCATAGGCAACGATGACGTCTTTTCGCGCAGCATCATCGAGATTCAATGATTTTCGGAAGTCAGGCGTGACATCGGCGACGGCTGCATCCAACCCATCGAATCTGACTTGAACGGCTTTATCCCGAACTCCTGCCTTCTCGAGCAGATCCGTAAGACGTACTCCGGTCCATTTGGCATTACCCATGGCACCGTTCCCCCATTGTCCGCCGGGAACTCGCGGGCTGAAAAACCCCCGGCTATTGCCCCCACATTGGCAGACGGCCGTGATGCTCACCTGTTCGAAGTCTTCTTTGAGGCTCTGTAGACTCAACGAGAATGGATGATCGACATGGCCGTGGATCGTTAAGTGAAATTTTTGAGGGTCAACATGTGTGGGGATGTTGGCTAAATGCCAACGAACAAAGAAGGCATCATTAGGAGTCAAGATGTGATCATCGAAAATATGGAAAGGTGTTTCAAGTTGAGGGGGACGGGTTGTCAGCACCATCAACGGTCGTTTCTGGGGAAAGGAGACGAGAGGACGACGTCCTCGATCAAACGGAAGAGTGACGGATGTCGGCGCCTCATCAGCGCGAATTGGCCGGACACCGAATAGCAACGATCCCCCCAAAAGCACTCCAGCCTGGAGCAGCCGTCTTCGGCTCAACGAATGTTCGTACGTTGATTGTATTTTGATGGGTTGTGCGTGCATGTCGTCTCAACTAGGCTCTTAGTGCGTATCATTTCGACGAGACGAACGGCCGCGTTTCTTTTCTCCTCATCCATTCGGGTAAGAAACGCAGCCGTCTTCGTTTCGCGCTATCATTATCTGCTGACGACTTTCTTCGGCTATCTGGTCTTGTGGACGATGGCAACAAGGGCCAATGTATCGAAAATTATCTTATTTGGCTAGTGTTCGAATGTAATGAATGAGTTGCCAAATTTGATCATCAGGCATTCCGGCAAACGCCATCATACCTGTCCCGGGCGATCCATTCTTGATAATCCAGAACATTTGTCCATCAGAAATGTCTTTCATGGTTTCTCCACACGTAAAGTTTCGTGGATGTGGGTTTAAGGCTGCGCCCATCGGGCCATTCCCATCGCCCGCTTCCCCATGGCATTGTTTACAGGCTAATGGAGTCGCTGTTTCCTGGAACAGAGTTTTTCCCGCTTTCACGTTCGCCGGAGAGGGCTTCAGTGGATTCGTCATTTTGCGGAATTTTCCAGGAGCTTGTTTCGTCTGACGCGGTTGTGGGCACACGCCTGACACGCTTGCGTTGCCTCCTGTCGCCGCAACTTGCTGCCCGCCCTTAAACGTCGCCTTCAAATAGGCAATCACGTCCGCCACTCCCTGTTGGCCAATCGTCAGTCCCCAATACGGCATGCTGGGTGACTTCCCGACACTACGGCCTCCATGATAAATCACGTTGTAGAGGTACTCCATCGGAAGTTTATCGAATGGTATATTGGCATGGACGGCTGGCTTCGGACTTAAGCCTGAGGCTGCCGGGCCATCACCTTTTCCAGTGGCTCCGTGACATTGCGAGCAATATTCTTTGTACAGAACTTTTCCACGGTCTACGCTTGCATTCGTGAATTCCTGGCTTTTCCATGGTTCATAATATGTGAAATCTTTCACGCCTAACGTCATCAGATATCCGATGACGCTTCGCAATTGCGGTTCCGTCGCGTCGGCCAAAAACTCTCCACTGTGTGGGGTAAAGTCTTGCGGGTTAATCCCAAAACGGAACAACCAGTCTTTATCGTATCGATTGCCGGAATCGGCAAGATCGACACTTTGCGGTCCTCCGACCAGTTGCCCATTTTCTTCGATCGTGTGGCATCCGATGCAGGCATGTTCTTTGTAGATAAATGCTCCGTCTTTTACGTCCTTCTTCGTGACTTTCGTGACATCGAACGTGCCGACCGTCACGCGGGAATCTTTCAGATTTTTTTCGAAATAGTCGGCGATGGCTTCGGCTTCCTCGTGCGAGACGGCGATATGTGTGTCCGGCTTTTCTGACAGGTCCCATCGATACCCCTTCGCGTATAACATGGGTTCTTTGCCGGTCAGCCAGCGAATGAGCCAATCACGCTGATATTTACTCCCTCCCCACATCAAGTCGGGGGCTTTGAGATCAAAACGGCTTTCGGGTTCACCTTGAAACTTGTGACAAGTGGAACAGAGGTTGTTGACGAGTGTTTTCCCATCGTGTTCTGTACTTCCCAAACTGAGAGTGGGGCTGAAAAGGATGGCGGAAATAACCATCAATCCGATAGGCCAAGCCGAAAATGAATGACGAACCTTTCGCATCGTATGAAACATCGTACCAGCCTCCTTTAAAGCAAAATGTTCATGGAATGATTGTTTTTACTGAGCAAAGTCATACAGTATTTTGGGGTCGTCGTAGCCTGGGCCATGTGAGATGTCTCACAATTCTTCGCTTAGTCGACGTACCCAAGAATTACCAAATTCGGCGCCTAAAAGTATATGACGCGTCCTGAACCGGAAAAGATCGTACGATATGTGGTGACTCTCCCCTAAAACGAGACCGGGAATGATTGCTGTGAAACGCATCTTCATGGAATTGTCCTCTGTAACGTTTGCGTTCATTTCTCACTCATTTAAGGGACAGATTTTTCTTGTTCTTCTCATCGTTCGGTTGTTGAGTCAGAGGGTAACTCAATAGACCTCCTGTAAGGTTATAGACATGTTCGAACCCATGTTGCAGGAGAATGCGGCATGCCAGGTATCCGCGCAGCCCGACGCGGCAGTAGACGATCGTTTCCTTGCTCTGGTCTAAGTCGTCAAGATGCTCGCGGAGATTATCAACGGGTATCAGTTGTGCGTGAGGAAGATGTTCTTCGTCAAATTCATGAGGACTGCGTACATCGAGAAGCTGGATGTCCTGATTGGCTTCAAGTTTGCGTTGCAGGGCCTGAGTCGTGATGGTCTGCACTTCACCCCGTAACGTATTGGAGGCCACGAATCCCGCCATAATGACAGGACCTTTGGCGGAATTAAATTGCGGGGCATAGGCCAAATCTAAATTTTCCAAATCTTTAACCGTCATGTTCGCCGTCAGCGCGGTCGCCAGCACATCTATCCGTTTATCCACCCCCTGCTCGCCAATCGCTTGAGCCCCCAGGAGTCTTCCAGTTTTGTGTTCAACAACCAGTTTGATATGAAGTTGTTCTGCGCCGGGGTAATACCCTGCATGATCGAGGGGATGGGTAACAGAGGCAAAATACTCAAATCCGTGAGCCTTTGCGTCCTTCTCCGCTAATCCTGTTTTCGCGGCGATGATTCCCATGGTCTCAACAATCGCTGTACCCAAAGCTCCTGGAAAGCGCAAATCACCACCCGCGGCATTGGCTCCCGCCACGCGGCCTTGTTTATTAGCCGGACCTGCCAGCGGAATGCGAGTGGGGATGCCAGTGACGAGATGTCGAACTTCAACGGCGTCGCCTGCCGCGTAGATATCGGCGTCTGAAGTTTGCTGACGATCGTCGACGACGATTCCTCCCGCATCACCGATCTTCAACCCCGCTGTGCGTGCGAGCGTGAGTTCTGGGCGCACTCCAATCGACAAAATGGCGAGATCCATCGAAAGTCGACGTCCACTCTGCAGTTCTGCTTCGAAGGCTATGCCATTCTGACACCGAAAGGCTTTGATCCCATCGCCCTCGATGAGACGCAGGCCTCTTTCGCACAGATGTGAAGACACCAGCATGGCCATATCGGGGTCAAATGGAAGCAGAATTTGATCGGCCATCTCGACGACCGTGACGTCCATGTTGAGGTTTTTTAATGCTTCAGCCGTCTCCAGGCCGATGAACCCCCCTCCAACAACGATCACCTGTTTGGATGCAGATTTTTCCAAATATCGTTTGATCGCGTCTGAGTCAGGAACCGTCTTCACGGTAAAGATGTTCTTCGCGTCAATGCCTGGCAGGGGAGGGACGATCGCGCCTGCGCCAGGAGACAAGATGAGCTTGTCGTAGGACTCGGAAAAGAGCGTTCCCGTTGTGATGTCTTTGACGTTCACCAGCTTTTGATCGCGGTCGATACTCAACACCTCATGTCGAACACGGACGGCGACACGAAAGCGTTTCCAAAAACTCTCTGGCGTTTGAAGCAAGAGGTCATCACGATCGGAAATAGTTCCTCCGACGTAGTAAGGTAAGCCACAGTTTGCGAAGGAAATAAACGGACCACGCTCAAACAGGACGATTGTCGCGGCTTCATTGGTGCGACGGGCTTTTGCTGAAGCGCTCGCGCCACCCGCAACGCCACCGATAATGACGATTTTCATAATGCGTCTGCGTCCTGAAATAGCATGGCGTTGTTAATAGGCGATTTCGTGGTTATTGAAAGGTCATCATATAGGCCGTGATGGCGTAAATATCTTCTTCCGGAAGAGGCGGCTTGGGAATATAGGCTCCGCTATCAGGAACGAAATCATCCGGATTGAGATTGAATCGGTAAACCCAATCGCCCTTGAGGCGACTCCCCATGGCCAAGAGCGACGTACTGGATTTGCCACCCGTATACCCTCGGCGGTTTTTGGCCGGAGTCCAGTGACAGTTGGCGCAGGCATGTTCCTGGTATAACTGCTTTCCTCTCGAAATTTGCTCAGCGGTGCCGGGTTTGACTTTTCCCTGTGCAATCCGTGGATCTGTGAGTTTTGACAAATATTGAGCGACGGCTTGAGCCTTGTCGGCTGAAAGAGCGAGGTGGGGATTTTTCCGCTTCGGATTAGAATCGTACCCAAGCGGATAGAGCTTTTGTTTGGGATTTTGCAACCATCGTACGAGCCATGCCTGGTTGTATTTATTCCCGGCCCAGGTAAGATCAGGAGCGAGTTTGTTCCTTCTCGCCGTCGGGGTTCCCTCGATTCGATGACAGGCGGTGCAGGTGGACTGGACAAGACGTTCGCCAGAATCCTCGGCGAATGCCGTTCCGCCTAATCCGTTGAAGAAGCCAATGGCAATGATGATTCCACGAATGATGTTGGTCATGGAGCTGGTGTCCCTGTTGTTTCTTGTTCACCTTGTCCTGCTTCTGATGTACTGACGTGTGTTACCGGTTTGGGTCTCTTCATGGGAATCGTCATATGAAATGAGGTGCCGACATTTTCCTCACTTTCAACCCGGATGGTTCCCTGATGGACATCGATGACATCCTTGACGATCTTGGTTCCTAATCCTGTTCCGCCAACTTTTGTACTGATGGCGTTTTTGGTGAATAGCCGGTCTCGAACCTCTGGAGGCATGCCTTTGCCTGTATCGGCGACCGTGAGTTCCAGTGTCTCGCCGTTCGGGCTCACTGAGCCTTTGATCGTGACGGAGCCGCCGGAAGGGACTTCGGGAATGGCATTCCCGATCAAATTGTAGAGAGCGGCAAAGAGCCGTCGCTCGTCAGCTTCGATGACCGGTAACTGTTCGATACCGTTGGTGAGAAGACGGACATCCCGTTCTTTCGCGGAAATCTGGAGAGATTTGAGGACCCCTTTGATCACTTCATTGACATGGCAAGGTGCGAAATGGGGTTCGCTGGTCACACCCTTGACGGCATCGGCAATTTCACGCACACGGTCTTGGATTCGTCGGGCATTCGAAGTAATCATTTCCGTCAGCTCTTTACAGGTCTTCTCACTCGTATGCTTTTTTGCCGCCATCGTGCTCGCGTCCATCGCGAAGATTTCCGTGAGTTCATCTTGCAGAAGACTGGTCCCTGTGATGACGGGCATGAGCATGTTTTTAATGTCATGTCCGACATTCCCGAGCACGCGGGTCACCTCGGCCAGCTTGGCAGCTTCCAGGAGTTTTGCGGCCAGACGTTTTTGCTCGGTAATATCCTGAAATGTGACGACTGCTCCGATTAATTGACCCGCCTCATTCCGAAGAGGAGTGCTGCAATACTGGGCAGAAAAACTGCTTCCATCCCTGCGCCAAAACCTCTCATCGGTTCCCCTGTGGACTCTGCCGTCTTTATAGGCTCCATAAATGGGACATTCCTCGTGCGGGTATGGGCTGCCGTCCTCTCGAGTATGGTGCCACAAGGAGTGGCTGGCCTGTCCCAATAGTTCGTCGGCTGAGTATCCGAGCATAACTGCCGCGGCTGGATTGACGAAGGTATGCCGTCCCTCGAGATCCAGACCGAAAATACCCTCTCCTGCAGAATTGAGGATATATTCATTTTGTCGTCGAAGGTCTGTGATCGTTTGTTCGGCTACTCGACGGCTCGTGATGTCTCGAAATGTCACGACCGCTCCAGTACTGTTTCCGGAGTCATCGAGAATGGGCGTGCTGGTATATTCCACGGGAAACGATGTGCCGTCCTTTCGCCAGAACACCTCCGTATCGCCATGGTGAACGCGTCCAACTTTGTAGGCCCCATAAACAGGGCATTCTGTATCAGGGTAAGGAGAGCCGTCTGCATGGGTATGGTGCCACAAGTCATGACTGGCGTGTCCGATCAGCTCATCTTCGGTGAACCCAAGCATTCTTGTTGCCGCCGGATTCACGAAGGTATGTCGTCCTTCCAGGTCAAGCCCCAAAATGCCTTCTCCGGCAGCATTCAATATTAAGCCATTAAGATTCTTCGTATCGCTCAAGTTCCAACTCCCTTCGTGAAAATATGGCCTGGGACATTACAATCGTGTCCTCCAGATAAATGATTCAACTAGGCGCTGCGTAAACTGTTCAGTTAACGCAGGGCCATAGCTCCATGGGTTAAGGACGTTTGGCTTCTCGCTGCGCCATGGCCTTCGCTACTGATGCTAAGAGCTTCTCCTTGTCGACCGGTTTGACCAGATAGTCGACGAGTCCTTGCTTGATCAGTTCAGTCGCAGATTCCAGGTTTGGATATCCAGTCATGACAATCAGGGAGACACTTGGAAACTCTTTTTGAAAAAACTGAATGGCTTCCAGTCCATTGACTTTCGGCATATTGATGTCTGTGACAATGACGCTAAGCAGCAATGGGTTTTCACCGCTCCTCGTCCGTTCAATCGCTTCCTCTCCGTTGGCGGCTTCGATCACGGTATATCCAACTTTTTCAAGGGCCATCCTGGCGACTTTTCGCACATCCGCTTCATCATCAACCACAAGCACTAATCCTTCAGACGCTTGCCCTCCAAACATTCCTGCTGTCATGGTGTGCCCCTGTTCAACTGACATGAACGACCTCCTCGCTGAAAATGTTGTTTGTGAATGAAACTTACCGTTTTTTCTTCTCTGTGGTCTTGAACTAGCAATGAAAGTGCCAACTGTCGTTATGACTGGCAAGATGAAGTAAGGGGCATTTTTTCAAGGCATTTTCTCATCTTCGGGTACAAGCTTCTTAATGACTGCTGCGTCGAGTTAATTCAATACGTTAAATGTTACGTTAACGCGTTAACCATAAGAGAGGCAGGAGGCGTGAAAGGGGATTAGGGTATGTGATAGCGCATGCTGTTGGGTTCTTCTAGGATGAACGGATGTTCGTTTTTATTATCCTGGACTATGAGCTGTTTGAGCTTCGTGCGAGAATTTTGGACTTTTGACCGTCATCACCGGTATGGATGAGTGACGCAAAACCGCAGTCGTGACACTACCCATGATTAAACGTCGTAAGCCTTGCCGTCCATGCGTACCCATGACAATGAGGTCAGCCCCTACGTCCTTTGCCGATTGAACAATGGCTTCAGGTATCGGTTTGGTTTTGATCAGATAGTTGGCCGTGAGTCCCTGTCGAGTCATCGCCTCCGTGAGCTGGGTGATGCGCTGTGTGACATGTTCCCGGTGTTGACGATCTTCAACGGGATGACTCAAGGTGAAATCTAAACTATATGAAAGCGGTTCCAACACATGCATTAAGGTGATGGATGCATCCACGTGTTTTTCCAGATTGTCAACATATTCGTATGCATCGAGAGAACAATCTGAAAAGTCGACGGGAAGAAGGATGTGGCGCGGGGTGACGTCAGCGGCAGTCATGTGTTGTGTTTCCATATTGCTGATATCCCGAACGCTCAAGACAGGACAAGGGGCCTGGTGGATAACGCGTTCCGCAACGCTTCCCATCATGACGCGATCAAATCCCGTCCATCCATGTGTACCGGTGACAATCAGATCGGCTTGCGATGAGAGTGCGAATTGTGTGATTTGATCCGCCTGGCTGCCTGCCAAGAGATGAGACTGTACGTCAGAAAGAGTTTTTTTGGCTTCGAGGACGAGAGAGGCCAGTTTGGCTTGTGCTGCTTTTTTCTGCTCCTGAATATAGAGATTTGCGACCGTTGAATCTAAGTCGACTTCATGTAGGACGGACAGCACATGCACGATGTCGATAGCCGCATCGCACATATTCGCCCACGTCAGGGCGATGTGCAAGGTGCGAGAAGACGAGGCGGAAAAATCTGTCGCGAACACTATACGGCGAATGTGGTGTTTCATGGCATGCACGTCTTCAGTCGTCTGCCCCCTGCCAGGCGTTTACACAGTTCCCGCGCTTAATAAAAGGATTTCGCCTTTCATGTCAGGGTGAATGGAACACTGAAATTCATATCGTCCCGACTCTCGGATCACAAAACGAAAGGTCACCTCATGGTCAGGCTCGATGAATGCGCCGCCGACATCATTGCCGTAAGCCAGAACCCCGGCGCTTTCGACTTGTGTGTTGGTATGCTTGAAAATTGATGAACCAAAATCATGTCGGACCGTGTCTTCGTTCGTCACATGAATAACGGTGTGGGCATGTAGTTGAAGCGGCGTTTGTGTGGCTCTGAATTCGAAGTCCGTAATCTTCACATCGACACGTTGTTCGGGTTGCGCGCCGGTGGGAGAGAAGACGCCCATGCTTAATACGACGGCCGTGAGCATTCCGCCGACAATCATTCTCGTTGAGGTGTGTAGTCCGATCATCATGGTCCTCCTCAGGGCTATGAATAGGCACGTTATCCTGGAACTGTTTGTGGGAGTAGAAGATGTTCCTCCAGCTTCGATGGATGATGGAGGTCTCGTTGGCAATGCATTTATCTCTCAGCCGTAGTCAAAGACTTTACCTGACTGTCGGATGAGAAGCCAGTCTCTCCGTTAATGACACCATGCAAGAATTTTACTTGTCTGTGGCCTGATCAACAATATGCACGATTACTTATCCGCGAGCCAATGACAGGTCTGTTCGTGATAGCCGTTTGCAATAGCTTCCGTCTGGCTCAACGTTGTCCCGCGCGGAGTTTGTCGTCTATATCGATTGGCACGTATTGGGATTCGCTCTAACCCATATGACCTCAGCCAGGTTCCAGCAGACACGATCATCACGAACATGATCAACTCACTGACACTGAAGAGGGCCGCTGTCGATCAACAGACATAGATCGTCGAATGCGTGGCTGATCTAAGGTCGAGCTGTCTTCTCATGGCTCAGCGGATTAGTAGCGGCATATCACGATCATGAAGAGCTTCATTGGTACAGCCCTCAGAGACAATTGGATTCTTGGTGCCTTGGCCATTCTCAGGAACTGGATCTGTGGAAGGTTGCCACAGCATGCTAGTCGGTCGGTGGGGTAGAAAGCCACAGTGAGTCTGTATACACGATACTTTCAAGGGAACGCTCACATGGTTTCAATGTAGCGCAAAAAAATGCAGGAAATGTGTCGAGAGGATGTTCAGGCCCGCGCTGATTATGTGGAGAACTTATGACGATTTGAAGACATTATCGCACGATCAAGACTGGACAATGAGCCTGATGAAGGACGCTATGGGAAACACTGCCGAGGAAAAAACGAGACAGGCCTTTCCGCCCATGTGAGCTCATCATAATCATATCGGCCTTGTTGGATTTTTGTTGTTCCAGGATGGCAAAGGAAGGGTTGCCGAGTCCAATATGACTTGAGGCAGGATAGCCGAGCGTTTCAAGCATCGTTGTGAGTGCGTCGAGTGTTTTTTGGACATTCGTAATGGCATGTTCTTCTAACAGGGTGTTTTGCTTCAATGTGATTGGCCAAGGAGCCTGTGGCAGTGGCCAGACGATCATGAGTTGGATGTTGACCATTTGACGAAACGGCTTCATCGCCAAAAAATTGAAGGCTATCCGGGCATCCTCTTCTCCTTCAATCGGAAGAAGAATGTTGACTAAAGAAGAGAGAGGAGACTTGAAGACACACGTCGAGCGTGAGGCGTGAAGGACGGTACGATGAGAAACACTTCCCAACAGTAATTCTTCCACGTGTCCTAGGCCACGTGCCCCGAGCATGACCAAGTCGGATTCTGTCGTTAGAGCGGTATCGAGGATGACCTGAGCCGGGGAACCAATTTGATGAATTTGTAACGCTGGGACGAAATCCTGGGGTACTTCCTTCGCTGTTTGAGAGAGTAGGGCATTCCCTTCTTGACGCAGACCTTCTTCGATATCCTCCTTTACCCGATCCCGCATTTTTGAAGTAATCATCGGATGATCTAACTCTGGCAAGGTTAAGGCATGCACCAACGTGAATTCTTCAGGCGGCCTGAAATGTGCAAGAGCCTGAATGGCATACGTTGATTGAGTTGAGCCATCGACCGCCACGAGTATTTTCATCAGATGTTTCCTAAGGCGCTTCCTAAATCCAAGATTGATGGTCAATGACTAGATAAATCAGCAAAAGCAGTGCCAACGATTAAAGGGGAAATTGTTGTTGTATTTTGCTACAGTCATGTGATGCTCGGAGTAATGAGCTCTGTCTCCTTACCTTCCTAAAATCATCCCCGGGCCATGATCACGCTGCCTATTGTGGGCACATATGTCGAGAGGACGGTCGGAAGACGGATTGATCGTGAACTTTTACGCTTTTAGGTGTTGTATGACTCAGGATGAAAATAGAATTCTTATCGTTGATGATGATCCAGACATGCGTAATTTGCTGCAAGATATCTTGATCGATCAGTCCTATCATGTGGGTAGCGCCCGGGATGGTCAGGAGGCTTTGCAAAAACTTGAATGTGAGCCGTACACGTTGATTCTTACGGACTTGCGTATGAAGGGGATGGATGGATTATCGCTCCTTCAAGAGGTCACCAAAACCCACCCTCAATGCAATCTGATCATGATGACGGCCTTTGGGACGGTTGAAACGGCCGTTGAAGCGATGCGGCAAGGCGCGTTCGATTATCTCACGAAACCGATTAAGACCGAGGAGCTCCTCGTCACGGTTGATAAGGCCATGCGGGAGGCGCTTTTACGCCGTGAGGTCGAACAGCTGAGAAAGCAGGTGCGTCGTGAATTTTCATTCGATCAGATTTTAGGTAAAAGCAAGCCGATGCGGGACGTGTTTGATCTCGTTCGCAGAGTGGCTGATTCCCAAACGAATATTCTGATCACGGGAGAAAGTGGAACAGGAAAAGAACTGGTCGCGAAAGCCATTCATTTTAATAGCCAGCGAAAATCCGAATCGTTCGTTCCTGTCAATTGTGCGGCGATTCCTGAACAGCTGCTGGAAAGCGAACTCTTTGGCCATGTCAAAGGCGCGTTTACCGACGCGAAATCCGATAAACGCGGTCTGTTCGAGGAAGCCCAAGGCGGAACGCTTTTTTTGGATGAAATTAGTGAACTCCCGTTAATGCTGCAGGCCAAATTGCTTCGGGCCGTACAGGAGCGTGAGATACGGCGTGTCGGAGCCACTCGTTCGAGCCCGATTGATGTTCGGATCATCGCGGCAACGAACGTGAGGTTAGCGGAAGCCGTCAAGGGTAAAAGCTTTCGTGAAGACCTCTATTATCGTTTAAATGTGATTGAAATTCGTCTGCCGCCTCTTCGGGAGCGAAGAGAAGATATTCCGATTCTCGTACATGGATTGTTGGAAAGAAGCCGGGCGGCTCAACAGAAGAATATCCACGACATTATGGAATCGGCGCTTGTTCGGCTCCTCGACTACCCATGGCCAGGTAATGTTCGTGAGCTTGAAAATGTCATCGAGCGAGCGGCGACTCTGGCGCAGCAAGATCGCATTACATTAGACGACCTCCCTCCAGTCATTCGTGAAGTGCGTGGAGAAGGACAACTGATTGAAGATGCGGTTGATCGCTTGCTTCCTTTGGATGAGCTGGAACAGCTCTACATTCGTCGGATTCTCGACAAAATGGGTGGAAACAAGTATCAAGCAGCCCAGACTCTCGGAATCGATCGAAAAACTCTCTACCGAAAATTGGGTGAAATGGTCGCGAAGGAACACGTGTAACATTTCCATTCGTCAGATGTCACCTCCATCCCATGACGAACGGCTCAGACAGGAACTAGAAACTCTTCGAACAGAGTTGGCTGAACTTCGAGCCGTTCAACGCAGACACGAACAGACAGAAGCCGGCTTACAGGCTCTTGAGCTTCAATTGGCTGGCATTATTCACTCCGCCATGGATGCGATTATCACGGTCGATGCCGAGCAGCGTGTGGTGCTCTTTAACGTGGCCGCCGAAAAGATGTTTGGGTACCAAGCTGCCGACATGCTTGGTGCCCCTCTGGATCGGTTGATCCCCGTACGGTCGCGGCCAGCTCATCAACACTATATTCACCAGTTTAGTCAGAATCACAAAACCGGCCGCCGCGTGGGTAATTTAGGAGCGATCTCAGGACTTCGGGCCAATGGTGAGGAATTTCCGATTGAGGCTTCGATTTCGCACGCCGAAGTCGGTGGGGACGCACTTTTCACGGTCATTCTTCGCGATATCTCCGAACGCGTGAAGTCCAAAACGATGTTGCAGGAGACGCAACGCACGCTGACGACCTTAATTAAGCATTTATCTGGAATGGTGTACCGTTGCCGAAATGATCGAGATTGGTCGATGTTATTCGTCAGTGAGGGGTGCCAACAGCTCACGGGGTATTTGCCGGAAGAGTTTTTGGAGCAAGGGACCGTCTCGTATGGTCGCGATGTAATCCTGAAAGATGACCGAGAGCGAATTTGGCAAGAGGTACAAGCGGCGAACGCGAAAGGTTCTTCCTATCAATTGTCGTACCGGATCAAAACGGTGGATGGCTCGATCAAGTGGGTATGGGAGCAAGGAAGCGGAGTAGCAGGCCATGATCAGACCGTCCATGCCTTAGAAGGCTATGTGTTTGACATTACGCAGGAAAAAATTCTTGAAGACCGTCTTCGTAAAACAGAGCGGTTGGCGGAGCTGGGAACGCTTGCATCGGGAATGGCTCATGAGATTGGTACGCCCATGAATGTGATTTTAGGACGTGCGGAATATTTGATGAGAAAAACGACTGACGGCAAGGCAAAAGAGGGGCTGACCACGATCATTACGCAAGTCGAACGCATTACGAAAATCATGAATCAATTACTGAGTTTTGCGAGGAAGCGACCGATCGAACGTTCAGCCATCCATCTGAAAGCAGTCCTTGACAATGTGTTTGACATTATGCATGAGCGGTTCATCAAGCACGGGATCGGTATTGAATTGATCGCCAAAGACCATGTTCCCTCCGTGTTTGCCGACGCCGATCAACTGAGTCAGGTCTTTTTAAATATCTCCATCAATGCCTGTCATGCGATGGCCAATGGCGGGATGTTAACAACTGTCATCCAGAAGTCAGGCCACCATGTCTGCGTATCGATATCTGACACGGGCGAGGGGATTCCAGCTGAGAATCTTTCCCGGCTTTTTGATCCGTTTTTCACGACCAAGCCGGTGGGGGAAGGCACCGGTTTGGGGCTCACCGTGGTCCACGGCATTATTCAAGAGCATGACGGCAGGATAACCGTGGAAAGTGAGCTTGGGCAGGGGACGACTTTTCATATCTTTTTGCCGATATATCCACTTTCGAAATGATATCAGGACTGAATGAGCAGCATCAGCGCTGTTCCCTGAAGCGATAGACTCCTTCGGACATGCCCGGGGGAATCCTCATCATCTTTCACAAGAGGGTGACAGTTAAGGAGGAAGCATGAAGGTTGTATGCGCGGTTGATGGATCGACACATTCATATTGGGCGGTAGAGGCATTGGCTATGCTCTTTCATCAGTCTCTGAAAGAAGTCGTGCTCCTGCACGTGGTGGATGATGTACAGTTAAGGCAGGGGATGAAAAAAGAACGGGCGAGTCCATCCCACATGAAAGAGGTGATAACCGCCATGAATCACGATGGGGAAACATTGCTCAAACACGCGGAGGATCATGCGATTTTCGCGATTAACCAAGCGCATACCAAACCCTTTGTTTCCATTCGGACTGTCTTGGCCAACGGTCATGTGACGAATGTGATTACCAAGCAGGCAGAAAAACGAAAAGCTGATTTGATCGTCATGGGATCACGAGGATTGAGTAACGTTGCCGGTTATTTGATGGGGAGTGTCTCGCGAAAGGTCTTAATGCATGCACCCTGTGCTGTCTTGACAGTCAAAGAGAAAATTCCGGAGAATCCCGATGTCCTCTTGGCCGTAGATGGTTCCAACGCGTCAAAACGGGCGGTGCGCACCTTCCATTCATGGATCTACCCAGAGGGAGTTTCACTTCATGTTCTGTCTGTCGTGCCGCAGTTTCTTGCCGGTATCGGTCCGAACCTCATCGCAAAATCTCACGCCAAGACTTTACTGAGACCATTCCAGCTGCGGGCCAGGGAAATCATCGCGCACTATCGCCAGTTTTTCTTGAAAGACGGATACCGGGTCACGGTCTCTGTCAAGGAAGGCGAGCCAAGAAAAGTGATCCTTGAGCAACTTGAAAGTCAAAAAGCGAACCTAGCCGTCCTGGGATCAAAGGGCTTAACGGGACCTGAGCGGTTTCAAATGGGTAGCGTGTCCGAATGGGTATCCGATTATACATCCTGTTCGACGTTAGTTATACGTCCTAGCGTGAGATGATAAGAGGTAATGCCGTAATCCGGTGCAGTGAGCATCGACCCCATCACGTGGCATCTTGGGATTGCACGAAGAATAAATGCTCGAGGACCTGAATGCCCAGAATCGGTCAGGGGGAGGCTAGTCCGGCATGTCAAGTATGTCAGGAGTTTTGACTTAGAGATAATTATCGACTAAGTAATGAAGGATCCAACGATATCCCAAGGAGGCAAATCGAGTGTGTCTTAAAAAACAAGGCCGGCGTTTTGAAGGTCGTGTATTCATCATCAGTGTGGTCTTCGCATTGGGGCAGTCATATTCATTAAATGCGGAATCTGTCCCGAGTGATCTAGCCTCTAAGTGTTCCGGCCCATTTCAACATCAATCCATTCCTCCCAACATTCTTCAGCAAACCCTCAAGGCCCACACCGTTTGGTTAAAAGATTCAGAGCACCCGAAAGGTCAGCGGGCGAATTTATGTCAAGCTGATTTGACGAGAGCTGACTTACGGGAAGTGGATTTGAGTGGGGCGAACTTGCGCGGGGCCAATTTACAGCAAGCCAATTTGAACGGTGCCTTGCTCGTCAAGTCTGACCTTCGAGAAGTCAACGCACAAGATACGTCCTTCTATGCGGTGAGCATGCAAGGGGCCAATCTTCAGGATGGGTTTTTTCAGGGGGCTGATTTTCGTAAGTCGAATCTTCATCATGTCAATTTCGGTGGCGCCGATTTACGGTTGGCCAATCTTGCCGAGACCGATATGCGCCTCGCCAATGTTCGAAACGTAGAAATGGAAGAAGCCTATCTCGTTGATGCCAACCTGCAGGAGGCGAATATGACTGGGGCGAACCTTTTTCGTGCAGACCTTCGTGGGGCAGTGATGGAGCGTGCACTGCTGGTCGACATCGAACTTCGTGAAGCGGATTTGTATCGAGCCAATCTGTCGGAGGCGGATATGCGGAATGCCGATTTGAGAGCCGCCAACGTGAGTCTGGCCAATCTCAGCGAAGCCAACCTTTCGAACGCGAATCTTCGGGAAGCCACATTTGAACGATCGGTCTTGTATAAGACAAATCTTCAACGAGCCAACTGTACAGAAGCCAGTTTTCAAATCGCCAATTTCTTGCAGGCCGATTTGTCCTATGCTGATTTGCGCGGAGCATCATTTGATGAAGCCTATATGGCGAAAGCCAATCTGCACGAGGCCAACCTTGCTGGAGCCGACTTGGCATGGAGTAATATGGTCGATGCTGATCTACGCCAGGCCAACCTTGAACAAAGTACGCTCTATAAAGCCAACCTTCAAGATGCCAAAGTTGATAAGTCCCGTTTTTACGGGGCTGATGTACGCGGGACTGATGTTCGGGGCGCTTCGTTTCGAGAGACGGATTTTCGTGGAATGACCTTGGAAGATGTGAAGGGCTTGACGCAAGACCAGCTGGATGAAGCATGCCTCGATGAACGAACGGTCCTGCCAAAGGGGCTCTCCAGACCTTCTCTGTGTTCAAAGTGATTGATGCGGACCTGAGCGAGACGGTCATTCATCTGATTCGACAAGGCACGTGACGAAGCCATGTTTGTCGTGTGGAATGAGGGGGGAATTAAAGCTCCGTATGTGTCAGGGGCCATTCGGAATCGAAAGGTCCGGAAAGTTGCCAAATCTCATCCTGTTCAACGTCCTGAGCCACATCATGTGGACCTCGCCATACAGGGACGTGAGTTCACGTCTGGACATATCGCAGATACGTACCGGCAGGGTAGCGAAAAATCTCCTGTAGATCGAAAGCCCGCTATTCTCGCCAGACAGATTATGACGTCCCCCGTCGTGACGCTGCCGATGACGGCCTCGTTTTCCCATGCCTGGGACCTGGTCAAGAATAAACGGTTCCGGCATGTTCCGGTGGTCTCTCCCGAAGGCAAGCTCGTCGGTATTCTGTCCGATCGAGACCTGTTTCGTGCCACGATTGAATTCCTATCCGAGTCGCAGGAAGCCATGACCGAAGCTCAACATGCGTCGATCGATCATATTATGGTAGTCCAGGTACTTTCCGCGACGCCTGAGACGGAGATTCGGGCCATTGCCCGGGTCTTTTTTTACGAACGAATCGGCGCAATGCCATTGGTCAATGATCGCGAAGAACTCGTTGGTATTCTCACTCGCAGTGATATTCTTCGGACGGTCGTCAATGAAGCGCCCTTTGAATTGTGGGTGTGAGGACGAAAATGCGGTCGTTCACGGCCGGTTCCGTGCCGAGCATCACACTCGGTTTTATGTTGAGGGATGGCTTAAGGTCGAGAGTGGAGCCGCAATGGTAACGGGGGTCGATATTCGTTAAGAGTTATTGTGATCTTCGGACAACGAGCACGGAACACGCCGCATGTCGAGCGACCTTATTCGATACGCTACCGATCAAGAGCTTGCGCATGCCTGTCAAGCCTCGTGAGCCCAGGACGATTAATTCCGCCCTAACCCGTTTCGCGCATTTCAGGATTTCATCGGCACTGGCCCCATACGCCAAATGTTCAGTAACCGTGCATGCCTTGTCAGAAAACTTCGAACTGGTGTCATGAAGCAATTCGGCGCCTTTTCTCCCGCGTTCTTGTAATAAACCTTCGGCTGCCTGGGTCAACTCTGCCGGAGATAGCTGAGTTGTCGTGAGCAATTGTTCCGTCTGATAAAAATGCTTTTTGACAGTATGCAAGATCGTCAATCGTGACGAGGGAGAGAAATCGATGCGACGGAGCAGGGCAACCGCGGCCTCGGCATCCGGAGAGCCATCAGTGGCGAGAAGGATGCGCAGGCCTTTGGTTTTCGACTTCATAGCGCGTGTCTGCGGTCTGACGATCAGGGTCGAACAGGGGGCTTCCGCCAGCACCCATTCGCTCACGCTTCCAAGAAGAAATCGGTTGACTCCTCTTCGGCCATGCGTGCCCATGACGACGAGATTGATTCGACGCTTGTCGATCGCCTTGAGAATTTCTCCGCCGGGAGTTCCCACGGAAACAAGCGGCGTGACTGAACGGTCAGACGTTTGGAGATGCTCACTTTGTCGTCGCAGGTCCTCCCAGGCCTTGTCTATATCTTGCTTTTCAATGGCCTTGATGGCTGCGGTATCGCTTCCTCGTCGTAGTTTTTCAGGACTATCGATGACCCTGAGAAGATACAGGGAGGTTCTCGGCGGCAATACGGCATTCCGGATGAATCGAATGGCAGCTTTGCTATGGGGCGAGCCATCAACGGTCAATAAAATTTTAAACGAGTCAACGCGTTTCTTGTGATTCATAGAGACTTCCTTTTGATATCTCGTGAACAAGCAAGCGTGCATCTCCGGCGTGAGAGACCACAAAGTGGAAGATACTGCCGATGGGCATCCTCATGGATGGCTCCAAGTCCGCGTGATTTGAACGTTTCAATGGCGCCAGGTTCATCGTCAGCGGCAGAAAAGATGTATATCAACCGGAGAACGGATTTTCAGACCTCTTCCCCGCTACCCTTTTCTGCCCTTTAATAAGACGACGATACCAATCACCCCGACAACGACAACCAGGACTCCAAATAAAAATACGTCATTCATGAAAAAGCCTTCTTGTAGGATTTATGAATCTTTCGTCTGAGTATGAACGGTATGTTCCAATTCACTGATTCGGTCTAACAATTCGAGGGCCACGGCGACTCCAGCCCAATTGATGCCCAAATCCCTATGCAAGCGTAGCGCGGACGACAGGCGTTCGGCGGCATCGGTCGAGAAAAACTCTTCGCCTTGCATGTTCGTATGCGTGACCTGGATGAGTTCCCAGCTTAAACAGACGTCTAGGAGCTCATGTCCAATGCCTAGACAGGTACATAATTCTTCTCGACGGTAGGATTCAGGCTGAAAGAGTTCGGCGATAACCTGATCAATATCCGGATTCAGTTCATCAGGCATGGCTAGCCTCCTTGATGAGATGGGCTCTGGGATTCGGGTGATCGATGGCTTTCAATTGTTCGTACAGCTGTTGTTCTTGTGTGCTTATCTCAGAAGGCATGATGATCTGAAGAGTCACGATCTGATCGCCATGCTTTCCGTCACGTGAGGGTAAACCCTTCCCGCGTACTCGCATTTTGCTATTGGCTTGACTATTTGGCGGAATTTTTAAACGAACGGAACCTGTGAGCGTGGGGACTTCCACTTCAGTTCCAAGCGCGGCTTCCCATGGCCATAATGGGAGCGTGACGACAAGATTGCTGCCTTGTCGTTGAAAAACCGGATGCGGCGAGGCATGAATGCGTAAATACAAATCCCCCGAGGGGCCGCCTCCTCGACCAGGTGCTCCCTTCCCTTTGACGCGAAGTCGCTCCCCGTCTTTCACGCCTTTTGGAATCCGAACATCAATGGTATGGGGCTTACCTTCCGAATCTGATAATTCCAGCCGGCGTGTCGTTCCCGTAAAAAAATCTCGCAGCGGAAGTTCAACCGTTGCTTCAAGATCTGCTCCAGGCATTGCAAAGCCCCGAAAAGAGGCCCCCTCTTTTTTGGCTTGTTTTCCGAAAAGCTCTGAAAAGAAATCGCTATAATCGCCTTCTTTCCCCTGAGAATAGAAGGTTTCCCATCCTCCCTGAGGTCCGCGTGCGTCGGCTTCTTGCTGGGCACGCTGATAGGCTTCGGCTTCTTTCCACTGAAAACCAAATTGATCGTATTTTTTCCTGCTGTCCTCATCGCGTAAGACCTCGTAGGCCTCATTGAGTTCTTTAAACTTCTTCTCCATTTCCACTTTTTGAGGTCCGGGATGAAGATCAGGGTGATATTTTCTCGCTAAACGACGGAAGGCTTTTTTGAGCTCTTCAGCCGTGGCGGTTTTAGAGACGCCGAGCACATCGTAATAATCGCGTGGAGTGGAGGTCATTGTGTTGGTTATTCCTCTAGTGTTTGCATATCTACGATCCAGATAACCTCGATATGCTGTCACGGTACATGAATAATGTGAAATCTATCAAACCTGTCTGAGCAAAGAAACCCACCATGCCTCCTGTGTGGCGCGATCCCTTCTCAGGCTCGAACGAAACGTGAAGCCGTCGCTGGGGTATTCCGGTATCGTTGTTGGCTCATCACCACTTTTATGGTAGGAACAATTATGTCGTTGTGGCATGCACAGACTTCGATGAGCCGTCCGCCGGAACGGCAAGTGGAGCGAGACCGGATGGTCGATGAGCAGATTGTGGCTCGCGGCATCAAGAGCGAAACGGTCACCTCTGCGATGCGGCAGGTTCCTCGACATCGTTTTGTGCTGTCGAGCCATCAGTTAGAAGCGTATGAAGATTACCCGTTATCGATTGATTACCATCAGACGATTTCGCAACCCTACATTGTGGCGTTGATGACCGAAGCCCTAGCCTTGGAATCCAAGAGCAAAGTCTTGGAAATCGGCACGGGGTGTGGCTATCAAACGGCGGTTCTAGCGCATATTGTTGACCGGGTGTTCACGATCGAAATCGTTGCGCCATTGGCTCGACGTGCAGACAGCATTCTTCATGAATTGCAGTTTGACAATATCTCTGTCCGGGTAGGTGATGGATATCAAGGTTGGCCCGAAGAAGGACCTTTTGACGCGATTATCCTCACGGCGGCTCCCGAATCTGTTCCCGATCCATTGTTGGAGCAACTCCAAATAGGTGGGCGATTCATTCTTCCATTGGGAGGGACGTCCCAAACCCTGGTTCTCTTTCATCGCACAGAAAGAGGGCTTGTTCAACGTCAGATTTTGGCCGTCTCATTCGTGCCAATGACTGGGCAGGCTCAAACAGGCTCGTCGTCAAACCGGAACAACGATCCTCCCTAATTTGATTCAACAGATGCGTATAAGGGGGTGAGTCAACTGTCGAAAATCTGTCAAGACCTTCCGACTCTCTTAATGGACCTGTCAAACGGACTTCCTCGCGATAGTTGCACAATGAGAATTTTCTACTTCTTTTCTTTGGGGCTTTGTGTTTCTTGAATCGATTCGAGATAGGTCAATAATTGCCAGATACGACCTCGAACCTGATCGGCCCATTCCGTTTCTGTCGATACGTCATCACCGGGACTCTGAAACCAGAGCCCCCAAACCGGCATATCCCGAGGACCATGCGTGTTGACTTCTTCCCTGCCATCAATGATGCGATACGTCCGCCAGAATGGGAACTCTCCTCCATGTCTCTGGCTCAAGATGGTTAAGTTTGCTGGCCGGACTTTCAGTGAGTCAGCGCGAGGACCATTGCCTTGCGCTCGTGGGCCATGACAGAGCGCGCAATACTTTTTGTACAGATAACGTCCGCCCTCGATGATCTCATGTTTTTGTGCAAAGCTCGTGACGGCTATCGAATGAATCACGATCATAATCCCGAGCTGAGCGATAATGATTTTCATATTTTTATTGCGTGGTGTCTGAGTCATGATTCACCGCTTTCGATCGGTTGCCGTCTGATTGTCTATGGTACCGAAATTCCTCACAGAAACAACCCATAGGTCAACAAAAAATACATTCAGTTGAGGTCTCTTTGAAAAAATCGTATGGCTGGAAATCCCTTGGATGTTGACGGTTTTTCCGTGAAGTCTCGCGGACTGGTCATTCCTGGAAATTTTGGGTGAAACCTTGTTCTGCACTTGTTATTGTTAAGCAGTATGCACCATTCCCTTCACCTCAAGGATGTGTGTCCAGGGTTATCTATTCGGTCCTTATCCGAGTGGTCGGTCGTTGAGGCCAAGGGTTGCTGAAGAAATCAATGAGGAGACGTGCATGACGATGAAGATTTTATTAGGAGTTGATTTCTCTCGCGACTCGAAAGCCGCGATTCGATTCCTTTCTACGTTGCGGTTTCCCGCCAAGTCAGAATTGTTTTTCGTTCATGTCATTCGCGCCTATCATGAATTCGCGATGCTCCATGCTCATGAATTGGAAGATGGAATTTCTGTTCTGCAACAAAAGCATTATGTACGAGCTCAACGACATCTCACCAAACTTGCAGAACAGTTTGTCGATCCGGCCTTACAAGTACAGACTGTCGTTCAAGAAGGAAATCCTGGAAGAGAAATTCTTGCGTTGCTTGAACAGGAGCAATGCCATCTTGCGGTCCTGGGGACACGCGGTCTTTCGAGTATTGAACGCTTCCTGCTGGGGAGCGTGAGTGAATGGGTCCTTCAAGAAGCCCCCTGCTCGATCCTGGTGGTGCGTGGTTCTGGCCGAAGAGGGAAGCGGGGTTGGCGAGTCTTGGTCGCGACGGACGGTTCTTCCGAAGCACAAGCGGCGCTCGAGATGCTGAACACGTTACAATTTCCGCCTGCGTCCGAAGTTTTCGTCTTTCATGTCGTCGAGGGCACGGATTACCGAGTGGTGCAGGATGACTTTCGACGCCTAGCAGTGGATGCGTCTGGTCAGGTGGACCTTGCTGATATTATGGAAACCATTCAAATGCGTAAGGAGGTCGAAGGCCTTGCTTTGGTCAAGGAAGCCAAAAAAGGGCTGTTTAACAGACATGGAAAGCAGGGCCATATTTCTTCAGGCCATGCTGCGGAAGAAATTCTCAGAGCTGCTCGCCGGTTCAGAGCAGACTTGATTGTGATGGGGTCCCGTGGGCTTACTGGGCTTAAACGGCAATTCTTAGGAAGTGTTTCCACTCGAGTAGCACGACACGCCGAATGTTCGGTCCTAGTCGTTCGACGGCCCAAAAAAGACAGTAAAGCCTTGAATAGTGACTGAGGTCTACCTTGTTCGAAAACTCATCGTACGCTGAGGAAATTTGCCCCGGTTTTTCCCATGAAAGTATTTAGTCACATGTTTTTTGGCTTGAATTCGTTATGGCATTAACTTTGCTCTCTTTAGCGGCCACGAGCGAATACATGATAAGCCCAGGGCGTTCGATCGGAGGGCCGTTGTGTGAGTTTGGAATGTGGACGTTCTCAGACCTGCATGTGTCAGATACTCGTGGTGGATAATGACCCGGCAATGAGAAGTCTGCTTGTTGATGAACTGAGCGATAATGGCTGTCAGGTTGTCGAATCCCCTGACGGGTGCGATGCTCTGGCCAAAGTGAAACTACAGGCATTTAATCTTGTCATTACTGATCTCAAGATGCCTGGAGGGGGGTATGCGTATTTGAAAAAGATGCTCGCTTCCGTTCAGGACTGTCCTGTAATCCTTATTACGGCATTCGGAAACGCTCAAACGAGAAAGGATGTGCTGGCTTTTGGCATCTCAGCGTATTTTGACAAACCTGTCCGTGTTAATGAGCTTCGGGCGGCTCTGCAGCGAGTGTGTCCGATCGATAAACTTCGAACATGTCAGAATCAAATGATTAAAGATGGATAAAACAATGGTAATCTTGAATGCGTTGTGTGAAAGGAGTCCCGAACGATGGCCGGATCGTTTTTTAACCCGGAATTAACGGATGATTCGACGGTATCTTCTCGGTTACAGGCTTTAATACTTCTCGCGGATCAGCTTTCTGAGCCGATTGCTATTTTAGATCCTGATTTAAAGCTCATCTATTCCAATTCATCTACCTCAGGCATGGAGATGCCCTGTCCTCTCTTGCCAGATCAGGTAGGGGAGTCTTTACAGGACGACGAAGTCAAAGAACCTCGTTGCGCAGTCTGTCCAGCGGAACAGCATTTGGGCCAAGACGACTCTCTCCTCGTCAACGCAGATTCTTCAAGCACTTCTCAAGATCACCGGTGTCCATTTCCGACATCATTTCCGGTGCCTGGAGGAGATGGAAGGGTCGGCTTTGTGGTGATGATGGGAAAACATCCACACGAGACGAAAATTTGGAGGGGAATGTCTCAGGGGCAGCCATATCTCCGTGACCAATCTACGGATGAGGTTGCCCTGTCGCAACCGACACTCATCGGCCAAAGCGACCCTATGCAACAATTGATGGAAATGATTCGCTTGGTCGCCCAATCCGAGTCAACGGTCTTGATTGAAGGTGAAAGTGGAACCGGAAAAGAGCTGGTGGCGCGGACAATCCATAATTTGAGCCCTCGTCGCAATCATCCGTTTGTCGTCGTCGAATGCAGTTCTCTCCCCGAGACTTTATTGGAGAGCGAACTGTTCGGTCATGTCCGCGGTGCGTTCACCGGGGCTGTTGTCGACCGAAAAGGATTGTTTGAAGAAGCGAAAGGCGGAACGATTTTTTTAGATGAGATTGCCGACACGATTCCCACTTTTCAAGCAAAACTGTTGCGAGTGTTGCAGGAAGGTGAAATTAAACCCGTTGGTGGAAATCGTCCGATCAAGGTGAACGTCCGCGTGATTTCCGCGTGTAATCGATCACTGACCGCACTGGTGGAGAAGCAAGCGTTTCGTTCCGATTTATACTATCGCTTGGCTATCTTGCCATTGGGCGTTCCAGCGCTTCGCGCTCGACAGGGAGACATTCCCTTGCTGGCCCAATATTTCTTGGAACAATCGTGTGACAAGAATAACAAGCGAGGATTATCGATTCCGCAAACTACCATGCAAGCGCTTCTGGCGCATGATTGGCCTGGAAATGTGCGTGAATTAGAGAATGTGATTGAACGGGCTGTCGTCATTGCACAATCTTCAACGCTGAGTATTCGCGATGTGTTTGGAGACGTGCGCATAGATATTGAGAATGAGCAGCCGGGGCTGGGTTCTCTCAGCAAGGCTGCCCGTCAAGCTATCGAAAAGCAAGAAATACTCAAAGTTCTTCAAGAAACGAACGGTGATAAAACGCACACCGCACGACGGCTGAAAATCAGCCGAGCCAACCTCTACAATAAGTTAAAAGCCTATAACATTCGTTAAAGATTGTACGGGTTGCCCCATTTTCCCCCAAATTACACTCCTGTGTGTCCAAAAAAATAGACATTGTAAATGATTGAGATTGTTGAAGATTGCTTCTCGATTTTCAGAAGTGTGTACAAATTAATAGAGTTTGTCGCGACTGGTGTTCGTTACTTTGTTGCATGCCTTGGCAAGTAAATAGCTCTGCCCCATTGCCAGGAAAACGTCACATTTATCGTTAGAGATCGTTGGCACCAAGGTTGCTTTACTAGGAGTTTGTCGGTGAAGAGCCTGGGTGTGATGGACCGGCCTCCGGAGTGCCCAATTCTCCTGAACAAGGATACTCTTCACCGACACTTTGTCGAGTGTTTCCTGAACCTGGATCATGCGTTGTCCGATGCTCAGACATCTTAAAGCTTTGAACTCTTCGTGCAGAAGAAATTCTCAGTCAGTAGTTCGATGTATGGCGACATATTCTATCGTCTTGATGTATCCACTAAATTGTAAGGAGGCCGTGTAATGTTTACTCGTAGAAGTACAACGTTTCGTGCGAGATGGTTGCTCGGAGCCCTGGGAGGAGCCTTGCTTCTGGGATCTCCCTCTCTGATTCTTGCCGAAGACTCAATAGCCGACGTCCATTCCGTGTCGATGAATCATGAAAACAGTACGGGGTGGGCGGAGCGCTTGAAGGGGCAAACGATCGTTGAAAATTCAGTCGAAGGTCGAGCTGAGCGCGCCGCAATGGTTGAGCTTCAGCATCAGCGTTTAATGGAGCAGATGCAAAAAGAGATGGGGCATTCTCGGCACCAAGAGCATAACACGGGAGCCTATAATTCCATGTCGATGATGCATCAATATGGTGCTGGACCAGCCAATGGCTTATTGGCTACCACGACTGGTGCAGAGCCGGTCTCTGACCGAGGGGGGCGGTGTCCGGCGACTGCACCGGTGAAAGAATATGATATTTCGGCCATCAACGTGGAAATTTCTTTAAATCAATGGCTGGATTACTATCCAGGGTATATGTACTCCCTGACCGAAAACATTGAGAAGGTTCGTGAAGAAGAAGCCAGGAATGCGGAGGCTCGTGAGTCTGAGGGCCATAGTAACCCCGGAGCAGTGAAAAACGGGATCCAGGATCAATGGATTCAACCGCTCGTGATTCGCGGGAATCAAGGCGATTGCGTAAAGATTACTCTTCGCAACAAGTTAGAGTTCGGAGAAGATGTGAGTCTCCATATCAATGGTTCGGACATGGTGATGAGCAAAAGCGGTCTCCCTGCCACCACGACGAATCCTGAAGCGATCGCGTATGGGCCCCGTGAAGATGCTGAAGAGGGGGATAAACCCGAACCGATCAAGATGGAATGGTACATTTCCCCTGATGCTCAGGAGGGCGGCCGGCAATTCCACACCTATAGCAATGATCGGGAATTGACGGTGATGGGGCTTTTCGGTGTGTTCGTCATCGAGCCACGCGGCTCGAAATACTGGGAGCCATTGGGAACCGGCCCGGCGACCGAAGCCCGGAGCGGCTGGCAGGTCATGATTGAAAATGGAACGGGTCCGGACTTCCGGGAGTTTGTGTTGATTTATCATGAGGTCGGTGATGAAGCGTTTCGGCCTGTGAACAAGCATGGGGACTTCCTTCCGCAACGCGATCCGCTTTCAGATGCCTATCGGCCAGGCGCCCGTGCCTTGAATTATCGAAGCGAGCCGTTCGGCATTAACAACATGCATGTGCAGCATGAATACTTTGGTTTTGAGGATGAATCGATGGCGTATAGCTCCTATACGTTTGGCGATGCGGCTCCGACGATTCCACGGAGTTATTTGGGTGATCCAGCCAAGTTCCGTGTCGTTCACGGCGGATCTGAAGTCTTTCATTCCCACCATCCTCATGGTGGGTCCATCCGGTGGCAACGGAGTCCTCGAGCGACGCAAATGCCGGTATGGAACACTGGTCAGAATGGTCCTGTGAAATATCCGATCGTCCGAACCAAGTCGGACCGGGTTGATGTCGAAGTCATCGGGCCAGCCGAGGCTTTAGATTTGGAAACGGAATGTGGGTCCGGCCTGTGCCAATGGCTTGCCGGAGATTTCTTGTTCCACTGCCATGTAGCTCATCACTATGTGGCCGGAATGTGGGGGTATTGGAGAGTCTATAACACGTTGCAAACTCCTGGCGTGCAGAATGATGTGATGCCGCCATTGCGAGAATTGCCGGATCGGCTTGACCGAATCCAGAAACCAGTGACCTCGGATCAACTGGTCGGGAAAACGGTGAACTGGTTTGGTCGAAAATTCAAAATCGTGGAATCGGGCAAGAACGATTGGAAGTCGAATCCTGCAGTCGTGACTCTCAAAGACTGGGTGGAAATGCAGCTTGCCAACCAGGGAGTCCCGGGAAACACGAAGGATGAGTTGGGGCAACTTAAATCCTATGATGCGACGGTGCTGGACTGGGTATGGGATGGTAAAAAAGCCATGAGTGAAAAAGAACCCACGCTCGGCCAGAATCCGAAATACCAACCTGAATGGCAGGGATATCAGCCAGGAGAACGTCGAGCGATTTGGTTTGAGCCGACGACAGGGAAAGTGGCCTGGCCATGGTTGACCCCACACTTTGGGAAGCGGGCTCCATTTTCAAACGATCATAACCCGGCTCCATGGTTGGAAATGATTCGCTTGAATGATGATGGCACGCGATCGGTCGGACCGGCCAAGCCCGGTGAAAACGGCAATTGGAGCCTATGTCCAAATCGTGCGGGTTCGCAAGATTACAATGTGCATTTTATTAAACTGCCGATTGAGTTGTCGGCGGCTGAGGGTGATCAAGAGGCGATCGTCGATCCCAACGGACTCTTGTATGTCGTCCATGAAGAAGAGGCTGAAGTTCGAGCCAATAATGACAAGAAATTCCCGTTGGTGGTTCGGGCGAATGTGTATGACTGTATTGATTGGACCCTGACGAGCGAATGGTTGGATGACGATATTACGAACTTCCAATCATCCAAGATTAACACGCATTTTCATTTCTTTCAGTTTGATAACCAGGCCTCAGATGGGGTGATTTCCGGATTCTCGTACGAGCAGTCGATGCGACCCTTTACCCAGTTCAAGAAAGACAAGAAAAAAGGGTTGCCTGTACCGATGAACGCGAAAGTGACGAAGGCCGTGAAAAAAGGGCAAAAGTCAATCGAGATTACCAATGCCAAGCAGTACCATGTCGGCATTCCAATCCTGATCGGTGCCGATAATGTGAAGGGTCAGGAAGTGCGTCGGATTGCCAAAATCGGTGATAACAGCCTGACGTTTACTGAAGCGTTGAAACATGATCATCCTGTTGGAGAGATCGTGACGGTTGAATATGTCAGACAACGGTTCTGGGTCGATGCCGACGTGGGAAGCGTGTTCTGGCATGACCATGCGTTTGGTGGAACCACGTGGCCACACGGTGCCGTGGGAACCATGATTGCCGAACCATTCGGTTCAACCTGGCATGACCCCAAGACGGGGAAACCGATTCGGACAGGGCCAGTCGCCGATATTTATGCGACTGAGCGTGTTGGACATGATGTGGCGGGCAGTTTCCGTGAATTGATGGTCCATATCATGGATACGGTGCCTCACACGGTGAATATCGTGACGGCGGGGAATCCTCCCGGTCAACCGGTTGATGTCGCGCTCGAAGCCGGTCGTACCGTCTCATTTATCATGCCGCCGAACGATAAGATTAAGATGACGCCGATGCCATTCTTGAACGGAGGGACTCACACCACCGGTGGGGCATTAAACTTCCGGGCGGAGCCCTTCGCGCAACGATTGGCGAACAATTCGGATCCATCGAAACTCTTTAGCAGTGTGGTACATGGTGACCCCAGTACGGCCATGATTCGTGCCTACCTGGGTGATGCCGTGGTATTTCGTCTGCTCGATGTGACGATGAATGAAAGTAATGTCTTTACGGTGTCAGGTCACACATTCTGGTCAGAGCGGTATGCGGAAGAAGCGAACCGGAAGAATTCTCTGCATATCGGCATCGCGGAACGGTATGACCTTGTCTTGCCTGAAGCGGGTGGCCCGCGTCATCAAGCAGGGGACTACATGTTCTTCAATGGACGGAGTTCGAAATTCTCGGAAGGTGCCTGGGGAATCATGCGGGTACTCGATAAACCGATCAGCGACCTTCAACCGTTGCCGAATAAGGCCTACGGAAAAGAGGGAATGCCCGAGCAGCTTCCAGTCTGCCCGAAAGACGCGATGGTGAAGACTTTTAACGTCGTGGCCATCGATCATCCGGGGATGAGCTTCAATCCGAATGCCGGAGAGGCGATTGAAGTGGATTTTGAACGGAAGATCGAATTGCGGAATCCAGAAGCCAAGATTTATGTTCTTGAAGACGAAGTACAGAAGGTTTCTGGTGATGCGCAACCCATGCCGTTGACCCTGCGTGCGAACGTCGGCGACTGCCTGAAGATCAATCTGACGAATAAGATGAAGGAGAGCCGGGCCTCATTCTCGGCGTTCGGCCTTGCCTTTGATCCGAAAGATTCGCAAGGGGTTAATCTTGGCAACAATCCAGGTGATCAAACCGTGGCTCCTGGTGAATCTCGAACCTACACCTACTATGCTGATCCGTTCAACGGAGAAGGACAAACGTTGGTGTGGGACTGGGGCAATGTTGCCATGAACCCGCGCAATGGACTGTTTGGCGGGATTATCATCGGGCCGAAAGGATCAACCTACCGAGATCCTCAGACCGGTGAAGATATTTCGATGAAGAACAGTTGGAAAGCGGATGTGATCGTGGACCACACCATTCAAGGAAACGAAGGTCGAGCGAACTATCGGGATGTGGCCTTGTATTTCCAGGATGAGGACAACATTATCGGAACCAGTTTCATGCCATATGTCCAAAATGTTGCGGGGTTGACGGGTGTGAACTACCGGGCTGAACCCTATCTCTACAGAGAAGAAACCGGTTGTACGTTGGGTAAGATGTTCCAACCATGCGAAGTCGACAATCCGCAAGATCCAGTGACTCCACTGATTTTGGCACACGCTGGTGACAAGGTTCGTATCCACGTGTTTGGCGCGAGCAGCGAACAAAATGGAATGTTCACCATCGAAAAGCACGAATGGCCGATTGAACCCTTCCTGGATGGGGCTGACATAATTAGCACGGTTGAGTTTGCTGGCTCTGAGGGCTTGGATGTATTCCTGCCATCGGCCGGTGGAACCTATGCTCTCCCAGGTGATTATGTCTGGAGCAACGGGCGGTTGCCGTATTCGCAATCAGGTCAATGGGGATACTTTCGGGTACTTCCTATGAACGATCAGCGAGTGCTCCCGCTCAGTGGTGCCGTTTCGGGAAAGAATATGGCGCAGTCGGAGCCCATACAACCGACTCCGGCGTCATTTAAGCCATAAGTCGCTCTGAGCTGCATGAGAGGGGCGAAAGAGAAGGGGGAGCCGACGGGCTCCCCCTTTTTTTGGTCTCACGTGAGTCATCTGATAGTATGAGAATAGGTGATCATGTGAGAGGCTTGAGGAATTCTATTTCGTAAGGAGGCTGGGATGAGACGGGGAGTCATGAGTGCTATTTTAATCGCATGTCTAGGTATGGGAAGCCAAGGGGCTTTCGCAGCGTACGAAGAAATCGAAGTCGCAGACGGAGGAACACTGTCCGGGACCATCACGTTAAAAGGTGAGCAACCTCGTCCCAAGGGCTATAACCTCGTCAGTTTTCCAGATCCAGCGTTTTGTGGTCGGATTTCCAACGGAAAGGGGTGGCGGTTGCTTCAGCCTTTCCAAGTCGGAGCGAATGGGGAGTTTGAAAATGTGGTGGTCTACCTCGAAGGGATCAAGAAGGGGAAAAAATTCGACTATACCCCGTCGCAAATCGAAGCCATAGACTGTAAGTTCGCCCCGTACATCACGATCGTCCGTGATCGGCATGAAGTCAAAGTAGTGAACATGGATCCTGTCATGCACGATATTCAGGCCTATGAAACGTCAAAATTAGGGGCGCGTGTCCTGTTTAATTTGCCATTACCCGTGAGCGCGAAGCTCAAGAAGACTGATTTGATGAACGGAAAGAAGGTTAAGAATCGTGCAGGTCGAATCGTCAGCCCTACGATTAAAATGAAAAAAGGTCGTCATATCTTCGCCATGCAATGTGGGTTTCATCCCTACATGGAAAGCTGGGGGCTTGCCATGGATTCTCCGTATTTTGCGTTGACTGATCAACAGGGAACCTTCACGATTGATGGGATTCCGCCTGGTACCTACAAGGCGGTGATTTGGCATCCGATGATTCAAAAGGAAATGATGGTCACGATCGAGCCGAATAGTACAACCGATTTGTCCGTGGAGTTCGATTCGCCCAAGGGACGTTTATACGCCAATGAGGCGCATGACAATACGCGATTTGGGATGGAGCTACTCGGCGATTCTCAAATCGTGCCAATGGTTGAACTTCAGCAATAATACCTGGGTTGGGACATGTGTGTGAGGGGGGAAACTTGTGAAGACGTCACTTGAGAAACGTGCTCCGCTTGACTGTGCAACGTGTTCCTGTCGAGAGACGGCGGATGTCTGTAGTCTCGCTGCGGATATTCTCAGGAACCTGCAGCAAACCAAGCAAACGATGGTTTGTCGGGGAGGGCAATATGTATTCTACGAAGGGCATCCGGTTCTGGGCGTTTATGTCCTGTGCCATGGACGGGTAAAGCTGACGCGATCGACGAAGAAGGGGCAGCAGCGTGTCGTGAAAATCGTAGAACCTGGACAGGTGCTCGAATGGAATCTGTATCAACAGTCCGCCATACATCATGCGACGGCGGAGACGCTCATGTCCTCGCGCATCTGCGTGATTGATCGTGTGAGTTTCTTGAATCTGGTCGAACAGGATAGCCGCGTCGCCTTTCGACTCCTAACGTTGATGAGCCGGGAACGGCTTGCGTTGCTCGATTATGAAGATCAACTAGCCTTCAGTAGTGCTCGCGAACGCATCCGTAACGTGTTGTACGACCTGGCTGAAAACTATGGTGAGCGAGTCGAAGATGGCGTGTCTATTTCACTCTCGCTCAAACGGGAGGAATTGGCTCAAATGGCCGCCCTGACCCCAGAAACGACAGTCCGGGTCTTGAAAACTCTCGAGGCGAATCGCTGTGTTCGCTTATCGGGACGAACGATCACGATTCTTGGAAGCGGACTCGATTGATGTCCGCTTCCAAGACCCCATCTCCAGCTTTCCGTTTCATGCTTTGCATTCCCTGAGAATCGCCAGTCGGATTTTTCCGCCCCGCTCTAGTCCTTTTGCCCTAGCTTTTTGACTGATCACAATCAATGGGAGTGTTTATATTGGATAGTGCGAACGCGCTTCGTATCGCCTACCGTAGTTTGGCTATTTTTTTATTTTATCGCCAACTACAGGAGGGAGATTATGAAGACTGCGACACGAGTTTTCATGGGCGTACTGGTGTTTGGGACGCTGTCCATGTTTTCAGGAAATACAGGAGCAGCAACATTGGAAGAGCGTGTAGAGCGGCTAGAACAACAACAGTCCGTGACTGGAGGCGGAGAGGCCGGTCATATGGTGTTCTTTCGCGGCGGTGGGGCGTGGGCTACGAGTGATCGCAGTCGGGAAGTGCTCACTGATGTCGGAGGGGCGACTGGCGTGAATAACGGAGATTCTGGCTACTATGTCGGTGCGGGACTCGATTTGCTTCTCTCGAAAAATGTGTGGGGTCTGTTCTCCAAAACTTGGATCCTTGGAGAGATCGGTGTCGAATACAAACGCTGGCATTCCAAAAAAGTATCAAGCGCGACGAATGCGCTCACAGGACTTGGGGAGGCCAGGACCAAGGTACAGCTCACGCAGTTGACGGTATCGGTCTCTCCCAAAATCATGTTCATGGAAGGCAGTCGATTCCGTCCGTGGATTATTCCCGGGGGATTAGATTTTCATGTCATCAGCCCGCCATCCGGAGATGTTACAGTGCTGGATATTGGGGCGCAATTTGCCGTTGGGGCGCAGTATCGAGTCTGGAAAGCGATGCATGTGGGAGTCGATGGTCGTTTCCACGTCGCGGCTGGTCAAACGGATACGACGAATAATTTTGGAACTGTGGGAGCCTACCTTGGCATCGCATTCTGACGTGTGCGCCAAACAGGGCTACTAATTCGATGCGCCATGAGATGACCACCATACCTTGGATCTGCCTCGCATTCGACGATCCGTATCTGTTGGTTGGCGGATTTAGTAGTCCATGCGCAATATCACTTTCAACACGCCGGGCGTAGCAGCATGTTCAAAGGCAGCAAGTCCATTGTGCAATGGATAATGAGCGTGAATCATCGGTTCGACTTGAATGAGTCCCTGCTCAAGCAGGCGAATAGCCGGGCCAAAGGGGCCGCAACGCGAACCGACGAGTGAGATTTCATCTATCACGATTTTGGCCATGTTCAAGGTGAGCGTGCCCTGATAGGTGGATTTCAGTACGATTATGCCTCGCGGGCGAACGCAGTCGCTCGCGAGAGCAAATCCTTCATGGGTACCGGTCGCCTCCACGACAATGTCAGCTCCACATGGAATGTCCCTGGGATGAGATGTAATCGCTATGCCAAGTTTTCTTAGCCATGTGTTTCGTTCAGTGTGATGGCCAAGGAGGGAAACTGAGCAGCCAGTGAGCCGTAACACTTGTGCGCACAGCAGGCCGAGCTTTCCGTCCCCGATGACAACGATGCGGTCTGCAGGGTGAATGTCGACTTGTTGTGGAATCTCGCATGCGGCAGCGAGTGGCTCGATGAAGACCGCTTGATCATCGGACAACGTTCGTGAAAGAGGATAAAGATTGCGTGCAGGCAAACGAACAAATTCTGCAAACGTCCCATCACGTCCTTGAATCCCTAACACCGTTCGATGATGACAATGGGTCGGGCGACCTGCTCGGCAGGTCTCGCACTGATGACAAGCGGCATTGATCTCTCCGACGACTCGACATCCTTCCAAGCCCGTGCCACCGTCGGTCTGTTCGACGATACCGACGAACTCGTGCCCTAAAATACCGGAATACTCCATGTACCCCTTGCAGAGCTCGAGATCCGTACTACAGATTCCTGCTCGAAGCACACGAATGATGGCTTCATCCGCGCAGGGTTCCGGACGGGGAGCGTCATGATCAAGTTGGAGTTGCGTATCAAATCGTACTGCGAACATCAGAATCTCGTAACTTACACAAATGTCTCAGGACCCGCAGTAACATGGTTTAAAGCAGAAGAGTCATAAGCATGATGAACTGGCACAACGGATGTTCAAGGATTTTTTGTACATGCTTTTCGAGCATATCGTAAGAAATTTCTCAAGTTTTTGTCGAATGAGACGATGGATAATTGGTCTTGTCGAAACTCGGAAGTCAATAAATTTTATGCAGAGGGCATGAGCATGTTTGCCGGCATTCACCATTCACTTTCCGGCTTAGCCGCGGCGCAGAACAGGATCAATACCGCGGCTCACAATATCGCCAATGCCCATACGCCGGAATTCAAGAAGTCTCGAGCCATCTTCGAAGAGTCAACGGGGGGAGGCGTGCAAGTTTCTCTGGGATCAGAGAACACCCCAGGCCCTGTTGTCCTACAGGAGACTGAAGAAGAATTGATTGCGCAAGAGTTCTCAAATGTAAACCTTGAAGAGGAATTGGTCAACCTGCTCCTGGGACAGCGTTCATTCGAAGTCAATGTGCGTGCCATTGAAGTGCAAGATGATGCGCTTGGCAGTCTCCTTGATATCCATGAATGATTCGGGGATGTATTGCACTTAATAACGACCGGGTTTTCTTATGCTTCTCTTTCTTTTTTACCGCTTAATGAAAACCGTCTATGAAGGACGGGCCAAATCCATGTAAGTTTTCTCCCTTTCAGCCAGGGTTTTTTCTTTCTCCTTTGTTCTCATCGCTTAGCGTCATCAATCAATAGGTCGTTGTCCGGGCAGATCCTTTGGAAGAGGATCGGGTCTGTCAAGAGGAAGACTGTTTTTACGTATATATATCTAGCATTTTTCTGCCGCCTATCGCCTGCGAAGTTTTCTCTCTCCTCACTTTGAACGTCATGAAAGAATTAGTGTAGAATCAAGGGTTTCGTGTAGCGATTACTTTATTCGGGCATTTACGGAGCTTTGGGCCTTACGTAAAGATTCAGGGAACATTTCCTGGCAAGACAATCAGTCTAACTCACTTCTTATTGATAGGGAGATCACTTATGAAGAGACTCGCGAGGTGCCGCCCTCTACATGCATTCACGGGATTTTTATTCAGCGAGAACCCCGCTTTGGCCGGCAAGCAGGGCCTGATCACCTTGTGCTTAGTTCTGTGTTTCCTTACGCCTTCTTCTGCCTATGCCGTCGTCCCTCCTGCGTTTGCTGAGGGGTTTGCCGAGATTGTACAAAAAGTTGGCCCGACCGTGGTAAATGTGGCGGTGACAAGCTCTGCCTCAGCGGGTTCAGGTAATCCCCTGCCGCCAGGACCATTTGGCGGACCTCCTGGTGGAAGACCACAGCCGGGCCCCCCTGGCGGACCTCCAGGTCCTCCCGGGATGAGTGCAGGGTCAGGTGTGATCATCGATCCTTCGGGGTTTATTATTACCAACAATCATGTCGTCGAGGATGCCTCAAAGATTACCGTGACCTTGCAAGATGGACGCGAGTTTCCCGCCACGACTGTCGGGACTGATCCGAAGACCGACCTCGCGGTGATAAAGATTAAAGGCGAAGACGCCAACCTCACGGCGATGCCTTGGGGAAATTATGAAAATCTACGAGTCGGCGATGTCGTGTTGGCCCTGGGAAGTCCGTTTGGCCTGAAGTCCTCTGTTTCCTTAGGGATCATTAGTGCTCTAGGTAGAGGGAGTGTTGGGATTACGGAGTATGAAGATTTCATTCAGACTGATGCGGCGATCAATCCGGGAAATTCTGGAGGCGCATTAGTCAACATGAAAGGAGAATTGATCGGCATTAATACGGCGATTTTCTCACGAACGGGTGGTTCCGAAGGTGTGGGGTTCGCCATTGCCGTGAGTATCGCCCAAGATATCGCGGAGAGCCTTATCCAAACGGGAAAAGTGGTTCGCGGGTGGATGGGAGTAGCCATTCAAGAGATGAATCCATCCCTAGCACAATCCTTTCAGCTTCCGGAAGACCATAATGGGGGAGTCCTTATCAGCGAAGTTCATGAAAACGGCCCCTCGGCGAAAGCCGGACTGAAACGTGGCGATGTGATTCTCATGTATGGGGGAGAGGCCATTCGTGACGTCAATCATCTTCGAAATGTGGTAGCGCGTACAAAGGTTGGGAAAACCAAAGACATCATCGTCCTGCGTGATGGCAAGGAAAAGACCTTGCACATTGAGTTGGGAGAACGACCTTCGGATCAAGTGCTGGCAAAAGGTGGAGCTCCGGGATCATCACCTTCCGTGGCGCCACCGGATAATGTGCTGTCGGGCATCAGCGTGGAAGCCCTCACGACGGCAAAGCGTAATGATTTAAAAATTCCAGAAGAAGTGAAAGGCGTTTTGGTCAATAAAGTTGAAGCGGGCAGTGAGGCGGAAGTTGCCGGTGTTCAGGCGGGTGACCTTATTCAGGAGGTGAGCCGCGAACCGATCACCAGTCTCGAAGATTATCAACGAATTGTCTCAAAGATCGCGAAAGAAGAGCTCGTCGTCTTGTTATTGAACCGACGTGGGAATAATCTCTTCGTCGCGGTCAATCCGAAATGATGTACTGACAGGATGTCAAAGAAACGATCAAAGACGTTCGAGTGGCTTGAAGAGAAAGTCTTCAAGCCACTCGAAGATAAAAAAATGCCGATCATGGAGCATCTCCATGAGCTCCAGTGGCGTTTGACGCGCACCGTCATCGTAATGGCCGGAATTTTTATCGTTACGTTTTTCTATGCGGATGCGTTGGTGAACTGGATCCGCGTGCCGCTTCAAAACTACTTCATCCCCGGGTCACTCGAGTGGGTTCCCTCAGATCTTCCGAAAATCCCTTTCGTGTTTTTAGCGCCCGCCGAAGCGCTTTTTCAGAACATCAAGGTGGCGGCGTTATTTGCATTGGTGCTTGCCACCCCGCAGATTCTTTGGGAAACCTGGCAGTTTGTCGTGCCTGGCTTACATGTCCAGGAACGCCGGTTTACCGGTCCCTTTGTGGTGGTCAGCTGGCTGGCGTTCTATCTGGGGCTAGCCTTTGCGTTTTTTATCGTCCTGCCGTTCGCGTTACACTTTTTGATTTCATACGGGTTGGCGGCTGGGTTTATCGCCCAGATTTCGATCGCCAACTATGTGGGGTTTACGCTGTGGTTTATGGTCGTGTTCGGCATGATTTTCGAAGTACCGCTGGTGCTGACGTTGATGGCGAAACTTGGATGGGTGGATGCGCCGACGTTAAAAGCCTACCGGAAATGGGCGTTTTTAGGGTCATTTCTCTTCGCTGCGATTTTGACTCCGACGCCGGATCCGTTTAATCAATGTATCATGGCTTTACCAATGTATTTTTTCTATGAAGTGGGTATCATTAGCGCAGGTGTGTTCGGAAAAAGGAAACCCCAAACTGACCCATCTGATGATGAAGATGAGCCGCCTCCGAGCATGCCGTCGTCAACTGCTGCTTCTTCCAAAATAGAGAGAAGGTTACAGCCAGTTGGGGCTAGTACGAGTGGAGATGATGATTATGTCAGTGTTCCCGATTCAGGACCCCGGTAAGGTATACGGGGGCAAAGCCTGAAATGGCACGTCCAAGGATATTGATAGCCTCTCATCACATGACAAAGTGAGCGTGGGCTCTTGATCAGTGCGGCTATTCTGGTTATCAGCAGCAAAGTTCTTGATAATGGGCAGCGTGATGAGATTCGTGAAGTCTTAGAGCCCATGTTTCAGGAAGAGCACATGCGACTTAGCTCATACCACGTCGTCGCGGACAATCGAGACGACATTAAGTCGAACTTGATTGAATTGTGTGACGAAAAAGGCGCGCAGATAGTGTTGACAGTTGGAGGGACAGGCGTGCGTCCGACAGATTGGGCGCCTGAAGCCACGAAGGATGTCATCGACAAAGAAGTTCCGGGAATCGGAGAAGCTATGCGCGCTGAAAGTCTAAAAAAAGTGAGGACGGCGATGTTGTCACGAGGCATTGCCGGAATCCGGGGATCTACCCTGATCGTGAACCTTCCTGGAAGTTCACGAGGGGCTCGTGAAAACTTGTCAGTCCTTATGCCGATTCTCAATCACACGATCGGCAAAATATCCGGAAAAGGCAAACTGTCTAGAAAAGGCAAACTGTCTAAATGAGAGCTAATCATTCGGTTCAGAGAGCGGAGGCATTTCATGGCAACTGAGTTAAAGATGATTCAACCGTCGACGCCCAATAGCGGGGATGTCTGTACCTACATGTGGGCATGTGCGATTTGCGATGAAACAGAAACGTGTCAAAAAGATAAAGAAGGGCACAGTCGGTGGCTCGTCGCCAAACGTATGGAACGGATCGATTACAAGATCTTGGTGATGAGTAACAAGGGTGGCGTTGGGAAGAGTACCATGACGACTAATTTGGCTATCAGTCTGGCATTAAAAGGCTATGAGGTTGGCATCTGTGATATGGATATTCATGGTCCCAACATTCCCAAAATGGTCGGGGCAGAGGGACAAAAACTCAAGATCAGCACGGGCGGCGGCATCATTCCCCATCAAGTGTACAACCTGAAAATCGCCTCCATGTCCTTTTTGTTGCAGAATTCTGACGATCCCATTATCTGGCGCGATGCCTATAAATACGAATTCATCAATCAATTGTTGGGCGGGGTCGAATGGCAGGATTTGAATTTTTTGCTCATCGATTTGCCTCCAGGCACCGGGAATGAATCCGTGACGACCATTGATCTCATCGGCGATGTCAGTGGTTGCGTGATCGTCTCGACTCCCCAGGAGGTCGCGCTGCTCGATGCCAGAAAATCGGTGACGTTCGCGAGAGACAGTGAAATCCCAATCGTGGGTATCGTGGAAAATATGAGCGGGATGGATTGTCCGCATTGTCATCAGCATATCGAAGTCTTTCGGAAGGGTGGGGGAGAAGCCTCTGCCCATGATATGGGGGTTCCCTTCTTGGGACGGGTTCCTTTGGACCCTGAGTTGGTGAGGCAAAGTGATCGTGGCGAGCCCTACGCGTTGTTCCATTCCGATTTGCCGACGGCTGACGCGATCCATCATATCGCGAATCAAGTGGATGATTTTTGTAAACGCAAAGGGTCTTTGGTTCAGCCGTCCGCGCGCCCCGCGCCGTTTATGAAAAAGAAATAAACCGTCTCACATCGATATTCAAAACATCGAAGAAAGGTACAGTACTATTCCGATGAATGGCTTGACACCGTTGGAAAAGGCTCAGCAAACGGTCCTCGATGCCGCCGTTCCCCTTGGATGCGAGAAGATAGGATTGCTCGAGTCGACCGGGCGCGTCCTGGGCGAAGACATTATCGCGCCGCGTGACAATCCTCCTTGGAACAACTCCGCGATGGACGGGTTTGCCGTTCGCTGGGACGATATTCGACAGGATTATGCGATTTCCACGATTCCCGAACTCAGGATTATCGAAGACGTCCCGGCCGGGAAAATGGCCGAAAAAACAGTCGGACCTGGCGAAGCGATCCGGATTATGACCGGCGCGCCCATGCCAGCCGGTGCCGATACCGTCGTTCGCGTGGAATTCACCGAGCCACTTGGCCAGGATCACGTGCGGATTATGAAGCCTGAAAGCGGCAAAGGCGTTCATATCCGTCCACAGGGCGAGGACGTGAAAGAGGGAGAGTGCATTATCGCGAAAGGCACGCTGCTGCGGCCGGGAGAGATTGGCATGTTAGCCATTCTCGCCAAGTCGTTCGTGTCCGTGTATCACCGGCCCCGAGTGGCCATTGTATCGACCGGAGATGAACTGGCCGACCTCGACGAACGATTCGATGAAAATAAGATCATCAATTCTAATAGCTATGGGATTGCAGCAGGCGTCCAGGAAGCCGGAGGGATTCCGATTCTTTTGGGCATCGCCAAGGATCATCCCGATTCATTAAAGGAAAAAATTTATCAAGGTTTGACCTGTGACATCATCGTCTTGTCCGGCGGCGTCTCGATGGGCGACTACGATTTTACGAAGCCTGTGTTCGCGGAACTTGGCGCGGAAATGAATTTTTGGAAATTGGCGATACGCCCAGGCCAGCCCGTTGCGTTCGGGAAAATTCAACAGAGCCTGGCATTTGGCCTGCCCGGGAATCCTGTGTCATCCATGGTCACGTTCGATCAACTTGTCCGGTTGGCTGTATTGAAAATGGGCGGGCACCGTCAATTGTATCGCCCTGTGGTTCAGGCGGTGTTTCAAGAGACCTTTTCGAAGCACACCGATCGACGCCATTTTTTGCGTGGCGTCCTTCGGCAGGAAGATGGCGTGTTGACGGTCCGAACGACTGGTGGGCAAGGGTCGGGTATCCTCACGTCGATGGTCAAAGCCAATGGGTTAATCGATGTTCCAGAAGATGTCGAGCATCTCAAGCCCGGCGATACGGTCTCGGTACAGTTGTTGAGTCGAAACTTTTAGTTCATTCATGCCATTACTTATTTTGATTTTTTCATGAAAGTGTCGTGACACATGGCTCCTCCCATTCTGTGCTTTGTTGGACGATCCAACAGTGGAAAAACCACGTTAATTGAACGATTGATTCCCGAACTCACTCACGCCGGCTATCGAGTCTCGACCATTAAACATGCCGGTCATGGCTTCGAGCTTGATACCGAGGGAAAGGATAGCTGGCGTCATAAACGTGCCGGCGCGAGTACGGTGATTGTCCTGTCCAAGGGAAGTATGGCTATGTTTGCCGATGTGCCAGAAGAGATGAAAGTCGAAGAAGTTCGGGACCGTTTCGTGAATGCTGAAATTGACCTGATCATTGCGGAAGGGTGGAAGAGCGAAGGCTACCCCAAAATTGTCGTGGTTCGTGAATCCCTTGATGAAGTTCCTGTTTCACCAGACGGATTACTGGCGATTGTTTCGATGAAACCGATTGCTCAGGTTCCGGTGCCGTGTTTGGATCGAGATGATATTAAAGGACTTGCAGAGATCGTAATTAAGAATTTCCCTCTTTCCTCGTACACGTGATGGCTTCAGGCAAAGCCCTCGGTCTGATCGCAGCCCTGGTGGGTGTGGTTCTCCTCGGGGGTGCCGTAGCCATTCCCCTCACGAACGATCCGGCGTTTTGTGCCAGTTGTCATACCATCAAACCAGCCTATGATACATGGAAGGCGTCGACGCATAAGGAAGTCACGTGTGTGGCTTGTCATGTTCGGCCGGGAATCCAAGGGTTTCTTGAGGATAAAGTTCTGGCTGGCTTAGAGGATGTCGCCATAACCTTTTTCGGCACTCCGACGGAATATCATAATTTGCAGTCTCATGTTGCTTCGGATGTCTGTCTGAGCTGTCATCGCGCGGTCCTGCGGATTTCTGAAGTTTCAAGCCGAGACCTGCCCAGACGCGTTAAGGATGTTGGGCTCATCATGAGTCATCGAATGCATATGGAAGCGTTTGAGGCTAGAAACCAGGGTGAGGGTTGCACGACCTGTCATGCGAGAGTGGTTCACGGAACCCCGATAAAAGGCTATGATATCGTCATCCCGCGCGGGCATGCCGGTCTCGATGATCAACGCTATGAGCCGCAATACCCAAAGGACTCAAAACTTTGGGAGGCTTCGATGGCTGACTGTGTCCGCTGTCACGACAATCGGACGACTCATGAAGGACGAGTCGTCAGTAAAAAATGTGAAACCTGCCATCTCCCCGATAAAATTGGGGATTTCTTGTTTTAGTCTTATCCCATGGGAATGATGTCCCAACCGCTAGTGCAAGTCCGCAATCTGACGAAGCGGTTCGGCGACTTTTGTGCGGTCGACGATATTTCGTTTGATATCCAACCTGGTGAAATTCTGGGTGTGCTCGGCCCCAACGGGGCGGGAAAGACCACAACCATTCACATGTTGCTCGGGCTTATCACGCCGACATCCGGATCGATCCGGATTTTTGGATTGGATCTGGCCACGCATCGAGAAACCATCCTCCGCGACGTCAACTTTTCCTCCACCTATATTTCGATGCCCTTCTCGTTAACGGTTGAAGAAAACCTCAAAGTCATTGCCCGGTTGTATGGGCTCCGCGATATCCAGCAGAAGATTGATGCCATGATTAAGCATTTGGACATGCAAGACATTCAACATAAACTCACTCGAAAATTATCATCGGGGCAAATGTCTCGATTGACGTTGGCGAAAGCCATTTTGACTGAGCCGAAAGTTTTGTTGTTGGACGAGCCCACCGCCAGCCTTGATCCTGACATTACCCACAAAATCAAAGCGTTTTTACAAGAATATCGCCGTTCGGAAAATCTCAGTATTCTCTACACATCGCACAATATGCGTGAGATGGAAGAGATGTCGGATCGCATCATTTTCCTGCAACACGGAAGAATCGTTGCCGAAGGCACTGCCGCAGAAATTGTGCAGCGGTTCGGTCAAAACGACCTTGAAGAAGTCTTTTTAAAGTTGGCAAGAGAGGGACGAGACACACCGTGAACGTCAGGCGAATCGGAGGGCTCTTATCCCGTCACTTGTACTTATACCAGCGCAGCGTTGCACGTCTCCTTGAAATCTTCTACTGGCCATTTTTGGATTTGGTGGTTTGGGGGTTCATCACGATCTATCTGGCCAGGCAAGGCAATGAACTGCATGGTGCGGTCACGTTTTTTCTAGGAGCATTGATTCTATGGGATGTACTCTTTCGGGCTCAACAGGGGATTGCCCTCTCTTTCCTGGAAGAAATGTGGGCACGAAATCTGATGAACCTGTTCGCCAGTCCTCTCACGGTCGGCGAATATTTGGCCGCGACGATGGTGATGAGCATCTTAAAGGTGACGGCTGTTGGATCGTTGATGATGCTGTTCGCCCTGCTCGTGTACTCGTATGATATTTTCGCCATTGGAGTGGCCTTGATTCCCTTTATCTTCAATCTGCTGCTCTCTGGATGGATCATCGGCGTGTTGACGACCTCCATTATCATGCGATTTGGTCAGCAAGCGGAAGTGCTGGCATGGGGGATGGTCTTTCTCTTTCAACCCATATCGTGCGTGTTCTATCCGCTCGAGGTCTTACCGGAAGCTCTCCAGTACGTTGCCTGGTTCGTTCCGCCTGCCCATGTCTTTGAAGGCATGCGTCAGGTTCTCCTCAGCCACCAATTTCCAAGTCTTCATCTGATATGGGCGGCGGGCCTCAATGCTGTGTATCTTACGGGGATGGTCTTTTGGTTTTACCGTACGTTCAATATCTGCAAGGAGCGTGGGATGCTCGTGCGGGTTGGGGAGTGATTGATCGTGATCATCCGCGTTGTGAATCGGTCAGGAGCGGATAAAGGGTACTGTGCGTATTGGTGTAAAAATGTATGCTTCTTTAATTGCATCGAAGTCAAGGGGGAAACGAGTTCCGTCGGCGCAACAGCCCTCTCACCGAAGAAAAAATTATTGAGGTTGAATTAGGCTCGGATCAACCAGAGACTTCGTATCCTCGATGAACCATTCTGAATCGATAGCGCCGATCATTTCATCCGGGCTAATTTGTTGAGTCATGCGACCGCGTCGGACGAACCGATGCTCGAATGACTGAGCACCGCGCTCCATCACCTGTGCCTTGAAGGCTTCAATGTACTCGGGCTTGAACTGACTATTAAACGTATTGAACAGGACGACGTGCTTGCCATCGAAGCGGTTGTGCTCGGTAAAATCCCATATCGGTGGTGCTGGGCTGTACAGCCAGATGGGAGCCCCTAGGTAGACCGTCTCGAACTCGCCTAGATCGATAGTGCGCGGTGAGATATCGGCCTCATGCTTCCGCGCATCCTGCATTGCGCGTGCCCAACCCTGTAGCCCAAGACGATAGGCCGAAGCCTGAATCTCGAACAGTTGTGCGTCCAAACGTCTCGCAACATGTCGTGCTGCAAGGGCCGTGTTCCCAGAGCGAGAGAAATAGACGACAGCAATCCGACTCTTTTGCCCGTCACCAGGCGATCCGTATGGCACAAGCTTCTGAAGATCGCTGGCTTGACGACGTTCGATCCATGTGATGGTCACGGGGACGAGCGCCGCCACTACCAGGAGTAGGGTAAGCAAGGATAACAGGCATTTGAGCAACGAAGGGGCGGTCACGTGCTCTCCAGCTTCGATTTGAAGAACGAGTGTCCGGGTCGAATTCTAATTCATATACTTGTCGATAAAGGGCATGATTTTTTCGGGATAGCGCCCGAAATAATTATACCCATCCTTGAACCGCCGTGTGGTGTCCTCGATCCACAGTAATTCCTTCTCCTTGCTGCCGAGTAGATCGAAGGTTTCCTGTGCGTCTTCGGGATTACGAGTCCAGCTATCTTTCAGAACTTGCACCATCAACACTGGCATCTTTACGCTGGCGGCCCACAAATGCGGAGTCATTTCAGCAGCAACAAACGCACCCATCTTGAGCAGTTCCAGATCGATCAATTCCTGATACTGCCTCACGCCCTGCAACTCCGAGAACGCATCGTAGATCGCCGCCATGGAAACGACCATAGGGCTCACCATGCATTGCACGTTTTCAAACAGGTCAGGATGGCGGTGGATCGCGTGATATTGTGAATTTCCACCCATACACTGGCTGTAGAGGGCAACCTTCATTTTGGAGAGCGTCGGGTGGTGGTCTACAAATTTCTTGACCCCGACACAGTCACGCCACTCCCATTGCCCGATGCCGCTCAGACCGTTATTGGCAGCACTGCTGTTGCCGTGATTGCGAATGTCATAGGTGAGCACGTTGTAGCCAGCATCGGTCAGATGCTTGTATTGGATCACGAAGTCGATCTCCACCGCGTCATACAGGCTCCACGGTTCACCCAAATGCCCAGGAAAGCCTGAACGACACATCGGTAGCGCGTGGTTAAAGATGACCAGCTTGTTGCTCGCGCCACCCTTAGCCGGGATATACCAGGCCTCCAGCGGAGTGCCGTCGTCTGAGGGAATGACGAGATCCTTCCAGCCAGTCATCCCATAATCGTCCGGTGTTTTGTGGAGCACGCTGCGCAAGGGGCGAACGATGTTGGCCATCCCTTTGACCTTTTCATAATCCTCAGCGGAAATGGTTTTGAGTTGTTCCAAGGCCTTATCCATACGTTCTTTGGATATTCTGCTCATGATATTTTTCTCCTTGTCAGGTTGCGGGCGAAGTGGCACGGCTTCGACGGGATGATTATTTTCGATAATCCCTCTTGTTCACTGGAGGCTTCCTGTATGTTCACTTTGAGTCAACAGCGGTCTTAACCGTACAGTTCTGGATGAGTACGCGTAAGATAGAGAGAGGTGGAGGGAGGAAAGTAAGAAACGAAAGCCGCTATTTTCGCATTTCACCCACGATGTGGCCCATCTCCGGCAAGATGAGTTCTTCCATGGCCAATTGCACGGCGCCCCTGGACCCTGGAATTGAAAAAATGACTCGGCCTCGATAGAGACCGGCCACGGCACGACTCAGCATGGCTGGAGATCCGATTTCTTTGTAGCTTAAATGCCGGAAAATTTCACCAAATCCATCAAGGCGTTTTTCTAACAGTCCCGCCACGGCTTCGAAGGTGGCATCCCGTCGCGAGATCCCAGTTCCTCCGTTAATAATTATGGTTTCGATCGCCTCATTTTCACCCGCCTCTTTGAGAAGCCGTTGGACTTCTACCGGTTCATCTTTGATGATTTCATAGACATGCACTTCGTGATGTCGCTGCTTCAGCAGATGCTGGATCAGTTGGCCGCTCGTATCGGTCTCCGGGGTTCGGGTATCACTGCATGTCACGACCATACAGCCGATGGCTTTGGGGCCAGACTCTTTATGTTGCACGTGGGAAGGGGCGGTCGTTGAGCTTGTGTGAGGGTGATGATGTCCTGACATGCTATTTCGCCTTGGCCGGTACTCAGCCCCAGACTTGATCGGGCTTCAAGTCAGCAACCGGTTGTCCGCCCTTAATATGTCCATCAAGGATTTTAGGGACATCTTCTTCCTTGACTTGAGAATACCAGGTTCCATCTGGGTAGACGACGACCGTTGGCCCTTGCTCACAGGGACCAAGGCAGGTCGACCCGGTCACGAGCACTTCTCCCGGTTGGACACCCCGTTCGATCAATCCCATGTTCAAAGCCATGAGAAGGTTTTGTGAGCCTTGTGCGCCACAAGAGGGCTTCGGATGACCCGGCGGCCGTGAATTCGTGCAGACTAAAATATGATATTTGGGTTTTGGCATGAGCAAGTCCTCCTATTCGAGCACGGTGTTTTGATAATGGTTTCTTCTACGTCTATCTGGTACGGCAGAATCGGAGTGGAAGATGATGTGGTGAGTTAGTGAGGACGGAAAAGTTCCCACATCTCCGTACACTCATCTGGAAGCTTCCAATGGCGAACCCCGGTAAGGATCCAGTCTAGATAATGATCTTTGGCCTTAAATTTTCCGATGGCATGAGCTGAATGGGTCAGCACGAGTTCTTTTTGATCATCCTCTGTGATGACGTGGACTTCGAGGTGTCGAAATGCCCCGTCAGGCAGATCGCCTTCAAACTTGTCCAACTCTTTGAGGTCTTCATCCGTGATTTCTAAGACCACGCCCCAAACCCGTTCCCCTTGTGATGGCGCAATGGTTGCGAGCCCACATCGCCATTGCGAAGACCATCGACAGAATTGAATCGTATGGTCTTGGAGGTAAGCCTTATACAGGAACTTGTGTTCAGGAGCCCGGCGTTTCAACTGAGTTGGATTGAGATTGTCTGCATACACGAAGAACTTCATAGTATTTCCATGAGATAGACAAAGGAGGAAGGTGAACGACAAATTTGTTTTACCATACCACCTTCCAGAACTGTCAAGAAGTGGAGAAACAGGAGGTTAGAACTGAGATGATGCAGGAAAGGTCACTGATGTTACGATTTTGGTCGCAGGATAAGGCGTCGTTGTGTTTGGTCAAGGTGCCACTGGAATCCGTCCAAGAAATTCAGCCCGAGTAGCCCATTCATGTTTTGTCCAGAATGATCGCCGAAATCCAAGACTGCGACGGGGAGGTTCGTTCGCTCAATTTCTCCGACTCGTATTGAGTCGATCTTCGCTACCCAGGCTTCCACTTGACCGTTGGCAGTTTTGACCGAAAGTTTTGGCAGGTACGGGTCTGGGAACAGTCCGAGCCTATCGGCGAGTTGAGTCGAGATGGTTGTGATCGTGGCCCCACTGTCGATGATCAGATTGGTCTCATGCAGATGATTCAGTTCAACGCTTGCCAACCACACGCCATTCCACTCGAGGGGAATACTTTCCTCATCATCGATGCTAGGCAAGGTTGCGTCATTTCCCTGCACGATTGTTGAGAGCGCCGCATGGACCTGACTCTTATCGACATCTTGTAAGAAGTCCCAGGCCAGATGTTTGAACACGAAATGTTGCCCGAGTACGAGCACAGTGAAGAGGAAGGCCCATCTGACTAATGGGGTATTCATCGCAAAGGCACAACTCCGTCACAAAAGAATCCTCAATAAGGAGACGCAAGGCCTCGCCGGCTGGTGTTTTGTACTTCGGCTGATGAGATATTGAGCTTGACAAGAATTTCTCCCATCAAGTCGATAACGGACTATTTGAGACGCCAGAAGGCTTAGAAATATCTCGCATCGTTCGTTTCAGTTTGCCTAGGTGAGGGGAAATTCTTACCCGGTGTCGAGGGTTGTGAGCCCATTTTCGCCTGTTCTGCATGTTTCCAAGCCATCAGCATGACGGCTCATTTGGCATAAAGTTTGAACCGTGTGGTCTATGACTGGGTAGTCTTGGCGGGGCACTCTGTCTAATAAGGAGCCGATGATGGAACAGAATCTACAAATTTTAGTCGTTGGTGGAGATGCCGCGATTGAGAGAGAGTTTGAATCAGCCTTGCAGGGGGTGACGGGCTGTCACTGCGTCACCTCGTATGCCGCGAATTATCGACGGGCAGAAGAAATGGCATTAAGTCGTCAGCCCAATTTGATCTGTGTCGACATGGAGCAGGACTTCGATGAATTGAAACGCTTTACGCAAGATATGCGGCACTTACTTCCTGATACGACAGTGGCTGCGATGTATCGACCGGATCAATTGAGTGCTGAACGTTCAGAAAGTGCCATTGTCATCGACGGGATTCGCGCCAACATCAAAGATTATTTGCGGCACCCACTTTCGAGCACCGAACTTCGGCAATTGCTCGATCGCGTATATGCGCCACGGTATTCAAAGCCCGTGACTTCGGGCAAATTGGTCGCTTTTGTGAGCAATACGGGCGGGGTCGGGAAGTCGACGTTAGCCGTGAATGCCGCGACGCTGTTAGCGACGAGACATCCTGGACGCGTGTTATTGATTGACGCTTCGCTCCAATTGGGCGTCTGCTCGGTGATGCTTGACTTGCTTTCGCCCACTTCGTTGGTGGATGCCGTCAGGGAAAAGGATCGATTGGATGAAACGCTATTGCGGCAATTGACCACGACGCATGCTTCCGGGCTCAATGTCTTAACCGCACCGTTCGATGCCGTGGAGGGGGCCGAAGTCGATGAAGAGTCCATGTATCGTATCCTGAATTTTGCCCGCCGGACATTTGACTATGTCATCGTGGATTCGTTTCCGATTTTGGATAGCACCGTCATTTCGATCCTGGATTTGTCGGATGTGGTCTATGTCGTCATGTTAGGAACTGCCCCAAATGTCGTGGCCACCTCGAAGTTTCTTCCTATTTTAGAGGGACTTGGGGTCCCTCAGACGAGACATCGTCTGCTCTTGAATCAAAATTATCGATCCTTTACCGGGAATCTGAGCTCGAGAGACATTGAAGAACGTTTAGCCCGTCGCTTCCATCATGTGTTCCCTTACCAGAAGCAATTGCGTGCATCGGCCAATGCCGGAATACCATATTGTCTGAATCATTCCAAACGATTCGGGTTTTATCAGAGCTTGCACCGGTTGGTGAATGAAATTGAATGTCTCGACCCGTCGGATCAGTCCTTATCACTGAAGCCCTACAAAGAATCGTCCTGGCGACAATTCTCAGAACTCGTCGAAAGGTGGTGGCGTGGATAGTCAGCGCAATGGACATACGACGCTCACTCGGTCTACGTATCGTGAACGCCTCAATCGTTCGTTGACGACAAGATTGGCCTCACGCTTGCGAGCCACAGAACGGCAGTTTTCATCGACTATTTTAAGCGAAGGGCCGGAGAAAGATCGCAGATCCTTCGATCGTCCCAAGGCTGATTACACGACGATTAAGGGCATGCTGCAAGAACGGATGCTGCTGGAAATCGGCGAACAATACTTATACGGAAGCAGTAGTCATGAGGTTTCTCGCGCCATACAGGATTTCACCACACGTATTCTTACGAAGGAGCACATTCCTCTGAATGAAGATGAACGACGAACTCTTGCGGATGAACTGACGGAGGAGACGATCGGACTTGGCCCCTTAGCCCCGTTATTAACCGATCCGGCTGTCACGGATATCCTGGTAAATGGCCCAGAGCATGTCTACGTCGAACGGTTTGGTCGAATCGAACGAACGGAGGTGAAGTTCCTCAATAAGGAGCATATTGCACGAGTCATCGAACGTATTGCCGCACAAATGGGAAGGCGCATTGATACTTCCTGGCCCATGGCAGACCTTCGGCTGACGGATGGAACCCGTGTCAACGCGACGTTGCCTCCCGTTTCGACGGATGGACCGACGCTCTCCATACGACGTTTTGGCCGACAACGATTACGCAAGCATGATCTCATCACGCTGGATGTGATGTCCTCGGAAATGGCCATATTTTTGGGATTTGCTGTTCGGGCTAAGCGGAATATCTTGATCTCGGGAGGAACGGGAGCGGGGAAGTCGACCGTACTCGGTGCGCTCGCGGAATCAATCCCTGCGCATGAACGGATCGTCACGATCGAAGATACTGTTGAGCTTTCGCTCGATCAGGAGCATGTGGTGCGGCTGGAGACGCGACCAGCCAATATCGAAGGCCGTGGAATCATCAATACGCGAGACTTGCTGATCAACACGCTTCGCATGAGACCGGATCGGATCGTGGTTGGCGAAGTTCGCGGAGACGAAGCCGTCGATATGCTTCAGGCTATGAATACCGGGCATGAAGGCAGCATGAGCACCATTCATGCGAACTCTCCGCCTGATGCGCTCTCCCGCTTGGAAACGATGGTCATGATGGCCGGATCGGATTTGCCGTCCTTCGCCATTCGAGAGCAAATTGTCTCAGCCATTCATCTAGTGATTCACGTCAGGCGTTATGAAGATGGACTGAGGCGGGTCGAACGGATCTCAGAGGTCGTGGGCCGGGACGGCGTGAAAATCATCATGCAGGACTTGTTTCAATACCATCGTCCAGGAGTCCACGGTTCGGGGACGGGATATTTTGGGTCGTGCGGAGTCGTCCCACGGATGCTTCTGGATTTTCAAGAGTATGGTTTGGATGTTCCATTTAGTTTATTTGAAGCGAGAAATCATAATGTCGTGGTATGAATTCGGTCTTTTGTTCGTGTTTTCAGGTCTGTCTGCCGTCGCCGGTTATGCCTGGTGGGATATCCGGACGAGACAGCGGTATGCCCGCCGTTTGGAGGGCCTCTTCACCTCGATTCATGAACGCCATTTTCAACGTCGGATTCACCTGTTTCCTAAACGGCACCGGTTTCTCTCCATCATTTTGAGTGTTGGTCTGTTTGTGGTTCTGGTTGAATTTCTCGATATCGCTCTTCCATTCGCTTGTGCGGCGAGTGTCTTGACAGGTGTGGTGAGTTACTTATTGGAAGCGCATTTCGTTCGACGTCAACTCGATGAAATTGAACAACAACTGGCGGATGTGATCGATCTCATTATCGGGTTGCTTCACACCGGGTTAACATTGCCGAAAACCTTGGAGATGGCGATGCATGAAACACGGAAGCCACTCAAGCCGTTCCTCGTCGATATGGTGAGCCGCATCCGTTTAGGTGATGATCCGCCCTCTGTGATTCAACAGCTTGCCAAACAAATACCTCTCGAGACGTTTCAACTTTTTTCATCGATCCTGTCGGTGCAATGGTGGAGCGGGGGGCGTTTAACGACGACGCTCATGAATGTCAGCGCCGTAATTCGAAGTCGTCTCGAGCTTGACCGCCGAATCCGGACGCAGAGCGTTGAATCCCATCTCTCAGTGCTCTCCATCTTATTTATCACGTATGGCTTGTCGTTGCTGATGTGGTATCTCAACCCCGTAGGAATGGAAGCGTTCTTGTCTACGCCGGTGGGCTCCTATCTTGGCGCCGGAGCCATCATTGTTCAAGCATTAGGAATTCTTTGGATTGCTCGATTAAGTAGGATTTCTTTTTAAGTCTCATGGCGCACGTTACGCTCCTGTGCATTTTGTTTTTATGTTCCATTATCTGTCTGATCGGTATTCGTGCTCTCTATCGGCGTCAACAATGCATGAAGCGGATTGGAGAACTGGTCGGGATCGCCAAGGAAGAAGAAGGCCCACGAGAACGACGAAGTCTCATGCGAAGATGGCTGGCTTTGGCCGGATTCCGACATGCTTCGGCATCACTGTTTTTTCTCGGCTCGATGGTCGCCTCATCTTGGTCCGCACTGATCCTTCTGGCAGTCTTGAACTACTTGGCTATTTTCAATGGTCCCATCGAAACACTCCTACGCGTGCCCAGTACGTTTGTCCACATGGTAGGGCTTGCAGGATATGGTATTCCTCTCCTCGTATTCTTTCTAATTGCCGGCATGCCGATTTTTGTCGTGAGAGGGGCGCGGACGAAACGTATCAGACAGGTCGAACAGGACCTGCCTTTGTTCCTTGACCTTCTGTCCACATTGGCGGAAGCCGGGATGAGTTTTGATTTGGCGCTTGGAAAAATTTTGAGCTCACAGCCATCGGCGCGCGCACTCAGCATGGAATTTCGGATTTTTCAACGGGAAGCGTCTTTAGGCATCTCCCGTTTGAAGTGCTTCCGGCGTCTCTCTCAACGTCTCTCGATACCCTCAGTCTCTCTATTTATCGCGGCCCTGATTCAAAGTGAGCAACTCGGCGCCAACGTCGCGGAAACGCTTCGCCGGCAGGCCGAAGACTTGCGGCATCGACGGCAAGAACAGGCAATGTTGCATGCCCAGGGATTGTCGGTGAAACTCGTCTTTCCCCTCGTGCTGTGCTTTCTTCCGGGAATTTTCATCGCCACGCTCGGCCCCACCGTCTATCAACTCATTCATATTGTTGGCGGAGTGACGGGGGCCTTTTAGTTGGAACCAGCCTCTCACATGGTTTTCGTTCACCGGCATCTGAAACACCTGGTCCAATTTAGTCTGGTGCCGGGAAGCAACCATCGGGTGCAAGTTGCCAATACTACGAATCAGACCACTAAAACAAGGCCTGCTCCTAGGTTCTGTGAATAACGAACAAGGTTGTAGGATAGGATGACATCAAGCATGTTATTTGTCAGTCGACATAAGGAAGGGTCTGTATGTACGAACGCAAAGTGGATCCGCGAGTAACGAGGCTGTCGTAGGCACGTGGGAATGTAATCCAGTGGCGGATTCGTAGGAGTGGAGTCGTGGTGGCCGATGCCATCCGGTTTGTGAGTGCGGGGACGGGTGCGGGAAGTGGCCTCTACTACGCGCGCCCCGATCATCTAGGCACACTCCAGAAAATGACGGATGGCACGAAGGCTCTCGTGTGGGATGCGGTCTACGCGCCCTTTGGGGAGATGCACAGCCTTACGGGGACAGCGTCAAACAACCAGCGGTTCCCGGGGCAGCTCTTTGATGCAGAGACCGGCTTCCACCAGAATTACTTCCGGGATTATGATCCAAGTACAGGCCGGTATGTCGAAAGTGATCCGATTGAGAGAGGTGGCCTTAGGAGCTTATTATTGCAAGCTGTTTGCAATAACTTGACGCCGTCAAAGGGCTTTGCTACAGTTTTGACCCCATGACCACCTTTCGATGCCTTTTCCCGCCCCGTGTTCTTTCCGGGATTGCACTGATTACCGCTGTCTTCTGTATCAGTCTAATGCCCTTTTCTGGGGCGCTGCAAATTCATCATGTCTTCGCGGCGGTCGATCATGATAGTCATGAGCATTCTGAATTTGATCTCTGCCAGTGGGTTCTCCATCATGCCAACGGTCTGTCGGCCTCCACTGTGCTCGACTCGGTCGCCTTACCCCTTGAATTGAGCCAGGTTGAGCGTGATCGTGATGTATCTCTGTGTTCGTATCTTGGTTCGTTCAGCCAATCTCCCCGACCCCCCCCAGTCCTTTTTTCTTTCTTTTCATAATTCGTTCTTATTCGTCATCGTGTCTCGACGCATCCTCGTGAAATGGCGCTGATGTGCGCGGCATGAGCGAATCCTGTGATTTGAATGGAGTAAAGAGAAAGGAAAACTCTATGGGTGGCGCGAGAAAGGCCATTGGCCGCAGGTTTCATCTATCTTCGTGTAGTTTCGTCTTCTGTCTTTTTATGTTGTTTGCGGTGTCGGTGTTGGCCGAAACCGACACAACGCGGGAAAATGCTATTCAGCAGCGTATGCCCGGGGCAAACGTCCAAAGTGCACCCAAAGACCTGAATCCTCGAACCGGCGGGATGCCGATGTCTGATCCAAGCTCCCTGTCCGAGGCATATCAAGCCAATGATGAGAGAGCAGGCCCCCCCAGATCCGAGCGGCCGTCCGCGCTTGAAGAGCGTCTGCCTGGTGTTGAGATCACGACGGATCCCAAGGACTTGACGCCGCGGACGGGTGGAATGCCGATGGAAGTACCTATTGAACTCGATCAACCATTGGACACACGGGAAGCCGCGATACTTCGACGGCAAAAGCTGTTGAATCGATTCAATCCGGCTATCGGGCTCGTGTTTGAAACGGTTTTTGGGTATACACAACGGCGTCAACGCTTTCTTGGAGGCGATGGGGAGAATGCGCTTGAAGAGGTGGGAACCCGCTTTCCAAAGAATGCGGCCGTCGCACTCAGGACGATCGAGCTTTTCGCGTCGGCCGAGGTGGATCCTTTTGCGCGCGCGTACCTGATCGCCTCCGGCCATGCCGAAGGTATTAACGCGCGAGGTACGGAAGAATTCGGAAAGGCGGCATTTGAGATCGAAGAAGCCGCGATTCAAACGACGTCCCTGCCGTTCAATCTCTCTGTCCGGGCAGGGCGGTTTTTTACCGATTGGGGCTTTCTGGGGCGTCGGCATGCTCATGACCTTCCCCAGATCGACGTGCCGCCATCCCTTGCCCAGATTTATGGGAACGGGAACCGAACCGATGGGATCGAACTGACCTGGCTTGTCCCTGTTTCATTCTATCTGCAAGTGAACACGGGGTATGGGTATAGCTTTGGGCTTCCGGGGGAGGGGCCGCTCGCGGGTTTGCAACGTCAGGTCATTAACGGGAGTGTGATTTTTGGGTCGATCCGGACGTATGTAGACCTTGACGACGATCACAATATCGAGATTGGGTTTTCCGGTCTTTATACACCGCAGTCGAGAGTACCGGGAGCTACGGACGAAGCTCTGCTTGCCGTGAGTAACGAGGATCCTATCGATCGACACACGTTCAACGTGGATTTTCATTATCGCTGGTATCCCCTGGGGCGTGGATTGAGACAAAGCTTTTCCCTTCATGGAGAAATTCTGTACGATTTCGGACAGGGTCGTCGCGATATCTTTGGGAACACGGTCTCGCGTGGCGCATGGGGCGGCTATGCCTATGTGGAGTATCGCTTCAGTAAACGGTGGAGACCTGGATTCCGGTTCGACTATCATCAATTGCCGAGTGAGCCGGCTCTCGTCACCAATCCGCTTAACGGTCGAGCGGGTACGACAGTCAATTCTTCAGGAAAACGGACAGACTCCATGACTTTTTCTCCTTACATCACGTTTTACCCAAGCGAGTTTCAGCGATTTGTGCTCCAATACAATCATTCGGATTACGGAAATACCTTTGCGCCCAATAATCAAGTGCTTTTTCAATGGCAAGTCGTAATCGGGAGTCATCAACATGGGTTTACTGAACGAAACTAGGGTACGGGTCGTCATGAACCTGGGGCAAGTCATGAAAGCGGCAGGAATCGGATTGCTCTTGGTCGTCAGTTTAGGCATGGCGGAACGCCCGCCCGTCGAGCAGGGTGGGCGTCTCCGTGTCGTCACGTCTATTCCTGATTTGGCCAACCTGACATCCCGCATCGGGGGCGATCTTGTGACGGTCGAAAGTCTGGCGAAGGGATTGGAAAATCCCCATGGCGTACCGATCAAACCAAGTTTTCTTCCGAAGTTGAATCAAGCCGATGTGCTCGTGGTGATGGGATTGCAGAATGAGCATGCCTGGCTGACGGCATTAATCGATGTCGCCAGAAATCCCGTTATTCTTCCCGGAAACCCCGGGTACATCGATAGTTCGATAAAAATTTCTCCCAAACAAGTGCCTGAAGTTCTGACACGTCAAGAAGGAGATTTGCATCCTCTGGGGAACCCTCACTTTAATCTCGATCCGGTAAACGCCAAGCTGATGGCTCAGGCCATTTCCGAAGGCTTAACGCGGGTCTATCCAGCCGGTAAGCCCTATTTTGAGGACAATTTACGGCAATTTGAAGCCTCGATCGATTCGAAGATGGGGGCATGGCAAAAGCTAGCGGCTCCCCTTCGGGGCATACCGTTCGTGTCGTACCACCAGGACACGATTTATTTTGCTGAACGCTTTGGCTTGAAAGAAACAGGACAAATTGAAATTCGTCCCGGCATCGAGCCGACGCAGCGTCATTTAGCAGCGTTAGTCGAAAAAATGAAGCGGGAACAGGTCAAACTCGTTCTCCGGGAGCCGTACTTCAGTGATCAACTACCGAATTGGCTGGCCGAACAGACTGGCGCTCGCGTTGCCAAGTTTCTCATCATGGTCGGCGGAAGTCCTGAAGTGAAGACCTATGAAGATCTGATTGATTTCAATCTTCATTCCATATTAAAGGCGGTTCAGGGGGAGAAGGAATCTTTTCATGAGAAGTAGGCCATGAACACACTGTTGTCCTTGGAACATGCGACCATCGGCTATCATGACCGCGTGGTCCTTCGTGATGTTTCGTTTGACATTTCCCCAGGCACGTCACTGGCTCTCATTGGTTCTAATGGTTCCGGTAAAACGACTTTCCTGAAATCCTTGGCTGGCATACAACCTCTTGTACGGGGGACGCTCCACCTTGGGACACGGTCAGATGGAGGCCTTGTGCGAGTCGGGTATGTGCCCCAGCGTGGGATGGTCAATGCCCTAGTTCGATTAAAAGCCAGGGAAGTCGTAGAGATGGGAACCTATGGCCTCCTCCGGCCATGGCAAGGTCTAGGGCCAGATGAACGTGAGCGGATTCGGCAGAGTCTTATTGCCGTAGAACTGTTGGATAGACAAGATAAGCTCTATTCTTCCCTCTCAGGAGGACAACAGCAACGGGTATTGATCGCGCGTGCTTTGGCCACGCGCCCTGATCTCTTGCTTTTGGATGAGCCTCTGGCGAGTCTTGATCAGGCGTCTGTTCAATCTATCAGGGAGGTGTTTCTGAAGCTTCAAACCGAGTTGAACGTGGCCTTAATATGGGCTGATCATGCTCTTCCAACGTTGGAAGGCATTCTGTGCGAAGCCTTGATTATCGAAGACCAACATCTCCGAAAACAGGCATTTGATGCGAGTCTCTACTCTGGCAGTCCATGTACCTTACTAAGTGGGGATTCGTTCGTTGAGTGAACTTTTTGACATTCTGTCGCCTTCATACGTGCTGAGGAATGCCTTGTACGGTAGTGTGATGGCCGGCATGATATTACCACTCGTGGGAAGCCTGATGTATGTTCGCCGCATGGTTTTCCTCGGGGTGATGTTGCCGGCAATTTCTGCTGCAGGGATTGCGATGGCCATTTTTTGGCATGCGACGTTTCATCTCGATACACAGCATAGTGACTTTGCTTTGGCATTGATGGGATCAACAGTCCTCACTACCGGTACGTTACTGATACTCGCGTATTTGGAACGACATGGCCATGTCGGGGTAGATGGAAGAATCGGCGTGCTCTATGTTCTGTCCGGAGCCGCAACCGTGTTGCTTCTTGCGAGCGATCGAATACCGGAGGCCGGAGCGTTGAGCCTCTTGCAAGGACAAATCATCGCTATTTCAGACTCTGATTTGTTGCTGTTAACGGTGTGTTTGAGTGTCATTTTGTGTATATTGTGGCTTTTCCGCAAGGAATTGTTGATGGTTTCCGTCGATCGCGACCTGGCTATTTCACTGGGCAAACGTGTGTGGGTTTGGGATATGGTGCTGTATGGGATCGTCGGGTGCACCGTTTCTTTGGGGGTTTTGATCGTCGGACCATTGGTCACGTTTGGGTTTCTGTTACTCCCGGCGATGATCGCGCTACGGATGAATGTGGGAATTTGGGTGGCTCCCCTCATCGCCGCCGCCGTGGGAATCGCGATGGCCTTCGGTGGTTTTCTGGCTTCCTATTCGCTTGACTGGCCAACCGGTCCTACGGATATCGTACTGGGCTGTGTGATGTTGGGAGGCGTGAGTCTCAGCCAATGGACCGTACAGAAATTGAAAAAAGGGAAACATAGTGTGACAGAACCGTCAATTTCTTCATGATTCATTTCCCCCCATGGTCTTTCTGCCGTAAGCGGTCCTTTAAGCGATCCAATTCCCGATGCTGTCCTTCCAATTGCTGCTGAAGCTCTTCAATTTCCTCTTCTATCGCTCGCATATCTTTGGACTTATCGTTCGCGCGTAACGGGTCTTCCTCTGTATCAATCCCTGAAGAGGAGTCCTCACGAGTACTTCGGAATGCTTCAAGATCGATCGTGAGGGACCCAATGTCGGAATAAAGGGGTAACGTCCCGTCTTGCGTGCTGGCATCGGTTCGTGCGACCTCGGAAGGATAAAACTGTAAAATCCAACGCTTGATGCGCGTCGGAGAAAAACTCGCTTTCGACGAGACCTCTTTCTGTCTCATATCAGCTTGAAACTTGTCGAGACCGATGTGCGCCGAAGCGTTGGTCATGTAGAGCGTGCCGCGCGTCAGGGTCGGAGGGATCGCTTGAGGTTTTCGACGTTCAAACTCCACGTACTCTTCTGATGTCGCCTGACTCAAGGCGTCGTGAATGAACGGACCGAAAAACTCAAGGTCTTCTTCCGAAAAGACCGGGAGTACCTGCCCTTCACCACTGACGAGCGTCGCCAATAATGCTTTGTCTTCCTGAATACGCAGCCCGTGTAGTATGTCTTGTATCGATAACAAACTGATGGGAGATGGGTGGGAGGCATGATTGAAGCCTTCAGGGAACGTTTTCAGGATAATTCGGCCGCGCGAACTCTCGTGAATCGGCGTCTCGACTTGAGGGAGAGCGAGGCAACTCGCAAGGGGCAGGGAAATGGCCAGCAAACAGATGACCTGTGAGACAAACAATTGACGATTCATACGTGACAGGACTCCTCTGATGCCAAAGTCATTTGGGACTAATTGCGTTTTCTTTTGCATGAGCATGTTAGCACGTTTTTCGATGCCTGACTTCAAAGCGCGGAGGGAATACCTGCTCATGTTTACAGAGAGGACAGCGAGTAGGGCAGGTCAGGCGGTGACGGTCTCGGAAAATAAAGCCGCAATGCCGACAGGCTGCTGGATGTACGTGAAACTGTTGGGTCTCTTGATGTTTTAGACTTTTGATGATGTGCGTGAGGTGATCTTCCACCTCCCGTTCAGAAATGCCAAGGTTACGTGCGACATCGTAGGATGAATGGGGAGTCTGTTGAAGAAGTGCGAGAATGCTTTGTCGAATGGTTCGCATTGATCAGGCCGGTTTTCCTGCAGAAGATGGCACGGTATTGGAATAGGATAAAAGTGCGCAAGTACTTAAACCTAGATGGACGATTCTTTCATGAGAAGATTTCTTGGTGATTATGTCTTTGTGTTGCAGATATTGTGGGTGCCAGAGGTGAGTCATGCCATATCTTGGCTGTCTGGAGGTTTTGGAATGGATAGGCAATTTTTTGTGTTGGCTATAAAATGACTGAACCATATTCAAGGTAACAATTTTCTCCTGTTACCGGGAAAATCTCTACCATTGACTCTAGAAACTAATCGGAGTAAAGATGGTTAAAGACATGTAAGCGTGAGTCTTGGTTTTCTGCCTCTTGATCCACCGTTTGACGATTGAAAGAGTGTTGATTTCTCACTGAGCAAGAGATCCTGGAGTTTTTCGATGGGTTGGAAATCACAAGAACCTCCTCTCAACCTCATTCATATTCTTCCTAGTGAACGGAAAAAGCCTAAGGCTCAATTACCACACGATCAGTCTCAAAATCTACGCATTCAAGTAGGCGATGAGCCGCTGTCGATGAGGACGGAGTCTCTTGCGCGGTTTGTCCGCTTGTGTCGAAGAATGTTCAACCTGGTCGGTGCTGGGATGAGCACGATGTGGTCCTGGTGTCGAAAGGCGTGGAAAGCTCTTTGTGGTGGAACCGTGGTATCTGGGATCGCTTTGTGGACGTTGATGAAAAACGTGTTTTACGGAGGACATCAGATCCTCCTTCGATCAGGGCAAAGTCTTCAACTGGTCTCCGGGAAAGTGCAAGCGGTGCTTACAAGAAAAAAAGTTATGTCTTATCGCCATTTGGAAGAGTCTTCGTCGCCTATTGAAAAAACGGTGATGGATTCACCACGTCAGCTTGAACATGATGAACTCTTGCTGGAAGTCCATGCTCTTCGAGATCAATTGGCGGCTCAACGGAGTGAGCTGGCGAGAGTCAATGCGCAAATGAGTGAATTGAAGGCACTTGCCCTATCTCAGCAACAAGTGTTGCTGCACCTGGGACAGGAACTTGAATTACTTGAATCGAAATCAGTTGGGCCAGAGAAACCCTTGCCAAAGAAGACCAAGTCGCCGCGTTCAATGAAAACCTCAAAAACTAAATCACTACCTGCTGCGTTGAAGCCTGTGGCAGAACCGTCTATTCATCTACAGTCCCCTCGATAAGACTTCGTTCCCATCTCAGCTCATTAGCAGATACGATTCAAATCCTTTCGAATCAAAGGAATATTGCTGGCCATTGGATGAAACCCTGCATGTTCCGTTTGGTTTTCAGGTATTGTTGATGCTTTGCTGGATGTTTCTTCTCACTCCTCTTCTCATCATCGCCATGATGTTTTAAGAAGTTTCCTCATGTACTTCATAAATTTCATTGATTCTCCGAAGGATATGAAAGGCTGAGATAGGCCAATTGTCGTTCTCTGTCTTGACCATAGAAGAAACGGAGCATGGTTATAGGAGGTCAGTTGTGAGAGAGGGGCTCTCGCGAACACGGTTTCGTGGGCAATTATTGGACCTGATGACTCGCAAACATCATTGGGCCTGGCCGAAATTTTCTAGTGATGCTGTCAACAAAGACCAGCTTAAAGTGCATTTTCAGCAGGAATACGAAGTGTATGTTCGAGATTTTCCGGTGTTTCTGGCGCGTATTTACGGCCACAATCCACCGGCTTCTGTTCGTGCCATGTTAGCGGAAAATATCTATGAAGAAGATACGGGAAGACTATCGCTTGGGGTCTCGCATCCGGAACTCTTCTTAAAGATGATGAAGGGTGTTGGCTACCCACGGCAGGAATTTTCACAGATTCGACTACTGGCTGCGAGCCGACGGTACAGGAAATGGCTGGATGAGATCTCAGGATGTGGTGATTGGATCATGGGGGCAGCTGTCTTGACTATTTTCGTTGAGGGAAGCCGAAATGATCGGCGAGAAATTCGAGCGGCTTCCAAACCTCCGACCAAACAACGATTGGAAGCCCGTGTGCGGGAACATCCGTTGGTTCGCTATCATCGTGTGCCGGCACGGTTCATGGATTTAACTCGTGCCCATCTCATGGTTGAAAATGGCCATCGGCATGATGCGTATCATATGGTGGTCAATCATGCAGTGACCCGCAGGCAACAAGAAAAAGTGCTTTCGGCATTGAGAAAAACGTTACGTTTGTGGCTCCACTACCGGGAGGGCATTGCTCGGGCATGTCTGCTCAAGCAATCGTGAATAGGATCATCGAATTGCTCCTCCCATATTTCAATTTTCCGCCTGTTGAACTTCCCAAGACGCAAGCGATTGAGCGATCGGACTGCTTTCTGTTCGCTTCACTTCCCGAAGAATCCTTTATCATTCGACAGCTTCGAGGTCACCGTTCTTTTCAAGCAACTTCCCCTTGTTGACAGACCTGTCTTGAATTTGGTAATTGCAATACACTTGCAATAACAAGTTGCCGTTACATGAAGAGCACGATCGATCAAGACCTTCGAGCCGCAGGACATCGGCTGACCAGAACCCGTCGAGCCGTCCTGGATGTGCTTGAACGCACCAAATATCCCTTAAGTGCGACGGAACTATTTGAACGATTGAAACGTAACCGTGTGTCAATCGATCTGGCCACTGTCTACCGGACCCTTACTGTCTTACGTGAGCTTGGTCTTGTCACGCAGGTTGAGCTTCACCAGGAAGGTCAGGTCCGTTTCGAGATTCAACACGGACGGGAACATCATCACCATATTCGTTGCCATGGATGTGGCCGTATTGTCGACCTCCTGTTGTGTCCTCTGAAAAAGCTCACAGCACTGGTAGAACGCGAAACGAAGTTTGTGGTGGATGAACATACATTGGAATTCAGCGGACTCTGTCCTAAATGTCAGTAAACCTATGAAAACATTCGGTCTCACACTTTCCAAGGCTGGATCGCTGGCCTCTCTCGTATGCGCGGTGCATTGTGCTTTAACGCCTTTGGCTTTGCTGGCTCTCCCCGTGATCGCCGCTCACTCATGGGATGGATTGGATGTCATTCTTGGTGGATTTCTCGCAGAGACGACGGAGTGGTTTTTTGTGGGCATCATCAGCCTGCTGGCGGGGTTTGGCTTACTCGCCACCTATCCGCTCCACCGCGATATCCGTCCGGCTTATCTGACGGCTGTCGGTCTTCTCTGTCTCGTTCTTTCGCACGTCTGGATGGTGCCGAGTAGTGCGGGTGAAATAGTACTCGATGTCATCGGAGCTTCTCTCATCGCTTTCGCGGGATTCTGGAATCGTCGGCTATGTCATTGCCTGGGATGTCATACCCATGAACATACTGATGATTCTCAAGCGTCTACTGCCGAACACGTCGCCTAACTTTTCTTGTGTTTTTCCCACAAGGGAGTTACCTGGCCTCAATACCTTGATCGTGAGGAGGAGGGAAGGAGGCTTATAAACGGGAAAAATCCCTGCCAATTGTTAAGACGACTTGTCTCGAAAATACGACATTGTCGTCCTAGAGTGACGAGGCGAGTTTGGTAGGAAATGAACGTTGCATTCCTATCTGTAGCTCATAGAGTAGAGCTTCCGTTTCTTCCCAGCCCAGACAGGCGTCAGTTATGGACACTCCGTAGTTGAGTTCCATGCCTTTTTCCCATTTTTGGTTGCCTGGGTGGAGATGACTTTCCATCAAGAGACCCATGATCGCGTCCTGCCCATTGCAAAATTGCTCAAGAACGGAACGTGCGACATGAGCCTGACGTGTGTGGTCTTTATCTGAATTGCCATGGGAGCAATCGACCATCACCGGTCTTGAAATGTGTTCTTTCTCGAGAGCTGAAACCGCTCTGGCAATATCACTGGCCTGGTAGTTCACTTTGCCCCCACCGCCTCTTAGCACAATATGACGGTCTTGATTACCGTTCGTTTTGATGATGGAGGTCACCCCATCCACATTTATCCCGATAAAGCTTTGTGGGTGGCGTGCGGCGATCATGGCATTGAGGGCTACTTGGAGCCCACCATCTGTTCCATTTTTAAAACCAACGGGCATCGAAAGGCCGCTGGCCATTTCCCGATGCGTTTGACTTTCCGTCGTGCGAGCGCCAATCGCCGCCCAGCTGATAAGGTCGGAGATATACTGTGGGGTCACGGGGTCAAGAAATTCCGTACCACAGGGAATGCCCATGGCATTAATGTTGAGCAGAATCTTTCGCGCCAGTTGGAATCCGGCATCGATGTCACAGCTATTATCGAGATGAGGATCGTTAATGAGCCCTTTCCAGCCTACCGTGGTTCGCGGTTTTTCAAAATACGTACGCATAATGATCACGAGTTGTTCGCGCGTCTTATCGGCGACGACCTTGAGGCGTTCCGCGTATTCGTATGCGGCCTGAGGATCATGGATAGAGCATGGGCCAACGATCACGAGCAGACGTTGACGGTCACGCCCATCCAGAATGTCTTGAATCGTCTCGCGGGTGTTATAGACGAGCAGCTCGCTCGCCTCGGGAAGTGGAAGTAAATTTTTTACTTCGCGCGGAGTCATCAAGGGTCCGATATCTATGATGTTGCGATTATCGATTTGCTCACGCATGACTAGTCTTCCTCATTGATGCCACTGAATAAATAAACGTGGAAAAATTCCCGTTTGGCCGAATGTTTTATTCGACGATGATCTCAAACTATTTTCGCTGTTCCTGAAAATTGTTTGGGAAAGTGCATTCTATAAGGAGCGTTGCGTCGTGTGCAAGTGAGCCGTCTCAGGCGGTCGGAGGACCTGAAGAAATTCGATCGTGGGCACGAAAGATTTCCGGGGCATCACACGACGGTGTTAATCAGTTTGGCCTGCTGGGATGTGAACCACTTGAGAAGGTCCTGCCGTGCGACATCGGACTCTGACTGAAATCGAAATTGTATTCCCATAGTCAGTCCCGGTGCCGGATCTATCCATTCAATGTTTCCTGAAAGCTTTGAGTTATGTGATGATCCGGGAAGCCGGCAGGTGATGAATATTTGGAGGCTCGCGACTGTAGGCCAGGCTTCGGCTGGAGCTGTCAATTGACAGCCTGTTGGGCATAAGTCACCAATCGTGACAGGGAGCACAGCGAGGACCGTGGCGTGATGGCTTAATGGTCTGGCTGTGCCTGGTATTTTGACTGTGAGCCTGGGGTAGACTCTTGCGGCTTGGTGCGAAATTTCTGCGGGGGGAGTGAGTCGCAAAGAATGTGCCTCCGGCATGATTTCTTGTATGCTGGTTTCGAACTGATAGGTTTCGCCATCGAACAAGGAACGCCCTTTCACCAGGGCTCCTACTGTCAGGCTTTGTAATGTCGTGTCCTCGGGAATCGAGCAGAGCAAGGAATGGTCAGGTCCTAATCCTAGTAGCTGAGACCTGAGGATCAACGCGGCTGTTTCGCTCGGGAAGGTGAGCCAGAGGGTATTTGAGCTAGATGATAAGAAGGTCCGTGATTGATGACTCATTTTAAAATTATCTCATATGCAGTCTTTATGAAATGAAGCATGAAGAGCGAGGATCGGCTTTTCCGGATCTGCAGGTTAACAACCCACTTTCAGGATCATGCAGAGTGTCGCTATAGTCTTATCGGCCGGGTGCCAGAAAAATATAAAAACGAATGGCTTGGTACTGAGGAGAGAAAGCTGTCGGAAATGTGAGGCGATTCAGAAGCTTAGCGTGACTCTTCTGATTCGTTTGGGATAAGGTCACGAACCATGGCATTGGCCACGTCCATGCTCGAAACTCGATACTTCCCTGACGCAATTGCCTCTCGAAGCGCCTGAACTCTATGTTGGCGGATTTCCGGTAGCTGGCGAATCATGGTCTGGACGGTTTCATGTTCTTCCTGGTTTTCTGAGAAAAACACGGCATCTCGAGGGTGCGTTTGCCGAGCTGATGATTCGGAAGGGACTGCACTTTTTTCGGGTGATGAAGGTATGGCTTTAGAGGCATCTTCAGGAGGAGTGAGTTGGCGTGAGCCAGGTGGGGGGATGGGTATAGTCATATCGTCCTTTTAGGTCAAAGTAGTATAGTTGACGGTGAAAAAAATAGAAAGAGAGATCTGGGTGGCCGAAAGTTCTATGCGTTCACTAAACAGAAAGGTTGGTCTATGGCAGAAATCGTTGTTCCTGCGCGTCTATCGCGTGTGACAACCGTCGATCCCGGCGAGATACGGGCCATTGAGCTTACATTGCCTGAACAGTGGGAAGTCGAGGGAAAGGTCTATCCTGTCTTGGATGTTATGCGTCCCGGGAATGCCTTTTTGACAAAACCATGGGGAATGCGGACAGAGAAGTGGCGAAGACGGATGTACACACGATCAAACACCGCCGTCGTGTCGCCTCATCGATTGGAGACGATCATTAACTTCACGCATGAAGAACGATCAGACACGTCCCAGTGGTGGCAAACCGACGACATATTGCAATGGCAAAAAACCGGCAAAACGCTCGATGTTCGCGTGGACTGGAATGAAGACCGGACGGCCTTGCGGATTTATGAAAATAGCCGACGCCCTCATGAAACGAATCTCTATCTTGAGTCCGATCATGAATGGCCTCAGATGTCCTTTTTCGCTTTAGCGTTTTCCACGGGAATCACGCCGTTTCTGGCATATATTCGGTACATGCGTCATCATAACTTTGGGCGATCCCATGTACATCCTGGTGTTCGCTTGACCTTGGTAGTCAGTGTACGGCACCTACAGCAACTTTTGGCACATGATGAATTGGAAGCGTTAGCGGACCAATTTTCTGATAATTTTCAGTATCACCCGGTCCTGACGCGAAGTTGGCCGAACAATTGGAAGTATGCGACTGGTCGAGTGATTCAGACCGTTGGATCAGAAAAAGGAGATGAACGGGTTGATCTCAGTCGGTTGCTTGCAATCGAGTCCAAGCTGAGTCAGCGCCATATACGTTTTTGCGGAAATACCAATGCACGTGATCAGCTTAAACTCGGACTCACACAACATAGCATTGAGCCCCTTAGCCTCAGAGCGGAAGTCTGGTAATGAATATATTGAACCGAGTGTGCAAGGAAAAGGAGAGCGGTCGATGGATTGGTTCAAGCACTCTTCAATGTAACAGGCTGCGTGGGAATCTCCGGCCGGCGAATGAGCCGGACGACCGGTTTTCCTAAAAACGCATGATGGCCACAAATCAAACAGTGAAGGCACAGTGTGGCAAGCAGTTCCTGCTGGAGTTGCTGTAGATGAACGGTACGGGATCCACATCGAGGGCAGCATGGGTGTTTTGCTCGTTGGCCAGTCGGTGTAGTCATTGGGTTACCTTGACCTTTTCGGGAAGTTCGTTTGGCCGTAGCAGATTTTTGCAGGCTACGCGGCTTCTTATTGAGTGCGGTTTTCTGTAATGGTTGTTTTTTGATCATGCCCGTTTTACCTAACAAGTTTCATGCCAGGCCTAATGCTTATCTCCTGCCAAACAAAGGAAGAAAAACTGCGTGCAATATGAATAAACGGACGTCCTGTCTCGAATATATCGGCAACACTTACCCATTCGCCTAGGACGAAAAGAACCTAGAGTTGGTGAGGCGTCTCTTGGAAATAGCGTTAACGTGAGGGAAGCTTTGGGGGGGGGCGAGGAGAATATTTCGCGAGAATCGCAGCGGCACGAGATGACAAGTTGTCGGCTTCGGTATAGCGTTTTGCGTCACGAAGTAAATCCGCGTAATTTTCAAGAATTGTGACCAAGTCTGGATGATCTGGACCGCTCTGCTCCTCTTTCAGTTGAAGAGCTTTCTGATACTGGAGTTCAGCCTTATCATATTGGCCCTGTGACCGATAATAGGATGCGAGGCTGTAAAGGCTGCTCAGGACAAATGGATTCCCACGTCCCAAACTTTCTGCATGTTTCACCGTTTCAAGCAATTGGGATTCGACCGCAGTATTTTGCTGAATTTTCACCGACTGGCCGGCAGTATTAGAAGGAGTGTTAGAAGGAAGGTGATGAGAGGACGTGTGCTGGCAGGCTTGTACGCTCAAATGCAGAACGCAGATAGCTAAAAAACGGCAAAATAGTACGTGACGAGACATGATTGTGGAATTGTACGACGAGTAATCCGATTTTTTCTTACAACGTAAAAATTGTAAGGAGGCGACTACGAAATAACAAGTCACGAGAGGGGTGACCGAGTTTTGGCTTCTCTCGCTAACGAGTTACGTCAAGAAAACGAAAATGCTCAAGGGTTTGGATACTATAGTAGGGTCGTAAGGGGGATAACGAGTGTCAAAAATTTGGTGTGCGATTTCAAGTCATGGCTTTGGTCATGCAGCTCAACTTGTGCCTGTCTTAAACGAATTGGGGAGAAGACGCCCGGATCTTGAGGTCTACCTGCGTACGGCACTTCCGTCCTCATTTTTTAAGGAAACACTTGAAATTCATTGGGAGCTTTCTCCATCTAAGCAAGATATCGGGTGTATTCAGGATGGCCCACTTCACATCGATAGCAAGAAAACCTGGGATGCCTATCGACTGTTTCACGAAAACTGGGAAGAACGGATAGGCGAGGAAGTTGACGTCATCGAACGGGTCCGGCCTCAATGCGTGTTATCCAATATTTCATATTTGAGTATCACGGCAGGAGTCAAAGCAGGCTGTCCGACGATGGCATTGGCTTCGCTTTCTTGGGACCAAGTGTTGGAAGACTATAGATGCGCGGATAACGTCGAACATTCCAGGATTATCGAACAGATTCGCCAAGCTTACCGCGGATGTCATAAGCTTATACGTCCTTTTCCGGGAATTCCGATGGTGGCGTTTCCAGATATCCAAGATGTGGGGCCAGTGTTATCGCCAATGGTCTCGCTCCATGGAGACATTCGGCATCGTCTTCGCCTCAATGCCAGTGACCGCATTGTGTTGGTGGCCTTTGGTGGCATTCCCTTATCATCTCTTCCTCTATCCCAGCTCGAAACCATCAAGGGCTACCATTTTCTGGTTAGTGGTGCACTCGACTGTGAAGGATGTCAACGTGTCACGGCGATTGATGTCATGGGGCTCTCGTTTCGTGAAATTCTCAGTTCTGCCGATATCATTATGACCAAGCCTGGTTATGCAACGATTGTCGAGGCGGTTCGCGGTGACAGGCCTATCGTGTATGTCAGGCGCTATAATTTTGCCGATGAGCAACCTCTTGTAGACTTTGCGCATCGGTATGGACGAGCCGTAGAATTGACATTGAAAGACTTCGAGGATGGAAGATGGGAGCAGGCGCTTGATCAGGTGCTGCGGTTACCGTTCCCGACGGAGTTCATGCCAGCCGAGGGAACCGCAATCGCGGCTGAGCAGATTTTGGCAATCTTGTGATGTCTACGTATGTCCCTGAGCGCCGAGGGCCATACCTTCCGCGCGATCTGGAGTTAAGGGTGGGTAGAGAGTCACGGCTAGAGCTTCAAGGTTATTCTCAAAATGATATTCCTTAGCCACTCGATCTTTCCAGAACACTCCTGAAACCTGGACTCGCTCTCCCATAACGATTGGACTGCTCCCCTGAGTCCTATCGTGCCGACCGAAGACTACGAGTTGCTGATTGCCCTCCTGTAGAACAAAGACAAAGTCAAAGAATAAACCGGTCTCATCCAGATGCATTTCGGGTTGCCTGACGACTCCTCGAACGGTCACATGTTTTTTATGAAAGTGTTCTGGGTTCGATAGTAAGGACTGAACTGTGACCAGTTCGGGATAGCTTGAAATGGGGGAGGGCAATATTCCTAGAACGCAGGTTATGAGCCATGGAAGGAGCATAGATTTTCAGTTGAAACTCTTTGATGTGAGATGTGCGAGATGGCGTAAATAGTGAAGTACAACTTTAATTTTTGCTCGATATTTTCTATAAAGTATCAATATGATTCAAAACTGGTTGAATGGCAAATGGTGTCTATAAGACATTGATATTATTGAAAAGTTGAATACAATTCCTGATATTGAGTATGATGATAAGAGATTATGACACGTCAAGAACGATATCAACAACGTCATAAGGCAGCGGGACTTTGTATCTATTGTCCGAGAAAAGCGATAAGTGGTTGGTTCTGTGCTCATCATCTGCGAAAGCGCCGCACTTCCATGCGTGCGCAAAATGGTAATCGTCCCTGGCATCCTGGAGGGCCGGGAAGGCCTCCCCTCACACGACGCTCTCATTGAAAATCACTTCGATTTCTTCTAGACGCTTTCCTGCCACTTCAAAGAGATTCTTCCATCTATACCCGCGAAGATGTCTATTCCAGGCCTCAATGTTTATGGCAGCGGTCAATTGATGTATTGTCGGTGGTTTTGATCGGAGTTCTCCTTGGCACGTCTCGATTACTATGCCGTTCTGAAAGTGGTTCCGGATGCCTCGGATGAGGAAATAAAAAAATCATATAGAAAATTAGCGCGGCTCTATCATCCGGACCATAACCAAGGCAGGCAAGATGCAGAGACGAAAATTCGTGAATTAAACGCGGCTTATGAAATCCTGAATAATAAGGAAAGTCGAAAGGCCTATGACCGATTACGGTTTGGGGGCTATCGCGAGCAAGTTGATGGATTCGGACCGGCCACTGAAGATGCCCCGGATCCAAACATCGCCTTCCAAGCGATGGAGCACACGTTACGTGAGGAAGGGAAAAAAGATGTCTTTGCCACTCTCATCAAAGATCAAGCCAAAATTCAAGAGGAACTCGCGATCATTCGTGAACGGGTAGTCGCAAAGCAGGGATATGATACCTTTCACGATACGTTCGTTCGAGAGAGGGCCGCAGAGGTCATCACCTTACTCGTCTCTGATGAACTACTCGTACGGCGTGAACGGCTCGTGGATGTCGGTCATCAAATGCTGATCTCCCAAGGCATATGCCATGATCAGAAGGACCAGGACGTAAAGGCGTTGAGAACATTACTCGAAAAATATTACGACGAAGGTTGGATTCAAGGCTATGTGCAGGCCTGTGAATTGTTTTACGTGAGGCGGTAAAAACGCTCGAATAGCGGTTCTAGCCGGGAAGATGTAGAATCGATGATCTTTGGAATACAGGAGAAGAGTTTCCCCACCCTTCTCCTGATACGTCTTTTTTCCACCCTGTGCTATTCAGTGGATTACTGACCGTCGACAAGGGAAGAAGAGAATTGTTGTTGTGAACCCTGCTGGGAAGAAAACTGAGAATTTGAAAGGGCCTGAGCCGCACGAGAAATCTCAACTGTAATGCCCGGGCCTTGGGCTGCTCCCGCTTCGAGCTGGCCTCGTGAGTCTTGGTCCTTATCTTCAGGACGTTGAACCGCTGTCGCAGGTTTGCTCGAGGAGGAAAGGGCATTTGCCACCTGGCTCAGTGGACCGTGTCCTTGTTCAATGCCTGTGATGTTCATTCAGGGCCTCCCTTTAGAAAACTAATGTGTGGCATGCTCTCCGTGTCCTATCTCTTTCGGCTCGAATCCATATTCCTTGAGTTCGAGAATGTGGTGAAAAATCTTAACATCGAAGAACCATATGCAACATGGAATATGTTCAGCAATATGGAGGAGAGTAGCTGGCAAGGGATGACAATCTCAGATGCAAGTTTCATTTTTTAATGAGTAGTTCGAACTTATTCTAAATATGTCGAGGTATGTATGAATATAAAGCTTTTCTTATCTTTTGGTCTGTGGGGCCTCACGGTCATATCCCCGGTTTTTGCCGAGGAAATTGGAAGTGTTGACACAAAATTCAACTTCCTTGGGCCGGATCATAAAATTGTGATCGAGGCATTCGATGATCCCAAGATTGATGGGGTCACTTGCCACCTGAGTCGATCAAAAAAAGGTGGATTAAAAGGGATGATTGGAGTCGCGGAGGATAGTTCCGATGCGTCAATTGCCTGCCGTCAGGTCGGTCCAGTTCATGTAAAGGAAGAACTTGCAGAAGGCGAAGACGTGTTCACTGAAAGCCGGTCATTGATCTTCAAAAAGCTCCAAGTGGTTCGGTTCTTCGACAAAAAGCGGAATACACTGATCTATCTTGTCTACAGCGATAAAATGATTGAGGGCTCGCCTAAGAATGCCATTTCGACCGTGCCGATCATGCCTTGGCCTCATCGCTAGACTTCGCGTATACCCGATGCGCTCATCAAGAATGATCGTTCCTTAGACTCGTACCTCATGGCTAAGCACTCTACTTTCAAAGCCGTGTAACATATTTTTTATCATCTTTGATCAGTAAGAATCCCACGAGGTTCTCATCACATGTTGCGTGATGAGAACCTCTGTAGGTTGACCTCCCTTACACTTTAATCGTTAAGAACAGTGGGTTTCCATTCCGGTGGACAAGTACTAGCGCAAGCTTGTCATGCGTCAGTTCCGAGACGACTTCCTGGTACTCCCGCAGAGAATGAATCTCTTCCTTATTGATTTCACTGATGATATCGCCACGGACAAGACCAGCGCGTTCGGCTTGACTTCCTGGTTCGACATAGGTGACGACCACTCCTTCGGTCATGCCTTTGACACCAAGTGTTTGGGCTAATCGTTGGTCCAGATCCTGAACTTTCACCCCAGCCAACGCGCTCTCATGAACACTTTTCCCGACGCTTGCCAATTGGATGGAATCAGGGTGTTCCGAGATTTTCGTGCTGAGTTTCTGTTCTTCGCCATCGCGCATGATGGTGATATCCACCGAGGTATCGACTGGTGTCCGCGTCACTTCGCGTTGTAACGTGCGTGGGTTCGTAATGGCCACCCCTTGATACATGACGATCGTGTCACCGCGTTGCAAACCCGCTCCCTCCGCTGGACTTCCGGATCGCACATCCGTTACCAACGCGCCTTTGGTGTCATCGAGGTTGAGGGTTTTGGCGAGGTCAGAGGTCAATTCTTGAATGCCAACGCCCAGGTATCCACGCACGACTTTGCCGTTCTTGACTAAGCTATCGAATACGGGTTGCGCCATGCTGGCTGGAATGGCAAAGCCAACGCCTTGTGACCCGCCGGTTCGGGAGAAGATCGCGGTGTTGATGCCGATGAGTTCACCTTGCGTGTTGACCAACGCTCCCCCAGAGTTGCCTGGATTGATCGCGGCATCTGTTTGGATGAAGTCTTCATATTGCGTAATGCCCATGCCCCCTCTTCCCAAAGCGCTCACGATGCCTTGAGTCACAGTCGAACTCAAGCCAAAAGGATTGCCGACCGCGAGGACATAATCTCCAACTTGAAGCTCCGAGATATTTCCCCATTTCAAGTAGGGGAGGTCCTTGGCATCAATCTTGAGGATGGCGAGGTCGGTCTGAGGGTCGGTTCCCACGACGGTCCCTGTGAATTCCCGTTTGTCAACCAGCATCACGGTCACGGTTTTGGCTCCATCGACAACGTGAAAATTCGTGACAATGTGGCCGTCGGGAGAAACGATCACACCGGACCCTGACCCCATGCCGAAATGCTCTTGTGGGGGGCTTGGCATGCCTGGTTTTCCAAAGAAATCTCTAAAGGAATCAAAGGGGCCTTCTTGAAAATTCGAATTCATGACTTTTTGGGCCGTGATGTTGACGACGGCTGGTGTGACTGATTTCGCAATCTCAGCAAACCCATGTTCTTTAACGTGTTGTTGCATTGATGCGTGAGCAGAGTCTGAGCTTTTGGTCGGGGAAGCTAAGGATACGCCGGGAACGTTGATTGACCCCAGAATCATCGACCCAGTGAGCCAGCTTGCGACGACAAGTCCCATGACGAGTCCCAGTGTCTTCCGATTTGTCTTGCTCGTTGTCTTCTGGGACTGTTGGCTAAACGATTGAAACAAATGTCTCATAGTAACCTCCTACATAAAGAGACAAGCGTGAATGTGTGAGTTCGCTGGTAAGACCAGTCGAACAATTGTTAAATACCTTGTATCAGGCAAATATGAGACGGTGATTAAATGAAGATTAAGACTTTCTTAGGCAGGAATGCGACGAGTGCAGAAGCTCTTGGCGGGGAAGCCACGAAAAATCGGACTATACAGGAGAAGTTCACCATCATTTTCCCGTGCTTGG